>NZ_SMAN01000014.1 GCF_004342905.1 Melghiribacillus thermohalophilus | reverse complement strand
CCCGAAGGGATCTGGATGCTTCCCGCGCTCGACTTGCATGTATTAGGCACGCCGCCAGCGTTCGTCCTGAGCCAGGATCAAACTCTCCAAAAAATCGTTTGAATCATTTGATTCTCGCTTCTGGCGTTACAAGTTGTTTTGTTCAGTTTTCAAGGTTCGAAGACATACCATAAGATTATGGTGGGCCTGAGTGGACTTGAACCACCGACCTCACGCTTATCAGGCGTGCGCTCTAACCAGCTGAGCTACAGGCCCATATGGAGCGGGTGATGGGAATCGAACCCACGACATCAGCTTGGAAGGCTGAGGTTTTACCACTAAACTACACCCGCATATTAAACTTGGAATGGTCGGGAAGACAGGATTTGAACCTGCGACCCCATGGTCCCAAACCATGTGCTCTACCAAGCTGAGCTACTTCCCGTCTTCAATGGCGCGCCCGAGAGGAGTCGAACCCCTAACCTTCTGATCCGTAGTCAGACGCTCTATCCAATTGAGCTACGGGCGCAATGCTTATTTTTTAGCGACAGATTATATTGTAACACTTTGATTTATTTAAGTCAACACTTAATTTTCGTTTTATGAAATGCGGTCGAGAGGATTTGAACCTCCACGGGGTTAACCCCCACTAGGCCCTCAACCTAGCGCGTCTGCCGTTCCGCCACGACCGCAAATATCAATTATCAAAATGGTGCGGGTGGAGGGAGTCGAACCCCCACGTCATAAAGACACTAGATCCTAAGTCTAGCGCGTCTGCCAGTTCCGCCACACCCGCTAAAATGGTGAGCCATGGAGGATTCGAACCTCCGACCCTCTGATTAAAAGTCAGATGCTCTACCAACTGAGCTAATGGCTCATAAATGATGGCCTATATGATTCGAAGGAATTGGCTGGGGTAGCAGGATTCGAACCTGCGCATCACGGGACCAAAACCCGTTGCCTTACCGCTTGGCTATACCCCAACACTGGCGGTCCGGACGGGACTCGAACCCGCGACCTCCTGCGTGACAGGCAGGCATTCTAACCAACTGAACTACCGGACCCAAACACATATAAAATTGAACAAAAGAAAGATGACCCGTACGGGATTCGAACCCGTGCTACCGGCGTGAAAGGCCGGTGTCTTAACCACTCGACCAACGGGCCATTTAAAATGGTATAAATGGCGGAGAAGGAGGGATTTGAACCCTCGCGCCGTTTACACGACCTACTCCCTTAGCAGGGGAGCCCCTTCAGCCACTTGGGTACTTCTCCACTGGCTCCACCGGCAGGATTCGAACCTGCGACCAATCGGTTAACAGCCGATTGCTCTACCACTGAGCTACGGTGGAATCATCATATGCATGTAGATGCTGTGTCATTTTGTTATTTTAACAACAATCACACACATCTAGAATACTCATTCGCGTGGTGCGCTGAAAATAAAATAATGATGCTTATCCATTTACCCATCCGTTCTCTATCACCGAATTACAGTAAATGATTCAAAATTTAATCAGTATTTCCTTGCGACGGTAAGTATAATACAACATCTTTTTAATGTTGTCAAACTTTTTTTTGAACTTTTTTCGTAAAATCATTCTGTACTTATAGGACCTGTTATCCTTGGGCCTATTTAATTTAACATGGTATGCCTGTTTCGTCAATGACTTATAAATGTTTTTTTAGCATTCCTCTACAGCGTCCGCAACGATATTTTGAAAGATTCATTCTCCTGATTCGTTTATACACCTTTCCACATTGCATACACTCGTAAACATGCTTTCGTTTTTGGTTCATGGATGGAAGTGGATTGCAAAATCTGGGGGAATTTGTTTGTTCCAGCAACGCTTTAAATTCAGGGTCACGATGCTGATACCCTTTTCCCTGTATATGCAGGTGATAGTGGCAAAGTTCATGTTTAATAATACCCATTACTTCATCTATGCCAAGTTCTTCAAGATATTTAGGATTAATTTCTATACGTCTGTGTCCGGGAAGATATCTTCCTCCAGTTGTTCGTAAACGATGGTTGAAGATCACATCGTCCTTAAAAGGTTTACCAAAGTAGCGGATGGATAATTCGTTCACTAGATGGTGCAGTTCTTCATTCGTCATAATCTTGTCCACCTATTCGTTCTCTCTAATCTATTGTACATAGAATCTAAGATGTCTACAAGGGATGTGTCATAAATTTCCATAAGGCGTAACGAAATCTTCATATCTTACTTCATTATGCCAGCCGATTATTCATTATAATGAAAGTACCAGACTTGCTGAGAGGATGGTCTCAAATGAAAAGCGATGACATCAAAAGAGAAGTTTGCGCGGGTAAACAAAAAAGGGGATTGGCATATGCCTTCCGATTTTCTGCAGTATACATACTGATCGGTGCTGCAGGAATTATTCTATGGGAATTCATCGTTTTAAAAATAACCGAAAACACAATGTTCTCTTTATTTCTTATCCAAAACTCAGAATGGTTTTTCCTATTATTTACAGCTCTGATTATGTTTTATATTGCCCTTCGTTTTATTTTTAGGGATCGTCAGTACATTCAACTTCTTTTAAACCAGAAACAGCAACTCAAACTCTATGCAACCGTATTTGAACGCATGCAAGAAGGCTTGATGATTACAGACAAGAACAAACGTATTGTCAAAATCAATCCGGCTTTTACCCGGACAACCGGATATACGGCTAAAGAAGTAATTGGTAAGTCCGCTGGCATTTTAAAGTCCGGACTTCACCATCGCAATTTTTACAAAAAAATGTGGGAATCTATCTACACTACAGGAAAATGGCAGGGCGAAATTATTAACCAGCGAAAAAACGGAGAATTTTATCCTGAAAAATTAAGTATAAACAGCATAAAAAATAACAATGGCGAGATAGAAAACTATATCGGGATCTTCACTGATATAACCAATGAGCGCAAAGCAGAAGGTAAAATTGACTTTCTTACCTACTACGACCCCATCACCCATTTGCCAAGGAGGAAGTTTTTCCTGGCACAGGCCCAGCAGCTGATTGAGCAAACGGACAAGCCGGCAGTCATGATGATTGAAATCAATCACACCGAACATATTGAAAACACCAAGAAATCCAGCATGTTTGATGAAATACTGCAGGCTATTTCCCTGAGAATCCAGAACACATTTTCTGACCATATGATCGGAAGAGTCGGGACAAAAGAGTTTGCGATTGCTTTCGATGTTCAGACAGCAGACGAAATCCCAGAAGATCTTGCGCAGAGGCTAAAAGAGAATATCGAAAAAAAAATAGTCATTAACCAGGATGAATTTTTCATCCGTGCCAATATCGGAATTGCCCTGGGGGATTTGGGAACTGAAACCGCTGAACAGCTCTATCATAATGCCTTAATGGCCAAATCATATGCCGTATCCAGTCAAATGGCATATAAAATTTATGATCAGAAAATGCAAAGATCTTTTGACCGCAGACTTTATCTGGAAAAAGAGCTGCCGAAAGCCATCGAAAGGCAGGAACTCACTGTTTTTTATCAGCCAAAGGTTCTCCTGGAAACCGGAGAGCTTTCCGGACTGGAAGCCCTTGTCAGATGGGATCATTTCCGATTGGGCATGGTTCCCCCGGATGAGCTCATTTCAATTGCAGAAGAGACCAAATATATCCATCGTATTGGGGAATGGATGTTGAGAGAGGTGTGCAAAGATATTCAGAATTGGGATAAACAACGGCTGCATATTCCACAGGTTTCCATTAATTTATCCCCTGTCCAATTTTTTGATGATAACCTTATTCATACGGTAAAAACCATTATAAATCAATATCATATTTCGCCTTCAAGACTGGAATTTGAGATTACTGAGTCCATTAGCATGTTTGATATTGAACAAATTGATCAGAAACTCTATGACTTAAAAAGAATCGGAGTTCAAATTGCCATTGATGATTTCGGGACAGGCCATTCCAGTCTGGTATATCTACAACGCCTTCCAGTGGATGTAGTAAAAATTGACCGCTCATTTGTCATGGACATACCTGAAAATCAAGGACATATCGCTTTGACAAAGGCCATTGTCGCTATGGCTCACGAACTCGGACTGAAAGTTGTAGCAGAAGGAATCGAAACCATTGAACAACAACAATTTTTGCAGTCATTACAATGTGAAATGGGACAGGGTTATTTATACAGCAAGCCTGTCCCGGGAAAAGAGGTCCCACTGGGCTGCTTTGAAGTAGTGTAACGAGCCAGAATTGATATTGTTGCGAAAGAAATGCTTTTTCTTGTTTTTCCCTTCCTTTCATAACGTTTTCAGTAACCGACGGCAGGGAATTGCATAAACTAATTATGGGATCAATTGAGCGGAGGGGATAATATGCCGAATTGGTTTAAAAACCAGATGAAAAATGCCTTCCGGTCTAAAAATGTATACCAGATCAAGTTGCTTAATCAATGCTGGTTTTTTTATCAAAAACGGGTTATACCAAAGAACTGAAGAAAGGGAGAAGCTGTTACATAGAATGCCCACGAGGCTTAATCAGACTTCTCCCTTTTTCATTTGTTTTGATCATTAGGCAATGGGATGAATCATCGTCAAGGCAATTCGTTCCCGCTTAATGTCTATTTCATCAACCCAAACCGTTACAATGTCACCTACAGATACAACATCGAGAGGATGTTTGACATAATGACTGGACAGTTTTGAAATATGTACCAGCCCGTCCTGTTTGACCCCGATATCCACAAATGCTCCGAAATCAACTACATTCCGCACGGTTCCCTGTAACTCCATTCCTTTCTTCAAATCCTCGATGTCCAGGACATTACTTTTAAGCATTGGCTTTGGCAGATCATCTCTAGGATCACGCTCCGGTTTGGCCAGAGCTTCTGTGATATCTTTTAAAGTCGGCAAACCGGCATCCAATTTTTCGGCCATATCCTTAAGATCAAGGTTCTTCAAAGCCGTGGCCAATCGCTCAGAGCCTAAATCTTCTTCTGAAAAACCAGTTTGTGCCAGAAGCAGTTTAGCCTGTTCATAGCTTTCCGGGTGAATAGGTGTACGATCCAGCGGATTTTCGCCGTCTATAATCCGCAGAAATCCGATTGCCTGCTCATAGGTTTTGCTTCCGAGGCGAGGAACGTCTTTTAATTGTTTGCGGTTTACAAATTTTCCGTGTTCCTCCCGGTATTTGACAATATTATTGGCTACGGTCTTATTTAATCCGGAAACGTACTGTAACAGTGACGGTGATGCTGTGTTCACATTAACCCCTACCTGGTTTACTGCTGTTTCTACGACAAAATGCAGTGATTCACTGAGACGTTTTTGACTGACGTCATGTTGATACTGACCGACACCGATGGACCTGGGGTCAATTTTGACCAATTCGCTTAACGGATCCTGTACCCTGCGTGCAATGGATATCGCACTTCTTTCTTCCACCTGCAGATCAGGAAATTCCTCACGGGCTAACTTCGATGCGGAATAAACACTTGCACCTGCTTCATTCACAATTAAATATTTCGTATTCAGTTTATGTTTTTGAATGGTTTCGGCTACAAATTGTTCCGTTTCCCTTGAAGCTGTTCCATTGCCTATGGCAATCAGTTCGACTGGATATTGTTCCAGCATGTTCAGCAACATTTTTTCTGCACCTGCTGTGTCATTTTTTGGTGGGGTGGGATACATGACATCAATCGCCAGTACCTTCCCCGTTTCATCCACAGCAGCCAGTTTACACCCTGTCCGATAGGCAGGGTCAATGCCGAGCACCGTTTTTCCTTTAAGAGGGGGCTGCAGCAATAGGTTGCGCAAGTTTTTGGAAAAGACATGAATCGCCTGTTCTTCCGCCTTTTCTGTTAAAAGATTTCGTATTTCTCTTTCAACGGATGGCTGTATAAGCCTTTTGTAACTGTCTTCAATGGAAGCCTCCAGCACCTCTTTCTCCTGTTGATTTGGGTGTTTGAGTATTTTTTTATTCAGATAGGCGATGATCGATTCATCGGGAGGCAAAATAGACACTTTTAAGACCTCTTCCTTTTCGCCCCGGTTAAGAGCAAGGATACGGTGAGAGGTAATGGTTTTTACGGATTCTGAGTAGTCATAATACATGTGAAAGATTCCCTTTTCATCCGCTCCTTCATTTTTCACTTCAGAACGAATAGTGCCTTTCTGGAACGTTTCATTTCGAATATGTTCCCTGAAAGACGGTTCATCGGAAATCCATTCGGCAAGAATATCATTGACACCAGCCAGCACATCGTCAATGGTATGCAGGTCATGTTCTTCAGACAAATAGTTTTCGGCTTCCAGACGCAGATCTGTATTTTGCTGCTGCCACACCTGCTGTGCAAGGGGTTCCAGTCCTTTTTCTCTAGCAACCGTAGCCCTTGTCCTTCTTTTTTGTTTATAGGGACGATATAAATCTTCCACCCTCTGAAGCTTTTCGGCATTCATGATGTCTCTCTTTAAAGAGTCAGTTAATTTCCCCTGCTCCTCGATCAGCCGAATCACTTCTTCTTTGCGCTTGTGAAGCTGAACCGTATATTCGTAAGTCTCCTCTATTTCTTTTATTTTGACTTCATCGAGCCCGCCGGTTAATTCCTTTCGATATCTGGCGATAAAGGGGACAGTATTTCCTGCTTCAAGTAGTTCGATTACTTGTGCGACAATGGATGGTTTGATGTTTGTCGCTTTTCCTACTGATGAAATCATCGCTTCTTTCAAGTCATTTCCTCCTTATTTTGCAGTTTAACCGTATCACTGGAACGAAAGAGGTCTTTCCAGAAAAGAAAGACCGGATACGGATCAATTATGTTGATATGTATTTCATGACAAGTAAAGTGGTATCATCTTCCGGTTTTTCGTACTGGCTGGATGAAAACCAGTCAACAATTTCTCCGGACGAGGGCAGTCTGGACAGATGATCAAACTGCTGTTCATTTTTGACTCCATCCGAAAACATAAAAATCGTAGAGGGTATATCGATTTTTCGCCGACTTAACTGAAATGACCGGCGATAGCCACTAAGATAACCCGGAGAAGGAATATGCCGAGTTTTTTTTCCATCCCGGCTATATATCACAATACCGATATTTCCAACTGATGTGAAGGTCACAACCTTTGTTTTAAAATCTATTTTCATTATTCCCAGAACGGCCCCGCGTCGATTCACAAGAACCTGGCTGCAATGTTTCATAATGGCCTCTATGGACTTGTGGCGATGTTGCTGTATGGCATCTATGACGGCTTGAGAAGAGTCCCTGGCCAGGATCCCGCTGCCTAACCCATCGGCGATGGCACAGATACATTCTTCCTCCGCTTCATGAAAATAATAGCTGTCACCGCATAGATGTTTGCCTGCTTTTGATTCCTGAAATACTGCTACATCAATCCTGTTCCCTGATAAAATCAAAAGAATACCTCCGTACTGTCTGACTGAAGAGCTTCCCTTAATTTCCGTAATGCCCGCCGCTGCAGCCTTGAGACATGCATCTGGGAAATCCCTAATTGATCTCCGGCCTCTTTTTGGCTCATATTTTCAAAAAAGGTATATTGAATAATATCTTTTTCCCGTTCTGTTAAAATCGGCAATAACTTTTTCAACAGAATCTGAAAGTCGACCTGTTCGTATCCTTTTTCGTCTTTTCCGATCAGATCAAGGATTGACACGGCGCTTCCGTCCGAATCGGCTTCTACCTGATGATCCACAGATAAAGCGCGATAACTCTGGCTCATTTCCATTGCCTCTAACACTTCTTCCTCACTGGCGTTCAAATGATCGGCAATTTCCTCTACCGATGGAGAACGCTGCAGGCTGGTGGTCAATTCTTCGACGGCTTTTTTTATTCTAGGACCCAGTTCTTTAATCCGGCGAGGAACATGAACGCTCCAGGTTTTGTCCCTGATGTAACGTTTAATTTCTCCGATGATGGTGGGAATGGCAAAAGCCTCAAACGATTTTCCGTATGACGGATCATACCTGCGGATGGCAGCCATAAGTCCCAGCATGCCTACCTGAATGAGGTCTTCTTGTATGGAACGGTTTCTGGCATATTTTTTAGCAAGCGTTTTTACCAGCTCGTCATACCTTAACAGGATCTTTTCCTGAATTTCCTCATCTTCCGGGTGTTCCTGCAAATAAGCAATCCACTTATATACGTCGTCATCTGACCTATTGTGTGGTTGAGATCTGGTCGTCACTCTGCTCCACCCCATTTTCATGGAGGAATTTTGTCATAATTACGATGACACCATATTTATTATTAATTTCCACCTTATCCATGAGTGCATCAATTAAAAACAGACCAAAACCACCTTCCCGAAGATTTTCTATCGGTTGATCACTTGTATATGGCCCAATATCTTTCTTTACTTCTTGCAAATTAAAACTTCCTCCATGATCGGCGACCATCACCTCAAGGCGGTTTGTATATAATCCAAACCCGACCGTAACTTCCCCCTCGTCATTTTCATGGTACGCATGTTGAACGGCATTCGTAACAGCTTCAGATATGGCTACCTTCAAATCTTCTATATCATCATAGGTAAAACCCATCCGATTGGCGATCCCTGAAATGGTCAGCCGTATAACCCCGACATACTCTGCCTTAGCCGGAACTCTCACTTCTACAAAATCAAATGGCTTATCCATCACAATCCACCCCGTACCTTTTCTTCTATATCTATGATTTCATTGAGTCCAGTTATCTCAAATAACCGAAATACCTTTTCCGGCAAATTGGTTAACACTAAATGGCTACCGTGTTCCCTTGTGGATTTCAAAGCACTGATAAACACACCTAAACCTGTGCTGTCCATGTACCCCACTTTTTCCAGATTAATTTTCACAAGAGTCCCCTTTTCTTTCGTTAAAGGAAGCAATTTCTCTTTTAACCGGGGTGCTGTGTATACATCAATTTCTCCAGATAATGCGAGTACATACTCCTTTTCATTTTTCTCAACATTCACCGTCAGATTCATCCTCCGTTCCCCCTGTCAAAACATACTCGATTTTGTTCCATTTAGTCAAATTCCCCTTTTAAGAAGTGACTAAACCTAAATAGAAGCTTCAGGTGTACTTCCTGTTACACATAAACATGCCTTTTCAATTTTCTCTCCGAATCACAATCAGGGTAAAATCATCCCTGAGCTGAAAATCCTGAAGTTCTTCAAAATAACGAAAAACACGCTCAACCATTTGCTGAGCAGGCAAATGGGTATACTGTTTCATGACTTCGATCACTTCATCCCGCTCCAGAAACCGCTCACCGCGCCTGCACTCCGTTACGCCATCAGTGAGCAATACAATCATATCCCCGAGTTCAATTCTCCGCTTATATTGTTTATATGTAACATCCCGTTCCACTCCGAGAACAAGCCCTTTCGCCTCTATTTCCGTAAACACACCATGTTGTCCATGATAGAATAATCCAGGTTCATGACCGGCAGAAGCATAATAAAAATCATGTGAATCAGGATTGTATAGCCCATAAAACATCGTGACAAACATTCCGGGGTCCACATTTTTTTCCACTACCCGGTTTAATAGCTGAAGAATCCGTTTAGGCAGCATCCTGGATTCCGGGAAGCTGTCCATGGTATATTTCACCATGGACATACAGAGGGCTGCCGGAAATCCTTTTCCAATCACATCAGCAATGGCAACTCCAAGATTTCCCCGATGATCCTCAATAAAGTGGTAATAATCTCCATTCATCTGTTTTGCCGGAATGGAGATGGCCCCAATATCCAGTCCCTTAATTTCTGGAACTCTTGTATTGAGGAGCTTCTCCTGCATCTTTGCTGCTAGGGCAAGCTCCGATTTGATTTCCAGCTGTTCTTCTCGCATTTCTTGAAATTCTTTGTAAGCGACCCCATACGAAATCATGGTTTCCAGCAAAAAATCAAGCGATCTTCTAAATGTTTCAGGCAAGTCAGGATACAGGTCTTCCAGAGCCTGAATATATACATGAATAATTTCGTCTGGTGTGACATTTTGCCTGATGGATTCTTTGCTGAACAAATCTGCTTTATAGAGGGTTTCTTCATCATTTTTTTCGATAAAACGTTTAAGTAACTGTTTATAGTTTTCCTTTTCCAGATTAACGGTTTGCATTACGATCCTCCTTTACCGGAGCCACTTCACAACTTCAACCTCCGTTCCTGCACCCGGAACTGAAGAAATATGAAATTCATCCATTAAACGCTTCACTCCCGGCAAACCCGCTCCCAGACCGCCTGAAGTGGAATAGCCGTCTTTCATCACCTTTCCGATATCTTCAATGCCCTGCCCTTGATCAATCGCTCTGATCCGAATACCCTTTTTCGGATGATCTTCGACTATATCAAAATAAATTTCTCCGCTCCCTGCATATAAATAGATGTTGCGAGCCAGTTCTGATATGGCTGTTGCAATCCTGGCCTGATCCACGGTACCAAAGCCCAGTTTTCTGGCCAGATTTCTTCCTAGTTGTCGTGCTGAAACGATGTCCCATTCTTTTTCAATATTAACGCAGGATTGACTGTTCATCTGTTATTCCTCCAATGTTTGCCGCAGCTTAATCAATCCTTGTTCAAGATTTAATGCAGTAGGGACATCCTTCAAATGTATTCCCAGGTCAATCAGCGTCATCGCCACAGCAGGCTGTATGCCTGTTAAAACAACTTTTGCTCCCATTAAATTAGACATCGATACAACGTCACCAAGCACTTTGGCAATAAATGAATCAATTACATCCACAGAGGTCAGATCAATCACCACTCCGGTTGCTCCAGTTTCATGAATTTTATGTAAAAGATCTTCTTGAAATTGGATGGCTGTCTGATCATCCAGCTCAATTTGGATGGATATCAGCAAATAATTATGTAGCTTTAAAATGGGGATGCGCACAATTATCACTCCTTGCTAAGCGTTTCCAGCAGCTCTTCAATTTTATCTCCGCTCCCATCCATATCTATGATCCTGCGGCCGGTGAGTTCCAGTGCTGCCTCGAAACCCTTTTTTAAGGAGCTTTTAGTCGGAAAACGTTCCAGATTAATTCCCAGATTTACAATCGTCTGGGCTATTTCAGGACGAATCCCTACCAAAATGCAGGTCGCTCCGATGAGCCGAACAGCTTCTGCAGCCTGTATGATATGGTGAGCAACCATTGTATCTACCACTGGTACTCCCGTTATATCCATAAGCACTACCTCAGCATTATGTTTGGTGACACCATGGAGCAAATTTTCCATGATCAGTTTTGCCCGCTCAGTATCGATAGTCCCTATGAGAGGCATAATGGTGATTCCCTGCACAACAGGAATTAGAGGGGCTGATAATTCCTGGAGGGCCACTTTTTGAAGGGATACTATGTTTTCCCAGTTTCCTGAATATTCATTGACAAGGTGATGGATAATGGGGTCAATCCAGTCATCTACCATATGCAATACCTCGATACAATCTTCTTTTGTCACAATTTCTGTTTGATTCAACAGATAATCAACCGTAACATTTCGAAAAACCTGCATCCCATCCGTTAAATAACTCAAAGGCCATCCTAATTGAATGAGCCTTTCCGAAAATGTTTTCAGCTCTTCCGTCGATCCTTTGTTCTCCACCATTGAAAAAATCACATTGGCGAATTCTCTATTTGTACCTTCAAACAGTTCATCTGACACTTCAGCGACCTGCCCGAGCTTTTTTTTATGGTTTTGATCCACTTTTCTCAGCCATAATCGGATGATTTCATCACTGTTTTTTAACACCAGTCCTTGAAGTTTCTTGTTCACGCGTGTTATCCCCCCATCTTTTATTTTACAACATTTTCTTACACACTAATTTATCATGTAATTAATGTTTAAGCTACTCGACCAGAAAAATCTATATCTTTTCATCGCCAGCCATAAGTACACATGCATGTTTGGGCAGATCCCCCCACTTCAAGAGATTGAGCTAATTCCCCGGGGATTCAGTCTGAGTATAATGAATCTTAATTCTCTGGGTGATTCCCTTCTCATCCTGGGCGGTCGTTCTTTCAGCCTGAACGACTGTACTTCTTTCCTCGAACCCCAACCATTATTTACCCATGATTAAGGCTGACGATCTATGATCCAATCTTCATCAAACGCATTTTAATATCATGGTTTCCCTATTCTGATAGACAAAAAAAGCTGCTCTATCTATCTTATAGAGCAGCTTAAAAATCGATGAGTCCGAGACTGATTTGCAAAGCCTCATCTACCCGTTCCATCAATTGATCATCCAACTTTGTAATTTTATCCGTTAAACGCTGTTTATCAATTGTTCGTATTTGTTCCAGTAAAATAACCGAGTCACGCTCAAAGCCATATTTTTTGGCGTTGATTTCCACATGAGTCGGCAGTTTAGCCTTCTGTATTTGCGCGGTAATGGCTGCAACAATGACTGTGGGACTGAAGCGATTTCCGATATTATTTTGGATGACTAACACAGGGCGCACGCCTCCTTGCTCAGACCCGACAACAGGGGAAAGGTCGGCAAAATAGACGTCGCCTCTCTTAACAATCAACCTGTTACACCCCGCTCACTAGGCGCTCAAGGGTGTTTTCTGCTTCTTCTTCAGCTTGAAATGCCTCACTCGCAATATTCAAGTTAATATTGGCCATCTCAATATAACCGCGGCGCATAGATTCACGAATATGGTTTTTTTTCTTATCGCGCAAATACTTTTCTGTTGCCTGGCAAATCAAATCGCTTCGGTCTACTTTTTCGTACTTAACTAAACCATCAATCTCTTCTAAGATCCGTTGCGGAAGCTTAATGACGATCTCCTGCGATCTCTCGGACACAACAAAACACCTCCACCGTCTAATCCCACATGACAAAAATCCAATTCCATCATACCATGACCGGATTCCATTTTAAAGGGCATGATGGCATATTTTTGGCTGGTAACATCTTTATTTTCATTTTTTACAAAAAAAGTTTCATTTATCCCGTGAATTGCCCTGAAAATCCCTTATTTGACAAATCTTATACCGCGGAGTTTATTTTTTGGCAAAAAATGAGCACAGACTTCTCAAACTACCTGTGTCAGGGGCAACATACACGTCTTTCCAAAATTTTAATTCCCGGTATAAACTCTAGGCACTCGATAGCTAATTAAACAGGGAACTTCATAATTGATGGTTCCAAGCCGATCGGCAACATCGTCAACAGAAATTTCCTGTCCTTTCTGTCTGCCGATCAGGGTGACCTTTGTCCCTATTTCATAAGGGCCGTCGAGACGAACCATAAATTGATCCATGCAAATGCGGCCAACAATTGGCACTCGTTTCCCGTCAATTAACACATCTGAATCCTTTAGCCTCCTGACCCACCCATCAGCATACCCAACAGGTACTGTTCCAATCCACTCTTCTGTTTTGGTTTGATAGGTTGCCCCATAACTGATAGCCTCTCCAGGAGGAAGTTTTTTGACATGGGTTAAGCGGCTGTGCAGTGAAAAAGCCTGTTCCAGTTCAATTGGCTTTAGTCCTTTCACATCCGGGGAAGGGTACAGTCCATACATACCGATTCCAAACCTTACTGCGTCATACATCTCATCAGGAAACCGCATACTCGCTGCGCTGTTTCCGGTATGAATCATAACCGGGTCGGGATAGAGATCATAAAAAGTTTGAAGCAGTGACCTAAATCGTTCTTGCTGTTTTGTGAAATACGTTATTTCTTTTTCATCAGCCGTAGCAAAATGAGTAAACAACCCCTCAATCCGGAATGGAGAATCGTTTAATGTGGTCAAGAGCTGTTCCAGTTCATCACTGGTCCGAACCCCGATTCTCCCCATGCCTGTATCCACTTTTATGTGAACACCAACCGGACGATGAATAACATTTCTAGCCTGTTCTACCCATTCCTTTTGGAACACTGTGACGGTAATATTATACTTTTCTGCCATTACAGCATCTTCTGGGCGGACCCAGCCCATTACAAGGATGGGGGCAACAATGCCAGCTTTTCTTAGATGAATGGCCTCATCCAGCAGTGCAACGGCAAGACCCGCAGCCCCTTCATCCAGAGCTGTTTCAGCCACCTGTATATCACCATGTCCATATGCATTTGCTTTTACGACAGCCATAATCTTTTTTTCCTCGGGCAAAATAGCCCGTAGATTACGTATATTCCTCCGAATAGCATTCAGGTTGATTTCTGCCCATGTATCGCGGTAATACTTCTTCTGGGACAAAGGTGGCATCTCCTCTCATGACGGTTCTTTTCTACCATTATTGACTTCGCAAAGAGGGATGTCAACCAACGGAAAAACGCAACATACAAAAATCGCCTGTAAGTCAGGAAAAGCAGACTCCCTGATATGAGTCTGCTTCAATGATTAGGATTATTTAACCGCTGTTCCCTGGACGGATCTGGCTACTTCAATCATTTCTTCCCTGGTTAATTCTTCACTGGCTAGATAAAACCTCATGCCGTTGTAAGTCCATTCCAAACTGTTGTCTGTTAATGCTCCCATTGTAAACCCAAGATTGACGGGTTCACCCTCCACCGATACAGGAACGGTCAAGCTTGTAGGAACTTCAGTATATTTTTCTTCAATTAATGTAAAGGTTTTATTTCCAGAAAAGGTCAAAATCGCTCGTTTTCCGCCATCAAATGATACTTCTTTCTGATCTTCCAGTTCTGTACCCTCTGGTTTGTACATCGGGTAATAAACGGTAAACGGGGTATCTTCCTCTGACGCCATAGCTGGCAGGCTGATGGCACTGCTGGTTAGATTTTTCTCTGTATCAAAATCCTCTTCTGAAAACTCCGGATCAAAATCAAATTCCGTAAAACTCACTTCCACCAGTGGATTGTAGTCCTTGTCGAACACTTTTACCATCTTCGGTTTCAAGGTTTTTTTGTCAAAGTATATTTCCTGGTATGGAAGGTTTTTGTTGCTTTGATAGTTGGTCTTTGCTTTGAACATGTAATGGCTATCTGTTGTGTTAAAGGTCAATTCAGAATCTTCTAGTAGATCTTTGATCAAAGAGGTATAAAGATAAGGCTGGCTGCTGTTGTGGGGCCAGTCGCTCTGGAACTTAAAGCTTTTTCCAAGAGCCGGTGTTAAGACAAAAACCCCGTCACTGTTCCGTAAAATAATCTGGCTGCTTTTTTCATCATCGGGATTTTCCAGATGGACCCGATACAAGTCTTTCTTCTTATGCCAGACATTGATTTGATAACTTTGCACTTCTTCGCCTGTTTTCAGGTTCATCTTCGCCTGGGCTTTATAGCCGTTCATGTTTTCGGCTTTCTTTTCAAGGGAATCGATGACATCTTCTTTGGACTGATCTCCACAGGCAGCCAGTACAATCAGTAGACATACAAACATGAAGAGTACGTACTTTTTGTTCATACTCACAACTCCTTTGCCTCTTTTCAAAGGGCAAGGGAACGCTGCCACTGCTTTACTTACAAATTGTACGAAGGGTCATGGGTAGTCCTTCTATGACATCGGAAGCAAGCAAATCATATCGGGAATGGGTATGACGGGTTAGAATTTCAGCTGTCTTTCCATGAATAAATCTGCCGTTGCAAAGGGCTTCTGTAATGTGATGGCTTTGAAGCAGAAGCCCTAGCAGTATCCCGGATAACACATCCCCGCTTCCTCCTTTGGCAAGACTTTCATTTCCTGTTGTCACTACATACTGATCTCCGTCTGTTGTGGTGATGATCGTATACGGGCCCTTCAACAGGAAATAGACACCGTATTCTGTGGAAAACGCACGGGTAAGGGAAAATGGATTTTGTTTTAAGGCAGAAACCGTTGTATCTAATAAATCCGCCGCTTCTTTAAAGTGAGGTGTTAAAACAACCGGAGCTGTATGTTCTTTCAGCATATTTTTCATTTTTTTCAGGTGATATAATCCGTCAGCATCAATAATGATCGGGATATTTGCAAGCCTCAAGATGTCTTCAAACAGAGATGCACTTTGCTCTGAACGTCCCAGTCCCATTCCAACAGCTGCTGCATGAAAGGAATCGATGTCCAGGGTTTTTAGATTTAAATCCGTATAAGTTGCCTCTGGGACATAAGGTGCAATGGTGGAAATGAGATGATGTGATGCCGCAATGCTCACCAGACCAGCTCCGGCCCGTAATGCCGCCCGGGCTGCCATCATCACCGCTCCCGGCATATTTGGAGCACCGCCGATGATCAGCCCCCGTCCGTGGCTGCCTTTATGAGAAAAACGCTCCCGTACTGGAAAGGTCCGTACTACATCCTCCTTTAGCCATACCTTTTTTCCCGGACGATTGACCAGAGATTCCGTGAACAGACCGATATCCACCACTTCCAGCTCACCATAGTATTGTGCATTTGCTTCTATGAATGCCGATTCCTTCGGGCATTGAACCGTAAACGTTTTATGTGCCTTAAAAGCCACTTCTGTTTCCACGCCTTCATCACTGGACAGTCCAGTTGGAATATCCACGGCAAACCTCATAGCCTGTTCACACTTGTTTGCTTTGTCCACGATTTCAGCATAAGGAGACCTCAACGCCCCTTTTGTCCCAATGCCGAGCATGGCATCAATAATGACATCCATTCCTTCTAATCTCACAGCCAACTCACCATTCTGTAATCGATGAAAAGGGACGCCCACATTCTGAAGGATGTTTAGATGATAAAGAGCATCTCCTTTGATCTTTTCCTCAGGAACAAGGCTGTAGACCCTTACCCTATATCCTTTGAGGTACAATGTTCGAGCTATGACAAACCCATCTCCTCCATTGTTCCCTGGTCCTGTCAGAACCAGAATTTCATCCTGTTTAGAAATTTCCTTCATGATTCCCTCGGCAATGGCTCTGCCGGCGTTTTCCATTAACATTTTCCCTTCTAATCCTACTTCCTCCATGGTAAACCGATCCACTTCGTACATCTCACTGGCAGTGACGATTCGCAAGTTCGTTCCCTCCTACCTGCACTTAAAATATATGAGACAAGGAGTTTAATTATGCAGACTAGCCCTGATCAATCGATTTTTCAATAATGACCTGGGCAACGGCAAACTGTTTACTGTGGGATATCGATACAAACGCTTCCGTCATTTTGCTTCCTTTCACGAAAATTTCTGGCTTTCCCCATTGATCCGGTATAATTTCGATATCCTTGAAAGATAATGTTTCCCCGATTCCCGTCCCATTAGCTTTCGCAAAGGCTTCCTTGGCTGCGAAACGGCCGGAAACAAATTCCATTTTTCGTTTGTGGGAAGGAATTTGTTTCAGAAGTTCCATTTCCCTTTTGCTTAATACTCTGTTTAAAAAGCGACCGTTTCGCTTGATGGCCTGTTCGATACGGTAAAGTTCCACCAGATCAATGCCCGTTCCCTGAATCACAAACTATCCCTTCCTTTTCATGGCTGCATAACCACATTCTTTTTTGTCTATATGTATAATAGTACATAAGAGAAACTTGAAGCGACCGGATTTTCAAAAACTGAACGGCTCTATACGATCAAGGAAAGATGACGGAGCCCGCCGGCTGATGAAAATCTTTCTTCCGTCAATATGATTTTAACTATAACGAAAAGGTGATAACATGTTTATCCGTAACGAAAGTTTTAAAGATTTCTTGAGATTCTATCCCGTCATCAGCACCCTTGTAACCATTCATATCCTTCTATGGATCACCACGGAGGTCATTCCCCTATCCTTTTTTATGGAATTAAAACAGCTGGGTGTCGGCCATAATGGACTGATTAAAAGCGGTGAATACTGGCGGATTGTTACAGCAATGTTTTTTCATTTCGGCCTGATGCACACCCTTTTTAATTCTTTTACACTCGTGTTATTCGGTCCTGCCCTTGAAACGATGCTCGGCAAAATGAAATTTATCCTCTTTTATTTGTTGACAGGAGTCGGCGGCAATGTTGCCACTCTCTATCTCGCACACGACTTTGTCATACATGCTGGAGCCTCCGGGGCAATCTACGGTCTATTTGGCATTTATGTATATATGATGATGTACAAAAAGCATTTAATGGATGATCAGAGTTCCCAGATTGTAAAAGTCATTCTTATATTAGGTCTTATTATGACATTTTTAAGAACGAATATAAACATCTATGCCCACATTTTCGGTCTTCTGACAGGATTTGCGCTTGGCCCGCTGCTCCTGCATAACGTGCGTCCCTTTTTTACCGGTACTTTAAAGAGATATGCCGTTGATGATAATGAGATCCATTTTGACCCTGATCGCTGGCGAAAGAAACGCATTCCCTGGAAAAAAATCGTGTTGGTGCTGTTCTGGGGAGCTATCCTGACCCTGGTTATTCTCGAAATGTTCGTTCGATAGATTTAGGTTGATATTTTTCACTTTACCCGGGCAAAAACCATGATAAAATGAACATAATATATACTTGAATTTAAATCATCCCCATATACAGGATTAGATGATTGAATCGTGCGGGAGGAGTAAAATGGATAAAAAACTGATTGGCCCGTACATTGCTGTTACCATTGGTGTTATCTCGGTTTCAACAGCTGCTGTTTTAGTCAAACTTGCTGACGAAGCGCCCGCATCTGTCATTGCCAACTACCGCTTGTTCCTGGCGGTCTTGATTATGAGTCCCTATGTTTTATGGAAACGTCTGCACGAATTTAAGTTCGTGACAAGAAAAGACTGGCTTCTGACAATGCTAGCAGGAGTTTTCCTCGCGTTTCATTTTATTCTCTGGTTTGAATCATTGAATTTTACTTCGGTAGCCAGCTCAGTGGTGCTTGTGACGATGCAGCCCATTTTTGCTTTTTTAGGCACGTATTTTTTCTTTCAGGAACGCTTTTCAGCCGGGGCTGTGCTCAGTATGCTCATCGCCCTTACAGGAAGCGTCCTCATCAGCTGGGGAGATTTTCAAATCAGCGGTATGGCTTTATTTGGAGACATCCTTGCCCTTCTCGGCGCCGTCATGGTTACGGGATATTTTTTACTGGGACAGGATGTGAGAAAGCGGCTTTCGCTAATGACCTATACCTTTATCGTTTATAGCATGAGCTCCCTGACACTGCTCATCTACAATCTCATCCTGGATAAACCTTTCTTTGGGTATTCAGGCGATCACTGGCTCGTGTTTTTTGCTCTGGCCATTATTCCAACCTTTTTCGGTCATACTCTGTTTAACTGGGCTTTAAAATGGGTCAGTTCCTCAACGATTACGATGGGAATTTTGTTTGAGCCTGTCGGAGCTTCCATACTCGCCTATTTTGTTCTCGGGGAAATGGTCACATGGTTTCAGCTACTGGGTGGATCTATTGTGATTTTTGGTCTCATGATGTTTATATTCAGTACAAGCAAAAAAAGGAAAGCTTATCTCTCAAAAAAGAGGGTTAGCGATATGAACAAAAAATGAGTATTAAAGGGTGATGATGATGAATATTCAAATTTTGACTGATGGGGGCGCTGATCTCACATCATCTCTGAAAGAACAATATGAGGTAAAAATGATTCCGCTCCATATTCAAATCGGCAATGAACAGTACAGACCAGGGGTTGACCTTGACTTGCCGGATTTTTTTAAGAAAATGGAAGAAACGGATGAACTTCCAAAAACATCGGCTCCAGGACCACAGGCATTTTATGAAGCGTATAAACGGATCCCAGCGGACAAACCCATCTTAATGCTTTCTCTGTCCAAAGGGTTAAGCGCAACCTACCAGAATGCTGTAATCGGGAAACAGATGCTACTGGAAGAAGAGCCGAACAGGCAAATTGAAGTGTTAAATACCAAGACGGCCACATCCGGGATTGCTCTTCTTGTGAAAGAAGCCGGTGAAAAAATAACAGAAGGTCTTACTTTTTCGGAGCTTGTCACACACATGAAAGAAAAAATTGAAAAAACCACTACACTGTTTATTCTAAAAAACCTGGAAAACCTCGTTAAAGGCGGCAGAATTGACCGAGTCAAAGGAGCAATAGCGAAAACATTAAACATCAAACTGCTGATGAATGCCAGTAAAGAAGGGACCATTGAGGTATCAGAAAAAGTCCGGGGAGACAAAAAATCCATCCGTCGTTTTATTGAACAGATTGGAGAATATGCCAGACACTTTGAAAATAAGACGATTTCTATGTCCCACTGCAGGGCT
Source organism: Melghiribacillus thermohalophilus (assembly GCF_004342905.1). GTDB lineage: Bacteria > Bacillota > Bacilli > Bacillales > Alkalibacillaceae > Melghiribacillus > Melghiribacillus thermohalophilus. The sequence continues at coordinate 54,774 of NZ_SMAN01000014.1, read as the reverse complement.
CCGGAAAGAGCTCAGTCCATACTGACAAAAATTAAAGAAAAATATCCTTTTAACGATTCCATGATGGTGGAAATGGGTCCGTTAATCGCCACTTATGCTGCAGAAGGCGGAATTGTCATCGCCTTTTTCAAAGACTAAAAGACTAATAGAACTTTTATTGTAGCCCTCCTTGCCAGGAGGGCTTTCATAGCAGCTGACTGGTCCAAAGATTTGAGGTACAGGGCAACGGGAAGGATTGTCATAAACTCAAGTTTTACATTTTCTTATATGATCAAAAATCCGAACCCATTCATTGAATAACGTTCGGATTTTTGATTACCTGCTGAAATCTTGTCCCAGTCCCTTTCTTATCATTTATGCATGTTCAGAATGATATTTTTCAAAAGAAGGTTTGGGCGAAATAAAAGCAAAAACAGCTGCCAGAAGGGGGAGACCAATCATGACGAACAAGATTTCATCGTATCCGCCAAATGTATCGTAAAAGATTCCAAAGGGAAGAGGGCCAAAAGCTGAACCTAAAACCATCACCGTTTGAGCAATGCCTTTGATACTGCCCAGATGTTCCCGTCCAAAATAGTTCGGCCATACGATATTCAAAACAATCCGTTCTAATCCACTAATCATTCCCCACAAAATACCGTACACGATCGCACCGGCTACACTTTCCACCTGCCACAAGAGCACTATGGCCGCAATGTGACCGACAAAGGTCATCATCAAAATATAATGAACTTGAAAGCGGTCGACTAGATATCCTGTCACAAAGGTTACCGGGAAACCGATGACTGCCATTAACGATAGAACGATTGCTGCTGTTTCGGTAGTCAGTCCCTTCTCCTCCATCATAGACACAAGATGAAAGGTGATTCCTGTATTTACGAGGGCTGGAACACTCACACAAAATAGAATAAGCCAGAACGCCCTTGTTTTCATGGCATGTTTTAATGTCCAGTTTTTTTCTTCTATTTCCACATGCAAAGAAGACTTTTGTTTATGCTCGACCGACTTTTGCCCATCAATTTTTTCCCCAATATCCTCAGGACGGTTTCGGACGAAGATCAGTGCTGATGGTACAAACATAACCAGCAGCATAATGCCCCAGAACACCCATGTTAGACGCCACCCCATCCAGTCAATCAAAAAAGCATTTACAGGCGGAAAGAGGGCTGAACTTAAAAAACCGCCAATCGCCATTATACTGAGAGCTCTTCCTCTGCGTTTAAAAAACCACTGGGGAACAAGGGTATTTGGCAACAGCGTCATAGAACCCTGTCCAAATAACCTGAGCATAAAAAACCCCATGAACATCATCACTGGCCCCGTCAGAAAACTGTTCCAGAAGCATGTGAGGGCGAGGAGAATTCCGGCAGCCGTCATGACTGTCCGTTGACCCATGCGGTCCACATACCTGCCAATGATAAATAATAAAATCCCTGCAACCAGGGTAGCTATTGAATAGAGCCCAGATATGTAGCGTCTTGAGAATTCAAATTCCTCTATATAGTAATCTATAAAAATAGAAACCGAATAGGTTTGCCCTGGTCCGGAGAAAAACAGGCTCATTCCTGCTACTGCCGTAATCACCCAGCCATAGTAAAACGGGGTTGATACGGGGGCTTTTTTAACCTTTGCCTGGTTCAATGATGGTCACCTCTAATACGAAATACGGTACGAATTTTTTTCAATGAAGATTATTCTACCACAATTTATGACAGCAGTCAGGTTTTTACATACCTGTCCCTTGTGTTTTTCTTCACTTATAAAAAAACCGTTCAGCTTTTTCCTGAGACGGATAGCGCACCTCTTTGAGCAATCGGCATCTATTTTGGGCGGGTCACACTCCTTTCCCTGTGAGAAAAGGGATACATTGCTTTATACGTAAAAAAGACAGGTGCTCTCACCTGTCTTCGAGTTGTTACATACCTTTCATCAGCGAACTGAATCCTTTTAAAAGAGGGGTAAGCTGGTTAACGGTTGATACCATCTGTCCTACAGTAGAAAACAATTTATCAAAATCAATCTGCCCATCCTCATTCATAAATGAAGCTAAGATAGGGCCTCCCCCCTTCATCAGTTGATTAGCCCCTCCATAAGGCGAGGTTCCAAACTCAGAGGGAAAAGGCTGAGGGGGTTTCTGAAAAAATTGATAGGGAGCTGAGCCCGGGTTTGCACTCTGGTTGATCAGAGCTGACCAATCCATTTGATTGAAACCAGGCATTTTCGTGATTTCAGAAAACATCTGATTCACCGCAGACAGATCTGGCATGTTCCAGCCTTGGTTCCCCATTCCAGTAGCTTGCCAGCTCGATGGATTTGGAGCTGATAAGCCAGTACCCACAAAAGGATGGTATGGAATACCCATACCCTGCCATTGATCCCCTGGACCAGGCATAAATGAACACCTCCCCTAATCATCGCCCTTTTATAACGTATGATGATCAAGGGGGCTGTTGTTCCTGCTCAGCTACTGGAATTAGTCATTTATATCAATATGAAATGCTGCTGCAAGCCGGTTTTTCTGATATCCCTGAATGTACACCTGATTAACATAGACGACCGGAGTTCCGTAAATGCTTTGATCCTGAAGTTCTTTAAGATATTTCTCATTACCGGTTACATTTTTCTCCACATAAGAAATTTGATAATGCTCCAGAAACTGTATGACCTTTCGACTCTGGGCACAATTTTCGCTCGTATATACAACCGCTTTCCTTTCATCCATAGTCTGATCACCTCAATCTGCACCTTCGTCTCGTTATCCAATACCCTCTCCAGTGAACAGTCAAACAGGAAAAAGGGATTCTCTTGACCAGCAGAGAATATAATAATAAGGAGATGCCGCCGAAACAGTTCTACAAAATCATCCTCACCACAATGAACGAACGAGAAGTGGATGTAAACCTAAAAAACATCCAGGAGGTGTTAAAATGGGAAACACATACTTTTTTACCGGGTATCCGGGCTATATTGCTACATATTTAATCAAGGAATTATTTGTTACCGAACAGCCTGTGGAAAAAATCTATGCCCTTGTTTTGCCATCCATGATGACGAAGGCTGAAGAATCTCTCAGGAAACTGGTGGAAGAAATCAATTTTTCCGAAGAGCAGATTGAACTGATTCCCGGGGATATTACAAAAAACAACCTGGATATGAGCGGGGTACATCTGGAAAAACTCCAGAATGAAGTAAGTCATGTTTTTCACCTTGCAGCCATCTACGACCTGGCTGTCCCTTTCCAGCCGGCATGGGAAGTCAATGTTGAGGGTACAAGAAACGTCAATGATTTTATCGGAATGCTGAACCAGCTGAAACGCTATATATATTTCAGCACTGCCTACGTTGCAGGAAAGCGGCAGGATACCGTCTATGAAACCGATCTCGAGCATCATACAGGGTTTAAAAATTTTTATGAAGAAACGAAATATGAAGCGGAACGGTACGTCCAGTCGCTCGCTAAAGAATTGCCTGTAACAATCATCCGTCCCGGAATTGTGGTGGGACATTCAGAAACAGGGGAAACCTTAAAATTTGACGGGCCCTACTTTATCTTGAATATGTTCCAAAAGCTTCGTTTTCTGCCGATTATACCGTATATCGGCAAAGGCGATGCAACAGTCAATATCGTTCCGATTGATTATGTTATTCAGGCAACGGTTTACCTTGCCCACCTGGAATTAAAAGAAAGTGAAACCTATCATCTGACTGATCCCAATCCATACACAGCAAGGGAATTATACGCCATGTTTATGGATCAATATTTAAACCAAACTCCCACCTTCATCCTTCCCACGATGACCGCAAAAATGTTTTTAAGTATTCCCGGCATCAGAAAGTGGCTCAGGGTTGAAAAAGAAGCCCTTGACTATTTTACAAATCAATGCCAGTTTGACCCTTCCAATGCCCGTAAGAGACTCAGAGACAGCAACATTGAATGCCCGGATTTTCAGACCATTCTTCCCAACATCGTCTCATACTATAAAGAACATGAAAAAGACCCTGACAGGCATATCCTGATCCGATAGGGCCAATGACCACAAATCTATGACTGACTGTTCTGATCTTCTTTGAATTGACTTGCATAGAGACCGAGTTTTTTCAAAAGCTCAATGGCCTGCTCTTTTTCCTGATCAGACAGCCCTCCTGTAATGTGCTCAATTCTAGACCAGTGCTCAGGGAATATTTTATTTAACAGTTCTCTCCCTTTTTCCGAAATGGATCCGTAAATGACCCGCCGATCATTTGGACACGGTTTTCGCTCCAGATAACCTTTCTGTTCAAGTTTATCCACAACGTAGGTAATGCTGCCACTTGCCAGGAGAATCCGCTCACCGATTTTTTGCAGCGGCTGATCACCCTGATGGTATAAAAGTTCTAGAACAGCAAACTCTGTCGGGTTTAAACCATGTTTTAAAATGTTTTCATTTGAAAGATCAATCACTGTTCGATAGGCTTTTGACAAAACAACAAACAGCTTTAAAGAAGGATCACGTTTCTTCTTTTGATATTCATGCTCATTCATGGTCAGACCGCCTTTGCCACTTGGTTAAACCTATTATAGAGTGAATCAAAAACGATTGTCAAAAACACATCTTATTCGACATTTGTCTGATTTATGGCATAATATTGTAGACAATAATCATGAAGGCGGTGATTTTTTTTGCTGGATGATACCGGTGAACGAGTCATTCCTGAATTTATGGATCCTATGAACCATCTATTGTTAGAACATATTGCCCGTTATCAATTTGCTTTGCATTATGTCCATGGAAGGGTTCTCGACCTCTCCTGCGGGGCCGGGTACGGAACCCATCTGATCGCAAAAAAAGCAAAAAATAAAATTGATGAAGTAATTGGAATTGATATTGATCCGAATGTGATTCAATATGCAAAGGGAAAATATTATCACCCGAAATCCACTTTTCTCGTTAAAGATGCCACTGATTCAAATCTGCCGGAAGAATTGGGAGGATTTGATGTCATTGTCAGCTTTGAAACGATTGAACATATTCAAGAAGAAAAAAAAATTTTAGCCAATTATTTTAACCTGCTGAAAGAAGGGGGAACCCTGATTGTATCCACGCCTTTTGGGAAGGGGAGAGGCAAGCCATGCGGGTCTCCTTTTCATGTGCATCAGTTAACACCAGAAGAATTTTGGGTTCTTTTCAAGGGCTATACGGAAACATTCTTTTACGGCCAAAAAGGGGTGTTAATCGAACCTCCCCGTGAAAACGTACACTACCCTTTAGGTATCGCGGTCTGCAAAAAATAACGGGATCTTTCGCGGCGAAAGATCCCGTTATGCAACATTGTCGTTTCCCATGCTGAACCAACTTTTGCTCAGCCAGCTGGATCTGATAATCAGCAGGAATAATAATGGAACAGCCATATAGATTCCCCACAGGAAAATTCCACTGACCGCAAGGGAAACAAATCCGGTTCCCCTTGCCAGATGGATTGGGCCATTATCCCATGAACGGTTTAACCAATTATTAAATTTCCCTGAAATGGCCAGCTGCAAATCCAAATACATCCAGACCATAATCAGGAAAGTAGCAGTTATCATAAGCATAAAATGATGATGATCAAACCCCCAGACAACAAGAGGAAGAAACATAACGACCGCAAAGACATACCATTTCCGAAACGATTGAGCCCATCCGGCCACTTCCCATGGGATGGCAAACATAAATGAACGGGAAAAATGAGACATAAAAACGGCAGAAGCCATCTGGTTAAATATGAAAATGCCGACAGCAAGCCCGATTCCCGCTCCCCAGTTCCCCTGAAGGTTTAATGCAACTCCTGCAATATATACGGCACCGGCCGATTGTAAAATAGGCTCCATTTGGTCTTTTAAATAAGAGCGCCACATTCGGAAGCTGATGGCAGACATCTCATAGGGAAACGGTTTTCGAGCTCGCTCCCCCTGAAAAAACCTCTGTAAAAATTGATAGCGGCGTGCCGGTTTGACATGGGTTTTCGTAATTTGTTGCACAATCCACATCCGCCAGACTCTGGCATCGCTGTAGCTGACCACTTTTCCCCAGTCGATGTTGTAGAGAGGTTGATAGAAAAGCAACAGCCCCGCAAACATGACCAGCAGCCATCCTCCCCCAAGCAGCCAGGAAACTGGAAGGTCTAAAAAGTAGAAAAGGATGCGCAAGGCAAAAAGGACCAGATAGACAAGGGCAACAATCAATGCTTTTGTGAACAAGTTCAATTGAAACAGACGCCATTTCACCAGAATTCCAGACGTTTTTCCGATTAAAAAAGAAATGGATATAAGCATTACCACTGCAGAATCCAGTGGTGTCAACAGGGTCAGCAGTGAGAATAAGGCAACAGTCATCAGGATCGAATAAATTACCTGTTCCAGATAGGCATAAAACCAAACGTTCCTCATTGGATAAGGTAGCAGACCTAACTGATATTCCGAACTGGATATATAGACTCCCGGATCCCGAAAACTATGTACAGTTTGAAGGGCAACCCATCCCAGAAAAAAAATAACCACCCATTCTATAGTGAAAGAGGAGAAAAAAGCTGTAAGCAGTACGGACTGGTGAATCCAGTCCCGCAGGATGATCAGTCCAGGGACAGCAAACAGTGCCAGATAAACCGAAATGGTCCAGTCAAACAATAAATGAAAGACCTGGCGGTATATCTTGATTTTTTTCTCCCATCTTTTCTTTTTCATCCAGATATAGGTGTGAAAAATGGGATATTCCCTCATCATGATTTTCTCCTTTTTAACTCTGCTAAGCGATCAATCTTGCCAGACTCATACACATGTCCATCTCTTAACATGACATATTCATCACTTATATCTTTGATTTTATCCAGCTGGTGACTGGTGATTAGGATTGCTGTGCCCTTTTTCTTTCTCTCCTTCAGCTCATCAAGCAACTCATCAACCGAATAGACATCTAGCCCCATAAAAGGTTCGTCAATGAGCAGCAAAGGAACATCCGGGAGTAGGGCACATATGGACTGCACCTTTTGACGCATCCCTTTAGACAGCGCTTCGGGATATTCATTCATCTTGTCCTCAATATCAAACCTATAAACCAATCGGTCCACTTTCTGATTTAATGCGTTCTCGTCAATTCTGTAGCTTTTTCCGTACAGCTGAAAATGTTGATAAACGGTTAATTCCGACAGCAGCATGGGCTCTTCGGGAATATACGAATACAATCGCTTATACGCGAGATAGTCCTCATCCAGATCCTTATCCTGAATCATGATTTTTCCTTTGCTTTTTTTCTGCCATCCCATAATCGTTTTCATTACCGTTGACTTTCCGGCTCCGTTATGACCAATTAAAGCTGTGATTTGACCCGCATTCACCTGAAATGATATGTCTTTTAGAATCCGTTCATCTCTCATTGATACACCAACATCTGACACAAGCAGACAGCGCTCCATATCTCTATCCGTCCTTTATCACAGGTTTGTCTTTCTTTACGAATGAAGGATGAAAAAGTTTCAATGTAACACCTGTGATAAGGGAAAGCTGTCATCAAATGAACTCGTCGGATTATACAGGGCCAAATAATTCCAGATCCGCCCCCCCTTATCACTCCTCATTTTTGTAAATGGAATAACGAAAAGCCAGATGACCGCACTATTTCCCCCATTGTGCCGAGGTAATACGCTTAATTCCATAGGTTCTTTCCAGATTCCGGTAAGCCTTTTCTGTATCCTCTTCAAATCCGGGAATAGAACTCATACAATCGGTTAGTATATACGTATGCTCCAGCAGGTCACCCTTATTTTCCAGGTGCGAGCAAAGTTGATTGACCGATTCCAACACACAGTGGGATGCCGCTTCTCCAGCAATGATGATTTCATCGTACTGTTTTACCTCGTTGATGACATCTCTACGGGTCAAATCCTTTTCACTATATTCTGGCTCTATGATTCCGTACATTTCACTTAACGGGTCCTCCCCTTTGACAACTGTTTTCAGATCATATTCCCGCAAAACAGAATGAAGATAAGCCATCGCGGCAAACTGGCTTTCCAGCGCATGTCCGTAAGTCCCCTGAAGACAATGATACGGCCAGATGCACAGCTGTTTTTTGCTCGTTTCTTCCAGTTTCCGGACATACCGTTTGCTTTCTTCAGCAAAGTACCGGGGTTTCCATCTTCCCTGCTCCACATCTTCATCATGTATGATGGTTAGTGGTTCCGGTTCATTGCCTCTGGAATCTTCCCACCAGCATGGGTGAAATATTTGCCTCGGCTTATGGGTATCAATGGATACCATGATATGGGTGATGTCTTCAAAGTGATCATAAATAAACTGGTTTAACCGTTCGGCATCTTTCCTGGCTCCTGGAACTCCGAGAGCTCCACCATCCATAAAATCATTCTGCATATCGATGGCCAGAAGCAAAACTTTCTTTTTATCCGCTGTAGCTTTTCTGATACTCTGGTTCTGTACCATTTCCAACAGCTCTCTGAATGAATGTACCCGGGGTTCTCCTGCAGGATGTTCGTTTCTCCATTTTTCAAAAGGCATGTTAAACACAACGTAAACCTCCCCTGTTTTTGTATCTACTATACCATTTCTTGAAAGCAAGCATAAAAAAAAGTGCAGCCCGTCTGGCAGCACCTTACATGTATGTATGGCACCTTTCTGTTACTTTTTTTAATAATTTCTCTAATTGATCTGCGGTAAAATGTTTAATTGGAAGGTAGCCCATTTTTGTCCGCTTTGGATGGTGATCATATTCAGGCAAATGACCTACATAAATATAGCCGCTCAGCGTGCCGTCCTTCAGTTCTGTTACTTTTGAAAGTACATTTTTTTTGCCGGTAGGAAAACGGCTTCTGTGAAAAAAGAATTCATATTTTTTTCCGTCAGGGTGCTTGACCTGCACCAGCTCATACGGCTCGACCATTTTCATGAACTCGTCCAGCCCCAATACGAGTCACCCCTTCCTCCAGGATATATTGCATTTAATTAGACGTTTGAATAATGAAAACGTTTCATTTTTCCGGCAAATCAAACAGATATCAATGTACATTTAAACATGGAAAAATAGCCCCCCTTGTCAGCAGGGGTTCAAATGTATGATGGCCCCGCAGACATAACTTCCCTATTTCATTGGCACCCGTTTCTTACGGGTGGAGTTCCCAGGGTTCCACCTGTCCTACAATGGTTTGTTCCCGACCGTGGTGAACACTGTCCATCACTCCTTCTGAAATCTCGCGGTGAGTCAGCCAGCGGGAATGTCCCCCATCGATTTTGAAACCGAGAAAAATTTCATGATAGTTACATATGGGCAAACACTCCGGCATATGGTTGGTAAAATAAGCCTGAGATTGCTTGACATGGAAGAAATCAAAATTCCTTTTTCTTCCAGATCGGCTCTGCGCATCCATAATCACAGGAATGGCTTCTTTAGCAGTGGAATGAATCCAGGCAATAATCAAATCAAATGAACCTCTCTGATCAATTGCTTCCATCAACTTGTCTCTCAGTTCATCCGTATGGTGATAGTCCACGAGAATACTGGATATACGCTCGGGGTGTTCCGCCTTCTGCATCAGCTGGTGATACCGTTCTTTCCGTCTGCCAATCACAGAAACCTCATATCCTTTTTTTACAAGCCACAGGGTTACATCACTTAACATCCCTGTCCCACCTACAACCAGTGCATGTTTTCGTTTCATTTTATGACTCCCTTATGATATTTTATATTAAATTTGATTATACATCTTAATTGGATATCTCTCATCATTTTCCTGTTTCATCCCCGCTCCACAATAAAAAAACACGCTGTTATGTCAGAAAAAATTCAAAATCGCACCTGATATAGACAAAATAATTAACGGAATACACCAAATCAGGTACAGGAGCCTAGACACTTGATTATAAACCTCCATATGATACTAGTAAATGAAATGGAGGTGAATGGAATGGGCGGATATGGTTATCACGGAGGATTTACCCAGATTGTGGTCCTGTTCATCTTACTGATTATTGTCGGGGCAGCCTGGGGGTATGGATATTATTAAATCATTGAGGGGGAAAGCGTCTCCCCCTTTTGATCATTGGACAAGCTCAACCGCCTTGCCCCAAAAGCCACTGAAGGTTCTCCGGGGGGAAGCTTCCTCAATGACAGGCATGGAGGGTTAGTGGGCCCGAGCTGGACAACTAGCGATAGACCCGGGATTCTTGTTCCTTCATTTTATGAAGGGGTGGGTGATCGAGCTGGACATCCCCCCTGAAGAACTGTACCCGGCAAAGACAGTCTATACTGATCTGACTGATCTGCCTGATCATGTGATTGGCAGGGGTGAAAGTGCCCTGATCACTCTTTTCTTATATAGAAAAATAGGGCATCTGGAATGCCCTATTTCCACCCTTATCTTCGTTTATCAACCATTTTGGAAATCGTCGACATATCAGGCATCTGTTTCTTATGAACAAGGGTATCTACAATCATGTCTTCGGTTTGTTTGGTAACCCTTTTGCCGGCAATTTTTCCCACTTGCTTCACCAGCTTCCGGACAGTTCTTTCATCGTGTAAATCAGCACCTTCCAGGGAATTGGCCAATCGGAGAACATCATTCATATTTACCCCGGTTTGCTTTTCAATTTTTTTAAAGAGATCGTTCATGGTTAAACATCCCTCCTTTTGTCTTCTTTTGTATGATATGAGAGGAAGGTCTGGAGGGTATGGGGGTTTAAAACAGATTTACAGAAAAACCATGAAACAGAATCTTTGAAAAAATATCAAAGATGGGGAAAAATAATCATACATAACCAACTTGAATGGGGTGTTTAAAATGAATATCACATTAAGTGTGCTGGATCAGTCACCTCTGCTTCCAAATCAGACTCCCTCTGACGCCCTTCAGCAAACCACGGAACTGGCTCAGTGGGCCGAAAAACTCGGATATGCGAGATTCTGGGTATCTGAACACCACAGCACAAAAAGTCTAGCGGGTTCGGCCCCGGAAATACTGGCTGCTCATCTGGCCGCTCATACGAATCATATTCGTATAGGAACAGGAGGTGTTCTCCTTCCCCATTACAGTGAATATAAAATAGCAGAAGTATTTCGAGTTCTTGAAAGCCTGTACCCGGGGCGTATTGATCTGGGAATCGGGCGTGCCCCGGGAGGAATGCCTGGTGTAAATTACGCCCTGAATAGGGGGAAATATCCGAATGTTCAAGACTATCCAAAACAGGTTCAGGAACTCATTTACTATTTGCATGGCGAGAAGCATCCGACCTATCAAATCCAGGCAACTCCACTGGGAGAAAACGTCCCTTCCATCTGGATGCTCGGGTCCAGCGGAACAAGCGCGATGATGGCAGCCGAACTTGGAACGTCGTATACATATGCCCAGTTCATCAATGGTGAAAGCGGAGCAACATCCATGAAACAATATTACGAATCATTCCAGCCATCCATTCACCAGAATGAACCCCGTGGCAGTGTAGCCATTTTTGTCATTTGTGGTGAAACCGAGGAGGAAGCGGAATACCTCGCATCGAGTCTAGATTTAGCCCTTTTGCGGGTTGAGAATGGGCAGTTTCATGATTACTTTCCTTCTCCGGAAGAAGCAAGACAATATTCTTATTCTCCTTTTGAGAAAAAACGGGTTCAATATAACCGTCAACGCATGATTGTGGGCAACCCCGAGCAGGTGAAAGAAAAAATCGAAAAGCTGGCCAGAGCTTACGAGGTTGGCGAAGTCATTGTCAATACCATTGCGGTTCCTTTCGAAAAACGGATGAAGTCATATGAATTGCTTGCCCGTGTTTTTAATCTTCAATAATCTCACGTCATGAGAGGATGGGAAACATGTTAGCTTTTGATCATCTTGTTATTTTTTCACAAAACCCTGAACTGGATCAGGAGCATGCCTCTATTCAACACGGACTGATCACCACAAAAGGAGGCCATCATGAACAGTGGGGGACCTATAACTACCTATCCTTTATGGAAAACCGATGTTATATCGAATGGATCGGTATCGAAGACGAGAAAAAAGTGCAAACATCTGACAATCCCCTCATTCAACATGTCGGATATGCCAGCGGCCGAGGGTTTTACGGTCCGATTCAGTTTGCTTTAAGAACGCAGCACATGGATCAGTTTCTGGACCATTACGACACAAACCACATCCCCTATCACGGACCGTTTCCGGGACAAAGAAAACGGCCCGATGGAACGGTCATGAAATGGCGCATGCTTTTTCCCGATTATGATCTCAAATACAACATCCTCCCTTTTTTAATTGAATGGGAGGATGGTGAAAATCATCCCCCTCAGATCAATATTGTCAATGAGGTCCAGTTTTCACACATCCAAATGGGGGTAAAAAATATAAAAGAGATGGCGCACCGTTTGCAGGAAATCTATATGCTCAAGGATGCCAGGTTTATTGAAACGGAAAAGGGAAACTGGAAGGCAGAGTGGGATCTAGAAAATGGTTTTCTTCAACTGGTTAAGCATGCAGGTTTAACGGCGAAATTTGACGATTTAACATTTAGATAAATACAATTGGGTGCTGGCCGCTGGGTGGGCACCTATTTTTTTATGGTTGTTGAACCTGCAACACCTCTGGACCATAGAATAGAGAAGAACGATTCAAGGGGGACGTATCATTGAATAACATGTCATATATCGATTTTCTGGCAAAATTCGGCATCAGCAGTGCTCACCCCGGGGGATTCTCCTTAACAAAAAAAATTTTAGAACCCGAAGAGATTGAAAAACATCAACGGGTGCTGGACGTTGGCTGCGGTACAGGAAAAACATCAGAATACCTGGCTAAACAATATAAATGTCAGGTAAGTGCTCTGGATCTCCATCCCCTTATGCTTGAAAAAGCAAAAGAACGGTTTAACAAGGAACAGCTTGACATTGAGCTGATACAGGGAGATGTTCAGCGTCTCCCCTTTCCGGATGAACAATTTGATTTCATTATCGCCGAGTCAGTCACGGCATTTACAGAGATATCTTTAACGCTGAGAGAGTATTTCCGTGTATTAAAAAAGGGTGGTGTACTCCTCGATCTAGAGATGACATCTAATTCCTCTTTGTCTGAATATGAAAAAAAAGATATTCGACGCATATACGGAATCACCCGGGTCCTGACGGAAAACGAATGGATAGCAGCTTTAAAGGACTGTGGATTTAAGGAAATTACAGGAATGAAACGGGAGAACATTCAGGCCCCAGATCATCCCCCTCTGGAGTTGACCGACTTTAATATCGGGTCTCTAAGTTTTGAAGCCCTAAAAATCTGGCTGGATCATCTCGACATGATGAAAAAATATGAACAAGTGCTTGATTACAGGGTGTACCGTGCATCCAAACAGGGAACATAGTGTTCGCCAAGAGAACTTCCATGTTGCGTATCGGCTAATGGTTTAAAGGACTGTCTCCTTTTAAAGTTTACACCCACCCATTTTTCTTTTTTTGCATAGGCTCTGTTAAACTTTAATGTTGATAAATGATATAAAAATCTGGAATACCCTACCAATACTTGTTTAACCCTGTAAATATATGCTCTAAATATACAATCCCCATAAAAATTAGCCAGACTGCAAATGGAATTGCCAAACTCTTAATGGCTTGTAATGGTTTATAATCTTTATTTTGCTTTTGTAGGACTCTATCGGTAATAAAGAACAACATAGAAGCACCTAAACTATACAAAAGTAGTATAAGACCAAAAACAGCGTGCAAAATCCCAGAGAAAAATATTTCAGACTTTCCATTTTTCATTTTTGTAGAATTAAATTGACTGACTTTATCACTAATGATAGAGGCTAACACTCCATAAATTAAAATCACCGGGAAACTATACATCAAATAAACAGGTATGGCTAATACAACAGCAAATAAATAATTTGATAGTGATGAAAGATTTTCACCAAATGGATTTGGCACGATGAGACCTAACAAAATAGCAAACATAGAGCCAGAGACAGATGCCGAAATAACTTTTCTTGAAATGATTTTGTTCACCTCCATATTCAGTAACATTTCGCTTGTTTTGCCCAACCTTAAAACCTCCTCCGAATGTTTGTTCTATTGATAATTATATTAATATTTCGAACGGGCTTCAAATATCAACATTTACGGTTAACAGAACCCTTGCATAAAACGACTACAAATCATCAGCATCCAGGAACCAGCGATGTCGCCCGGGACAATTCCGTCGTCATGCCGCCTATTCAGGCGGAGATTTTTCACTTTACTGACAACAATACTCCCTTTTAACATCAATAGCGTCAACCATCGGGAAGCCGAGATCTATTCCTGGCCATAATCAGGACAGCCAACCCTTTCAGGAAGCCCTTGAAAACGATTTCGAATAACGAAATACCATGATATAATGGGAAAAACGTTTACATCTCATGTATCCATGAAAAGGATCAAATGAATAGTATACAGGGAGGGGACGATTTATGACGATTACTTCATATTCCGACGTATGGGATCTGGATTCTATTTTTCCGGGAGGAAGTGATTCCCCCGCGCTGCGATCCCACGTAGATCAGCTAAAAAGCCAGATTGAAGACTTCTCCAGATTCGTCCAGGACTTTACGACCCCTGAGGGAAAACATGAAGTGAAAAATATCAACCGAATCATTGACCAGGCAACAGAAATCACGGCTAATCTAACACAGGCAAGTGCTTTTGTCAGCTGTCTCGAAGCCCAGAATATGGCGGACAAAAAAGCAGGCGTGCTCAGAAATGAACTTTCAACCATCAATGCCCGTTTTAGCACTTCTTTTAACGCCTTTCAGCAAAAACTAGCCCTGACAGAAGATCATGTCTGGCAGGGTCTTTTGAACGATGACACCCTTTCAAAACTGTCCTTTGTATTGAATGAATGGCGAAAAAAAGCCAGAGATAAGCTTTCTGCCGAAGAAGAATCACTCATAGCATCCCTGTCTGTTGACGGATATCATGGTTGGGGAGAAATGTATCATACCATCGTGGGCAGCATGAGCGTCAGGGTGAATGTGGAAGGAGAAGATAAGACCCTATCCATCGGTCAGGCAAACAATCTGCTGTCCCATGAAAACCCAGATGTGCGGAAGGAAGTTTTTGAAAAGCTAGAAGAAGCATGGAAAGAAAAAGAAGACCTGTTCGCTAAAACTCTGAACCATCTGGCCGGCTTTCGATTGAGCATGTATGAAAAGCGGGGATGGAATCATATTTTGAAAGAGCCTCTGGAATATAACCGTATGAAGCCAGAAACCCTCGAGGCCATGTGGGGAGCCATTTCCAGACATAAAAAGCCTTTTGTCAAATACTTAGAAAGAAAAGCGGGTTTACTGGGTAAAGAACAAATGGACTGGCATGACCTCGATGCACCCGTTGGGAAAACAGCGAAGAAGCTTTCATATAACGAAGGTGCCCAATTTATTTTAAAACATTTTGAAAAGTTTGGTTCAGACCTATCTTCCTTTACCAGGAAAGCCTTTGAACAATCATGGATTGAAGCAGAAGACCGCCCCGGAAAAAGACCCGGGGGATTTTGTACAGGATTCCCCTTATCAGAAGAGTCACGGATCTTCATGACATACAGTGGAACGATGTCCAATGTGGCAACACTGGCCCATGAACTGGGGCACGCCTATCATTCCTATGCTTTAAAATCCATGCATCTCTTTAATCGCCGCTATGCCATGAATGTAGCTGAAACGGCTTCTACCTTTGCTGAAATGATTGTGGCCGATGCGGCAGTCAGGGAAGCGGAAAAGAAAGAGGAAAAAGTGGCGATGCTTGATGATAAATTGCAGCGCAGCGTGGCCTTCTTTATGAACATTCATGCCCGCTTCCTGTTTGAAACAAGATTTTATGAAGAGCGGAAAAAAGGTCTGGTTCCTGCCCAGCGATTAAATAAACTGATGGAGGAGGCCCAGCGAGAAGCTTATGCTGGAGCACTTGGGAAAACACATCCGCGGTTCTGGGCATCAAAACTACACTTTTATATTACAGGTGTACCGTTCTATAATTTTCCATATACGTTTGGCTACTTATTCTCTTTAAGTATCTATGCCAGAGCTTTAGAGTCCGGGGAAAGTTATGAAGAAAAGTATAAGGCCCTTCTCCGGGATACCGCTGTCATGACGGTAGAAGATTTAGCCATGAAACATCTGGGTGAGAATTTAACAGAAGAAGCTTTCTGGGAAAAGGGGATTAGCCTTTGCATAAAGGATGCAGAAGAATTTTTAGCATTGACCAAATAGTAGAATCAAGCAGGGCTGACCGTAAAAGGGACAGCCCTGTTTCATTTTTTTCTAATCTTAAAACGATGGGAAAAGCGCCTTCTTGAAAGAAGTGGATAGCGGCTTGATTAAATGCATTTGTGTCCGTTTTTTATAATAGGTCCGAGTGAGTTTTGCATATCTTTGTTAAAATGGCCAAAAGCTTGCCCCGATTCTCTGACTGCATCCGACCATGGCTGTTCACCGTTCCTACACAGGAACATGGTGAGTCTGGCGGCCAAATTATAAATCCCTATTCCTACATTCCAGAGGGCTAATGGCTTTCGATCATGGTTTCTTTTTCAATTTTTGTACCGCTTGAATAGCTTCTGAAGTGGTCTGCTGGAACAGGAGAGAGCCTCTCCTCCTCAACATCAGTCATGTTGATCAAACGATTGTTCAACCATTTGTCTTCTCATTTCAAATCGTGCCTAATCCTATCGTTTATACTCAAGCTTACCAAGACTAACAGCCGCTGCAAGTCCCAGCAGGAGGGAGAGAAGACTCAAAAACATAGCACCCATTCCATCGGTCATTCCAGGATAGACCACTGCAAGGGAACCTACAACCAGTCCTATGATAACAGCATAGGTAGATGACCGATGATACACCAAAAAATATTGAATGATTTTGCTGCTGATGACAATCCCGACGATCACTCCTGCACCCACAATCCCGATCAAGAACAGGTTCCGATCCTTCAGAGCTGCCATCACTGTGGGGTATACACCGATTAACAGAAGAATAAAAGACCCGCTGATCCCCGGAAGCATCATCGCCATGCTCGCTACCCAGCCGGAGAAAAATAATAGAATCCACGTTCTCGTACTAGACGTATCGAGAATATCAGGTACACCAGGCTCCTTAAAAAAGACCATGGAAGCAACCAGCATGGCTGCAGCCAGCAACAATATGTAGTGAAAGCCGGAAAAGTGTTCTTTTACCCCTGCTTCGCGAAACAGAAATGGTAATATACCGGCAATAAGACCTAAAAAGAAAAACTGTAACTGGTGAGGATAATGTTCAAAAAGCCAGTGGATCAAACTGCTTAATAAGAGCAATGAAGCTATAATGCCTGTACCAAGGGGAATTAAAAATTTTAGACTCTTGCTCCATTGTTTGGTAAAAAACCCATTAATCGCTTCAATAAACCGATCATAAATCCCTAGTACAACCGCTATCGTCCCTCCGCTTACACCAGGGATCAAGTCACTGGCCCCCATCAACATTCCGCGGTAAATATTTTTCCATTCCATTCTTTGAGCTCCTTTGTATATAAATTCCTGATCCATATACATGTATTTTAACAG
Source organism: Melghiribacillus thermohalophilus (assembly GCF_004342905.1). Lineage (GTDB taxonomy): Bacteria > Bacillota > Bacilli > Bacillales > Alkalibacillaceae > Melghiribacillus > Melghiribacillus thermohalophilus. The sequence continues at coordinate 37,206 of NZ_SMAN01000014.1, read as the reverse complement.
AAACCGTTTTATTCGTGGATGTATTTCTACATTTGGGGAGTCAGATTAAAGGATTGGGCGGTCTCTCCATCTCTTTGGGCCATTGCGCGCTCACTTTGGGTCATCACACCCTCTCTTTGGGCCATTCGCACTCTTCTTTGGGCCATCAGCTTAGATTCTTGGGCTGTCACTCTCCCTTCTTGGGCCATCAGCACGCTTCCTTGGGCCGTCACACTCTCTTCTTGGGCCATCAGCACGCTTCTTTGGGCCATCAGCACGCTTCCTTGGGCCGTCACACCCTCTCCTTGGGCCATCAGCACGCTTCCTTGGGCCGTCACACCCTCTCCTTGGGCCATCAGCACGCTTCCTTGGGCCGTCACACCCTCTCCTTGGGTCATCAGTACTCTTTTTCGAGCGGTGGCACTTTCTCGGCGAGGCCATCCGGCTTCCTCAAGGCGATAAACTCCTCTTATAAAAAATCAAAGGGTCAGATAGCAGGAATGATCCCCCATTATTAAAAAAAGGTGTCCATGTCAAGGACACCTTCAGCTATTAAATGCCCAATATGACCTGGGGCACATCGGTTTTCGGATGAGGGATGATTTCCGGAATAGTCTCATAAACCTTTTCTAACATATCCTTTTTGATCACTTCTTTACTGCTTCCGATTTTCACAACTTTTCCCTGATGCAAAAGGAGGAGCTGGTCACAAAACTGAGAAGCTAAATTCAGATCATGAAGAACCATGATGACCGTTAAGCCGGATTCATTTTGCCAGGTCTTGACGAGCTTCAGCAGGCTGATCTGATGTCCGATATCGAGGTAGGTTGTTGGCTCGTCAAGGAGTAGGAGTTCAGGTTCCTGTGCCATAGCTTTGGCAATCGCTACCCGCTGACGTTCTCCTCCGCTTAACGTATCCAGTGTTTGTTCCCGCAGATGGGTAAGACTGGTAAGTTCAAGAATCTCATCTACTTTTTCTAGATCCTTTTTTCCTTCCCGCTGATACCACTTCAAATGAGGATAACGCCCCATTAACACGGTATCGAACACTGTGATCGGATAATTTGGAAGAGATTCCTGAGACAGCACCGCCATCTTTTGGGCCAGCTTTTTTCTGGAAAATTCATGAACCTCTTTCCCCTGAAACCGAATCGTCCCGGAAACAGGCCTGTAGTATCCTGATATCGATTTCAATAGAGTCGTTTTCCCGGATCCGTTCGGCCCAATAATTCCAAAACAGCTTCCCTTTTTAACGTGAAAACTGACCTGATCGAGAATGGGTTTGCCGTTTACGTTCTGGAAAACCGATTCAACCTGTAACATACCATCATCCTCCTAAAAAAAACCCGTTTTTTCGCCTGCGGAGCAAATATCCGAAAAACGGGGCTCCAAGAAAAGCTGTTATGATCCCAATCGGCAACTCCCTTGGGGCAAGAATTGTACGGGCAATCGTATCTGCCCCCACCATAAAAATGGCTCCTCCCAAAACCGAAAGAGGAAAAAGCAGACGGTGGTCTGAACCGAAAATTAGCCGCATAATATGGGGAATAATAAGACCCACGAAACCGATCGTACCCGAAACGGAAACCGCTGCACCGGTGATCAGCGAGGCCACAATTAATAGGATGACCCTTACTCTCTGCACATTGACACCGGTATGCTGTGCTGCTTCCTCCCCAAGAATGAGCATATTCAACTCTCTGGACAAGAACCAGATCACGAGAAGCCCAACGATGAGAAAAGGAAAAATCACTTTATTATAGCTCCAGTCTGTCAGTGCGAGACTCCCCATAATCCAATACATAATGATCTGCATTTTTTCCTCAGAAAGGGCCAGTATGAGGGAAAGGACTGCCCCGAAAAAAGCCTGTACAATCACACCGGCAAGTATGAGGGTTTCGATTTGCAGCTGTCCCCTTACCCTGGCCAGGTAATACACAAAAATCAAGGTGATAAATCCCGTGAAAAATGCCACAATCGGAAGAGTCCACTGACCGAGAATGACCAGTTCAATTCCGAAGAGCATGACAAGTGAAGCACCCAGAGCTGCCCCGGAGGAAACGCCAAGGATATAGGGATCTGCCAGAGGATTTCGCAGCACCCCCTGAAAAACCACTCCGGATGCGGCCAGAGCAGCTCCTACGAGAACCCCGAGGATTATTCTAGGCATGCGGATATCCCACACAATGGTTTCAGCACTATCCCGCCAGGACGGCTCAACCGTCGCGCCAATATAAGGAACTTTTGAGAGTAAAATAAACCACACAGTATTCAAGTCCAGATCTGCACTGCCAGTGGACACACTGAACATCATGATGAACAGGAGAATCACCGCAAATACCGGGGCCCAGATCAGGAGCTTTATGATCCACCGGTTAAGCTGGAATGGCTTCATGGGAACAACTCCAATTACTGATTAAATTTTTCTGGATAGAGGCTTCTGGCAATTTCTTGTAAACCCTGGGTAATACGCGGGCCCGGACGAGTAACCATATCGCCATCCAGACTATATATCTGTCCTTCCTGAACAGCCGTAACACTTTGCCAATTTTCGCGGTTCTTCACTGCTTCAACCGGATCTCCCTCCATGTAATTCCCATATGTCAGAAGGATTACTTCAGGATTTCGCTCGAGCACTTCTTCTTCTGAAACCTGAGGCCAGCCTTCCTGATCATCCATAATATTCTTTCCGCCTGCCAGTTCAACCAGCTCATTTAAGAATGTGCCTGATCCAACAGAGAATAAATCCTGTCCTACCTCAATCCAGACTGTTTTCCGTTCTTCTTCTGGTATTTCACTGACCAGGTTGATCACTTCATCCCGTTCGGCTTTCATCTGGTTTACTACCTCTTCAGCCTTTTCTGATGTCCCAGTAGCTTTGCCTGTTAACAAAATATTTTCAAAGGTCCCTTCCAGGTTCTGTGCACCCAGCACCAAAACATTCAAACCTAAATCACGCATCTGTTGAATGGCCTCACCATTGGCTGTATTTGCCAGCACCAGATCCGGCTCAAGGGAAACAATTTTTTCAAAGTTTAACTCCAGTCCCCCTATTTTTTCAATATTCTTCACTTCTTCCGGGTAATTGTCATGGTCGGAAACACCGACAATTTGATCACCCAGTCCTAAGGCAAAGGCGATTTCAGTGGAACTTGGAATCACGGAAACGATTCGCTCCGGCTTTTTTTCAATCGTCATTTCTGTGCCGGAGTCATCAGTTAACGTAACCGGAAAATCCGCCTCCTTTTCGGTCTGGCTGTCTTCTTCTGCTGCATGTTCTTCCTGTCGTGGGTCATCCGTCTGTTCCTGTTCAGATGATGACTCGTCATCCCCGCATGCTGCGAGGCCAATTAGAGAAAATGTCATTAAAAATAATAAAAATAGCGACTTGATTTGTTTCATGTTGTAATCCTCCTTAAATGTTTTGTTTTCGGGTCAGGAGGGAATCAAACGCCGAAATGCGCATGAAAAAATGCCTTGATTTCCTTCTAAGAAATCAAGGCATGGAAAGCCGTATGAAAAGCATACACGACGTGAAGCCTTTCCTTTGACCCGAAGGAAATCAGCTCTTGCAATCAGGCAGGTCTCCTGGCTCATGATCATCGCTCCCTAAAGCCTTCCCATTCGGTTGAACAGTGGCATCTTTTAGGTCGCTCCCATTTACAGTGGCGGGACCGCGCCGGATTTTCACCGGTCTTCCCTTTTAAGTGACAATCCATCTTGTCACACCTGATTACTGAGGCGATATGAAATGTTATCTTAAGATTACTATAAATCGAATTACAAAACCCGTCAACTTTTTCATTCCCGAAAATCGATCAACTTCTTATACTCTTTTTCGGTCAGCCCAAGTTTTTCCCGATTTTTCATAGATGTTTTGGCAAGGTGTTTCATATAGTTCCAGGTCAAAACAAGAAAAATACCGTAGATGAGAAAGACTGCAGGTAGGCCAATGACAATAATGGATTCATTGTTGAGGGAATCCATGTAAAAAACGAGGGCGATTAAACTGAATAAAAAAAGAAGACTCAATCGAAAAATAAATGGAAAGCCTTTCCTCACAATGACTTCTATTGCAAACCATCTTCTCCAGGTCTTTTTCTGTAAAGGCGTAATGTCCATTCTTCTTCCCCCATCGGTAATTGCTTTCCAGTATATGATAGCATATTTTTTATCTATGGTGTTCGTCTGTCTTGTGACCACAAACAACCATTTATAGAGTCCCCCATTTGCCTCCTCTGCACAGCATGATTCAGGACGTGTATAGGCTTGTTTTCCTTTTGCATTATCTTTGGAGAACATATTTGTTGATGGCACAGGCAACGCCATGGTCCGTGTTCGTTTTCGTTACAGCGTCTGCCTCATGCTTGATCCCCTGATCTGCGTGACCCATGGCTACAGCTAATCCTGCTTGATGAAACATGCTGACATCATTGCCATTATCCCCAATTGCCATCGTTTCATCAGGATGGATCCCTTTTTCTTCACAATATTTGATCAGGCCAGTTCCTTTGTTGACACCTGGAGCGGTTAATTCGATACTCTGGTCCATAGGAGCAAGCTCAAATTCATTCAACTCCGCTGATACCTGTGACAATGCGTGATCTCGCCCCAGTGCAGAAATTTTATAAATGTTGTCTTTATATGCCTGGACAAAAGATGCAATGTACTCATCTGTCAGGTTTTCTGGTAAAACTGGACCATTTACCAGCCTCAAGGCCCCACCCAGCAAATTGATAATTTTAAAATGAGCACGTGAAAAAGCTTGAAGGGAAAGGGAAAGTTCCCTTTCATTTAGCGGCCTGTTATAGATCAGCGTATTCTTTTCGTTATGTATATTAGCTCCATTTAAAGAAACAGCAGAAATGGAAAGCTGATACACTTCCAGGAAAAAATGAATGGAGGCATAGCTTCTGCCACTGTTGATGATGACATCAACCCCTTTGTTATTTGCCTCCACAATAGCTTTCAGATCCTGTTTGCTGATTGTTAAATTCGGCTGCAATAAGGTTCCATCCATGTCGATGGCAATACACTTTATCATGGGATTCATCACCTTTTTATTGGACGTTTTCAACATTAGTTTATCAAAATTCATGAACGTTTTGCTATTGCAGCCTGATTTTTAACAACCTGTTTACGCTGTTGCAAAATATTTTTTCGGAATGGCGGATAAGACCATTACTGACAAAATGGCGCATATGATCGTGCTGATGGACATGTATCCACCATTATAGACCAGGGAATAGATGACAACCGGCTGTCCTTCTGGCGCATACTCAGCAAAGAATGCAATTCCCGCTACAAAATGGGCGAGGAAGCGCAGGGAACCTCCTAAAATGACACCAAATACAGCAAACGTTGCCCATTTTACTATATTTCCGTTTTGAAGGCCTTCTTGTACCTGACGGGCAAATACTCCCGCAAAACCAACGAGCGCAAAGGCCAGGAAGTAATCGATAAATCCCTGTACCGGTTGGGCAACATAGGCCGTTCCTGTAACAACCTGCAACATCCCCAGTAAAAACCCGGAAAATAATCCGCCTTTCAGTCCCCAGCGATAGGAAATAATGAAGATGGGAAGCATGGCAATGGAAACGGATCCACCCTGGGGCCAGAATCTTGACGTTAAAAACATGGAAAACAGATCCAGAATATACGCCAGTGTCGAAAATATCGCACTTTCCACTAAAAATAGAAGATTTGTTTTTCTCATTCTGGTTCCTCCTCTTTATGATCAGGCATAGAAAAAAGCAGGGCGTAAGGATGCCCTGCTCTAATCTCTAGTTTCTCTTTCTTTTTCAAGCAGTTCACACCACAATCCCTACGCAAGTACTAACTTACAGGTTCAAAGGGTCAGAACGTTTACCGTTCACTCTCAGCCTGCTTTTCCGGCTCCCCTTTGTGGCAGAAGCTAATATTCATTTAGCTTTATTTTAACATGAAGGGATGGTACCTGTCACTTGTCGAAAAATTTCTGATCAGTGGAAAGCCGTTTTTTCACAAAATGCACCTGATCTGAGGTCGTATAGTCAATCTGGTAACCCAAATCAAGATATAGACGAATGGGTTTTTCCCAACCTCTTGTGGTCTCAATAACTATCTTGCTATACCCCAATATAAACGCTTGTTTTTCTAATTCCTCAATCATTCTTTTGGCGAGTCCCTGCCTGCGGTATGCTTTTGCTACAGACAATCGCACCATACGTCCAGTCTGTTCATCTTCCCTTATTAAGGCTCCGGTACAAATAACCTTTTGATCTATCAGTCCAACCAGAAAGATGTACCCCTTTTGGGAGTATGTGCTTACAATGTCGTGCAGATCCGGGTTAAAATCTTCTCTTACTTCTGAAAAATATTCACTAAAACCCTCAAGAATAACCGTTTTTGCCCCTTCTGCAGTTTGATGGCTGATCTTTTCTATAATCATTTAGATCTCTTCCTCCCCTAATCTGTACCTGTCACTTATCGAATTCGACAAGTGACAGGCCCCCTTTATCTAAATACAGTACCCGATTGGCTAATTTTTTTACAAGATATCGATCATGAGTGGCAAAGATGATGGCACCTGGATAACCCATCAGTGCTTCCTCAATGGTTTCTTTGGCCGATATGTCCAAAAAGTTTGTCGGTTCATCCAGTATCAGCAGGTTTGCCCGGCTGAAATACAATTTAATAAAAGCGGCCCGGCATTTTTCCCCCATGCTCAGGCTAGTTAACGTTTTATGCACGGTGTCCCTTCTGAACATAAACGATCCCAGAATCGTTCGGGCCATTGTCTGAGTCATGTCAGGCAGTGACAGCAGATTGTCTAATAAAGTCTCTTCCCGGTTTAACATTTCTAGCTCTTGATCAAAATAGCCCATTCTGGTTTGCGGATTAAGACGAACGTCGCCCGTATCAGGGGACAACTTTCCGGCCAATAATTTTAAGAGCGTCGACTTACCCGCACCATTTGGTCCGGTAATAGCGATGCGGTCTCCACGCTGGATTGTCAGGGAGACCTCTTTTAATATCTCTTTTTCACCATAAGAAAACGTGAGATTTTCTATAGCTGCAAGCTTGCGTCCGGAGAATTCACTGCCTTCCAGACTGACATTCAGCCCTTTTTCCACCCGGGGCTTCTCACCCATCTTCTTTTCAAGACGTTCCAGCTCCGATTCCTTCGCATGGAGTCTAGAAACATTCTTTTTTGCTTTTGAACGCAAAAAGTCATTTTGCCCCGCATCTTTATGTGCCTTTTGGAACCATTGCTGGTAGTTCCGGATCGACTCCTCTACTTCTTTCTTTTTTTGCTCGTATTTTTTATAGGTCCTTGCCTGTTCACGGCGTTCTATTTCCTTTTGTGTGCGAAATGCTGTATATCCACCCGGGTAACGCTTTACCCCGTCATGTCTCAACTCGACAATAGCATGGGCCGTCTGGTCCAGAAAATAACGGTCGTGGGATACAAACAAAATGGCCTTCGGATAGTTTTTCACCCAGTCTTCCAGCCAGACTAATGAATCCTGATCCAGATGATTGGTAGGCTCATCCATTAATAGAAAGTCAGGGTTTTGAATAAGAATTTTTGCCAGCTGGGCCTTTGTTTTTTGACCGCCGCTAAGCTGATGTAATGACGTACTCCATAAAGTCGGGTCTACGGACAGCTGGTTTAATTGTTTCTCCGCCTCAACTTCCAGCTCATAGCCCCCCAGTTTGATAAATTGATTGTACGCCGTTTCGTATGCAGTCAGTAATTCTTCTGATGTTTGTTTTTCCAGTTTCTTTTGCAACCGGCCCAGATTCTTCTTAGCTTGATACCATTCATCCATCCCTGTCAGCACATACTCTTTCACAGACATCTGCGGGTAAGCAGGGATGGAAGCCGAAAGCCATCCCCATTGAGTGACAGGGATATTTCTGTGAATTATCCCCTCGTCAAAGGTTTCTTGACCCAGAAGGCCTTTAAGTAAAGTTGTTTTCCCCGATCCGTTCTTCCCGAATAATGCAAGATGTTCTCCCTGATGGACTTCAAAGTTTACCGACTCAAATAACCGTTCTCCATTTATTTCTTTTCTTAAGTTTTTTGCTTTCATGACCAGCATCCAATCACCTCACAAGCCTATTTAAAAAATTCCGAGTACATATAACCAACTATTCTATTCAGGTACAAAAAAACGCGCAGGCATCTACCTGCGCGTTTACTTACGAGAATCACTTAACCCAATATATATAAACAAATAATAATCATGATATGGTTCGTTATCAAAACTGATTTTCAGACACACGTATCCCGTAAGCATCTACAAGAGATGCCGCCAATTCCTATTTAATTCATGGACGGGTACGTGTTATTTTCCACGTTGCGATTGAGCCTCCTGCATATAAGATCTTATCCAAATTAAACCATATCTCCATATGGATTGCAACCTTCATAAATAGACAGATTTTCCCGAATAGAGGTAGTGTACAAATCGTTTTCCTGTTTTCTCTTTTACCAATATTTTTCGACAAGTGACAGGCACTTTTGATAAAATATGACTAGGTTAAAAACATTATTTTTTGACAGGATATGGTATATATGGAGATGGGAAACCTAATTAAATATTATCGCCAGAAAGAAAAATGGACCCAGAAAGAGCTGGCCAGAGGGATATGTTCTGTATCTTATTTAAGTAAAATTGAAAACGGGATGGTAGAGCCAAGTAACGAAATTCTCGAACTCATCTGCCGTCGTCTCAAGATAGATCTGACACAGACAAATGCAGAAGACGATGAAAAACTGGAAAAAATGCTGTATCAATGGCACAGACATATCCAGCATCAAGACCGGAAATCTGCCGATCATCTATATCGTGAGATCAAACCGCTAATATCCCATTCTTCCAATCACCAGTGCGAAATCCTCTTCCATTTGTTTCTATTCCGATATCATCTGTTTACCAGTGACCTGGACAAAGCACGGACTATTTTTCAGGAGCTCAGGCAAATGGAGGACCTTTTAAATGCCGAATATAGCTTTTATTATTACAAATTTTCCGGAATCTTTTTTTTAAAAACTGACAAACTGGATCAATCCATGACGTGTATGAGAAAGGCCGAAGAAACGTACAGGACTCTCCATTTTAACGATCCTGAACTATTTTTTTATTTATCCATGATTTACAGTAAAAAACAGGAATTGAACCGGGGGATTATCTACGCCCAGCAGGCGCTTGAAATGTATCAGGATATGCTGTTTTACGAACGAATTACCGACTGCCATCTCCTTCTCGGCATCCAATATAACAATTTAGGAGAATTTGATATCGCAGAAGATTACTTGACCAAGCTGCTCCCGAAAAAAACAAGCCACTTTCAGCGAAGTGTACTGCCTAAAGTCTATCATAATCTCGGATATATCTATTTCAACAGGAAAAACTATCATCAGGCTTTAACATATCTGGAAAAAGCCCTAAAACTAAAAAAGAATCATGCCGAAAAGATAAATACCCTATTTTTAATAGCTTCCTCTTACCACGCACTGAACGAGAGGAATAAAGCACTGGGACTTGTCCAGGAAGGCATGGAACTGGCTGAAAGACACAGAAATCAAAAATACATGTACAAATTTTATATTCTGAAACAAAAGATCAATCATACGTTATTTGATGAAACGTTTATTTTTAACTTAAAAACAAACATCCTTTCTTACTTTGAGGAAAGCGGTGAAAAGTCAGAGTATAAAGATATCGTCAAACTATTAGGAGATATTTATTTTCAAAAGCGGCAGTACAAAAATGCCGCTGCCATCTATCAGAAACTGTATACCTAGAATACAGAAGGCTGGAACAATAAAGGAATGGATGGTGCAAAAAAACAACAATTTTGCTAAAAATTTGCCCAGTCAAAGATGCGTAGAACCCCTGCGGGAACAGCACGAGCCAAAAATCCTGCAGGCGGTGAAGAATGAGCTGCTTTAGAGATCCTTATGCCGTTTCTGCGGAAAGCAGAGCATTTAATTTCCGAACGAATTCATGTGATGATTGAATATAGTTCGGACATTTCATTATCGAAGTTTTGTCCCAGCCTTAAAAGCTCTTCCCCAGGGAGACATCAAAAGCCATTACTGTTCCCATTTTATGACCTCTCCTCTTTGTTTGCATGAAAGATCTTCACCATTCATTTCGATTCCAATTTCCTATACACGAGCTCTATGGCCCCAACATACTTAAACCTGATTCAAAAATGAAGTGAAGAAGCCCGGTTTTTTATTCCGATTCTTAATCCTTGAGGCTCTGGTCGGGCTTTGTTTCACTTCTCACGATATCCTAAAAAGAAAAATAGTGGGTATTGGTACCTGTCGATGACATGACCCACTAATCTTAGTATGTTTTTCATTGCGTTTCAAAGGTCCATTATTTTTATAATATTCTGAAATATAAAAGGAATTCTAGTCATGAAAAACTAATATATTAGAAGATGAAATCATTCATAATTGATAGGAGGGGATTTTTTGTACACAACAACTGGAAAGTTGTTAGAATTGACAGCTCAGAACTATCCTGAAAAAGAAGCTATAGTAGACGTAACCAAGGGTGTTCGTTTGACCTACAGAGAATTCGACCAGGAAGTCAACCAATTGGCCAATGCCCTCATGGCCTCAGGAGTCGATAAAGGAGATGTGGTTTCCACCTATTTGTTCAACACCATTGAACTTGCCACTGTCGTTTTTGCCTGCGGAAAAATCGGCGCCATAATAAACCCCATTAACTTCAGACTAAAAGCCAACGAAATTTCCTACATCTTTAAAGATGCCGCTCCAAAAGTCGTTTTGTTTGAAAAAGCTCTGGAACCACAAGTCAAAGCTGTCCATGGAGAATTTTCAGCCATTTCATTCTGGTATGTGGATGAAGATACTCCGGACTACGCTGTGAACTACTATGATCGAATCAGCAAAGCCCCGGCCACACGTCCTTCCATTGATGTTTTCGAAGACGACACCTATGCCATCATGTATACATCTGGAACTACCGGACGTCCAAAGGGCGTGATGCACAGACACCGTGATATGGTAGAACAAAGTCTGATTTGTGTCGCAGCGATGAAGCTAACTTCAGAAGATAAAGGTTTATCCTGTGCTCCGATGTTTCATTGTGCTGAACTACATTGTTGCTATTTCCCGCGTATTCATGTGGGGGCTACAAATGTTCTTATTCACCACTTCGACCCTAAACAGGTATTGAAAACCATAGAAGATGAAAACATCACGGTTATGTTCGGTGCGCCGACCATGTGGAACATGATGCTTCAGCAAAACCTGGATACCTTCGACCTCTCTACCATGAGACTTGGGTTGTATGGAGCTGCTCCAATGGCACCTGTTTTAGTAAGGGCCTGCAAAGATAAACTTGGCATTGACCTTGTGCAAGCATATGGCATGACCGAAATGGGACCGGCGATCACCTTCTTATATGAGCATGAACAGCTGACCAAATCCGGTTCTGCAGGCAAGCCATGCTTTAATCATGAAATTCGTATTGTCAAGCCAAAGGAAGATGGGCCTTCTGAACCCGACGATATTCTCCCTCCCGGTGAGATCGGAGAAATCATTGTACGTGGTTCCTGCATGATGACCGGATATTATAATCGGGAAGACGCAACGGAAAACGCTTTGTATAAAGGCTGGTATCATTCAGGGGATCTGGGCTATATGGATGAGGAAGGCTATCTATATGTGTGTGATCGGGTCGATGATATGATCATCAGCGGCGGGGAAAATGTTTATCCCCGTGAAGTTGAGGATGTGTTATACGAACATGAAGGCGTGATCGATGTAGCCGTGATCGGTGAACCGGATGACCTCTGGGGCGAAAAAGTGGTCGCATACGTGGTTGCCAAAAATCAGGGGATAACCGATGAAGAGCTGGAAGTCTTCTGCAAAAACAATGACAAGCTAGCCGATTACAAGCGTCCCAGGAAATATGTTTTTGTAAACGAACTGCCCCGTAATGCCAGCGGTAAAATCCAAAAATTTAAATTGCGGCAGGATGAATAGAAACGATCTCTCATTCATGTTTCTAGAGCACTGCTTATCCCTTTTTCGGTATCGGCAGGACTTCAGGAAGGATTTGTCGAAAACATAGTAAGCCGAACAACACGTTTTGGGTCTTATCCTTATGGAAAATTGGAGATGATATGAATATCCGTCACCTATAACATAACCATTGTTTCATGATCAATCCTGGGACAAAAGTGAAAACACGAGGTGAGAGAAATGTCTGAAACCGTTTTATTATCTTACGAAAAAAATATAGCTACCATTACCTTAAACCGTCCAGAGCAGCTCAACGCGATGGACCACAATCTGTTAACACAGCTGCGGGAAAAAGTAAAAGAAGTACACGAAAGTGATGCACAAATTGTCGTATTAACCGGTGCCGGAAAAGCCTTTTCAGCAGGCGGAGATATCAAAACTATGCTTCAGTCAGCTGATCAGGAAGGTTTTACGGAAATTATGAATATGATTAAACAGATGATGCTGACATACTATACTCTTCCAAAGATCACAATCAGCGCTGTAAATGGTGCAGCAGCCGGACTTGGTTTCAGCCTTGCACTGGCTTCTGATTACATTATAGCATCACCAAATTCAAAACTGGCCATGAATTTTATCGGCATCGGCCTCATCCCCGATGGCGGGGGACATTTCTTTCTGGAACAGCGCCTTGGACCGGTCCGTGCCAAACAGGTGATCTGGGAAGGAAAAATGATGACAGCCAGTGAGGCACTTGAAGCTGGATTAGTGGATGCTGTTACAGCCGAAGACTTTACCGATTCGATTCGTCAATATACGGGTAAATTGCAGGCCGCTCCTTTAAAAGCTCTGATCGAAACCAAGTCGATCTATGCGGAATACTATAAACCAAAACTGGCGGATTTTCTCGACAAAGAAACAAAGGGACAAAGCAAGATGCGTATGACCAGAGATCATCAGGAGGGAATTCAGGCATTCCTTGAAAAGAGAAAGCCGAACTTTAAAGGAAACTAAACAGAAGAGGCAAGCACCCCTCTCTTAGTATGAATGGTGAGAGAAATAACTGAGCCCTGGCGCATGGCCAGGGCTATCATTCGTTTATACACTGCTTCCTTGCTTTTTCTTTTTCTGAGCTTTTTCCCGCTCGGATTTGTTTAGGATTTTTTTTCGAAGACGGATGGACTCAGGTGTGACTTCACAATATTCATCATCATTCAGATATTCAATCGCCTGTTCCAGGGTCAGCTTTCGGGTGCTTTTAATGGTTATCGTATGATCTTTTGTTGCGGAACGAATGTTGGTTAGGTGTTTTTCTTTTGTGATGTTTACGGTCAAGTCATTTTCCCGGTTATGCTCTCCGACAATCATGCCCTCATAGACCTCTGTTCCAGGATCTACAAAAATCGTTCCCCGGTCTTCCAATTGCATTATGCTATATGTGGTAGCCTTACCGTTTTCCTGGGAAACGAGGACACCCTGTCTCCGGCCCCCAACCTGGCCCTGCAGCACTGGTTCATAGCGGTCAAAGGTGTGATTCAAAATACCATAGCCACGGGTAATGGACAAAAATTCAGTGGCATAGCCAATTAATCCCCGGGAAGGAACCTTAAACTCGAGCCGAACCTGCCCATTTCCCTGGTTAACCATATCCAGCATTTCTCCTTTTCTGGTACCCAGAGACTCAATGACGGAACCCGTATATTCTTCTGGAACGTCCACCTGTACCCGTTCGACCGGCTCACAGGTGACCCCATCGATTTCTTTCAAAATAACCTGTGGTTTGGACAGCTGCAGTTCATATCCTTCCCGGCGCATGTTTTCCACCAGAATGGATAAGTGAAGTTCTCCCCTTCCGGACACGATCCAGGCGTCAGGAGATTCTGTGGGTTCTACCCGCAGGCTGACATCCGTCTCCAGCTGGGTCATCAGCCGTTCTTCGATTTTTCTAGCCGTGACAAACTTTCCTTCTCTGCCCGCAAACGGACTGTTGTTCACCAGAAAGGTCATCTGCAGTGTCGGTTCGTCAATATGCAGAAGTGGCAGGGCTTCCAGATGATCCGGAGGACAGATGGTTTCACCTACATTAATCCCATCAATGCCGGCTACAGCCACAATATCTCCTCCCAGTGCCTCTTCAATCTCGATACGCTTTAAACCTATAAACCCGAACAATTTCGTTACCCGGAAATGATGATGGGAACCGTCCTTTTTGATCAAAGTTGCCTGCTGACCAACACGGATTTTTCCTCTATGAACACGGCCGATCCCGATCCGGCCGACATATTCGTTATAATCCAGCAGAGTCACCTGAAACTGCAGCGGCTCGTCACTGTTTTCCACCGGAGCCGGGATATGTTCCAGGATGGTGGAGAAAATCGGTTCCATCGTTTCCTGCTGATCATCCGCTTCATAGCCTGATGTCCCCTGCAGAGCGGAAGCATAAACCACTGGAAAATCAACCTGATCATCATCCGCTCCCAGTTCAATAAATAGATCTAATACTTCATCCACCACTTCCTCGGGCCGAGCATTGGGACGATCGATTTTATTTAACACCACAATGGGCGTTAACTTCTGTTCCAGTGCCTTTTTTAACACAAAACGTGTCTGGGGCATGCAGCCTTCATAGGCATCCACGACTAACAGAACCCCATCCACCATTTTCATAATCCGTTCCACTTCCCCGCCAAAATCCGCATGGCCGGGAGTATCCAGAATATTGATTCTGGTATCTTTATATTGAATAGCCGTATTTTTGGCCAGAATCGTAATTCCCCGTTCCCTCTCCAGATCGTTGGAGTCCATGGCACGCTCATCCACCTGTTCGTTTTCGCGAAAGGTACCGGCGTAGCGGAGCAGCTGATCAACGAGCGTCGTTTTTCCATGGTCAACGTGAGCAATAATAGCAATATTGCGTATATCTTCCCTGTGCTGCATACAGCATTCTCCTTTAACATTCAAATTAACTCATCTATTATAGCATAAACAAGGAGGAAACAAGATATTTATGTCATACTGGAGCATGCTGTTTTTTCTCAAAAGATTTTTTCGCAATATAATTTTTGGGTCCCCTTTTTCATCCGTATAGGTACCAATCACATCAAATCCATGTTTTAAATTTAAGATGAGCATGCCTTTCCATTTATTTTTTGTTCTTGTTTCAATGGTTTGATATCCTTCTGATCTGCAGTACTCATGCTGATATGCCATCAGGGCTGAACCAATGCCTTTATTTCTATGATTCGGATGGACACCGCCAAGCCAGCTGTAAAACCGTTCTTTTTTAGTTTCATAGCCAATTTTGTAACCAGCCACTAGACTTTGCTGAACATAGGCTAATATCAGCAGATTTTTCCTTTCCTGGATCATTTCCATTCATTCTTTTCGATCTGTTTCTCCAAAAATGGCTTCATGAAGATCCAGTACCTGATCCATTTCTTGATCCGTTAAGGATAGCTTTTTGATCATTCCTGTCTTCCTTTCTATTTTTCATGATTTATAATATTCTTGATATAAAAAAAGAAGGATGGGCTCCGAATATGAAAATAGAAATGGTTCTAAACCAGCTTGTGCAGGTATTCAAATACACGTTAAAGCAGCAACTGGAAGGGGTCTATTTACATGGATCGCTTGCCATGAATGGCTTTCATCCCTTAAAAAGCGATATCGATTTACTTGTAGTTGTCAATCAAAAGTTAGATGAACCTATTATGACAAAAATGATTGAAGGACTGATGAACCTCGAATCGTTCCTTCCCCCGCGGGGAGTGGAAATGAGCATTGTCACAACACAAACAGTCCAGCATTTTTCCTATCCCACTCCATTTGAATTGCATTACTCAAATCAGTACCGGGAACCATACCTTAAAAAAGGGGCTTTATGCAAAAATGGCTTAGATCCGGATTTAGCTGCACATATTTTTGTCACTTATCATCGGGGCAAAACCCTATACGGAAAACCAATCAAACAAGTAATTAAACCGATTGAAGAACGATACTACCTGGAATCCATTTTAAATGACGTGGAAGATGCACGAACTCATATAAAGGAAAATCCTGTCTATTATACCTTAAACCTGTGCCGGGTTCTGTACTACCTGAAGGAAAAAGTGGTCAGTTCCAAAAAAGAAGCTGGAGAATGGGCCTTGCAGGTAATCCCATCCTCTTATCATCCCCTTGTTAGATACGCACTGAGTCATTATACAGGTCAAAACGGAGCAGTTGATGGGTGGGAAGGCATATTGATGGAGTTTACGGATTATATGTTAATAGAAATGGATAATTTAAAAAGATAAACTAATAAAGGTATCACACTTTTTAAATTGATAAACACCAAAATGGTTTGGGGATTAAACGTAGAACATAAAATAAAAAATAACCCCTTAAATATTAACAAGAGGTTATTTCTCTATAGACCGACCAGGATTAGCCCCTGTTCCTTAAGATATTGAATGATTTCATCAAGGGCTTCAACGGTAACAGCTGTTTCATGCAGAACATAAATCCCCCCGCTCGGGTTTGAATGATGCAAACGCTGCATTAATTCATCTTTGGCCTCGATCCCCCAATCTTTCAGGTCCTGATTCCATTGCACCAATTGCAGTTGCTGCTCTTTCATAATTTCAAGAGTATCCTTGTTGTATCCCCCATATGGCGGGCGGAGATAACGGACCTCTTCACCGGTAATAGCTTCGATTGCCCTCTTAGCATTGACGATCTCTTCTTTTTGGCGTTCCCTGTTTAAGGAAGACAATAATGTATGTGTATGTCCGTGTATACCAATCGTATATCCATGATTATGCACTAGTTTCACCGACTCTTTGTAGTGGTGAACACGGTTGCCTACAAAGAAAAAACTAGCTTCCACATTATGCTTATTTAAGATCTGGACAATTTCCTCGGTATAGGCAGAAGGACCATCGTCAAAAGTTAAAGCCACCTTTCCGTCGGCCACTCTAAAAATTTGATCAGATGGACTTGTTTGTTGTTTGTCAGTATAGTCTTTGGCTGTTTCAAGCGTGGTTACGGTATCTGTCTGAACTGAAGCCAGTAAAGCGATGTTCTGTTTTTTTTGCAGGTTGGCTGGCAGGGACATATTTTGACTGTGGATATGGACTCCTTCTGTCGGCTGTTGGGAAAAAACACTTTGTTTGGTGAATAGATGAATGGATATAAAAGATGCACACGCAACTGTAATTAGTGCTGTTATCATTTTTTTTCTTTTTTTTGGGGCAGTTTTAGGACTTATGTATGTATCGGCAACATGTTCCTCTATTCCGTGATTGCCCATTAAATCACTGAGATCCTGAAGTTCTGCCAGCCATTTCAAATTTTCGGCATATTCACTGGAACATCTAAATGATAATCGCGTGAGCTTGCTGCCCTGAATAACCGACAAATAACTTTGATAGTAATTCCCCTCGGCATTCCATCTGGACATGAACGATAGCTGGAATCGGCATTTCTCACCAAAATGTTCAATCAATTTCAGCAAATGATCAAAGGTCGTCCGGTCAACCTTCCAGCGAAACCGGACAGAAGTGTCATGCAGTTTGTATTTAATGATTAAATACCGGTTTTCCTCATCTCTAAACCAGGATGTCAGTTCCATTAGCCGTGGAGTATAATTGTATTCCATATACACAACCTCTTCTAAGCTATTATTCTACAACACTGATGTTTGGTTTTTTCGGCTTGGGAGAATCGTTGTCATCCGGTTCACTCTTCAAACCTGAAAAACTGGATAAATTGGCCGTAAAGTCATCAATTTTTTGGATCAGCTGCAGCTTATCATTAAGAGCCTGGTGATATTTATCCAGGATATTTTCATTTTCAACTTTAAGATTTCTGATTTTTGCTTCCAGACTTGTGATTGTTTGATTAACTTCCTGGCGATATTTTTCAAAATCCTCATCCAGTTTCTGATATTTGCGCTTTTCTTCATTATTTTTCTCGTTCAATTCTTTCACTTTGCTGGAATACTGTGCCTGCAATTTCTTATAGTCTTCCACCAGCTGATTGTAATTCATTTGCTGTTCAGCCATCTTTTCTTCAATCTGATATACTTCTTCATTTTTGTCAGATATTTTTTGTTCTAGCTCTGATTTGTCCCTTCTTAGCTGTTCCACAACTTCTTTTGTATAGTCAACCTCATTTTCGAGCTTGTCTACTTTTTTCATGAGAAACTGTCTGTCTTTGATGATCGCCTCTACCTGATTTAATAGATTGGTTGCCACATGATCCTCACCATTTTCCAGCTGAAGCGTATAAGCGGTCATTGAGGGGTTATCCCTTCCTTTTAGGTTGAGACTATCAAAATCATGGTTCGCCTCGTTCTGTTTTTCTTCATTTTTTTCCACGACGTTCACCTCTTCCATAGGATTGGAATCCTTCATTTCTGGTGCTGTGCTAACCGAACCCTTTTTTGATATAAATCCTGGCAAATTCGTCACGAAGGTTTTCATAAAGCTGACGTGATGCTTTTTACTGACCTGACTGACTGCACTATGGTAGGAAGACCCTCTGGCTATTTCCTTTAGCACTTCTTCCTTTAAAGTTTCTTTATTAGCCGTTCCGCTCATTATCCATCCTCCTTTTCACTCACCTTTTCATCCGACCTTATATGATCTCCATGCTTTCGACAGTATCCAAAAGATTTTGACAGTTTTAAACAAATATTAATATATATACCCAATCCTGTCAATGGAATCAGGTAATAATTAGCATGTTTTCCTATCACATCTTCGCCATGAAGGAAGAGGAAATTCAGGATAATTTAGCAGGATATCATGTCAAGCGTTATTTTTCCATTGAACTGAGCTGCCTGCATAGTGTATAATCAAGCCAGATAGATGATAAAATCAGGAATAAGTCCATTTTTCAGCCATAAAATAAAAATCAGGGGTGAAGAAACACCCCTGACGAAAGGCAGTCGTTCCGCGATGATGCGGCAGGCCTATAGCTGGTAACCGAAAAAAGAAGTCACCCTACGGCCAGGCAGGGTGGCTTCTTACTTTTTTGTGATGTCGATGATTAGCTTGATCAGATGCAACAAAAAGGTTCCGAACGCAAAAAGAAGCAGAAGCAATTCCATCTTCACCGGCAGACCTCCCTTCATAAGGGAGTACCTGCCACACCACCCTGCAAAACGAATGCCTGTCTCTATTATAATATACGAACATATGTTCTGTAATACATTTTTATGTATTTTTTTAAATCAGGAATATTATACTACTCCCCTTTGGGAGGCAAATTTTTGGATGCATGTTTCAGGACAAAGCCGATCCTTTATAAAAAGCGCTGGTTAACATGCGCTCACACGCTCCTATCCCCAGTCTCTCTGGAAGGGCATACATGGCCGCTGCAGAGCCAGACAGGGTTAAAAAATTTCTCACATACAATTGAAGGGTCTGAGGATTAAATTTCCTCAGACCCTTTTGTTATTCCGCTTTTAACTTTTTACCCATGTCTAAATATGCACTAAATACCCGGGTCAGTTCTTTCAGACGATTTTGAATATCCTCATCAATCAGTTCGTTTTGTTCAGAAAAATGGCTTGTATGGGTGTATACATAATTTGGCACAATCAGGCAGCGGAAATAATCCAGGATAGGCTTTAACTGATTTTCTGCGACGAGATGATGCTGGTAAGTCCCGCCATTAGCAACAATTGCCGCGGGTTTGTAACGCAATGCATCAGGGTGAATATGATCAAACATATTCTTGAAAGTTCCCGGTATGGAAGCCTGGAATATTGGAGTTGCAAAAATATATCCATCTGCGCTGGTCACTTTTTCAATCACTTCACGTGTTTCTTCATTATATTGATCAAACGGTCTGCCATCAACAAATTCCATTGAATAATTCTGCAGATCGAGGAGTTCGGTTTCTACATCATCCCGAATTTGATGTAAGTATGTTTTGGTTTCATGTAAAAGAGTATTCGTCTTCCCTCCCCCAATAATAGTCCCATTTATTAGTAATATTTTCATAAGAATATAACTCCTTTCCTGCATTCTCATAATTAGCCTACTGTATAGACTTTTGTTGTGTGCCCGGTACAGTCTGCTTATTTTCAGTTTACACACTCTATTCCATTTTAAATCAGTAATACATGCATAAGTCAAATACTAGGCACATTTGGGCCAGCATCGAAATTTTCTCACTTCCTGATTACCCATGGTAAAGACATTTTCTCTAAAAAAAATCAGGTGCATGTACACCTGATCTTTCTCTGCTACCATTCAATTTTCATGTGAACCTGCTGAAGTTTGGTTTCGAAACCTATGTTCTTTATAACAGATAAAATGGTTTCTTTTTTGTTCGGGAAATTGGAGATCAGGCGTCTACACGATCTGACCTCTGGCCGGAAAACCTGTTTCAATGCAAACTTTACAATTTCTTCTATATTTTCTCTTCCCTCATCTGCGCTCAGTTGGTAAAGAACGACCCCCTGGATGTCACCCAGGTTGTTAAAAATTGTTCTCGATAAATAGTAAGCGACAGGCCTTTTCTGTTCATAGACAACATAGGATCTGCCATCGGGTATGTTTTCTTTCCGATTTTGCCAGGGAATATCTTTCTCAGTAAAAGGGAGATGCTGCACTTTTTCCCAGGGTTCTTCTCTAATGATTAACCCAGAAGCTTCATTCTCGAAATCAGTTTCGGATAAACTCTCTGCCTCTAAAAAGTCAAGATGATCGATTACCATATATCCCATTTTTTTGTAAAGGTTGATGGCAGGTTCATTTGACCTCAGAGCCTCCAGGTATGCCGTATGTACACCCTGTTTCTGATAATAATCCAGAGATGTTTGAATCAACTTTTTGCCGATGCCGGTTCCCCGTTTTTCAGGAACGATGCCGGTTCCCCCATTCCATGCCAGCTTCCTGCCGTTAATTTCTTTAATGGCATTGAATACAAAACCTGCAGGCTGATCCCCTTCCATCGCTACAAAGGAATGCTCCGGAAATTTTCCTTCATAAACCATTCGAGTCAACAATTGATCAAGGTTTAAGTGAACATTAACCGCATATCCCTCAAACCCTCTGTTCCAGACCTCGAGCACCTGGTCAAATGTACATGATGATAACGGCTGGATATTCAACATAACCCTCCCCTTTCATGTGATGATGGAGCCTGTCATCTGCCGAATGATCGATCCATCGAAATAGTTTATAGTATCGGAAGAAATCCACATTTCTCATTGACTAAATCCGACGGATGACAGGCACCTTGACATTTTGGTGAAATATCCCTTTAATTAAATATAACCTTTTTCCCGCAAGGAGTGAAATGATGGCAGCTATCAAACGGATTCCCCCGGATGATTTTTCTGATCTCGTTACCATTGCTGATCAAGCATATCCGGCACTGGCCTCAGATTCCCCGGAAGCAAAGAACAAACTGGCTGAACGGCTAAAAGAGGTTCAGATGAACAACTCTTTCATTCATTATTACGGATATTATGATCAAAATAAGCTAAAAGGCATTATGCGCTTTCATGATTTTTCCATGACCTATCATCGGGAAAAAATAAAAGCAGCCGGCATCGGCATGGTAGGGGTGGATCTCCTCTACAAAAAAGAAAAAATCGCGAAACAAATGCTGGAATATTTCATGGACTTCTATCATCAAAAAGGCGTTCATATGGTGTCTTTATATCCCTTCCGTCCCGATTTTTATAAAAAAATGGGTTTTGGGTTCGGAACCAATCAATACAGATATCGGGTTAAACCTTCCTCTTTCCCCTACAGAGGAGACAAAAGCCATTTAACCTATTTAACGATGGAAGACCTGCCCCGGACAGTGGCATGCTATAATCAGTATGCTGACCGCACCCATGGCTGTTTTGAAAAACGTGAATATGAACTAGAGAAATACTTTACCGATCATAAAACAAAGGTCATTGGCTTTGAAAAGGATGGCAAATTGGAAGGCTATCTTGTTTTTTCTTTTAAACAGGCCGATGATCAAAATTTTCTCGTCAATGACATGGAAATCAAGGAGTGGGTCTATTTAAACCGGGAAGCCTTTCATGAATGTTGCACGTTCTTACATACCCAGAAAGATCAAATCAACCGAATCGTCCTGGATACACAGGATGAATATGTTCACTTTTTGCTGTCCGACCCCCGCAATGATTCCGGTCGCCTGATACCGTCTGTGTTTCATGAAACGAGTACAGCAGGGACAGGGGTGATGTACAGAGTGATCGATGCTGAACGAATTTTCAATGATCTACAAAATCATAACTTTAATGGAGCTGATTGTACCGTCACCTTCCAGATTACCGACACCTTTTTCCCGAAAAACAATCAAGAAGTTACGGTTTATTTCCATAACGGCTACCCAACTGTGATGGCCGGGGCAAAAGGAGATGTGGAAGTTAAGCTCGATATCGCAGACTTTTCTTCCCTCCTGATGGGGGCTGTCCCCTTTGAAAAGCTGTACTGGTATGGGCTTGCCGAAATCTCTGATCAATCTTATGCCGAAACATTGCAGCACATTTTTTTCTCCCACCAAAAGCCAATCTGCCTGACAAGCTTTTAACACCATATTAAAAGCAGGATGCCATATCCACTGCAGGCATCCTGTTTTTTTAATATGTCATGGTACTACTGACTCTTTATATATTGTTTTCTGTTTAAAAACCTGATCGCAAACCGGATGAGCAAATAAGTGAAAAATACAATTAAAATTTCCAGGCCGGCCAGATTCCATGACAACAATTTAAAGACGAGACTGATCCATGTAAAGATATATAGTGCTCCTAACAGTTTTCGGATTTCTTTATTTCGATAATAGGTGGTCAAGTTCCCTCCAAGCTGACCGCCAATTAATGCACCAGTGATCAATGCCGCGCCAACCCAGTAATTGATTGGTGTATGGATCGCATAAGTTATAAACCCTATTGAAACCATAAACAACACGCCCAGAAGGCTTGTACCTACTGCCTGACGAGGTTTCATTCCAAGAAAAGTAATCAATAGAGGAACTAATACGAAGCCTCCACCGACTCCCAGAGATGTGGAGATAAACCCGCCAAAGAAGCCTATCCATATTTGCTTAAACAGGGATGGGGAAAAATCAATTCGATCTACAGAAAAACTTTCTGATGTCTTGTCCTTTTTCAGCATCGAAAAAGCAAAATAAGCCAGCAAAATCAGATAAAAAACCGGAATAAGCCATACATCCCAGCCCATCTTCTCAAGAAACATCACAAATGGATGGGCAACCTGAGTGGCAGCTATCCCGCTTAATCCCACCACGGTAGCTATTTTATATTGGATATTTTTTAACCGAAAATGTACGAGCACACCTGAAACCGATGTTCCAATCGTATACAACAGGCTTGTTGCTATAGCTATGACAGGGGAATACCCTGAAAGCAAAAGAATCGGGGTTAAAATAAAGCCACCGCCAACCCCAAAAAAACCTGAAAATATCCCAATAACCATACCGATGATTAAAAACATGATGAGCTCCAACATTATGCGCCTCCAATATACCCTGCTACGTATCTAGCATTCACCATTATACTCCTATCTAAATTAGATGACAAATGGTTCACACGGTTTTCATTATGTTAATCGTTATAACATTATATCGTTTACAATTGCAAACCTGGATTCATGCCGTCCCTTTCTCTAATGTTGCGCATCATGTTAAAAAATCACTCCGATTCACGCTTCATTTTCCCCCTTTGTGGACCAGGGACCGTAAAAATTCTGCTGTTTCGTTCGGGGAGCGAAGGTGAATGACCTGTTTAACGTCTTCCACTTGACGCAATTTGTTCAATATATCCGGTCTCTTCTTTTTTGGATAGTCCCATACCCATTTCACAAATTCCCAGTCAAGCTTTTCTTTGCACCCCTCTCCCATGTCAGGTCTCGTTTTGCGATGATACATCCATCTCCTTTTCAAAATCCGATAAACGCAGAGAAATCTGGAGTAATCAAGGAAAATCACGGTATCCGCTCGTTTCAGCCTCAGATCGAGGGTACTCCCAAAATTACCGTCCATGATCCATTGATCTTTTTCCATGAGAATTTTTAATTTTTTCACAAACTCTTCCCTTTTCGTTGGTTCCCAGCCGGGTTTCCAGAATACCGCATCCAGATGGATGACTTCTATATTCAGGATTTCACCGAGCTCCTGGGCCATTGTTGACTTCCCGGCACCCCCTGAACCAATAATTAATATTTTCTTCATATCATCACCCCTTCAACAACTGCTCTGCCTCATTCTCTATGGTGTGAGAATATATGATTTAATGATAAAATGTACCCGGGAGGTCATACGAAATGAAAAAAACCTTTATCTGGTTTACATTATTCTTCATGATCAGTATATTCACAGCCTGCGAAGAAAAACAGCCAGAGAAATCCATAACCATTGAACCATATGAACTATCAGAAGAGGAAAAAACACTCGTTTCCAAAACCGGTATATCCTTTATTGAATATTTTAAATTACATGGAAAGATCAGCGAAACAGAAGATCTAGTATTTGAAGTGGAAATCTATAAAAATGGCAAACCCGACGGCGGCTCTAAAACCTTTGGCCTGATTGATCGTGATTTTGATCATGAGATCGTCTCGTTCGGAATGATGGATTATCCGACTTCAGAGGAAACCATGATTACCTGGGGTTCTCCGGGCGGAATTGGATCTACTTCCTATGTAACAGACGTATCGGGTTCGACTTACGGCAATCTTTTAACTGAAAAGGTCACTCTTGAAAAAGATCAGCCCGTGTATCTTGTTGGCTGGAAGGGAACAAACAACCATACCGTAACTGGTTTTCACGCTGATAACGGACAATTTCCAGAAGACGTTCTAGACTCAGAGCTGGCTATTTTATATAAAGTCACTCTAAAAGACAGGGATGACGTTGAATAATGTACAATCATCGGCTACATTTTCCCCGACGTTTTTACCGTCCCACTTTTCCCAGTGACACCTCAATTATGAAATCATGAGCCCTTCCACTGATATTCTGGAAGGGCTCTCGGCTAATCTTTCAGTGCCATCTCAACCGCTTTTTTGGCATGTATGCATGTCGTGTCAAAGAGAGGAACAGGTGAATCTTCTTCTTTAATTAAAAGAGGGATTTCGGTACAACCGAGAATGATTCCCTCAGCACCACGGCTCACTAAGTCTCGAATAATTTTTTATACTCCTCTTTTGAGGACTCATCAAACACTCCCTGACATAATAACTCTGTTTACACAAAGACGCTCCTAGTCGGGGATGATTATTTCGATTCCCCGCTCCACAGTTTCTCCTTGTAGAAAAAATCCTGCTCCATTGTGTATTTCGTTCCTAATATACCGTCTTTTTAAATCTTCTTTACTCAGTAGCATCAGTATTTCAGCTTTCAGGAAAGCCTCTTAGGCCAGGGTTCCATTTCATATGTAAGCTATTCATCTTTGCTTCGCTTAACGAGAAACGCCACATAACCAAAAAAAGCTGCAAAGATCAGAATGGCCAGAGACACAATGCCAAAAAACATTCCATTAAACATCGAAGACCTCCTTTTAAAAATCAACACGCCCATTACCGTTATGGACAACGTTTGAATGTCTTTATTCCAGATGATATTTTTCTTTTAATGTATCAGGAGCCATTTTCACGATTTGACTAAAAATCAACGTTAAAACCGTCAGATCATCCACTATGCCAATTACAGTGAAAAAATCCGGAATAACATCAAATGGCAACAGGAGATACCCGACAAGCAATAATATAGAAATGGCTTTTTTCGAAACTTTGACTTCCCTTGAGAGAAAAAAGTCTTTTAAAAAGGGCAGTGATTTTCTAAAAGCAAGGATGAATTTCAGTCTCCTAAAACTATTCATTTTGCACCCCTCATCGGTTCCTGTACCTATTATAATACATCATACTTCTGCCCGGATGCCAAATACATCCCCCTGTTTACGGGAGGGATTTGATGTACTTTGTAGAAATCAGAATTAGGAGGTGATCGGGAATGGAAAAACTTCAAATCGAACAGGTCAAAGAGGAATTGAAGCAGCTGGAAGGCTGGAAGGTGGAAGATGACCGCTGGCTGGTAAAACGATTCCGTTTTTCCGAATTTTTGACAGGGATTGATTTTGTGAATCAATTGGCGAATTTATCTGAAGAAGTAAATCATCACCCATTCATCAGCATTGAATATAAAGTCATAACGGTAAAATTGACATCCTGGCGGGCAGGAGGGATTACAGAACTGGATATGAACTTAATTAAACAGTATGATGATATCTATCAGAAATTCAAATAGAGCTAGCTGTTTCTAAATGGAATAAAGCCAGCCATGACCCCTGTCATGACTGGCTTTCCTCTTAAGAATAGAAAATAATTCGGGCCAGTATATCCATTGCTCTGATGCAGAGCACATGCGTTGAGCGGCATGCAAACTGTTTTCCATATAAATCTTCTCAAGCCTTTATCCCAGAGCCACATCCAGTGTCATCATCACGGCAAAACCGATCATTAAACTGATAGATGCCAGGTGAACATTGCCCTTTTCCAGAGATCCCGGAATAATTTCCTTTGCAACGACGAAGATCATGGCTCCGGCTGCAAAGCTTAGAGCGTACGGCAAAATGGGCTGAATGAACACAACAGCCAGTGCACCGATCACAGCTGATATCGGTTCAACCATTCCGGAAAATTGCCCATAAAAGAAGCTCTTTTGTTTAGAAAGTCCTTCCCTCCGAAGAGGCATGGAAACGGCAACACCTTCAGGAAAGTTCTGAATTCCTATCCCAAGAGCCAGTGCGATGGCTCCAGCCAGTGTAGCCGATGTAAAATCAGAAGCTAACGCTCCGAATGCAACCCCTATAGCAAGACCCTCCGGTATATTGTGAAGGGTAACCGAAAACACCAGCAAGGCCGTTCGATGTTTCGCATTGCGATCTTTAATTTCCTTCAGATATTTGTCGCTTTCGAGCAATGGCAGGAATTTATCCACAAGCAGCAAAAACAGTCCGCCTAATAAAAACCCTACAACAGCAGGAACAAACGCCGGAAGACTGCCCCTTTCTGCCATTTCAATGGCTGGTGCAAGGAGAGACCAATAACTGGCAGCAATCATGACCCCGCCCGCAAACGCAAGCATCGCATCTAAAAATTTTTGATGGTCCCGCCTGGAAAAAAATACAATCCCAGCTCCTAGAGCAGTCATTCCCCAGGTAAACAGGGTTCCGATAAACGCCTGCATAATTGGGTTTAATTCTGCAAACCAGCTAAACATGATTGTGCTCCCTTCTTTGACCGATTCATCTATTTTTTATATATCAAATTATTTTGCGTAAGATCAACTTTATCATCTATCATATGCATCATCTGTAAAAATGTCAATTAGAATTTACTTGTTTTTAAAAATTTTAGACCAATCTTTTGTATATAAAAAACCCGACACCTTGCTGTGCCGGGGTCATCCATATGTCTAATATTTGAAGAAAGTTATATTCTTATTCCTTTTGGGCGTAAATCATATCAATATGGGGAATGCCGTCCTCAAGATATACATCTGTTACCGGCAGAAATCCAAAGGATCCGTAAAAATCCTTCAAATATTCCTGGGCATGGAGTTTAATTCTTGACACAGTCCATTCGTTCTTCATAATCTCCATGGCTTTTCCCATCATTTCTCTTGCTAATCCGCTTCCCCGGTACTCTTTTTTAACGAGTACTCTGCCGATCGAGGATTCGTCATACATGACTCCTGCAGGAATCAAGCGGCAGTAAGCGGCAATATCCCCTTGATCTTCATAATATAGATGCCAACTCTGTTCATCGTAACCGTCAATTTCAGGATAGGGGCAGGCCTGTTCTACAACGAACACATCCACCCGTTCTTTTAAAATTGCATAAAGTTCCTCTTTTGAAAGTTCTTCAAATGATTTAAAATTCCAGGTCATACTGTGTCGCCTCATTCTTTTTTGGATATTTTAAATAATGATTTTATCTTCCAAAGCTTATTCAGAATATATGTTCTTCAACGTGAGGTAATAACGGATGCAACCGTATATCAGTCACACCCATTCAAAACATCCTTATAAAATTTTGCTTAAAAATGCTTTGGTGCGCTCATGCTGAGGGTTACCGAACAATTCCTTCGGTTTGTTCTCTTCCACAATGTAACCCCCGTCCATGAAAAGGACCCGATCGCCCACTTCCCGGGCAAATCCCATTTCATGGGTAACCACAATCATGGTCATTCCTTCTTTGGCCAGCTGTTTCATAACACCGAGAACCTCACCGACCATTTCCGGATCCAGAGCAGATGTCGGTTCATCGAAGAGCATGACTTTCGGTTCCATCGCCAGGGCACGGGCTATTGCCACACGCTGCTTCTGGCCCCCTGACAGAGAATCCGGATAAACGTCCGCTTTATCTCCCAGTCCTACTTTGGACAGAAGTTCCATTCCCTTTTGACGAGCCTTTTCTTCAGACCACTTCCGGACTTTCATCGGTGATAGCATAATATTCTCAATAACCGTTTTGTGAGGAAACAGGTTAAATTGCTGGAACACCATGCCGACATCTTCACGCACTTTGTTAATGTTTGTTTTTTTATCCGCAATATCCACACCGTCGATATAAATATGTCCCTCTTCAAAGGATTCCAGCTTGTTAATGCAGCGCAGAAAGGTAGATTTTCCAGAGCCGGATGGTCCGATGACGACTACCACTTCCTGAGGCTTTATGTTTACACTGATATCCTTTAGTACTTCAAGGCTTCCAAACGACTTTTTCAGATTTTGTACCTGGATCATTCTGTCGCCAACTTCCTTTCCACATAGTTCAGCACATAAGTCAACGATAGGGTAAGAACTAAATAAATCAGCGCAACCGTTAAATAGGGTTCCCAGACCCTAAAAGTGGCCCCTGAAGCGGCACGCCCCCAGTACATTAATTCCGGAGCAGCGATGACCGCAGCCAGGGAAGAATCCTTCAACAGAACAATAAACTCATTTCCAAGCGGCGGAATCATCCGTTTAACGGCCTGCGGCAAAATCACATATCGCATGGCCTGGACGTGACTCATCCCCAGGGAACGTGCTGCTTCCATCTGTCCCCGATCAATCGACTGAATCCCCGCACGAAAGATTTCAGCAATATATGCAGCCGCATTTAAAGATAATGAAACAATTGCCGAGGCAATTGGATTAACAGGTGACATAAAAATGGGCATAACGCCGAAATGAATTAATAAGATTTGAACAAAGAGGGGGGTTCCTCTGAAAAAGTTAATGTACCAGATAAAGGGGAATTGAATGACCTTAAACCTTGTCATTTTACCTAATGCGATAAACAGGCCCATAACGGATCCCATCAGAATTCCAATCAGAGATAACCCGATTGTCAACCCCATTCCCTGAAGGAAATAGGGCAAATAATCCTGTATGACATCGAATCGAATATCCATCGTTCTACTCCTTTATTCAGTGGAATGAAAATTGCGTAACGCAGATCAAACGTTACGCAATTGTTCACTTTTTATTCCTGTGCAGCCTCTTTAAGTGCCTCTACATCAGGCTCATAACCGAAGTATTCTTCATAGATTTCTGCATATTTCCCGCTGTCAAGCACCGCATTAATTGCTTCATCTAACTCGGCCTTTAAATCGCTGCCTTTCTTAAACATCAGGCCGTAATATTCTGGTGCAAAGTTTTCTGGATCCTCGATTACTTCAAACTTTTCATTTGGATTATTGCTCACATATTCTTCTGCTACTGTATTATCAGTTACAACAGCCTCTACATCACCGTTTTGCATCGCCATGATTGCAACGGCAGTTGTTTCATACTTTTTAATATTCTCATTGTTTTCACCAAGAATTTTTTCAACGGCTGTCTGGCCTGTTGTACCATTTTGAACGCCTACTAATTTTCCTTCTAAATCTTCCGCACTCTGAATGTTTGACCCTTCCGGAACCATAATTAACAATCTGGATTCAAAGTATGGTACAGAAAAGTCATACGTTTCCATACGGTCATCTGTAATGGAAATAGCAGATAAACCAAAATCTACGTCTCCATTTTCAACCGATGGAAATAAAGGATCCCAGCCTACATTTTTAATTTCATAATCATAACCCGCTTCAGTCATCACAGCATCAATAAAATCGACATCGAAACCGACGATTTCGCCTTTATCAAGATATTCAAACGGAGCAAATGCCGCATCTGTACCGATGATTAACGTTTCTTTCTGCCCATTGCCATCTGCATTCTGGCTATCATCATTATTGTCTCCCCCGGTACCGCATGCAGACAAAAATCCAATTACAAAAAGAATGGCAAAACCAAATAAAAACTTCCCTTTCATCTTCATGTAAATGTTCCTCCTTATTTTCACTTAATGTCACAGGTGCAAACTCCTATTCCCTGCACCACATATTTCAGCTCGCACAATTCGACAAATTATAATTTCACAGCATTAAAGTATAAAGAAAAAAATAAAAACATCGAATCTATTCGAATATAAAACGGCTGAAAGAAATGGCGAAAACGGGGCGGTTAAGAACGGATCAAAACACAGGAGCATTCTGTTCCATGCACCGAAAGTTCATATTAATTTTACATAAAAATGTATAGTAATGCAATTTCAAATTTATATTTTATCCGGTTAATCTGGCGGTAATTTTTAGAAATAACAAGGTGGTATTTCATATTTTCATATTACGATTGCTGATACGATAATATTCGTACTAATCGCTCTCTATCTGATATGAATATTGTGATGGATAGATCCATAGTTGACGAAAAATACCGGAGAAATCAAGGTGTGCATAAATATAATTGTCTGAATATTGAGGGTTTTGTCAGGAGATTCGGCACCCTCGGATTGCTTGGTTCTGATTATGAATTTCTGGCATCCGGCGCACGAAAAAAAGCACGGGAATTGAACTCCCATGCTTTTATGCTATCCGCCAAAAAAGAGATCAAGTATATTTCCGGCTGTGGATGAATCTTTATTATAAAACTCGGAATAACCGCAGTTTTTACAGTATACGACCGTGAATTGGTTATGCTGGACATCGAACAGTTTGGATAATCCGGCACCTGTCATGGACACCTCTTTCGTTCCCACATTCGTACTCCCACATTTTATACATCCCCTGTTATCATCTACCATGATCAATCCCTCCTCTTTTTTATAAAAACATCTACGCAAAATGGAATCTTGAAGTTTCAAACCAATTGAAAAATAGACTTGCTCAACCTGAAAAATTTTATACCGCTTCACCTTATTGTTTTTTATTTCTTAACATAAAAACCCACATAAATGTTAAGGATTGTTTCAGTTCTGTGGGCAAATCCTGATAATGCTGATTTCTTACTTCCCTCTTGTAAATACCGTGCCCATCTATTAGTTCCCAGCCGGTTTCTTCCGCAAGCTGCTGAAACTCCCACGGCATCATGGTATTACAAACAGCCGGCTCACCGTACAGCCTCGGATAGCTGTTGATGCGTGGTTTCGCCGTTGGGCCAAGAATACCAGCACAGAGGTGTCCGTCATGTTTGATCACCCGCTTCAGTTCATGCAGTGCTTGAACGGGTATTTCAATCCATTCCAGCGAATTAACAGCCATTACTCCATCGAACGTGTCCGCTGCAAAGGGTAGTTCAACTAGATCGCCCTGGACAAAAGATAGTTTTTCATCCCCTGTTCGCTGATTGGCCCGTTCAATCATTTCCTTAGAAATGTCAACACCAACCACTTCATAGCCTGCCTTAAACAGTTTGTAGGAACCATACCCGTCTCCACAGCCGATATCCGCTACTTTACTCCCTTTTTGAACGTATTGCTGAACAAATGGAATAATCGTTTTCCGGCTGCCATGATCCCACATGTTTTGGCTGTTTTGACTCCAGTATGAGGCGCGTTCATCCCAGGCTTTTTCCGCTTCCCGGTGCCAGTCAAAGGTATTTGTCATGATTCTATCCCCCTTGAAAAACCAGTTCTTTCATTTCCACTATCATACCACATGCATAAGGTGTGCCTATCACCTATCGAAACATCTTTTCCTTAACTTGTTGATTTTACGGATATCTCAACCAATTCCTCGATTATGACATCCCATTTTCTCATTCGACAGGGCAGGCACTTTTTCTGATCTCGTGGTAAAATGAATGTATAAGATGATCTTGTAAACCATAGGAGGTTATGATGAATATCAAAGGGATCAATCATTTGCTGTTTTCTGTTTCTGACCTTCAACGCTCCATTCATTTCTATCAAAACGTATTTGGGGCTAAATTGCTGTTAAAAGGAAAGAACACTGCTTATTTTGACCTCAATGGCCTGTGGATTGCACTGAATGTAGAAAAAGATATCCCAAGAAATGAAATCAACCATTCCTACACCCACATCGCCTTTTCCATTGACGAAAAAGATTTTGAAAAGGCTCTACAGACTTTAAAAAGCTTAAACGTAAATATCCTTCCTGGCCGAAAAAGACATGAAAAGGACAAAAAATCAATCTATTTTACCGATCCGGACGGACATAAATTCGAATTCCACACCGGTACACTCCAGGACCGCTTACATTATTACAGAGAGGAAAAACCACATATTCAATTTTTCGATTAAACAGCAACCCATCTGAACAATGTGATTTATTCTGAATAGACGTCACCCTAATTTATTTTTAAAGGATTACCACTTTTTTTATTAAAACAGAAAAAGTATATCTGCCGGACGACATCTGAAGAGCAGCTGCTGATAAGAGAAAAGGACGACCAGCTTAATAACGCAGTCCACATTGAGGTGCCAGATACCTGCTTGCCTTTTCATAAATATTTACTAAGACAATCCCTGTGAAGAATATAATGGGAGCGAAGACAATTGGCAGGGAGGTTTAGACATTTGAAATCCTTTCAAGAAAGTGCGTCCTTTGAACATACTTTCTGGCTTCAGATTATGGGCGATCATGCCCGTTTCATCCGGGATTCCCTTTTCCCCTCTGAAGCAGCAGAACTTCACATTGCAAAATCATTTGTCAATACTTACGACACGTATTTAGATCAGGCCCGACAGACAATAGAGCCTGCTGAATGGACTCATTTAACCCGCCAGACAGAACATGCCACGAGGGAGTTTCGGGAATTTAAACTGTCCATTATGGAACGCCACTTACAGGGCAAAATTGGTATTCACCTCTCCCCCACCTTTATTAATCATATGGTGAATGAGCTGGATGAATACTTACTGATCATCCGCTATTTGAAGGAAAAAAAAATCCCCCCCGTTTTTCATGAACTCCATCATCATCTTGTTTGGCTGCTGGATGCCGCCGGTCATGCAGGTGCGATACATGATGAACTCGACGGCGTGGAAAAACGTCTTCGGGACAAAAGCCAATCCTTCGTCAAACACTTTGAAAACTTTTATTTGAAAGCAACCGAACTAACGGGATATCTTCGTACCAGCTTGAAGACATTTCCGGCTTTGAAGCGATTTAACAATGAAGTGGAAATGAAAATAGCGGTTTTCAGGGGGTTTTTGCATGAAATCGAAGAAATGGAATTAAATGAAACTGTCCTGGGCACCTTTTCAGGTTTAATGGCCGATCACATGTCAAGGGAAGAATGCTATTATTTAATCAAGCTTGCCGAATCCACTGGCAGTCCTCTTCCGGAATGTGACCCGTCCAAACCACGTACAATCGACCCCCATTAAATACAGGTACCATCAATCAATGTCGAACCCAGAGAATACGACAACAGATCAGGATTAAACGTCCTGATCCATGCAGATACCAGAAAACCCTGGACTCCTTTATCAAACATGTACTCAATAAATGGAACAGCTGATTGAGAGATGAATACACGGAGGAGCAATTGCCCATTTAGCGTGTAAGCCGAATGCAGATATTTTAAGGAGTCCGCTTTTTTGTCCCAACAAAGTTTTCCCTGACTAAAAACGGAATAATTGAGCCATACTAGCGATTGTAGCCGAGACAAAATACGAATCAATTAAAAAAGCGGGGATTGTTTTATGGGACAAATATCACTCGAACATAAAAGGCTGATCTATGATGATCGGGGAACAGGACTGTCAATCGTCTTGATTCATCCGCCTGGCATGGGGAGAAAAGTGTTTCTCTCTCAGGAATCTTTATCGAAAGACTTTCGTCTGCTGATTCCAGATTTAAGCGGTCACGGAGATTCAGCCACCCAGAAAAATGAAATTACCATCCAGGGATACGCTGACGAAATTAAGAGCATCTTAGACAAAGAAAACATCCAGCGGGCAATTATTTGCGGATATTCTGCTGGAGGAACAGTGGCCCAGCAGTTCGCCTTAAGCTATCCTGAACATACAAAGGCTGTGATATTATCCGGTGGATTTCCGCGGGTAAATACCAGGATGCTAAAACTTCATTTTCAGCTGGGCATAAAAATGCTTCAGATGTCTCATAAATATCTGGCACAGGTTCTGGCCAAAAGTCACACAAGTGACAGACAAATTCAAAACAAACTGTATCTTCATATGCTTAAAACAAAGCCTTCCATCTGGCGTGATTTTTACCAGAAATCGTTAATGTATGACTGTTATGATCTGCTTCATCTGATCAAAGTCCCTCTGTTAACGATTTACGGAACAAGAAGCCCATGGATTTTAAAGCACGATTATTTAAATGAACGATGCCCTTATCTGTATAAAACCATTCTGAAAGGAGTCTCCCACCAGATTCCGTCCAGACAATGGTATACCTTTAATCAGCTAATCAGAAGATTTGTGAAGGAATATGTATAACATTTTCTACCGGAGTCAGTAAAAGATACATTGCTTTAAAATTTCCCTTTGTCATGCCGATAATTGCTTATCCGCTCCATGTATACCTGCTAAAAAATGTGGCAGTATTTACCAAACGTGCGCGTCACATTAAGCATCTATCCTCACTGAGAATATTTTCACCCTATTTGGCTAATCAACATGAAGTGCATCTTGTACCAAAGAACCCTTGCCGTATACAGGCAAGGGTTTTCCATCTATTTTTTTTCTTGCTCAAATCCTTCCCGGGAAAGGTCTTCTCTCTTTCCACTTGAACGTTCAATTTTCCCATCAATGGTTCCTTCCGTTAATGTGTCACTGGCCTGCTCATGGGTTATAGCCAGGCCCCGGGACATTTCGTCTTTTCTGTTATAGTCCTCCGGATCATAATTTTTTTCGGCTAATGAAGGTTTTCCCTTTTTCTTTTGATCCATTGGTTTACCTCCTGACCTCGTTTATATCTATTGTTTGCCGGCTGCCAAGAATTATGCTGACTAATCCTCTTGCCCAGAGAATAATTCTTCCTGAATGGTTCAAAATAAAAAAAAACTTCTTTTAAAGGGGGATGTTATGGACCACATTAAAGCTTTGCTTTTGAAGTTGGTCATCGGTTTTATAGCCATATACCTGACATTAGGTTTAGCATTTGGTGTCTCCATGGAAAATGTTGTTCTTATTTCACTTATCACAGGGGTAGTTGCATATGTAATCGGAGACCTGATCATTTTAAAACGGGCTACCAACACGGGGGCCACAATTATGGATTTTACCCTCGCCTTCTTTCTCATCTGGTTTCTGGAAGAAG
The DNA here is from genome assembly GCF_004342905.1 of Melghiribacillus thermohalophilus. Lineage (GTDB taxonomy): Bacteria > Bacillota > Bacilli > Bacillales > Alkalibacillaceae > Melghiribacillus > Melghiribacillus thermohalophilus. Next base: position 1,625 of record NZ_SMAN01000014.1, on the reverse strand, counting down.
CGTTTGTAGATCCAGCCTTCGCTCCTACAGTGACGTCTTCTCTTCTGGCTGCAACAGTCCTAAGTATTACCGAAATTTATTTTCACAGATATTTAGTCAATCATCATGAATTTTTCAACAATGAGGAAACACCCGACAACAGGGGGGCAAATCTAAAAGAAAGCTATTCCATGGAAACAGCGGATGAAGTTGTTCCGGATATAGATGAAAACGAAAAAAAGGAGTGAGGACCATCTCACTCCTTTTTTTGGTCTTAGTCACTAACCATTTGCCTTTCCTTAAAACGCTTCTGTCGTGAAGCGACTCATTCAGTGCAGCCCACAAAACGGGACAGTCAATCTTCTTTATACCCGGCGCAATTTGATCCTGGATACCGAATGGTCCTTTCCTTTCTGCAGGATTAAATCGGCCCGGTTTTTTGTGGGGTAAATATTTTCGACTAAATTTTTACGGTTGATTTCATTCCATATTTCCGTTGCCTTACCGACTGCCTGTTCATCGGTCAGTTGGGAATAGCGGTGAAAATATGAGTTGGGATTTTTAAAAGCGGTTTCCCGCAAAATCATAAACCGTTCCACATACCAGCGCTGAATGTCTGTTTCATCCGCATCTACATAAATGGAGAAATCAAAAAAATCTGAAACAAACACACTTGGAATATGTCTGCTGTTTTTGCTTTTCCCTACTTGAAGAACGTTGATTCCCTCAACAATTAAAACATCCGGCCGATCAACAATCTGCTTTTTTGAGGGCAACACATCGTAATATAAATGCGAATAAACCGGTGCTTCTACCCTGGCAGCTCCTGCTTTGATTTTCGCCAGAAATTGAATTAATTTCCCAGTCCGGTAGCTTTCCGGAAACCCCTTCCGATTCATCAGATTTCGTTCTTTTAAAATTTGATTGGGATATAAAAAGCCGTCGGTTGTGACTAAATCCACTTTCGGATGGTTCGGCCACCTGGATAACAGGGTTTGAATCAAGCGAGCAGTTGTGCTTTTTCCGACCGCAACACTGCCGGCAATTCCAATGACAAAGGGCACTTTTCGGTGGTTTCGCTGGAAAAACTGATTCGTTTCCCGATGAAGGGATTGTTTTTCCGTCACATATAAATTCAATAGTCTCGAGAGGGGTAAATATATTTTAGATACCTCTTCTAACGAAATATTCTCATTTATTCCCTTTAATGCTTCAAATTCTTCACGGGTAATCGGTACTTTTATGTTCCCGCTTAATTCCGCCCATTCATCCCTTACATATGTAATAAACGGTGAGTGCTCTAAATTGGGCTGATTCTGTTCCATGATGATTCCCTCAACTTTCCGGTCAATTATACTTGATTCACTTCCCTTTATGATTACCAATACATAATAACAAAATCATTGATGTATGGCCTTTTCATCAAACCCTATCGACCCGGAGGTATTGGGCTTAAAGATTTAAACCCTTTAACAGACAGGCTGAAGACAGAATGCAAAATCGTAAAATTATTCGCAATTTATTGAAAGATTTAGTCGTATTATGTAAAATTTGGTTCTCCGCAACAAAATGTGCTTGATTCTTCCTCTATCGTATGATTGCTTTCAAATGCTAGGCTGGTTGCTGACATTCCATGCGAATACGCA
>NZ_SMAN01000013.1 GCF_004342905.1 Melghiribacillus thermohalophilus | reverse complement strand
ATGGACATTAAAAAAGATGACCCCGAATCAATATCGGGATCATCTCTTAGCTGCATAGGGTTTTTATAACTGTCCACTTTTCGGGGTACAGTTCATTCATAGATATCGGGTATTTTTAATTCCAAAAGTTTTAACAGTCTCGATCCCGGGGCTAATCGGTTTTCAGATCCTCGAATGTGAATCCGATTTTTTTAGGAATGTTGATGTGCGAGACCTGATTTTTTAAGTGCAAAGCCTGATATTCATCTGTGAGTTCTGATTACTCATTTTGTGGTCTGATTTACAGCGAGTGAAACCTAATCATAAAATTTTGATTTCTGGATATTGCTGATGAAACACCTGCCACTCCTGTTTATCCCGGTGACGGTCGGAGTAATTGAATATTTGTATGTTTTTTCAGGAAGGGGAATTTTTCTGTTTCTAATTGCTCTCGTAAGCACCCTAATGGTGATGGTAATAACAGGAAAAATCAGTCAGGAGAGGGCATTGAGGAAGGAGCAGAAGTATGAATAATGTTTTGATTGGTGCAGGTGGATTTCTTGGTACGATTATCATTTACATAGGTGCGAAATGGCTGTATGGAAAACTTCCCAACCCTTTTTTATTGCCAATTTTACCGGTAACAATGATAATTGGAACTTTTTTGCTGATTTCGCATATCCCTTACGAGACATATATGATTGGAGGGCAGGTTATCGACTGGTTTCTTGGACCTGCAGTGGTTGCCCTGGCTTATCCTTTATACCGGCACCGGGAAGTGATGAAAACATATCCGCTGACTCTGTTGGCCGGCATCGGATCGGGATCGATCGTAGGAGTGGTGACGGGAATATTGTTTGTCAAATGGTTCGGGTTTGATCGGGAGATGATTGTTTCCATGACGCCGAAAAATGCCACTACCCCCGTTGCCACGGAGATTACAGCCATGATTGGAGGAGTTCCTTCGCTGGCTGTCGTGTTTGTCATGATTGCGGGAATAGGTGGAGCGGTTTGCGGGCCAGCTGTTATGAAATGGTTTAAGATTTATCATTTTCTGGGTAAAGGAGCAGGAATGGGAAGTGCATCACATGCTATCGGTACATCAAAATCACTGGAGAATAGTGAGGAAGAAGGGGCAGTTAGTACAGTAGCCATGACGTTAAGCGCCATCATGGTGTCCCTGATCAGTCCGTTTTTTGTCTGGCTGCTTTTGTAAGAGGAGAATAAAGTTCAGGTAGGTGCCCTTTAATATAGATACCCCTCGTTTTTAAATAATGACATATTTTAAAAAAACGACTGTTTTCGCACACCATGTAAGTCAGCATTTTCCCCTTGACCTTAACGTTGCGTAAACGTTTACCCTAAGAATAGGGAGGTGAGAAGGTGAAATATACCGTGAATGAACTGGCGAAATTATCCGGGGTTACGAAGCGGACTCTGCGTTATTATGACGAAATTGGATTGTTAAAGCCTTCGAGAATGAATGAAAACGGCTATCGGGTTTATGGCCCGAAAGAGGTGGACCTGCTGCAGCAAATTCTGTTTTACAGGGAATTGGGTATCGAATTACAAACGATTCAAAAAATTCTTCATTCACCTGGATTCAGCGAGGTTGAAGCCTTAAAAGACCACCGGGAAAAACTGATCGCCAGACGGGAGAAGGTAAACCGTTTAATTCATAATGTAGAAAAAACGTTGAGGGTAAAGGAAGGGAATGGTACGATGAGTGATCAAGAAAAATTTGAGGGGTTTAAGGAAAGATTGATTGAGGATAATGAAAAGAAATATGGCCGGGAAATCCGCGATAAATTTGGTGATGACCAGGTACAACAGAGTTACTGGAAAATCAAGAATATGACCAAAGAACAATATGAAAAGATAGAAAATTTAAGTCAAGAAATTATGGATACATTAAAAGAGGCGATGGAAACGGGGGACCCTGGCGGTACCAGGGGACAAAAAGTGGCTGAACTTCATCATAGGTGGCTGGGATTTTACTGGGACCATTATACGAAAGAAGCTCATGCAGGTCTGGCGCAGATGTATGTTGATGATCAACGTTTTACGAAATATTATGATCAGGTGCAAGATGGTGCTGCTGAATTCCTCAGAGATGCAATATTTATTTATACTGGAATGAATGGAAAAGATATAAACAGCAATGGGAGTGCAGTTGACAGAGGATAGGATGATTGTTCTCTTCGTTTTTTTACAAAGTTTTTCGATTGGTGACAGGCACCTCCTGGATATGTCGGGGGGTGTCTTTTGCGTTAATGATGATTTTTTAAGGTAGGCAAGATAGGCAAGATCTGGAGGGAATTTTAATTTAGCACCTGGTTCTAAAACCTTATTGCAATTATTTTGTTTTATTGTTATGATTGATAAAACATATTTTGTTATATATTAATATTAATAAGTAAAGACCTGTTCAAGTTACCGTTCTCCTGAATATGTTTTGGGGGCTGTATCTAACCATAAAAGAATGCAGGTTTTTTGATGACTTGAAAGGAGCTTGATGCATGAAGAATGATCTCCATACCTTTGGCTGGTATGCTGCACGTCTGATCCCTCATCTCCCGAAAAAGGTGTTCCAGCCAGTGCCGGCCCGTCTGTTAGGGGGGCTAGCTTACTTGTTCATTGTAACGGGAGGTATCATTGCAATCAGTTTATTTGACCTCAACTTCTGGTTATCCGCTGGCATTTCCGTCATTTTAGGGTTCAGTTTTGCAGGTTTAGGTTTTTTAGGACATGAAATCCTCCACGGAACGGTTGTCCGCAAACACTGGCTCAGAGACTGGTTAGGAGCTATTGCCTTTTTGCCGCTTTCTACCGGTCCTTCCTTGTGGATTAAATGGCATAACGTGGAACATCATGGGCATACCCAGGATGAAGAGCGTGATCCGGATGCATGGCTCAGCCATGATCAGCTGAAAAAAAACCCGATTTTAAAATTGATTTACCGTATTCCTTTTTCTGTCCGATCTGTTTTTGGATTTCTTTCGCTGGCCGTCACATTTACCATCCATTCGTTTCGGATGTTTCTGGTCTATTTTAAAGATTTCAAATCACAAAAACGGCCAAAGGTATTGCTTGAGTTTCTGATTCCATGGTCAATATGGATTGGGTTGTTATTTATAATTGGTTTTGGGAACTGGATCTTTGCCTATTTGCTCCCTCTGTTAATCGCCAACTTTATCGTAATGAGTTATATTGCGACCAATCACAGGTTAAATCCGCTTGTACCTGTCAATGATCCTCTCGCCAACAGCCTTTCGGTTACGGTTCCAAAGTGGGTGGATGTGTTGCATTTTAATTTCTCATACCATACCGAGCATCATCTTTTTCCCGGTATGAATCCGAAATATTATCCGCTGGTCAAAAAACATATTAAAAAAATGTGGCCGGAACGGTATCACGAGATGCCGATGTGGAAGGCGATGTACGCTCTCTGGAAGACCCCGCGGGTGTATTATCAGAAGGACAGACTGATTGATCCCGAAGAAGAGCATCTGTATGATACGCTGGGAAGAGGACTCGATCCAGACGATATCCGTTCACAAAAAAAATCAAAAGAAAAACAGGATAATCCCTTCCTCCATGGAAAGAAAGGGATGGGAAATTAAACGATGACGTTTCCTAAAAGACTGCTGGTCCATTTTGGTCCTGCAGTCTTTTTTAGGTGCCCGGTAATATCGGACGGAATCCTGTGCATTCGATTAGGATTGGATATCAGGAACATAACACCTGGGATAATATGGGGGGCAATTGTCGCATAGCTATCATCTAATCCCATATAAATGAGGGGAAAAACTGAATGGTCCTGGCTTCACGGATTATGTTCGAACACGTTTAGACTTCATAGCTGTACCAGGCATGGACCTGCATGAAAACCGATTTTTCATGCAGGAACCTGCAGCATCCCCAACCCTGCAAGTCATGATTGAAATACAGGGAAAAACGAAACAGGTTCATATACCCTTTTCAATATTTTTAAAATCCAGGCATAATATAGTTGTGAGACAACCTTATTGAGAAGGAGAAGGTGTGCACATGAGACGAATTCTTTCGATTGGTGTTGCCGTTGTATTTGCATTGATCTCAGGGATGCTGACATTTTCAGCAGGTGTATCAGCAAGCGAAGGAGAAAATGACAACGTAATAGATGAAAAATTTGGACAACCGATTGTCGTTTACGGGGAATCGTTGACGGAAGAACAGAAAGAACAGGTCCGTAGACTTCTTGATGTTGATGATCCATCAATGGTTCAAGAGCATATCGTCACGGCAGAAGATCTGGTGAATTATATTAATGGAGACCCAAACTCCAATATGTATTCCTCGGCAAAAATTATTCGTAAAGAAGATGGGCATGGACTGGAAGTGAAGATTATGAATCCTGAATCCATCACCCAGGTGACAAAGGATATGTATGCCAATGCACTGCTTACGGCAGGGATAGAAAACGCAGTGGTTGAAGTGGCATCACCGTTAAAAGTAACCGGGCACTCTGCCTTAACGGGGATTTACAAAGCCTATCATGTGGAAGGGGAATCCCTTAATCAAGACCGGATGGAAGTCGCCAATGAAGAATTAAGCCTTGCTACAAAACTGGCAGAAAAAGAGGGGATGGATCAGGAAAAGGTCAGTGAATTGCTGACACAAATTAAACAGGCAATTTCTGAACAAAACCCGGCTTCAAAAGAGGAAGTTGAACAAATTATCCAGGAACAGCTGGACAAATTAAATCTTGAATTAAGTCCCGAAGACCGAGAACTTCTTATTAATTTATTTGAAAAAATGCGCACCATAAATATTGACTTTGACAGTGTCAGAAGTCAATTAGAAACCCTGGCTAATGATATACGGGGCAGAATAGAAGATGTGACCGGAGATACAGGGTTTTTCCAGGCTATTGTGAACTTTTTCAAAAAAATTATCGAATGGATCGCCAGCTTATTTTAAGGTGCCAGTCACCTCCTAATATTTGTCGAATAAGATCGATTTTAGTTAGGCATATTACTGACATGTCAATGACAACAAAAAATTCCCCGGACTATGGCCTGTCTAAGTAAAACCATAATCCGGGGTATTATATGTCAAAAGGAGAAGATTACATGAAAAATTAATTTTGAACGAGATATTCTTTTCCTTTGTTTGAGACGGTGTATTCATTATGGAATGTTTCAATATATCCCGCTTCTGTCAATTCTCTTAGGCTGCTTCTGACCTTAAAAATAGGCAGTCCCGTGAATCTGGCAATAGCATCCTCTGTTGCAGGCTCCTTCACAGCATCTAAAAAAAGTTTCAGCTGTGATGGTGAGAGTGAGACTTCTTCTTTTCCGCATGCCACTAACATCACCTATTCTTTTAATTCTTTTTTAGCTAAATACCAGTCAATCACTTCTAGTTCCTCATCATTTGCCCGTTCTTCAGCCTGCTGCTGGGATGACGGGGGAGGAACAACAACTTTTTCTCCTGGTTTCCAGTTTGCTGGTGTGGAAACTTGATGGTTTGCTGTGGTTTGAAGAGCTTTGACAAGACGGACGATTTCATCCATATTGCGTCCTGTGGTCAGTGGGTAATAAATGATGGCTTTGATGATTTGGTTGTCGTCGATTACGAATACAGCTCGGTTTGTTTCTGTTGTACTTTCTCCAGGGTGGATCATTCCGTATTTGGTCGCCACTTCTTTATTCAGGTCAGCGATCACTGGAAATTCAACCTTCACACCTAGCTTTTCCTGAATGTTGCGAACCCATGCAATATGAGATTGAACACTGTCTACACTGAGTCCAAGCAGCTCCGTGTTCAGTTCTTTCAATTGCGGATAAATTTCCTGAAATGCGACGAATTCTGTTGTGCAAACGGGTGTGAAGTCGGCGGGGTGCGAAAATAACACAAGCCATGATCCCTTGTAATCTTCAAGTTTAATTGGACCGTGGGTCGTATTTACTGCAAATTGCGGTGCTGGATCGCCAATTCTCGGAAGACTTGCGGCTTGCTCTTTCGTTTGTTCAGACATTGAATAAAACCTCCCTTTTTCCTTAAAAACCTATAAGAATAGTATGTTTTAATTATATACGCTATTGCACAAAAATGGAAGGGGTAATTTTCGTCCGACAGGTGCCAGTCACCTCCCGAAAATTAATGGAAATTGTTGAATACTTCTCGCCACTCATAAGAAAATCCCATGTCCGCATGTATAGGGACATGGGAAAAACCGTTTACTGGAGAAGAAAAAGATGAGAAGGGAAGTCATTTATTTTCGGCCGTCAGATCGATCTTTAAAAAGTTTTCGATGGAAAAAGCTGTCATTCCAAGTGAAGCGGAGTAACTGGAAAGGTGGGAGAATTCCAGTGATAAATTATCCTGGAAAAACCATAGCAGGTTTTCCTTGATTGTTTGTTCCACTGCTTCCCGAAGCCACTGTTCGGCTGAAGCCATGCGGTTCCCGATAATGATCTGCTGAGGGTTAAATGTATTAATAATATTCGTGATCCCTACACCAAGCATTTTGCCTACCTCAGTAAATAGTTTAATTGCAGCTGGATCGCTATGATGTGCTTTTTCGATTAAAGATTCTAGAGAAGCCTGTTCCCGGGCGATTCCACTTTCAAGGGCCTTTTGAATTAAAGCCTGTTCGGATGCATAAAGCTCCCAGCACCCGATATTCCCGCATCGGCATTTTTCTCCACTTGCGTTTATCGTCATATGCCCCATTTCTCCGGCAAACCCCTTATTGCCCTGATAGAGATGACCATCTATAATCAGTCCTACACCGATTCCAATTCCCGCGCTGACATAAACGATGTTATCGGATGTTTGGCCTGCACCAAAAATTTTTTCGCCATAAGCGCCTGCATTTGCTTCGTTTTCAATCATCACGGGCACATGGAACTGATCTTCAATCATCTCTTTTAGAGGGGCGTTTTTCCAGTTTAAGTTCGGAGCAATCAATACGGTTCCATTTTTATGCACGATACCTGGAACGCCAATACCGATGCCGATTAAACCGTAGCGGCTTTCAGGAATATTCTTTTTTAAATAAGAGATAATGTCTATGACCTGTTCCATCATTTCGGAATAGCCGAGCTGATGAACCGAGATCTTTTTTTCCAAAATGATTTCACCTTGTAAATCAGTCAAAATTCCTAAAATGTAATTTACTCCGATATCTATGCCAATGGAATAACCTGCTGATGCATTAAATAATAGCATGATGGGCCTTCTGCCACCTGTCGATTCTCCCGGTCCTTTTTCATAAATCAGATTCTCACTGATCAGCTCATTCACGAGTGAAGATACGGTGCCTTTATTCAAATTTGTTAAACTAGCAATGTCTGCCCGTGAAATCGGAGACTTATTCTTGATGATTTCAAGAACGATGGATTTATTGCCTTTTTTGACGACATGCTGGTTCCATGTCTGGTTTATATCTAGATTCATGTTAATCCCCTCTGTTTCGTCCATTTTGATAATATCATATCAGAACTTCAATTGATTATAAACTTTGTTTATCGACTAGACAAACAAAGTTACGCCTGCTATACTATAAATAACTTTTCAGCAAAATGCAAATTTTTAAAATTTGATTAGGGGGTATTTTTTAGGATGAAGAAGAAAGCGGTTACATTATTGTCGTTGCTGCTGATGCTTTTATTGGCTGTCGCAGGGTGTGGAGATGATCAGGCTTCAGAAGGCGAAAGTGACGGGGAAAACAAGACGATACAATTTATGCACTTATGGCCAGAAGGTAATTCAACGGCCCATTACAACATTGTAGAAGACATTATTGACGGATTTGAAAAGGAAAACCCGGGTGTAAAGGTTGATGTGGAAGTGTTGAGCAATGAGCAGTATAAGGAGAAGATTAAAGTATTATCTTCTTCAGATAAGCTCCCGGATGTAGGAATGACCTGGGCAGCAGGATATCTGAAGCCATATGTTGAGGGGAATCAGTTTGCTCCACTAAATGATGTGCTGGATGGTGGACTGGAAGATCTTTTTGTATCTGGCACAGTGGAAGCTTATTCCATTGATGGTCAAGCGTATGGACTGCCTCTTGAACTGAATATTGCTCCGGTGTTTTACAATAAAGCCATGTTTGATGAGTATGGGTTGTCTGCCCCTGAAACGTATGAGGAATTCAAAAATATTGTCAGCGTTTTAGCGGACAATGGTGTTGCTCCCATCGCACTGGGCAATAAAGACCGCTGGACAGGTTCATTATGGTATATGTACTTAGCTGACCGCATCGGCGGACCAAATCTGTTAACTGAGGCGATCAACGGAACCGAAACATTCCATAATGCCGAGTTCCAGAAAGCTGCCGAAGAAATTCAAAATCTCGTTAATCAAGATGCCTTTGTTCAAGGTTTTAACGGATTAAGTGACCAGGAAGCGAAAAGCCTGTTCATGAACAGTCAGGCGGCCATGTACTTAATCGGTTCATGGGATTTGCCAAACTATACGACTAACGAAGAAGTTCCACAGGAGTTCAGAGATTCGATCGGATATTTCAGTTTCCCAACCGTTGATGGCATGGGTGATCGGAACAGCTGGGTTGGGGGACCTGGTGTAGGTTTGTTTGTGGCCGAGAATTCTGATGTGAAGGATGAGGCAAAGGCTTTTGTTAAATATTTTGTTGAACAGTGGGGAGAGCAGGCTGTTACGAAGGCCGGTGTGATTCCTGCTACAAAAGTTGATACCGATAAAGTGGACCTGCATCAGATGTATATCGATGTTCTTAACGATCTGAGCAACGCTTCGAATATCACATTATTTGCCGACGTTCAGATGGATCCGGATGATGCCCAGACACACCTTGATTTGATTCAGGCATTATTTGGATTAGATGTTACCCCTGAAGAATTTACTGAGCAGCATCAGGAGGCGTTGTCAAATTAACCGGTTCAACACCGGCCTAATATAAAACATACCGAAAAAGGGACATAATTATATCTCAGCGATGAATGGCACACGATGTCCCTTTTTCCATACAAACAAAAGGAAAGGCGATTCCTATGAATAAAGTCATGTCAAATAAATGGATGATTGCTTTATATGTATTGCCGTCCCTTATGCTGGTAGCCATACTGATTTTTATTCCACTTGTGTTGACGGGGTATTATGGTTTAACAGAGTGGAATGGTGCCGGTGTTATGAAATTTGTTGGTCTGGAGAATTATGCACATGCGCTTCAGGATGAACAATTTCGGGAAAGTGTTGTGCATTCCTTTCTTCTGGCCCTATTTTCTACATTAAGTTTAGGGATTTATCTGGTGGTTTCCTTAATTTTGGCTTCCAAAATAAAGGGAACCAATTTGTTGAGAAAGATCTACCTTATTCCTATGCTCCTTTCGTCAGTGGCGATCGCTCAGCTCTGGCTGAAAGTTTATCATCCGACAAATGGTATGCTGAACAGTTTATTGAATCTCCTGGGTGTAGATCATCCGCCTGAGTGGCTTGCTAATCCGGATATCGTTTTATATGCCATATTCATCCCTATTTTATGGCAATATGCCGGGTTTTATATTTTGATCTATTATGCAGCTTTGAAAAACGTTCCGGAAGAACTGATCGAAGCTGCTAGAATCGATGGAGCAACACCATTGCAAATTGCGTTAAAGGTAAAGGTACCGTTGATATCAGGAATTATCAAAGTAACCGTTGTACTTGCTATTGTCGGCTCATTAAAATATTTTGACCTGATCTATGTCATGACAGGCGGAGGACCGAACGGTGCCAGTGAAGTTATGGCTTCCTATATGTATAAAGAGGCATTTGGCAGCTATCACTTCGGATATGGTAGTGCTATTGCATTTTATCTGTTGATTATTACATTAATCATGACCTATTTTACACGGAAATTAACAGCTTCAAAAGATGATGTTCAATACTAGAGGTGAAATAAAATGAAACTGCCTTACGTTTTTTTATATATGGTTTTAGCGCTGATAGCTGTTTTTCAAATTTATCCACTCATCTGGCTTTTATCTTTTTCATTAAAGGACAATACCGAAATTTTCGGGAAGTCGCCCTTTGCTCTTCCTGAAAGCCCGAAGTGGGAAAATTATGTGAAGGTATGGACAGATGGCAATATTGGTACTTATTTTTTTAACAGTGTCTGGATTACGGTATTGTCTGTTGCCCTGACTGTGCTTCTGGCGAGCATGGTAACTTTTGCAATAACCCGTATGAACTGGAAACTAAATAAACCCGTGCTTGGACTGTTTATGGTTGGGTATATGATTCCGATTCATTCGGCATTAATACCGCTCTTCAGCATGTTTAATAAAGTGGGTTTAATTGATAACCCTCTGTCCATTGTGATTACGTATACAGCGTATAACCTTCCGCTCACGATTATGATTTTGCTCGGATTCTACTATAGCCTGCCGAGGGAGATGGAAGAAGCTGCGATTATGGATGGGTGTTCCATTAACCGTTTGTTCTTCAAAATTATATTGCCAATGACCACACCTGTCGTTTCCACAACCGTCATTATTAACATGATCTTTAACTGGAATGAGTTTGTCTTTGTGAATACCTTTATCAGTTCAGAAAAATACAAGACGCTGACGGTAGGCATTCAGAACTTTATCGGGCAATATATGACAGACTGGGGTGCTATCGGAGCAACTTTGATGATCAGTGTCTTGCCATTGTTAATCGCTTTTATTTTCTTCAGTGACCGGATCATTGATGGAATTACTGCCGGTGCCGTGAAAGGTTAATCCAGGGAGGTCATCGTTATGCCAGAAAATATCTTTTTTAATGCACATCATTCTCCAATTGGAGCATATTCCAGTTTCACACTGGGATTTCCGGGAAACGGGGGAGGACTTGATCTGGAACTCGGCCGATCGCCGAGAAAAAATGTGTATATCGGGATTGAATCTTTTGAACAGGAAGGAACGTATGAGGCACTCCCGTTCTTTGGATCAAAAGAAGATGAAAGTTTGCGTTTCGATATGGAAAACCCGGATCCGAACCCGGATAAACCGGACATCATTCAGCCTTTCAACAGGAAAGCCATTACCCGCGAGTTTTTTGCCGGAACCGATACTTGGAAAGCCGGGGATCTCACCTTTACGATTTATTCACAAGTTCAGCCGATTCCAGATCCGGAAAGTGCTACAGATGAGGAACTGAAACTGACCCTTGTGCCAGCAGTACTGGCTGAATTGACAGTCGATAACCGTAAAGGCCAAAAAACCAGGCGGGCCTTTTTCGGCTTTGAGGGAAGCGATCCCTATTCAGCTATGAGAAGGCTGGATGATACGAGTGATTTGACAGGTGTAGGACAGGGACGCCTGACTGCAATTGCCACCAGACAGGAAGGCGTGGAATCAGCCATGCATTTCAGTATGGAGGATATTTTAACGGCCACTCATAAGGAGAACTGGACTTTTGGGCTGGGTACGGTGGGGGCTCTGATCATGGAAGTGCCCGCAGGAGAGATCAAAACCTTCCAGTTTGCTGTGGGGTTCTACCGGGGCGGAATCACAACCAGCGGTCTGAATACTTCTTATTTCTATACAACATACTTTTCTGATATTGAGGAAGTTGTTTCATACGCTATGGAAAAGTTCGAGATCATTAAGCAGCGGGCAATCGAATCCAATAACCTGGTTGAACAGTCTCCCCTGACCGCTGATCAAAAATTTATGCTGGCCCATGCCATTCGGAGTTATTACGGCAATACCCAGCTGCTTGTTCATGATGGAAATCCGGTCTGGATTGTGAATGAAGGTGAATATCGGATGATGAACACCTTTGATTTAACCGTAGACCAGCTATTTTTTGAACTGAAAATGAATCCGTGGGTGATTAAAAATGTTCTGGACATGTTTGTGAAGCGGTACAGTTACCGGGATGAAGTGAAGTTTCCGGGAGATGACCGTACTTATCCTGGAGGCCTGAGTTTCACCCACGATATGGGGATTGCCAATACATTTTCAAGGCCCCACTATTCATCCTACGAGCTGTATGGCATCGATGGATGTTTTTCTCACATGACCCACGAACAGCTGGTCAACTGGGTCTTGACAGCGTCTGTTTATGTTGCCCGAACGAAAGATCAGGCATGGCTTCATGAGAACATGGACGTTTTCAAAGAATGTTTGGCCAGCCTGCTTCATCGGGATCATCCGGAATCCGAAAAGCGGAATGGAATCATGGGACTCGATTCATCCCGAACAAAGGACGGCGCTGAAATTACGACCTATGACAGTCTTGATATATCCCTGGGCCAGGCCAGGAACAATATTTATCTGGCAGGAAAAACATGGGCATCTTATGTTCTTTTGGAAAATCTCTTTGCGAAACAGGGAGAAGAGGGTCTGGCAGAAATAGCAGGAGAACAGGCGGCTAAAAGTGCCAAAACCATTACTTCCCACATGACCGATGCCGGGTATATACCCGCAGTGTTTGAAGGCGGAAATCAATCGAAAATCATTCCTGCTATTGAAGGGCTGGTTTATCCGTACATCGCCGGTCTGAGGGAAGCTGTCCATGAGGATGGGCCATATGGGGACTATATCCGTGCGCTGAAACAGCATCTTAAAACGATTCTAAAAAAGGGAGTCTGCTTGTTTGAAGATGGAGGATGGAAACTATCCTCTAAGAGTAACAATTCATGGTTGAGCAAAATTTATCTTAATCAGTTTATTGCCCGGAAAATATTGGGTCTTCCATGGGATGAAAAAGGGAAAGAAGCAGACCGCGCCCATGTGAAGTGGCTCACCCATCCAGAATTGTCCGTCTGGAGCTGGAGTGACCAGATCATCAGCGGGAAAATATCCGCGAGCAAATATTATCCTAGGGGCGTCACCAGTATTTTGTGGCTGGAGGAACAAGGTTAAGCTGCGGACTTTTTCTTTTGTAATACCCGATTAAACGCATGTAAGACAATCCATACATTGATCCATGCAAGCAGACTCGTCCCAAAGAAAAACGGAATTCCAGGTAAATACCAGTAAATGACGGCCAGAGAAGTAATGCTCACGAAAAGGAGCAAGTCATGCAAAGGACTGATCAGCATGATGAGAAATGCATTTTTTAAAAGCTGAATAAACGGCACATCAAAATGCACAAAAGCCGGAATTAAATACAGAAAAAACAGGATGAAAAAACTAATCGATACAAGTACCGGAATGTGTACGGCAGTCATGGTAGTGCTTTGTGTCAAAAACAGGATGTCTGCCGCAGTCAGGGCAGTTAATGGAACAATAGCCAGAAGCAATTGATTCGCCCGAAAAAACTCCTTTTTGTAGATTTGCCAGTATGTCTGGAATACAGGAAAATCTGTTTTTCCCTGAATCCATTTACGCGTGATGCTGTAAAGGGCGACAGTGGATGGAAGAAAACCGATAAAAATCAAACCAGTAAATGTAAATATGATCCATAAAAGATGTATCCAGGCCAGTTTCATGATCCATTCACTGATGGTATAGATGAATTGTCCGTATTTTTTCATGGTGATCCCCTCGGAACAAAAAATTCATTTCACGACTTTCATTATAACGGAAGCCCGGGGACTTCACCAACCATATTATCAATGAACGTTTCTAAACTAAGAAGAAAAGGAGAATGAGTAATGGCATATTTTGAACATGTAAACCGAATCGCATACGAGGGGCCTAAATCTACCAATCCGCTCGCATTTAAATATTATCATCCCAATGAAAAAGTAGGAGACAAAACAATGGCCGAACATCTTCGTTTCTCCATCGCCTACTGGCATACTTTTACTGGAGATGGATCCGATCCCTTTGGTTCCGGCATCCACCTTCGTCCATGGAATCATCTGAAAGGAATGGATCTTGCGAAAGCAAGGGTGGAGGCGGCCTTTGAATTTTTTGAAAAGCTGGGCGTATCCTATTTCTGTTTTCATGATGTCGACATTGCACCAGAGGGGGAGACCCTGGCGGAAACTTTTAAAAACCTCGACGAAATCGTAACGATGATCAAAGGTTACATGAAAGACAGCGGTGTGAAACTGCTCTGGAATACAGCCAATATGTTTACCCACCCCCGTTTTACCCATGGAGCGGCTTCGTCCAATCATGCAGATGTGTTCGCCTATACCGCAGCCAAAGTGAAAAAGGGACTGGAAATCGGGAAAGAGCTGGGTGCCGAAAACTATGTGTTCTGGGGCGGTCGTGAAGGATATGAAACCCTGCTGAACACCGATATGAAACTGGAACTGGATAATCTGGGTCGTTTTTTCCATATGGCGGTTGATTATGCGAAAGAAATCGGCTTTGACGGACAATTTTTAATTGAGCCGAAACCAAAAGAACCGACCAAACACCAGTATGATTTTGATGTAGCATCCGGCCTTGCGTTTTTGAAAACCTATGAACTGGACCCATATTTTAAGTTTAACATCGAGGCTAATCATGCCACTCTTGCGGGCCACACGTTTGAACATGAGCTTCGTTATGCCCGTATCCATCATATGCTGGGCTCTGTGGATGCCAACCAGGGTGACCTGCTATTAGGCTGGGATACCGATGAGTTTCCGACAGATTTATATTCTACGACTCTTGCCATGTATGAAATTTTGAAAAATGGCGGTCTTAACCCGGGAGGTCTAAATTTTGACGCAAAAGTACGCCGTGCATCCTTTCAACCGGAAGACTTGTTTTATGCCCATATTGCCGGAATGGACAGTTTTGCGGTCGGTTTAAAAGTGGCTCATAATCTGATTCAGGATGGCGTCCTGGATCGAGTTGTCGAAAAACGTTATCAGAGCTTCCGCGAAGGAATTGGCAAGGATATCGTAGAAGGAAAAACCGATTTCAACAAACTCGCAAAATATGCGCTGAAAAACGATCAGATTGAAAATGAATCCGGTCATCAGGAACTCATCAAAGCCACCATTAATCAATATTTGCTGAGCGCATTTTAACGAATATATGAAAACAGGCTGACCAGCTCTGCTGGTTGGCCCTTATTATATATGGAGGGAACGGCTATGAAGTATGTGATTGGCGTAGATCTTGGCACGAGTGCGGTAAAGGTTCTTCTTGTGAATCAAGAAGGAGTCGTTGTGGATCAGGTGTCCCGGCCATATCCTTTAATCCAGGAGAAGGCGGGGTACAGTGAGCAAAATCCGGAGGAATGGATAACACAGACAGTAGAAGCATTAAAGCAGCTGGTGGAGCGTTTTTCAGAAGATCCTTCAGCTATTGAGGGCCTGAGTTTTTCGGGACAGATGCACGGACTGGTGCTGCTCGACTATAAACGGAATGTATTGCGAAATGCCATTTTGTGGAATGATACCCGGACGACGAGACAGTGCCAGGACATATACGCAAAGGTAGGAAAAGACCGCTATATTGATATTACAAAAAATCTGGCACTGGAGGGATTTACCCTTCCTAAACTATTGTGGGTAAAGGAGAATGAACCTGACATTTATCAACAGGCTGAAGTGTTTTTGCTCCCGAAGGATTATGTTCGGTACCGTCTGACCAATCAGATTCATATGGATTATTCAGATGCAGCAGGTACGGGGCTTTTGGATATTTCCGCTAAAACATGGAGTAGTGAGATTTGCGGCCGTTTAAACATTGATTCTTCCCTGTGTCCGCCGCTTATCGAATCCCATGAATTCGTTGGCACTCTTTCAGGGAGTGTGGCGGAGCAAACAGGCCTGAGTCCGAAAACGAAAGTGTTTGCCGGTGGAGCGGACAATGCCTGTGGAGCCATCGGGTCCGGGATCCTTGAAGAAGGAAAAACGCTATGCAGTATTGGAACTTCTGGGGTCGTCCTGTCATATGAAGAGGACGGAAGCAAAGATTACCAGGGGAAAGTTCATTTTTTTAACCACGGGAAAGAAGGGGCTTTTTATTCCATGGGTGTAACCCTTGCAGCAGGTTACAGTCTGAACTGGTTCAAGGAGACCTTTGCTCATGAGGAAGAATTTGAAAATCTGCTTGCTGATCTGTCAGATGTTCCTGCCGGAGCCAATGGTCTCCTGTTTACCCCGTATATCGTCGGAGAAAGGACACCCCATACGGATGCCCTCATCCGGGGCAGTTTCATCGGTATGGATAGTTCTCATAAGCGGGCTCATTTTGTCCGAGCGGTTGTTGAGGGAATTACTTTTTCTTTAAAAGAATCCATTGAAATGTTTCGAAAAAATGGGAAGAACGTTGATTCGATTATTTCGATAGGCGGTGGAGCCAAAAACCGGAACTGGCTTCAGATTCAGGCGGATATTTTTCAAGCGGATATTGTGAAACTGGCAAGTGAGCAGGGACCTGGAATGGGAGCAGCCATGCTTGCAGCCTATGGACTGGGCTGGTTTAAGTCTTTGTCGGAGTGTGCATCACAATTTATCCAGACGGAAGAAGTCATTCATCCGAATCCTGAGCAGGCAGAAAGGTACAAAGGGCTATTTTCCATTTATCAGAAGATATATAAGCAAACAAAAGATCTGAATGAACAGCTTGCGCCATTTCGGCAGTAATCTAAAGCTTTAAAAGGAATGATTTCAGGTGAAGGTAAATACAAAAATGATCAAGGTGACAGACGGCCAAAGATGGAAACTTTTTCATATTGAAAACAATCGAAAAATGACAGTTGAGGTTCTCAATTTTGGAGGAATCATTACACAAATTCGTGTTCCAGACCGAAATGGATTGGTGGAAAATATCGTGCTTGGCTATAAACATTACCGTGATTATATTGAAAACCCTGCGTTTTTCGGCGCGATCATCGGCAGGGTAGCCGGAAGGATTCGAGATGCACAGTTTGTCTTAAGAGGCCGCACATTTCACCTGGGTGCGAATGAAGGATCCCATCACCTGCATGGAGGAAATACCCATTTTCATCAGGTGTTATGGGATGCGGTGCCTTTTCAATCGGATTATTCAGCCGGGGTCATTCTTTCTCACACAAGCCCAGACGGGGAAGGTGGGTATCCTGGAAATGTAACTGTTCAAGTGAGATATGAACTTTATGATTGGAATGAGTTCAGGATTACGTACAGAGCTGAGACGGACGAGATAACTCCCCTGGCACTGACCAATCATACCTATTTTAACTTAAGTGGAGATGTTAAAGACACGATAGAAAAACATGAAGTTCAGCTTAAAAGTGGAAGTTTTCTGGAACTGGATGAGGTATTACTCCCAACAGGCAAGCGGCTTGATGTAGAACAAACTCCTTTTGATTTCCGTTCATGGCGCAGAATCAGGGATGGAATCCAGTCTGCTCATCCGCAGAACAGGATTGTTGGAAACGGGTATGACCATTATTTTCTTTTTGAACAGCAGGAAAAAGAGAAAGTAAAGGTAAAGGAGAAGATTAGCGGCAGGGTGATGGTGGTTGAGTCGGATGAACCGGGAATGGTGATGTATACTGGAAATAATCTGGATGAATCTTTCCTTCTGCGGGAAGGTTACGCAAAAAAATATGGGGGACTGTGTATTGAAACCCAGAGGCATCCAGCTTCTCTTTTATATGAAGGGCTTCCATCCGTTATCCTGAAGCCGGAGCAAACCTTTGAGACATCAACATCCTTTACCTTTTATACGGAGTAAAACCGAAGAGGAATAAGCTGATTTCGTATGATGAGGAGGTCATATTGCATGAATTATCGTTCCATTGGTGATACCAAATTAAAGGTAAGTGAATTAAGTTTTGGGACCTGGGCTATCGGTGGCGCCTGGGGGAAAACCGATGACGAGGAGGCACTAAGGGCACTGGAACGTGCGATGGAAGCCGGAGTTAACTTCTTTGATACAGCGGATGTGTATGGTGATGGGCACAGCGAAGAATTGCTGGCCAGGGCAACGAAGGGGAAAGAGGACCGTATTTACATTGCGACGAAGTTTTGCCGGGCCGGGGATATTAACGACCCAAAAACCTATTCGGAAAAATCGGTGCGTCACTACCTGGAAAACAGCCTGCGTCGCCTCAAACGGGAAAGAGTGGATCTGTACCAGGTACACTGTCCCCCATTTGAAATGATAAAAGATGGTCGTGTCTTCGAGGTGCTTGATCGGCTGCAGCAGGAAGGAAAAGTCCGCTATTATGGCGTAAGTGTGGAATCTGTGGAGGAAGGTATCTATACGATTGAACATTACCCGAATGTAAAGTCACTGCAGGTGATTTTTAATCTATTTCGCCAGAAGCCACTGGAAAAACTGTTTCCGCTGGCAAAGGAAAAAGGTGTCGGCATCATTGCGAGAGTGCCCCTCGCAAGCGGATTATTAACGGGAAAGTTTAATGAAAGCTCCACTTTTGAAGAGGATGATCACCGAAATTTTAACCGGAACGGCGAACTGTTTAATGTAGGGGAAACTTTTGCGGGACTTGAGTTTACAAAAGGGGTGGAATTGAGCCGGAAACTTTCATGGATTCAGGAAGGAAGAGGAAATATGACAAGAGCCTCCCTGCGCTGGATTCTCGATCAGGATTCTATTTCAACTGTGATTCCGGGATTTAAAAACGAAAAACAGGTGATGGATAATTTAAAAGCCCTGGAAGTTCCGTCTTTTACCTCCGATGAACGGAAACAGTTAGAGGAATTTTATCTGAGAGAAGTTCATGACCATATTCGCGGAAAATATTAAATCATACATGTCTTTTGAAAACCAGTCATGCATATCGTTATCGTGGCTGGTTTTTTAATGAATGCCGGGCTGACAGGCTATATCATCGGGCAAAAAAATTATTTTTCCGTGTTTGCAGGAGTTTGGTACTGGATTGCAAATGATATGGTAACCGTAATAAAGGCATCTCCACTATCAAAGTGATTATGAACCGGAGGAAATACCATTGAAATTTGTGCCATTTTGCACGGATGATGGGCAAACCATATGGGGAATCCAGGAAGGAAATGAGATCCGTATCTATGACCTCAACATGATGAATATAAACGTGGATCATTGTGTTTCATTTTGCGCTGAAAAAAAGCCGGACCGGATATCGGCCGGCAAGTGTTTTAAAGAAGGAGACGCGATGAACGAGGGGTACCTCTGAATAGGGTGGAGGCAGCAAATTAACTTAACGATTCTGGAAAGGTGGGAGGGGACTTCGCGTGCGTCTCCTTCTGTACATTTTTATATCATCATCTATTGAGCTGAATCGAATGGGTAAAACTGCAAAATCTTCGAGGAAATCATCACTGTTTTTATAAGAATGCTTGACGGCTCTGGAGAAATGAATATCGCGGCAAATAGAAAAAAAGAAAAATGATTTTTTTAAGATTAACTGGACAAGGAATCATAAACGGTATGAGATAAACTAGTTTTATATATTCATTTACCCGATCGCTGACTTTAATATGACATTTTCTTTCTCGGTGGAAACAGAATAATTTCCTTACAGCCATCCATGGAAAAAAAGGCCATAAGGTTAGACATAAGACATAGAGACGCCGCAAGGAAACCGATTTACTAATTTTTAGAATATAATATTGAAAGATTCTGAAAAATGGGGTATAATCCATGTAAAAGAAAGCGCTTTCCCGGGAATAACTTTATTTTATGGTGTTTTTCCCAAGCCGGTCCGCGCAATTTTTAGCGAAAAAAGTAAACCGGTTTCCTTAAGAAGGTCGGGGCTTTTTCTCCATTCATTAAAAATGAACAAGTGGGGTGAACAGTTTTGAGAGTATTTCGTATTTCTGCTTTTCTGTTTTTGTTGGTGGTATTGTTAGTGGGATGCAGCGAGGATGAGGACGCATCAGGGGACGGAAAGGTAACCTTAAAATTCTGGGTATTTGGAAGTGCAGGATACGAACAGCTTGCAGAAGAATATATGGAAGATCATCCGGATGTGAACATTGAAATTAATCATTCGGAAATGAACGACCTGCACAACAATTTATTTACCTCCATTTCAGCAGGTAGCGGTGCTCCGGATATAACCATGATCGAAGTAAGTGCCATTGCTAAGTTTATGGAAGCACAGGACAGATTTTACAACCTTTATGATTTCGGAGCAGAAGATATAAAAGATCAGTATCTTGACTGGAAATGGAATATGGCTGAGAGTCCCGATGGCAGCTATTTGATTGGCCTTCCAACCGATATCGGCCCGACAACGATGTTTTATCGCACAGATGTTTTTGAAGAAGCTGGACTGCCGACAGATCCTGACGAGGTATCATCCATGTTTCAAACCTGGGAAGATTTCTTTGAAATTGGCAAACAAATCAAAGCAGAGACAGGAAAACCAATTGTCGACGGACCTGAACTTTTATATAACGCCTTGAGGGATCAGGCTGATCAACAGTATTTTAATGAAAATGATGAATTAATCATAGAAGGAAATTCGGCTGTTAAAGAGGCTTATGACTTCACTGCCCGGCTTATCGAGGAGGGTCTGGTGGGGCAAAATGAGCTGTGGACCCCCGAGTGGGGAAATGCCATGGCAGATGGCAGTTATGGTGTGCTGCTCGCGCCTTCATGGATGGTTGCCAATGTGAAAGAAAATGCACCGGATGCATCCGGAAAATGGCGCATTACGACAATGCCTGAAGGTGCCGGTAACTGGGGAGGCTCTTATATTGCAATTCCGAAAGAGTCTGAGCATCCAGAAGAAGCATATGCCTTTATTGAATGGCTGGTTTCGCCAGAAAATCAATTAACATCTTTTAAAAATAATGGCCTCTTTCCGTCAGCACTGCCGGTTTACGAAGAGTCTGATTTTATCGAGTCAACCGACGATTACTTTGGCGGACAGCAAGTAGCCAAAATTTTCTCTGAAGCTGCTGAACAGGTCAAGCCCGTTTATATGGGCAAAAACCATGCAATTGTCCAGACGGAAATTGTCAATGCTCTGATGAATGTAGTAACGAAAGGAACAGACCCAGAAGCTGAATGGGACGAAGCACTGACGAGAATTAAAGCTCAGCTGGAACGCCAGTAACTGCTTCATTAACAAGGAGCCGGAACAATCCGGCTCCTGATTCAATGGGAGGTGAAAACTGGTGAACTTGAATACAGACAAAAACAAGATGAAGAATATTTCCATCTTCACGGCAAGAATGACTGAAGAAAAAAAGGAAATGGTTACCGGTTATTTGTATATATCGCCTTTTTTTATTTTGTTTACTATTTTTGGACTTTTTCCGATTCTGTTCAGCTTTTACCTGGGATTCCAGAAATGGAACGGTCTGACGGAAATGGAGTTCGTGGGCTGGGCTAATTTTCGGTTCGTGCTGGAGGATCCTCTTTTTTGGAAATCATTATATAACACTTTTATTATGGGGCTTCTCGGAACGTTCCCCCAGCTGGTTGTGGCGATCGTTCTGGCTTTCGCCCTGAACTCGGCTTTGATCAAATTCCGCAATTTTTACAGAGTATCTTATTTTATGCCCTATGTAACGTCTACGGTAGCTGTAGCCGTTGTTTTTGGTGTGATTTTCAGCGAACAGGAATCAGGTTTGATCAATGTGATACTATCGTGGTTTCATTTGGATCCGGTTAACTGGACCACTTCCGAGTGGGGTGTAAAATTCGCTATTGCTGCCATGGTTTTCTGGCGCTGGGTTGGCTATAATACAATTATTTATCTGGCCGGTCTTCAAAGTATTCCAAAAGAACTATATGAAGCAGCCAAAATAGATGGGGCAACATTGTTTCAGCAGCTGAGATATATAACGGTGCCTATGCTGAGACCTTTTATTATCTTTACTGTATTTTTGTCTACAATCGGTGCCTTTCAATTGTTTACAGAGCCCTTGATTTTTTTAGGAAGATCTTATCGGGAAGAGGGAATTACGGTTGTACTGTATCTATGGAGAGAAGCCTTTGTTAATTTGTCATTTGGCCCAGCTTCTGCTACTGCTATTCTCCTGTTTTTCATCATTATCATATTTTCTTCAGTGAATGTATTTCTGGCAAACCGAATCGGAAGATAAGGGGTGAAACGAAATGTATAGGATGAAAAAGAGAATATCCACAGGCTTTGTGCATGTGCTGCTGCTTTCAGGTGCGCTTCTGTCTTTATTCCCCTTTTACTGGATGTTTGTAATGGCTACCAACCATAACAGTGCCATCAACCAGGTCCCTCCAGCTTTTTTGCCGGGAAACCAGACGGTAGAAAATTTTAAAAAAGTATTGAGTAACGTAGATTTTTTTGGTTCCATGTGGAATTCCTTTGTCGTGTCAACCTTAACGACCCTGGGAGTGTTGTTTCTTTGTTCCCTGGCCGGATTTGCATTTGCAAAATATAAATTTCCGGGCAAAAACATTCTGTTTTTGTTTATTTTGTTGACGATGATGGTTCCGCCCCAATTAGGGCTGATTCCCCAGTACTACATCATTACGAAACTGGACTGGCTGAATGATTTAAAAGCTGTGATTGTGCCGGGGCTTATTGATGCATTCGGTATTTTCTGGATGAGGCAATATATCAGCAGTGCCATTCCGGATGAACTGATGGATGCAGCTAAAATAGATGGATGCTCCAATTTTAGGATCTACTGGAATATTGCTGTCCCGATGATTCTGCCTGCCTTTTCAACCCTGGCCATCATTAAATTTATGTATATGTGGAATGATTTTCTGTGGCCTCTGGTTGTCTTAAGGGAAGAATCCGTTTACACCATTCAGATTGCGATCCGCAGCCTGATGGACAACTATGTTCGGGATTATGGTATGATTTTGTCAGGAACATTTTGGGCGACATTGCCATTAGTGTTTATCTTCTTATTTTTTAACAAATTATTTATTGACAGCCTGACACAGGGTGCACTGAAAAGCTGATTTTATATACGCTCAGAGAGGGGTAACCTATGAAACTGACCATACGAGATATAGCAAAAATGGCAAACGTGTCTCCGGCAACCGTTTCCAAAATCTTAAATAATACCGGTTCCATCAGTAAAGAAACCCGGGATAAAGTCATGGCGATCGTGGAACAGACAGGATATCGCCCAACCTTTTCTGCTAAATCTCTGGCAACGAAAAAATCGAACCTCATTGGAATTATTTATGCAGGGAAAGTGAATGTAGATTTTACCCATCCCTTTTTTAACCCAGTTGTTAATACCTTCAAGAAAACGGTAGGGCGGGAAGGGTATGACCTGCTTGTGTTTTCAAATGAAACCTTTTCGCTGGAAAAGGAGAACTACCTTGCCCGCTGCCGCCATTTTCATGTAGACGGCTGCCTGATTATTGCGGGGGAGGAAGTAGAAGAAGCCATCTATGAGTTAGATCAAAGCGATATTCCCTGTGCAGGCATTGACATAGAGCTGACCGGAAATCGATCGAGGTATGTCATGACCGATAACTTTAAAATTCCTGCTCTCGTCGTTGAGTATTTCTACATGAATTCCATTCGGGAAATTGCTTATATTGGCGGTTTGGCTTCTTCAAAAATTGGGGAAATGCGAAGGAAAGGGTTTCTGGAAGCAATGGAGAAATACGGGTTGCCTGTTCGGGAGCAGTGGATGAAATACGGGGACTTCTACGAGGACAGCGGATATCGGGCAATGAATGAAATACTGGAGGGAAAGTCCCACCCTAAAGCAGTTTTTGCTGCTTCAGATATGATGGCCCTCGGGGCGATGCGGGCCATTAAGGAAAAGGGCTTAAAAATCCCGGAAGACATTAATGTAGTTGGGTGTGACGATATTGAAGCCTGCCGTTACAGTGATCCGCAGCTGACTACCGTGAGGCAGGATAAAGAAAAGCTAGGCATGATGGCTGCCCGCATGCTCCTTGAACTGATTCATGGTGAAAATGGAGCGAAATCCGTGCTGATCGATCCTGAATTCATCGTTCGCGAATCATCAATAAAAGGTCTTTGAAAGTAGGAATGATATCATGGGGACTGCCAATAATGTATTTGTTCGGGGCATGGAAATTTTTAGCGCATTTGTGGTGCTTAACATAACCTGGATGATATGCAGTTTCCCTTTAATTACATCGTTTTCAAGTACCCTGGCACTATTTGCTGTGATGAGGGATATTCTCGTAAATGGTATTCAGCCAGGTTATATGAAGCAGTTCTTCATCTACTTTAAACAGTTTCTTGGAAAGGGAATGCAATTGTTTCTTTTCTGGGGAATTCCCGGGATACTGTTTCTTGCAGATTTTTTTCTGTTTCAGACCATTGACTTTGCTGGAAAGGGGTTTCTTTATAGTGTCTTAATTTTTTGTAGTCTCATTTACCTGGTCACCAGTCTGGCATTGTTTCCGGCTATGGTTTATCAAAAAAGTAACTCATTGCCGGTCCTGCTGAAACATGCGCTGTTTTATGGATTGGGAAAACCAGGGTATTCGATTCCTTCAATTTTCATAGTGGCCGGTTTTGCGGCCGTCGTGATTTGGTATCCTTTCTTTTTGCTGATCAGCTTCAGTATGCTTGCGTTTATACTTGTTTACTGGTATCGAAAAACGTATGAGAGGATGATGAAACACATTTAATTGCTTATCTTTTTTGGTTATTTGAGAAACCGGTTTCCTATAAAGATAAAGAAGAACGGAGGATGTCCATATGAGTGTCATTCAGTTTCCGAAAGATTTTGTATGGGGAGTAGCGACTTCTGCCTATCAAATTGAAGGTGCTGCATTTGAAGATGGGAGGGGTCCGTCCATATGGGATACTTTTTCACATACCCCTGGAAATATTATTGATGATGAAAATGGGGATGTAGCCTGTGATAGCTATCATCGCCTGGATGAAGATATTGCTTTGCTGAAGGAGCTTGGAGTAAACTCTTATCGTTTTTCCGTTTCCTGGCCGCGCGTCATTCCGGATGGCACGGGGAAGGTAAACAAAAAGGGTCTTCAATATTATGAAAACCTTGTGGATCAACTGCTTGAACATGGCATTGAGCCTATGTGTACCCTTTATCACTGGGATTTACCCCAAAAACTGGAGGAAAAGGGAGGATGGGACAACCGGGATACGATTGATGCCTTTGTTGAATATGCAAATGTTATGTTTGAACGATTAAACGGAAAGGTTAAGCGGTGGATTACTCTGAATGAGCCCTGGTGTGCCTCCTTTTTGTCTCATTATATCGGAGAGCATGCTCCAGGAAATCAAGATTTGCAGCTGGCGGTCAATGTCGCTCATCATCTTTTAATGGCTCATGGAAAAACGGTTCAGGCATTTCGGGAATTGGCTGTAGAAGGAGAAATTGGGTATGCCCCCAATGTGACATGGCTTGAACCTTACAGTCGAAAAAGTGAAGATATGGAAGCCTGTCGACGCGGGAACGGATGGTTTATCGAATGGTTTATGGATCCTGTTTTTAAGGGGGAATACCCCGCTTTTCTGACAAATTGGTTTGCGGATAAGGGAATAACCATTCCGCTTAAGGATGGGGACCTGGAGGTCATTTCTCAGCCTGTTGATTTCCTGGGCATTAATTACTACAATGGAAATCTTGCAAGGCATAAAGCTAATTCGGGATTGTTTGATGTGGAGAATATTGATGCTGGCTATGACAAAACTGACTTTGACTGGTTCATTTACCCGGATGGTTTTTATTCCGTCTTGCTGTATGTGAAAAAGCGTTACGGAAATATTCCTGTATATATTACGGAAAATGGTGCCTGCTATGACGATGTAGTCGAAAATGGACGGGTACGGGATGAACAGCGTATTGCATATATTAAAAAACATTTGATTGCACTCAACAGGTGTCTGGAGTCAGGGGTAAATATAAAGGGATACCACGTATGGTCCCTGCTGGATAACTTTGAGTGGGCATACGGGTATACGAAACGATTTGGCATTGTGCATGTCGATTTTCAGACCTTGAAGCGGATTCCAAAAGACAGTTATTACTGGTATCAAAAATTGATCAGAAATAATTGGTTTACCATTTGAAAAACAGTGCCTGTCACTTGTCGAATGCAGACAGACAGAATAAAGCAGTGTTACATTAGAAATTGATTGATTTATTAGGGGTTTTCGTAAAGATTTTTCGACAAGTGACAGGAACCCTGGCCTTATTCACAAAAAATATTCTGGTAGTAATCTGCTGACTGTCTGGACCCATCTTCATTTCCCTGTTCCTCATAAGCGATTAAAATAACACCTATATTCTGTTCAAGCTGTTTGATTTGCCGCTTTTGATCTTCAGACAGTTGTGCGAAACGGTATTTGTCCATTTTATCACATCCTTTTTGATGGTCTTGGAAAGCTGATAAGTTAGATAATGTGTGATGCCCTCATATCAGCATCCTGGAAAACAGATTCGGTTCTTCTTCGGTCACGCCATCTTTGGGACAGTTCGGTTAAAGAAAATATATGCCATGAGAGTAGCATACCGATGCCAGCAGCAAGGATAGGACAATGTAAGGCAGCTGATCCGCTGACTTTGCACTACCTGGATGATTTGTCATCCCGTTTACAGCATTAGTTTGCTCCTAAAGAAAAAATTAAACCGTGAATTGTATATCGTTTCTTGTCGACTTTCGACAAGTGACTGGCACCATAGAGGCATGGTAAAATAAATTTTAAAGGACTTTTTAAGGATGTGGTATCATATGTACAATATTCTTGTAACACTGGATGCCAACTATATACCGCCTTTAAACGTACTGCTCCACTCATTGTTTAAAAACCATCCGGATGATTCTTTTTCCATCTATCTCATGCACTCCAGCATCCCAGACCGGGATTTAACCGATCTGCACCAGTTTGTCAACGAAAGCGAAAATTTTTTATTCCCGATTAAAGTTGATCCCCAGACATTTTCCGGAGCGCCGGTATTCCGTCATTATACGGCTGAGATGTATTACCGATTGTTAGCTCATCAGTTATTGCCGGATCATCTGGAGCGCATTCTTTATTTAGATCCGGATATTGTATGTATGAATTCCATTTCTAAATTTTACAATACACCCTTTCATGATCATTTATTCATAGCGGCAGAACATGAATATTCTTCCCGGATGGCACGTTTGATTAATAAAATGCGCCTCAGGACACCTAAGGCCAAAGGGTATTATAATACAGGAGTACTTTTAATGAACCTCGAAGGAATGCGGGAGACTGTTTATCCCGGGGAGATCTTTCAATTTATTGAACAAAATAAATTGAAACTTGTTTTGCCGGATCAAGACATACTAAATGGCCTCTACTGGGATCGGATTCAATCCGTTCCGTCAATGTACTACAATTTTGACGCAAGATATTATGAGTTCTCGAAGTTTCTCCCCAATCAAAAGTACACCCTGGAATGGATTCGTGAGCATACCGTTTTCATCCATTACTGCGGAAAAAACAAACCATGGCACGATCATTACAGAGGAACGCTGGGAATGTTTTATAAGGAGTATGAAAAAGATTTGATGAAATTGAGAATTCAGGTATAAAATGTTCATCCTTTCTGTTCTGGATAAGGAGGGAGAAAAGGATGAACATAGATATTGCTGACCGGTTTCGAACCTTTTCCTGGACGATCCTGTCAATTCTACTGAAGACAAACGGAAAAACCATTGGGAGTGATCAGGTAATCGGACGGATCCTGCCTGCGGATTTTCAGAAGTCAGGTGATGAACTGATCAATCATATTAAAGATGTACATCCAGATGATGTTCGATCTCCTGGAATGGCAGGGTGACGATTTAAAAATAACCCCGGAAAGAATTGCGATCAACTGTAATGACGGGAAACAGGATAATGCGGGAAGAAAGCCTGCAGATGACTTGATTATTGAAGGTATTCAAATATGATAAGGGAAATAACAATTCCTTCCTTTCTGTCCGAACTTCGAAAATTCACCATCTTAAAGTCATAGTTTGTCGAGCTGACGGTGTCTAAAACTATAGAAAAATTTCTAGTTTTGTCGAATGTATAGCCAGTTTTGTCCGTATATGTTATATATTATTTTAATAAATTAAGCCTTCACCATAGGAGAGGATAGAACGGCAGTAGAACCTGGTCATTTTAATTGAAAAGGATGATGGACACTTATGTCAATTCAAACCGTTGATCGATTGTATGATCAAAAACCATTCAAATTTTCATGTCAGACGATGTATAATTTAAAAATATGGAAAATTATAGGATACGCTATACGCGTGAACACACCATTTTCCCGATTGGCGGAACGTACTGCTTCACTTCAGGAAAGGGATATTCATCAGGATTTAGAAATACTTCGGGGCACTATTAGGGCCTTCACCAGGAATTTTCCTCCCCATCATCGAATGAAGCTGCTGATTAAATTGAACTCTTCAACACTACTCCATACATCTTTTATGCCGTTGATCAAAGAACTCTTGAAGCTCCAGGCCTTTCAAAATTACCAAATCGTATTGGAAATTCATCTTCATCATGAGTCCTCAACGATTCATCTCCTGGAAAACCGAGTACGTCAGTTAAAAGATCTGGGTAGTCTGGTCAGTTTACAGGTGTCTTCATTAGATAGTTCCCCATATCGCTGTTTGATAGATCTAGAACCCTACTGGATTTATTTGAGTCCATATTTTTCATCGGGGTTATCCCGATCAAGAAAGAAGCAAAAAATCGTACATTCCTATGTTGAATCCCTTGGGAACAAAGCTGCCATCGGGCTCGAGGGGATTGAAAAACCAGAAGATCTGGCCATGGCCAAAGTATTAGGTGTTCAATTGGGACAGGGGAGCGTTTTTGATAAGGGGCTGAGCATGATGTGAGTGTCCGGGAAGTGAGTGCAACACAGGTTCCCGGAATTTATTTTATTTGAGAGGTATCCTGTTTTAGAATGGTTCTGTGAAAACCATATAGATTCTTTGATGAATGCCGATAGAAGGGCAAGGAATACATGCTGAATAGGGTTACCTGCATAGGGGAACTTTCTGATTGATTTTTTTGTACCGATAGAGATGTTGGTCTGGCGGAAGGCAACCATTTTCAAAAGAGGAGTGCTTCTGCCAATGTGGCTGCTGCTATAGCTCGCCTGGAAGAAGATGCTACGTTGCTGGTAATGGAGGTGACGATCCCTTTGGTGAAATGGGACAAATAATCCTTTTTTCATAAAATTGATGCCTTCATGTGTACGAAGCTCGGGCAAATTCTTCCCTTCCAACTATCAGGAAGTGAAATACAGGACTGAAATTTACATAAACAAACAGGTGCAATAGATGCACCTGTTTGTTTTATCGAAAACCGCCATTTTTATATTTTTCTATCTCTATTACCCCGGCCAATCAACCATACTGCCAGCGTCATTTTTCCTTTCACCTGCTTCCTGTTCATCACCCCCTTCAAATGTTTTTTCACATTTAGGGCACGTAAAATAAACATCATTCGTATGGAAATCTATGTATCCATATGTTAATTCCTGGATATCGAATATCCATTTCCATTCCATATCAAAATGATATCCACAATTTGGGCAAACGAGGTTAACAAGACCAGAGTGATCCCTTCCCTGGTGCTCTTTTTTACTCATTTCATCACTCCATATCCTTAAAATAGAATAGAAAAAATGTTCATCATCTGTTTTTTTAATCTTGATTGCTAAAAGGATCATATGTACACCCGAATATCCCGTCCCCTTATCATGCTTGAAAGATGATGCAAAGACTGTAGTAATGCCCGCTCTTTGTTAGAGCTGTACCCGATGGCAGTGAGGATATCGGATGATGCAAAATAGATCCCTGCCTGCAAAATCGATTCTTTTGTCATGTTTTTCCCCATGGCAAAGACGGTGTTCCGGTTAATCGTATGATAACTGATCTCAGCGTGTGGACGATGTCCTTTAACAACATACTGAAGGTTTTCTAGAATGGACCGGAGCATCCTGAATTTAATGTCGTTATGAATCGTTTCATGGTACAATAATAGGCAACAGTACATTCCATACATCACCACCGAGTTCGTTTATAGAACTATTTTACCATAGTTCCAAAAACGAACAAATATTTTGCATAAATTTTTTTTTAAAATGGTACCATTAGTCTCGAACACTGAGGGAAAGTGTTGTGAGATTAATGGAACAAAAACTGGCAGAGAACATTAAATATTTTCGCAAATTGCAAAATTGGACGCAGCAGGATCTGGCGAAACATCTCCAAATATCCCGCTCAGTGGTTGCGAAATGGGAAAGTGGGACTTCGGTTCCCGATGTCAAAACACTTATTTTACTGAGTAAAACGTTTCAAGTTTCCATTGATCATCTGGTTGGGATGAATACAAGCCGGGCTGATTTACTGAAGGAATTTCAAAAAATGTACATGTCAGCGGATCAGAGACAGTGGGACCCGGATATGATGGAAATTTTTGATTATCTCGTAAAACATCCCCGTATGAAGGAATATTTTCTGGAAATGATTAAATTACCGCTTAAAAAACAAAAGGTGGTCCACCGTATGTTCCAGACTATTATTGATGAAATGGAACGAACATAAGTGCCTGACGCCTGTCGATTTTTCTCGGTATTCGGCAGGCTTTTATGATGGCAAAAACGTATTCGAGTCTGATCCAGTCCATTATCCTGCCATTGAAAAAAATCAGAGGCACAACCATGTTGTTTACGATAACTCTTCTGCGAATGACCTTACATGATTAGATAATCACATCTAAGAAAACCTCATTGGCCATCTTCTTGACAAAAAATAGCACACGTTAGTTCCAGACACTTTCAAAAAATCCCATGACCTCGGTTCCTCTCAAAATCATGGCGGCTGCCGAAAATACAATGATCCCCTTTATCAATCGTTCATCATCCTCTTTTTCGTTAGGCACGTGTGTATGCCCGGAACATATTGTTTGAAACATTCATACCTGTTTTCCCTTATAATATTATGTAAGTATATATCTGGAATACGTAATAGAAAGCGGGGGATTTCCATGATGCAGGTGAAGAAAGCTATTATACCGGCAGCAGGACTTGGGACAAGGTTTTTACCCGCAACAAAGGCGCAGCCGAAAGAAATGCTTCCGATTGTTGATAAGCCGACGATTCAATATATTGTAGAGGAGGCTGTTGCTTCAGGAATTGAAGATATTTTAATCGTCAGCGGCCGTGGGAAACGTGCCATTGAAGATCATTTTGATAAATCCTACGAACTCGAAGAAACGCTGGCGAAACGGAATAAATTTGACCGATTAAAAGAGGTACAGGAAATAGCCGAACTGGCCAACATTCATTATATCAGGCAAAAGGAACCAAAAGGGTTAGGCCATGCCATCTGGTGTGCACGAAAGTTTATCGGCGATGAACCTTTTGCAGTTATACTCGGTGATGATATTGTCAGAACAGAAGGGGTACCGCCCTGCATCAAACAATTAATGACTATTTTTGAACAGTACCAGACATCGGTAATCGGGGTTCAGACAGTTCCAGAAGAACAGCTTCCAAAATACGGAGTGATCAAGCCGTCAGATGAACAACCGGAAGATGGAGTTCTTTCCATTGAGACACTGGTAGAGAAGCCAGATCAAGGTCAGGCACCATCGAGCTATGCGATCATGGGAAGATACATATTAACGCCTGTGATCTTCCAGATTCTTGAAGAACTTCCTCCCGGTGCAGGAGGAGAAATCCAGCTGACCGATGCCATTCAAATTTTAAATCAAAACGAAAAAGTTCTTGCCTATGAGTTTAAAGGAGACCGTTATGATGTAGGGGATCAATTTGGCTTTATTCAGGCTACACTGGATTTTGCTTTAAAACGCCCGGATTTAAAAGAAAAGCTTGAACGGTATATTCATCAAACCATCAGCAGCTTCGGAAAAACGGAATGAGCTTCTGTAGATGTGTAGCAGGGTGTTTGATCCCATTCCCTGGATGGACAAAAAGATGGTCCCATTTTCCTGATTTTCCGGATCATTCTACCCGAATTTTGTCGACTGTGATACAATAGGGGGTAAAGGTACAACTGGAGAAATCCAGTGTCACAAAGCTACAGGGGCTAAGGGCTTTTGCCTATGCCAGCCAGCTGCCATTACCGTACAAAAGGGAGGAAAAGGTAATGAAACCCGATTGGAGCAAATGGTTTTTTATTTTTTCAGCAGTCATGATTGTTTTTTCAACACCATCCTATATTTTGGCTGATGATGATTTCGAGGATGAAGAGTTAGAAGAATTAGAGGAAGAATTAGAAGAGTTGGAAGACGAACTCGAAGAATTAAATGAAGAATCAGAAGAAGATGATGAAGAAGACCGCGGAAAAGACAAAAAAGACAAGAAGAAAAAAATAGAAGAAAAGATCAGGGAAAAGCAGAAAAAAATTGAAGAACAGCTAAAAGAAAAACAGCAGAAACTGGAAGAGAAAAAACGAAAACAAGAGGAAAAACGTAAAGATAAACGAGAAAAAGAAGAAGAGAAGCTAAAGGAAGCACAGGAAAAAAAGCAGGAAAACTTCGAAAAAACTTTTGAAAAACGTAGTGAATCCATCGACAAGCAACTGGAAAATGTAGAAAAACATCTTGAAAAAATCAATGAGCAAATGGAAGACTATTTTGATGACCTCGCAGGAGACGATGATGCTGGTGAAGAGGACAACGAAACAGCGGAATTGAAAGTGGCAGAAACGGATGATGAAGACGAAGATGGCCAATCAGAAGATACAGATGAGAATGAAGCACTCGAACGAGACGATGATGAAAATGAAAACTATAATGAAGCAATGGAAGACCGGTTGAACAGTTTGTATGGCCAATTCGGTGCCCAGAAAAATAAATTACAAGCTGCAGAAAAAAATGTGAATAATCTGGAACGCTGGGCTGCTGACCGTTTAGAAGATGATATATATGTATCTGAGTTAGATGAACTACGTGACGAAATCGCCAGTCTTCGTGAAGAAATTGCTGCATCCGAAGAGCGCTTAAACGATTTGAAAAATCAAATGAAAGAAGACGCTAAAAAAGACGCTCAAGAAGATATTGAAGAAGAAACAGGAGAAGAAGAATCAGAAGAAGAAGAAAATGCTGGTGAGATAGATGACGAAGACCTGGAAATAATCAAAAAGGTTATAACTGAAACAATTGAGGAAATTGGATATGATTCACCGCTTTCTCAGGATCAGATCGTTCAGATTACATTACTGGTATTAGTTGAAATGTTAACGATGCATCAGTGAGAAGGGTTTGCTGCAGCTTATACGATCAAATAGGCGTTCACGACTATTCGAGGCTCAATGTAGAGCCAGGTTAAAAAAACAAGCCACCTGAACGATGGAAATTCAGGTGGCTTGTTATATGATTAAGCAGCAGATGAATCGTTTGTGCTCTGGGATGTATCGGTGAAATGATCAGGGGATATGTTTGCTTTTATTTGCATCGCAATATAATAGACAATTCCCGCTACAATCAATGACTGAACAGCCGGTAAACCTAATGGCTTGACATACTGAGTGATGTAGCCTATCCCCGTACCAAAAACGAGGGCAATCGTAGCCATCCAATTCCACCCTTTATGATCCACCCATTGTTTATTTCGGATAAAGAAAAAGTCGGTAAACATAACACCTGCCACTGCAGGATAAATTAAAGCAGTTAAATACAGAAAGTCCATAAAATAGTCTAATATTCCGGCCAGAGCAATGATAATGGCAATCAAAGTGCCGATAAATGTTAAAAGGGCTCTTCCTTTTCCAGAATTAACATTCAGCATATTTGATAATGCCAGCCCCATACTATAGTTGTTCACCAATTGGCTTGTCCAGGTTGCGAACCATAAAATTAAAAATCCCCAGACCGGAAAACCGAGATTTAACATCACGTTGACGATATCAGGGTCACCAACTCCGACTGACATGATCGCACCTACATAAAACAGAGGAAAACCCACTCCGATAATGCCCAGAGGAATCAAAACATTATCCTTGATTTTAGGCTTTGCATATCGGGTATAATCAGAGGAAATCACCCACTGTGAAACGTTAACGCCCAATACGAGACTGATTCCGCCCAAGAGTGTCAGCGTTGGGTTTTCCGGCTGCCATGAGACGATGGTATCCCAGCCCGTGTTTTTTAATGCATAAAATATTCCTGCAGCAATCAATACTAATCCTGCCGGAACTGCAATATAATCAGTCCATTTCATAGAAGAATATCCTATGATGGATGGAATGGCGAACAGCAAGCCAATCACAATGGTAATCATGGCCCAGGAGAACCATTGTGTGCTGTAATCAATCCCGAGCATCGCAGAAATCGCATTCCCGGCTACTGCTGTCTGTACGGCCCACCATCCCAGGGAAACGATAAAGATGGTTAAACCTACGATGAATCTGGCCTGTTGTGCCCCAAAGGCTGTGCGAGCAATCACGGAAGATGATCTCCCTGTTTTTGCCCCTATATACCCTGAAATACCATTTCCAACCCATTGGAAAATAAATAACGAAATAAACAAAACCCAAAAGATCGATGACATGCCGAAGCTTCCTACCAGTGTTGCTCCTACCATTAATACAGGAATGGTAAATTCTAATCCGCCAAAAATCATAGCTGGTGTTAACCAGTGCTGGCGCTGATCAAGAGGGATGGCCGATAACGCCTCATCCTTAACGACGGATTTATTTAACACTTTTTCTTCCATAACTTTCACACTCCTAATTACAGAATATTTTGAAAAATAAAAGGAAAATATATTCTCTTAGGGGGCAGCCCCCTAAGAGTAATGGATTTAACTGACTAAAACCCAGACAATTTCACAATCCTGTTCTCCATCATTGAATGCATAATGGGACTCTCCAGCGGGAATATAGGTTGCCTGTCCTTTCGAAATACGATATTCCTTTCCTCCACTTTCTGTAATCAGTGACCCTTTAATAACGAGAGAATATTCGTGTTCCTGATGTGTACTCATTCCTGATAAAGGAACTCGTTGTCCCGGGGGGATCGTCACAAAACCAAATTTCACAATCGTATGTTCAAACTGGTTTTGAAATAGTGTGATTAAAGACACAGGAGAATTTTGATCTGGTCCGATGGTATGAATCGATTGTACCTGCAAGCTACTTCCCTCCATTATTTCGTTCTGATGTTACCCCTTCAACTTCAAAGGTATCCGGGTTGACGATGACACCAAAGAGTTCTTTTGCCTGTTCAACGGTAAAATATTCATTTTTTACATCCATCGCTACTTTTTCAGGTGGCCGTTCAAAAGGGTTCCCATAACCTCCCCCAGAGGCCGTCATTAGTCTGACTTTATCTCCGGTATTTAGCGGGTATCTTGGGTAAATGCCAAAAGGACCATCCGTATCCCCATCACGCTTTTCGATGATGAACTGGTTAGGTGAACCTTCCTTTCCGCCGCTTGAACCCCAGGGTAAAAATTTATTTCTCCCAAACGTTGCTGTAACCATCTGGTTGTCTGTCAATGCTTCATAGGTTCTGATCACACCGCGGCCGCCAATGAATTCTCCTGCACCTGCCCCGTCTGACCTTAAGCTATATTCATTAACACGAACCCCATACCGGGTTTCTGCCACTTCAACTGGAACATTATAGGTTTCACCGTCTCCTATACAGAATTGTCCGCTCGCTCCATCCTGACCTTTGCCTGCCCCCCATCCACCAACAGAGGGCTCAACAATGAGAAATGGTTCGTCAGTATCATGATGTTTACCTGTTAACGTTACAGCGCATACGGACAATA
Organism: Melghiribacillus thermohalophilus; assembly: GCF_004342905.1. Classification (GTDB taxonomy): domain Bacteria; phylum Bacillota; class Bacilli; order Bacillales; family Alkalibacillaceae; genus Melghiribacillus; species Melghiribacillus thermohalophilus. Next base: position 40,793 of record NZ_SMAN01000013.1, on the reverse strand, counting down.
AATGCCCTGCAGTTAATCGATCAGGCAATTCCGGAGCAAGTGCTTTCCAGATCAGATCTGCCCCTGCCAGCATGCTTTCCCAGTATATTGATACGGGAGCAGGTCGTTCAGCAGCCAGTACTGATTTTTCATCTGTAATAATTTTCAGGGGTCTAAATACGCCATCATTGACATCCTGGGAAGGATTCGTAATGGCAAGAAAAATTGTTCTGACGGCTGAAACGAGTGCCGTATACGAACAATTGATTGGCCCCATGACTTGAGGTGAGCTTCCTCGAAAATCACAAATGAACTCATCTTCTGTAATCGTCACCTTTACCTGAATCGGGAAAGGTCCGTTTCCAAATCCATCATCATCAATAAAATCTTTTGCTTCAAAAGTTCCTTTCGGTAGTCTGGATAGTTCTTGTCTTGCGAGCTGTTCTCCGTGGTCCAGCAGGTGATTGATTGATGTCAGAACCATATCTTTTCCATATTTGTCACATAACTCTTTGACCCTTTTTTCACCTGTTTTTAATGCAGCTACTTGAGCCCATAAATCACCGAGAGAAAGGTCTGGAAATCTTACATTGTACTTAATGATTTCAACAACGGCCTGGTTTATATGGCCTTCATTGAATAACTTGACACATGGAAATTGCAATCCTTCCTGGAAAATTTCCGTCGCATCATTGGTAAATGATCCTGGATCTTTTCCGCCAACTTCGGTCCAGTGTGCTTTATTCGCTGAGAAAGCAACCAGTTCTCCTTCATAAAAGATGGGCATGACTAAACCTACATCTGAAAGATGGGATCCTCCCCCGCCATAAGGGTCATTGATAATAAGGATATCTCCAGGTTTTAAATCCTCTTCCCCATACTTTTTCAATGTTTCTTTTACCATAAAAGAGAGCATTCCAATAAAACCGGTTACTCCATTACCCTGAGTCAGAAGTTGTCCTTTTGAATCTAGTAGTCCGCTGGCATAATCAAGCACTTCGTAAATGATGGGGCTCATTGATGTTCTTGCGAGTGCAATAAACATTTCATCTCCAATGGCAATCATCGAGTCTTTTACAATTTCCAGAGTAAATGGGTCTACATTCGGTGTAGCATACACATTCGATTTTTCCATTTATTTCACCCCCGTATCAATAATGAGATTCCCATAAAGATCAACGGTAATGGTTTGTCCCTCATCGATCACTGTTGAAGCTGATGGTTCTTCTACAATAGCTGGACCTTGAATAAAATGGGATGGGGACAGTTTATGTCGGTTATAAACCTTTGTTTTTGTCCATCCTTTTTCTTCAAAGTAAACCTTTCTTGTTTCAATTAAGGCGTCTTCAAGACGATATTTGTTATATTCCATTTCTTTTAGCACAGGCTTTTGTACTTTCCCAAAGGCTGTTAAATGAATATTTACGATTTCGGTAGGAGAACCGTCCAATTTAAAAGTGTAATTTTTTTCATGCAAAGTATGAAATCTCTGGATCACTTCTTCCAGCGTTTCTGTTGTCCATTTTCCATTCGGGACGGGAACTTTAACGGTATGTTCCTGGCCAAGATATCGCATATCGGCAAATCTTGAGAACATGACATTTTCCCGTTCAACTTGTTCTTCCGCAAATTGAGTTAGAGCCTGCTGTTCAAGCTTGTCCCATTCTTCATTCAGTTCATTCAGATCGGCTTCAGCCATTCGGCGAATAAAGGTTTTGATATAGTCATGACGAAGGTCTGTCATTAACATGCCCCATGCTGAAAACACGGAAGAGGCTACAGGAACAATGACTTTTTTTACACCGAGTTCCCTAGCTAACACGGGAGCGTGCATCGACCCTCCTCCTCCAAACGCGACCAGTGTAAATTCACCTGGATCATGCCCTTTTCGAACAGATATCAGTTTAAGAGCATTCAGCATGTTCGAATTTGCAATCCGAATGATTCCCAGCGCCGCATCTTCTGTCGACATGTGGAAATGTTTCGCTATTTTTTGGTCTATGGCCTGTTTAACCATGTCCAAATCTACTTCATAGTCAAAATTTTTCGGTGATAGACGTCCGGTAATGAGATTCGCATCTGTTGTAGTCGGTTCGGTTCCACCCTGACCATAGGCAACGGGTCCAGGTACTGCTCCTGCAGATCGTGGTCCTACTTTGAGCGATCCAGCATCATCAATCCAGGCGATCGAACCACCGCCATTTCCAATCTCCACAATATCCACAACAGGTATTTTGATTGGATATCCGGCGCTTCGTTCATTTTTTTCAATGTAGTAATCAGTAGATACCTTGACTTCGCCTTTTTCGATGAGTGAACATTTGGCTGTTGTACCTCCGATATCAAAGGCGATGATGTTTTCTTCCCCGAGAATTTCTCCTAGAACCGCTGCACCATAAATACCTGCGACAGGACCTGATTCAACGATATGAATAGGAGTTTCTTTGGCCTGTTCAAATGTTGTTGTACCTCCATTGGATTGCATGATATAGTTAAGACTGTCTGACGTTTTTTCAGACAATTTATAGTCTAGACGGTCGATGTAGGAAGATGCTGTGGGTTTAACATAGGAATTTAAAACGGCCGTATTCGTCCGTTCATATTCTCGCCACTCTTTGGTCACTTCATGGGAAGCAGTGACCGCCACTTCAGGCCATAGCTCTTTGATTAAATCGACCGTCTCTTTTTCATGGCTGGGATTCATGTATGAATGTAAATAGGCGACAGCAATGGCTTCTACATTTTCCTTTTTAAAGTAGTCGATGATTTCTTTAATTCGGTCCTTATTCAATGGTGTGATCACTTCACCTTTATGATTTAAACGTTCTTCAACTTCCTGGCGCAAATATCTCTCGACAAATGGAACCGGTTTTTTATACCTGACATTAAATAAATCTGGCCTGTTTCCTCTGGCAATTTCTAATACATCTCGAAACCCCTTCGTCGTGATTAGCCCGGTCTTCGCTCCTTTCCTCTCAGTAAGTGCATTGATAATAACAGTTGTACCGTGAATGAAGGTTGTAATGGACTCGCTATGAATGTTGCTTTTTTGAATGACATCCATTACCCCTTCTTCAAAGTTGGGTGGTGTAGTATGACTTTTGGCTACACCAATATGCCCGTCTTCATCCACATAGACAAGATCGGTAAATGTTCCACCAATATCTGTTGCGACTCTCACATGCATCCACCTTTCTAAAATTTATATAATAAAATCCCAGCAACTAAAATATGGCTGGGGTTAATACACAAAGAATCAGCGTTTCTTCGTTTAAGGGATTTTCCCAGTAATGATCCTTTTCAGACGGAAAATGTATGGAATCTCCCTGACGCACAAAATACTCTTGGCCATCCACATTAAATAAAACGGCCCCCTTCAGGACGTAATAAAACTCTTCTCCGGGATGCTTATAAACGGTATCCTGTTTTTGTTTTGGTGCAAGTGTGACCATAATGGGCTCTAATGATCTGCCTGAAAATTCTCCATTCAGTCTACGATAGGTTGCTTCAGATCCTTCGATTTTAAATGGTTTTTGATCGTCTTCCTTAACCATAAAGTTGTTATTTGTTGGTTTGTCAAAAAAGTAAGTAATGTCTACATTGAAGGCATCAGCGATTTTTTTAAGAGATGTGATGGCAAGGGATGATGATCCTCTCTCTACCTGTGACAGAAAGCTAACGGAAAGATCTGTTTTTTCGCTCAGTTCTTTGAGGGTCATACCGCTTTGTAATCGAAGTTCTCGGATTTTGTCGTAAATTTCAACCATTGCTCCCTTCCTTTCATATATTTTGAAATAAGTTTAGTATGAGTTTAAAATTTTCAGTATTACTATAATTGTTTTTATCATAACATAATTTTATCAGAAATAACAGAAAATTTTCAAAAAAGATTATTAAGTAATTCGCCAGGTGACAGGCACCGCTGAGGAGGACTTACAAGCTGTACTGGAGAATTAAGCAAAAGGCCTGGATCATTTTAATCGCATATGAAATCGGTGAACACAGCCCTTTCTTTGATTGGGACGGAAAAAACGACTGCTATGTCAGATCATGTACATCTCATTTATCTGAATTCACTTACAGGAGGCTATTCGGATCTTTTGGACAATCGTACGCATAATTTCTGATCGAATTTTTATGAGATTCTGCAGGTGAGCAACCCATTTTAAAACCAAGGAGGCAATGAAATGAATTTTGATTCATTGTATTACCCGTATCCTTCCCGGAGAATGGTCACTTATGGGAAAAATGGTATGGTAGCCACGTCACAGCCCCTTGCTGCTCAGGCGGGTATAGATATATTGAAAAAAGGGGGCAATGCCGTTGATGCTGCCATCGCGACAGCGGCCTGCCTGACCGTTGTGGAGCCAACGTCTAACGGAATTGGTGGAGATGCTTTTGCTATTGTATGGATGAAGGATCAATTATATGGGTTAAATGCCAGCGGACCGGCCCCCCAATATATATCCATCGAGGCAGTCAAAGAGCGTGGATATGATGAAATCCCTGCCCACGGGGTGATTCCGGTTACCGTTCCTGGGGCTCCTTCGGCATGGGCAGCCCTGTCCAGGCGGTTTGGAAACCTACCATTAAAAGAAGTGCTTCAGCCAGCCATTGATCACGCGCGGAATGGATATGTCATATCACCGATTTTAGGAAAGTACTGGAAGAAGGCATTTGATCAATTTAAGGACACCCTGAACGATGAAGAGTTTACCGGCTGGTTTGAAACCTTTGCGAAAGGAGGACGTGCGCCTGAAATTGGCGAGGTCTGGGCTTCACCGGATCATGCCAGCACCCTGGAAGAAATCGGTGAAACAGAAGGGGAATCCTTTTACCGTGGTCGTCTCGCTGAACAAATCGTCGAATTCTCTAGAACGTATAATGGTTTTTTATCCGATGACGATCTGGCATCCTACGAACCTGAGTGGGTCGACCCGATTTCGGTTTCTTACCGGGGCTATGACGTATGGGAAATCCCGCCGAACGGGCAGGGGTTAATTGCTCTGATGGCTTTAAACATTGTAAAAGGATTTGACTTTTTCGAAAAAGATCATCCAGATACGTTTCATAAGCAAATTGAAGCGTTAAAGCTTGCTTTTATCGATGGCCAGAAGCATATCACAGAACGGAGTCAAATGCGTTTTACTTCAGAAGAATTATTGAAAGAGGTATATGGAGCAAAACGAAGAGAACTAATTGGCGATCAGGCAATAAGACCTGAACCCGGGGAGCCTTCCAAAGGTGGAACGGTTTATCTTGCGACGGCAGACGGTGAAGGAAATATGGTATCCTTCATTCAGAGTAATTACATGGGATTTGGGTCAGGGCTGGTTGTGCCAGGAACAGGCATTGCTCTGCAGAACCGGGGTCACAATTTTTCGTTGGATCCGGCTCATGTCAATGCCCTGGCAGGAGGAAAGCGCACGTATCACACGATTATCCCTGGTTTTCTGACAAAGGACGGGCGTGCGGTAGGTCCTTTTGGAGTAATGGGCGGCTTCATGCAACCACAGGGACATATGCAGGTTGTGATGAATATGATCGATTTCGGCTTAAATCCGCAGGCAGCCCTCGATGCTCCCCGCTGGCAGTGGGTGAAGGATAATAAAGTTTTTGTAGAACCTCATTTTCCAAATCACATCGCCCAGGCACTGGCACGGAGAGGACATGATATTGTAGTGACCATCGATAGCGGCAGCTTTGGCAGGGGACAAATCATTGTGAGGGATCCGAAAACGGGGGTTCTAGCTGGCGGCACGGAATGGCGGACAGACGGTGCTATTGCTGTATGGTGATGATTGTTGGGGATCGAGCATTCGAAACGATGTCAAAGACCGAATCACTCAACTAGAGGACCCATCAGTCCAGGTGATTGTCGCAATGGCCTGACCGCCCATACATGTTGTGCAATGGCTCAACCGCCCAAACCCGGGGTGCGATGGCCCAAGTTAGGAGCAATGGCCCAAGCAGGGGGATGCAATGGCCCAAGTTGAGGAGCTAATGACCCAAGCAGGGGGAGTAACGGCCCAAGTTGAGGAGCTAATGACCCAAGCAGGGGATGCAACGGCCCAAGTTGAGGAGCTAATGGCCCAAGCAGGGGATGCAATGGCCCAAGTTGAGGAGCTAATGGCCCAAGCAGGGGATGCAACGGCCCAAGCGCGAGGAGCAACGGCCCAAGTCGGGAGTTCAATGGCCCAAGCGCGAGGAGCAATGGCCCAAGCGCGGGGAGCAACGACCCAAGCGCGGGGAGCAACGGCCCAAGCGCGAGGAGCAATGGCCCAAACATGGGGCTGTATCGCCCAAGTCAGGAGCCTAATCACCCAAACATGGGAGTAACTCTTCCAAAATAAGGATCAGTACTCTGGCGTATTCCGATTACATTCGGGTTGCCTTACGGGAATCGAAGAGTTTTCCAAAATTTTGACAACACGGTCTGCATGGTAAGATATGTGTAAAACGAATCTTCTATCACAAAAGAAATGAGCTGTCTGCAAGAAAAATCACCGTAGCAGCTCCATCTAACTTTTGTTTAGTTTTTTAAAAAACGAGGATGATACGTCATGATACACTGGCAAATATTTATCGCTTTTTTTCGGGTTGGCATGCTCGGGTATGGGGGAGGTCCATCCTCCATCCCATTATTTCATAAGGAAGTAGTAGAAAAATACAAATGGATGAATGATGATGAATTTGCGGATGTACTGGCCCTTGGAAATGCTTTGCCGGGTCCTATTGCTACGAAAATGGCCGGCTACATTGGCTATCGGGTTGCAGGCATCATCGGGATGATAAACGCTGTACTGGCTACCATTACGCCGACGATTATCATTTTGATTGTGATCTTAACATCCCTTGCCTCATTTAAAGATGAACCATGGGTGGCAGGTATGACGAAAGCAGTAGTGCCGGTGGTAGGGGTCATGCTGGCTGTATTAACGGTAGATTTTTTTGAAAAGTCCCGGATAAATCTTGGCTGGATGAAAAGCATTGCACTCATACTCGGATCGTTTTTTTTGATGGAATGGCTCGGGATACATCCAGGTATTGTGATTGGCGGGGTGCTTTTGTATGCCCTGCTCTCCCCTCTGCAGCAAAACGTGGAGCACACCCATAAGAAAGGACAGGCCGAATGATGAAGTTGTGGGAAATCTTTTTAGCTTTTTTTATACCAGGAATAGTGGGCTACGGCGGAGGACCTGCATCCATTCCCCTTGTAGAAAATGAAGTAGTTGGCCGCTATGGATGGCTGACGGTTCATGAATTCAGCGAGATGCTGGCCCTGGCCAATTCTCTTCCTGGACCGATTGCCACGAAAATGGCTGGCTACATTGGGTATATGGAAGGTGGGGTACTGGGAGCTGTTGTCGGCGTATTTGCCACTGTTGCACCATCGCTTTTTCTCATGATTGTTTTATTAAGTGTATTATACCGATTTAAAGATTCACCGCGTGTCAAAAAAATGACGGCCCTCATTCGTCCGACGATTGCCATTTTGCTCGGAATGATGGCTTATCGTTTTTTTGTGACAGCATACGAGGGTGCTGGACTCGGGCAAACCGCTTTTCTTGTCGTGTTGAGCTATATTTTCATGGAAAGGCTGAAGGTTCATCCAGCTTTTGTCATTGTAGGTTCTTTGATATACGGAGCGGTTTTCCTTTCTTGAAGTTGTTTTCAGGAATACCTGTGTACCCTGGTTTTTATAGGGAAACCTGGGATCTGTTATCATATAAGCAGAGATGTTTATTCAGGAGGTGTCAATGTGAAAACAGCAGTGATTCAAATGACGTCGCTGGACAACTGGGATGAAAATATGGAAAAAGCCGAGGCGATGATTGATCAAGCGGCAAATAAAGGTGCAGATCTGGTAGCCTTGCCTGAATATTTTCCGATTCAGGGGCGCTGGAATGATCGATTAAAACATGCTGAAAATTTACATGGGGATACCGTCACCCGTTTAATTGAAAAAGCAAAAACACATGGTGTCCATATTCTCGGGGGGACAATTCTGGAGAAGTCCAGCCAGGGTGAAAAAGCGTATAACACAAGTGTGCTGATCAGTCCGAAAGGAGAAATTTTGGCGTCTTACCGGAAAATTCATCTGTTTGATGTGGATATTCCGGGAAAAGAGAGTATTCGGGAATCAAACTATCTGAACCCTGGAAAAGAAATCGTAACCGCGGATACATCTCTTGGAACGATGGGTCTCAGTATATGCTATGACCTTCGTTTTCCGGAGCTTTATCGTGCGCTGGCACTGGCCGGTGCAGAAATCATATTTGTACCCTCGGCATTTACGTTATATACTGGACTACAGCACTGGGAAGCCCTGCTTCGGGCCCGGGCTATTGAAAATCAATGCTATATGATTGCGCCTGCCCAGTATGGAACCTATCCACCTGGTAAAATGAATTTTGGAAACAGCATGATTGTCGATCCGTGGGGAACAGTTGTGGCAAGAGCACCAGAGGAAGAAACGGTGATTTATGCAGAGATCGACCTGAAACGTTTAAAGAAGGTACGACAAAACATGCCCTGTTTTGACCATCGCAGGCCGGAATTGTATCAATAAACTTTCAAATATAAAGATTGCCAGGTATTGTTCATGCCTGGCTTTCCTCCACCTTCCCGGGTACAGTTTTTCCTCTATAACACCGGCTCTCTGTTATGAAACGTCCTGAACGATTTGATGTTCGTCTCTGTTTTCACATATTCATAATCTCCCATTATAGTCTACCGATAGTCTTCACGAAAACGATAAGATTTGAGTTTCTTTGAAATCCGGTAAAAGCTTTTTTCCCCTGTCAGCTTCTCGATGTTTTCACCCCCCGTCCGCAAAATTTCTTGGAATGACATCTGTCAAAGCGATAAACAGCCCCATAAAATATAACAGAGGATAAATTTTATTCATCCCCATCCATATGCGTTTTTCTACATGATTCACAGAGACTGCTTTGCTAATACCTGAACCCTATGGCTGATTAGTCCATTTTGTGAAAACGGGAATTCACAGCAGACAATGAAAATATAATTTTAATAACCGAACAAAGAGAAGGGGTTCAAATGAAATCTTCTTTTACGATTCATCCCCTGGGGGACAGAGCGATTCTGATCGAGTTTACCAGGAATATTTCCATTTCTGCTCACGAAAAAATTATGCAAGTGTCTGTTCATCTAAAAAAACAAAACTACTCCTGGATTGAAGACGTTGTTCCGGCTTATACGACACTGACGATTTTTTATGATCCTCTCAAGGTATCAGATCCTTATCCCTACCAAACAGTATGTCAAAACATGGCACAGTGTTTGTCCGCCGTGGATGAGGAATGGAAGAAAACCAGCAAAACAGTTGAAATTCCTGTCTGTTATGGCGGAACGTTCGGACCAGATCTGAAAAAAGTAGCGGCGATGAACAACCTTAAATCTAAAGAAGTGATTGACCTTCACAGCAGATCATTATATCGGGTATATTTCCTCGGATTTTCCCCGGGTTTTCCTTTTTTGGGAGATTTGAGTCCAAGCATTTCAGCACCAAGAAGAAAAATTCCGAGAAAATATGTTCCGGCCGGGTCGGTCGGAATTGCAGGAAATCAGACGGGGATCTATCCCCAGGAGGGCCCCGGGGGGTGGCAAATGATCGGTCGCACCCCTATTTCCCTTTTTTCAGCAGATCAGGAGCCGCCATCTTTGCTTCAGCCGGGTGATCAAGTATCGTTTGTTCCTATTTCAGAAGAAGAATTTGTAAAGCGGAAGGGGGAACAACGTTCATGATCTTATTAAAACCAGGAATGCTGTCAGTCATACAGGACCAGGGGAGGACAGGATACCGATCCTCAGGAGTTGCAAAGAGCGGGGCCATGGATGAACTGGCAATGGGGATTGCCAATTTCCTTGCGGGGAATTCCCGGAATGAAGCAGTGATGGAAATGACTATCAAAGGTGCCGCTCTGGAAATTGTGAAAACCGCCAGAGTAGCTTTTTTTGGGGCAGATATGAAACCCGAATTAAACAGCAGGCGATTACCTCCCAATTGTTCCATTGCAGTAAAAAAAGGAGATATACTGGCTTTCGGTTATGCGCAAACAGGATGCCGCTGTTATCTGGCTGTTCAGGGAGGGTTTGATGTTAAACCAGTTCTTGGAAGTCGGAGCACCCACTTGCAGGCGAAATTTGGTGGGCTGGAAGGGAGAGTGTTAAAAAAAGGGGATCACCTGCCAGTCAAACCATGTTTTTCAAAGGAACATAGAGATAGGTCACCAACCATTTGGTTAAATCCGGGTGTTTCTTCATATTTCACACGTGAGACAATCCGTTTTATACCCGGAAGACAGTATAGCTGGTTCTCAGAAGAAGCAAGGCAATTATTCCTAAAGCAGGGTTATACCCTTTCTCCAGATTCCAATCGAATGGGTTATCGTCTAGAAGGCGAGTGGCCGATTATGATCAAGGAAAAAAAGGAGATGATTACAGAAGGTGCAGCGCCAGGAAGTATACAGGTTCCGGGCAGTGGCCAGCCGATTATTCTCATGACTGATTCCCAACCCACAGGAGGGTATCCGAAAATTGGAGAGGTCATTTCTGTCGATTTACCTGTACTGGCACAAAAAAAACCAGGTGACCGGATCCATTTTGAGACTGTGACCATCAAAGAAGCTCAGAAACTTTATGCAGAAAGGGAAAAAAAGATTTCTGTCCTGCATAAAATGATACAAGAGAAACTGGGGGAATCATTCGGTGAAGACGATTGATCTAAATTGTGATATGGGTGAAAGTTTTGGTGCATATAATCTGGGAAATGATGAACAGATATTGAAATATATTTCCTCAGCGAACGTGGCATGCGGTTTCCATGCGGGTGATCCGGCAGTTATGGACAGGACTGTGAAACTGGCCATCAAATACGGGGTATCCATTGGTGCTCATCCGGGACTTCCCGATCTAGTCGGGTTTGGGCGGAGAAAGATGGACGTTTCACCAGAAGAAGTTTATCAAATGGTTGTTTACCAGACCGGGGCCTTGAAAGCCTTTGTACAGGTTCATGGAGGCCAATTGCGTCATGTAAAACCTCATGGTGCATTATACCATATGGCCGCTGCAAATCAGGAATTGGCGGAGGCCATTGCCGAAGCGATTGCACATCTGGATTCATCGCTCATTTTATATGGGCTTTCAGGGAGTGAATTGGTGAAAGCCGGCGATCGAAAGGGACTTCTGACGGCCAGAGAGGCGTTTGCTGACCGGACTTATCAGCACGACGGAACGCTGACTCCGAGAACTTCCCCGAATGCCATGATTCCATCGGGTCAGGAAGCCATCCATCAGGCTATGAAACTGGTCATGGAAAACAGGGTTCAGGCCGTGAACGGGGATATCATTGAGGTTCAGGTGGATACCATCTGTCTTCACGGGGATCGTGAGCATGCCATCACATTTGCAGAAAAAATCCACCATACTTTTCTGAAAGAAGGGGTTCGAATAAAGGCGATCAAATAAGGGTTGCTGTACCTGGATTCATAGAGATGAAGGAAAGGCGCAGGAGTGTAATAAAGATCTGGCTTCCCGTGAGAGAAGGTCAACGATTTGATGTTTAATCAATGATTGATCTTCTTAAATTCAGCAACATTTTTTGTTCCAGCAGCTGAAGTTAAAGTTTATTCCGATGTAGTGGTTCTTTTAAAATGGAGCGGGATAAACGAAAAGATCTCCTCCTAATGCCATTGCCTTTGCTGCTTCCATGCCGTTTGTTATCCCTCCGCTGGATAATGGTTTCTACGGGATTCCTTTGACGAACATCTGTTATGGCTTTAGCTATTGAAATGCCCAAGCCTTAAAAGCTTATGGTTCCCGGGTTAGCAATGAATGGGGAGAAGGGGCAAAACGCCGAAGTAGCGTATTCTTTTTTTTCAGAGAGCTACCCTTGTGGAACCGAGTGCCATCCTCAACCACTTTTTCAGCTGTCAGAAAAAGCCGGCGATTCATCGCTTTCCCTAGTTCAGTTCTCCCGGTCATGAACTGATCATCAATGGTATGTTCATATGTTTTCCTAAAAGGATGTGGAAAGGGAAATATGATGAAAATTGACTTCCGGCTATGCCTGATAGGGGAAGCGGTAATGTTAAAACCTGTCGGAACCGTCTGTATGTGAGCCAATATCGATGTGTTCTAGTTTGAGTCGGTCCATGTGATTGTTCAAGAAGGAAGGCACCTGCTTTCATAAACATTCAGTTGTACAGGATCTTCGGGCAGCTTCAAACCAAACCATCCTATATATTACTTCAAAGACAAAAGCCGGAGTCTTTTCGGATAAAAGTTTTTCAGCACACCTTTAACATCTTTTCCCCAACCTAAAGGATATCCGTCGATGGTCACTAACGTCCAGCCATGATCAGTATCGGTTTGCATCGTTTCCCCGCGAATATAAGGTTTCCAATGATCAGAATCTGACTTCAGGTTTAAGGTATGTTGGACCTGATCCTCTCGCAGAGCCATGGCCAAAGCATGAGCTGGCTCGAAACGGTTTTTCTTAAATGTTCCAAGGTGTAGTCCTCCACGTAGAATGTTTACCTGTTTTAGGTCAGGATATCCTTCAGGCAGCATAAAAAGTTGTTGTTTTACTTGATATAAGGATCCAGATAGATCCATGTTCAAACATGTTCGGGCAAATGGTTCAAACATGGCCAAATCTCCCTTTTTTACGCGGGCCTGTTTGACGGGCAGGGAAGAAGGGGTCGTTTCTTCTGTTTTTCGTAGCTTTGCGATAAAATGCCCTTCTCCGATGCCGGACTGGGGCCAGATTCTGGCGGTGTATGTTAACGATTGATGTTGATGGATGCTCCATTCAGGCCGCCCGTCTTCCATCCCCGGACCTTTTTCAATCGATTCGAGCTTCAGCCCGGGATACCGATGTAAAAGCTGTTCAATGGTCTGTTCATTTTCCTCGGGAGAAAACGTACAGGTGGAATAGACAAGCACGCCATTGGTTTTTAGCATAGCATATGCATGATCGAGTATTTTCCGCTGAGTGATGGAGCATTTTTCAACGTGCTGGATGGACCAGAATTCCCGGGCCTCTGGATCTTTACGAAACATCCCTTCACCGGAGCAAGGAGCATCTACGAGTATGCGATCAAACCAGCCCGTAAATGTTTGAGATAGATTTTCAGGAGATTCACTGGTGACAATCGCATTCGTAATACCCATTCGTTCTATATTCTCCACCAGGACTTTGACTCGTTTCGGATGAATTTCATTGGCAACGAGCAACCCTTTTCCTTTCATTTTTCCTGCAATTTGTGTACTTTTTCCCCCGGGAGCGGCACTCAAATCAAGAATTTGTTCTCCAGGTTTTGGATCGAGCACTTCAACTGGAGCCATGGCACTCGGTTCCTGAATGTAATACAGCCCTGCCAGGTGGTAAGGGTGCTTTCCCGGCTTTTCTTCTTCATCAACATAATATCCTGTGGGACAAAAGGGGACGGGTTTTAGTGGAAAAGGGGCACGTTCTTCCCATTCTCCCGAAGTCATTTTCAAAGGATTAAACCGCAGCCCTTTGAGGGGTTTTTCATCAAGACTGCTGATAAAGGATGTATATTCTTTCCTGGATAATAGTCCGGCCATTTTTTCCTTAAATGATTCTGGGAGCTTCATGGTATTATCTCCTTCCACGTACGATAAGTAATCGGTATAGTTATACCAGATTTGAAGGAAAAAATAAATGCCAGAACTCTATCTAAATAGGACGTTGGATTGGTCCCGGACTCCCGAGTATGCCTTTTCTGACTTTTTCCCGTCATCTCACATCATCATGCCAACCAACAGTTCATTCAATGTGGGGAACAAAAAACATAAAAGCCATCCCGCATCAGGAAGTCGATATGCGGATGGCCTTTATGTTTAGTTGCGGGTCCCTTCCATCAGTTGATTTTTATACAAATCAGCATAATGGCCGTTTCTATTGATCAACTCGTCATGGGATCCTTCTTCGATTAACTTGCCGTTTTCTAAAACAATGATCCGATCTGCATTTCGTATGGTGTTGAGACGGTGGGCGATGACAAAGCTTGTCCGGCCTCTCATCAGTCTTTCAAGGGCTTCCTGAATTTTGACTTCTGTGACGGTGTCAATGCTGCTTGTCGCCTCATCCAAAATTAATAGTTTGGGATCCCTGAGAATAGCCCTGGCGATCGTTAACAGCTGTTTTTGCCCCTGGCTGATGCCGCTTCCCTCCGGATCTAAAACCGTATCATATTGCTGGGGAAGTTTCATGATAAAAGAATGGGCGTTGGCCAGTCTGGCGGCTTCTATGATTTCGTCATCGGTAGCGTCTAATTTTCCATAGCGGATATTTTCCCGAATTGTGCCCTGAAACAAAAATGCATCCTGCAGGACAAATGCCATATGTTTCCGCAGACTGGATCGTTTAATGCTTTTGAGGTCAATTCCATCGAGTAAGATTTGGCCACCATTGTAATTGTAAAACCGGGAAATAAGGTTAATGACGGTTGTCTTTCCGGCTCCGGTATGACCGACAAAGGCGACGGTTTCACCTGGTTTCGCTTCAAAGGAGATGTCATCTAAAACAACTTCATCTTTATTGTATGCAAACGTAACATGCCGGAACACGACATGTCCATCAGGTTCTTCGATCGCAATCGCGTGTTTTTCATCCAGTTCTTCCCGATCTTCGTCCATAATATCAAAAACCCTTTCCGCACCAGCTACTGCGGAGAGAAGCTGGTTAAACTGGTTTGACAGTTCGTTTAACGGACGGGTGAATTGTCTGGAAAGCTCGGAAAAAATCACAATTGTTCCTACCGAGGCCAGATCATGAAGGACCAGAATTCCTCCCACAAAAGCAATCAGGGCAAAACTGAAAGCGTTAAGCATATTCATGAGCTTTGGTATAGCTCCGGAAAACACCGCTGCCCAGTAACTCGCCTGCATCACAGAGTCATTTTTTTCATGAAATTCATTTTTAACCCGGTTTTCCTGGGAGAAGGTTTTCACGATCCGCTGGCCAGATATCGTTTCTTCTACATATCCGTTCATTTCACCCAGACGTTTTTGCTGTATTTTAAACAGCGGACCCGTTCGTTTCGTAATCCATCTCATTCCGATCACCATCATTGGAATGATGATAAGGGTTACGATAGCCAGCAGGGGACTTAAGTAAAACATAACGGTTACTGTCCCGATTAATGTCAGGATGCTGGAGGCAATCTGGATGACCGAAGTATTTAACGTGTTGCTGATGTTATCCACATCGTTCGTGACCCGGCTCATAATTTCCCCGAACTGGCGTCTGTCAAAATAGGCAATAGGAAGGCTGTGTAACTGATCAAAAACCTGAGAGCGGAGGCGAAATACCGTATTCTGCGCAATGCCGATCATCCAAAATTGCTGTAAAAACATGGATAATGAGTAAAAACTATATACCACTAACAGTCCGATGATGACCGTTCCCAGTCCTGTTTCTTTTCGTTCTACAATAAAGTCATCGACAGCCATTCCAATCATGTACGGCCCAAGGATCGCGAGAGCTGAACTGGCAACCACCATTAAAAGCACCAATAGGAGAAGCCATTTTTCCTCCATTAAATAGCTGATCAACCGCCGGATGGTTCCCTTCCAGTCCCTGACCTTTGGTTTTGCCCGGACATCTTTAACCTGTTCAGCTTCCTGTAAGTCGACCTTTTCATATTGAAAGGGCTCAAGAAAGATATTCCTGATGTTCATCGTTTTCCTCCTTTCCATATTGGGACTGGACGATTTTTTGATATAAACTGGATGTCGCTAACAGTTGTTTGTGGGTGCCGGCAGCAATGAGCCTGCCCTCATCCATCAAAATAATTCGGTCGGCTGTCATCGCGGTCGTAATTTTCTGAGTAACCATCAGAATTGTACAATCATATTTTTGGATGGCTTGAAGCAATTTTGTTTCTGTTTTTAAATCGAGTGCACTGGTACTGTCATCAAGCATTAAAATTTTAGGTTTGCGTACCAGGGCCCGGGCAATCGACATTCGCTGTTTTTGCCCCCCTGATAAATTGACCCCTTTTTGTCCGATCATGGTTTCATATCCCTCTGGCAGACCGGCAATGGTATCATGGATCTGCGCATCTTTTGCTGCCTGGATGATTTCCCCTCTGGTTGCATCATTTTTTCCCCAGGCAATATTTTCGAAAATGGAACCGGTAAACAACAGAGGATCCTGGGGAACGTAGCCGATTTTTTTTCTCAAAAGATCGAGTTTCATGTCACGTACATCTACCCCATCAATCCGAATCTTGCCCCCGCTTACATCATAAAGCCGGGGGATGAGCTGAAAGAGGGTGGTTTTACCCGAACCGGTCGCGCCGATAATTGCGATTTTTTCTTTTGGTTTAGCGGTAAAGGTGATGTTCGAAAGGATTTTTTCCTTTGAATCGGGATAACGAAACGAGACATCATGAAATTCGACTTTGCCGGCTGTAATCGTATGGTGTGCGTTTGCCTGCTCGGATTCCAGAAGGTCAATTTCGGCATTCATGACCTTTTCCAGTCGGTGGGCCGATGCGGTCATTCGTGCAAATGCCATGGACAAAAAGCCAAACATTCCGATAGCCATGGAAACTCTCAATGCATAATTGACAATGGCTACTACTTCCCCGACAGTGGCCCGGTTGTTTGAAATCTCAATATTTCCATACCATATAATGAACAATAAGCTCATGTTCATGACCAATAACAGAACAGGCATGGATGTTTCAATGAACCGGAGAGATGTTTTCGTGTACTGCATCAATTCGTGATTAGCCTGTTTGAACCGTCCCCTTTCAAACCGACTTCGCAAAAAGGCTTTAATCAGGCGAATGCCGGATAAATTTTCCTGCATGACCCGATTGACCTGATCAAGCCGGTCTTGAACAAGTTCAAATAAGTGTCTTGCCTTTTTTAATACCCAGAATAAAAATCCGACTAGTAAGGGAACAAGAATCAAAAAAATCATTGCAATGCGCCAGTTCTCCACAAAAGCCATCATAACTCCTCCCGCAACGAGCAGGGGAGCGCGGATCATAATCCGAAGCCCCATAAATATTCCGTTCTGAATCTGGCGCACATCATTGGTAAACCGGGTTATTAAGGTAGATGTAGGGTATTCGTTTAAATTTTTGAATGAAAACGCCTGAACTTTTTCGAATAGTTTTTTTCTTACATCGTATCCAAATCGAAACGTGACATGGGATGAGTAAAACGAATTGGTAACACCCGCCAAAAAAGCAAGTAGGGCGAGCCCCATCATAATCAATCCCCACATCACCACTGTGTGTAAGTTGTGAGCAACAATCCCATCATCAATCATTTTTCCTAAGAAAAAAGGAAGGAGCAGTTCGACGGCTAATTCAATGAGCATCAATGACCAGGCAACAGCCATATGGGCGTAATAGGGTTTTAGATATTTAAACACAAAGTGCATGATGGATCCTCCAGACAATAGACATTTCCAATGATATTTATTTTACAATGAATTGTACATTTTGGCAGTTTTAAAGTTTTTTCATGTATTCACCAGGGGATCAATCCTGATCATACACCTTATACGGGAGATATCATAATTGATCAAACCAGTGGCTTGTACGTGGTGGCCATTATATTTCATTAATCGCAAAAGAAAGTTGAGAAAATCCCACAAAAAAGCAGAAAAAAATCTATCGAAAACGATCGAATTTTCTCAACAAGAAATGGTTGAAACGAGTATGAAAACTTTATTACAATAGAAACAAGCCTCGATCAATACTCATAACTAGACGCTTTTTTTTGCTGCCCCTGGTGGGCAGCACTTTTTTTTGCCTGAAACATATTTCGATCCGAAGGGGTTTTAGAACCATTAAAGATTTTTTCATGTTTTTTAGACGGTGGATTCACCAGGTGTTTATAGGTAATAAAAATCTGATTCATTCGTTTCTGGATAAAAATTCGGGGAAAGAGTGTAACCTTTTACGGTATTTATCCTTCAAATATATAGAAAGTGTAGTATAATGGATATTGATTTTAACAAATGTTTACACTCCATTTACATTCGTTTCAAAGAGGATGCTACATGTATGGTATTCAACCGAACACGAAACAATGGAAATGATGTCCTATCATTCTGAAAATATCCACACGTTATTGAACCAGGATGGAAAGTAATAACTTCTTCAAAAGATCAGGAAAAGGACATACTAAACAACGAGGAGGGTCTTTTGTATATGTTTAAGGCCTTAATAATTTGTTTTCTGATTTCAGTCCTTGTTACGCCATTCGTTAAAAAACTGGCGATCAGATTAGGGGCTGTTGATCAGCCGAACCAGAGAAAAGTTCATACAAGAGCCATGCCCCGTTTAGGGGGATTAGCCATATATATGAGTTTTCTCGGGGGAATGATTTTATTTTTCCCGAACGATTCAACGATCTGGCCGATTCTGATCGGTGGACTCATTATTATCGTGACAGGAGTCATGGATGATATCAAGGAGTTAACCCCATTATGGAAACTGACAGGTCAGCTGGCTGCTGCTCTCGTTGTTGCCATAGGAGGTGTTACCGTCGATTTTATTAACCTTCCTTTTGGTGAGGGGCAGCTTCACTTTGGGCATTTTAGCATCCCTATTACTATTTTGTGGATTGTCCTGGTAACCAATGCCATTAATTTAATTGATGGTCTGGACGGGTTGGCGGCAGGCGTTTCTTCCATCGCATTGCTCACCATATCTGGACTTGCGATCACTATGGGTAATACTTTTGTGGTGATTATTGGCTTTATTTTACTTGGAAGTACACTGGGCTTTTTGGTGTATAATTTTTATCCGGCAAAAATTTTTATGGGAGATTCAGGAGCGTTATTTTTAGGTTTCATGATCAGTGTACTTTCTCTGTTAGGATTTAAAAATGTAACATTGTTTTCGTTTGTCATACCAATGATCATTCTGGGAGTGCCTTTTTCAGATACCATTTTTGCCATTGTTCGCCGGATTCTTCACCGGAAACCGATTTCAGCTCCAGATAAGTCTCATTTGCATCACAGTTTGTTACGTCTTGGTTACAGCCATCCCGAGACAGTATTAATGATTTACACCATGAGTGCTTTATTTAGTCTCGCGGCTGTTATTTTTACTCAGTCCACTCTGTGGGGAGCTCTTTTTATATTAGGAATCGTGATGCTATTAATTGAAATTATTGTGGAAATGACTGGCTTAATCAGCCATAATTATCGCCCTTTGCTAAATTTAGTGCGGGACAACAGAACGAAAAGATAATCTAATCCGACTGCAGGCTTCTAATTTTGTTAGGAGCCTTTTTTATACGAAGGAACCAGCATGGACGGCTGCCCTTCTGTCACTGTCTATAAGGATAAGCTTTATTTGACAAAATTTAATGCCTGGGCATTCGTCTATTACAATAAGAGACTCCCAATATTTCTGGCATGCCTGGATGAAGACTCGGCAGGAGTAACGATCCATTCATAGTACAGGGGGCGATTGTTTTTTGTATAAAGCATCGCAAGAGGAATCCGCATATCTCAACGAAACAGGGTTTTGAAACAAATAAAAAAGGATTCCGGGACCAATTACGTCTCCGGAAATCCCAATCACTAAGTGCTTCAATTATAAACCGCTCTCGTATGATTCTGGCTGAGTAAGCGCCGGATGGTTTTCATCAGTGATCAGTGACTGTTCAAGCTCCAGATGGGCCTGTAATGTTTCTTTTACTTTGCTCAGGTTCGTCTGATCCAGCTGGTAATAATAAATTTCATCGATGATGGAATGATTCCCCTGTAACTGCAACGTTTCAATGTTAAAGGATTTTCGGTTCATGACATAGTCATGAAATGACACGATTTCGTCAAAACTTAAATTTGTGCTCATATTCCCGCCCAATGACTCAATGACATCGTCATATTGGCCAATGGATTGAATGGATGCGGCTTTGCGAAAGATCGCTTTCAATAATTCCATTTGTCTCTTGCCGCGTTCAAGGTCACTGTCATATTTTCTCGTGCGGGCAAGGGCAAGAGCCTCTTCCCCATTAAGATGCTGCGGTCCTTCTTCTAGATAAATGGCATTTTCTACATCATCGCTGTTTTTTTCACTGATGGCAAAAGGTACATCAAATTCAATCCCGCCCAGCGCATCAACAACTTCAACAAAAGCATCAAAATTCAATCGGACAAAATAATCAACAGGAACATCGAATAAATGCTCCACTGTTTCAATAGAAGCATCAATTCCGCCATAGGTATGAGCATGTGTGATTTTGTCATACCGGCCTTCATAGGGGACATAAACATAGGAATCCCTTGGGATGCTCACCAGTTTGATGGATTTCTCTTTTTCGTTAAAAGTAGCCAGAACCATGGCATCTGAACGGGCGCTCTCACTGAAATTTCTGGAATTGCTATCATCAATACCCAGAAATAAAACAGAAATATTGTCGTATTCAGGGTCAACTGACTCTGTTCGTTTCTCGGATATGTCGCCCCGTTTTAATTCAATTTGCGCCTTTTCCGTTGTATCCTTTGCCATATCGGTTAAATAAACAGCATAGCCGACCGCTGCACCGGTAGCAAAGATTAAAAGGGCAACCATGGCTCCTATAAACCATTTTAACTTTTTGCGCCTTTTTATTTTTTGACCCATTGTTGTTCAATCTCCTTTTACTGCGGAGTTACATCTTCCTCGATATATTTCATTTGACCATGAGTAATGGTGATCTGATTGCTGGTGAGGTTAATGAGCCAGTTTAATGCTGTCTCTTCTTCATCTTTCGGAACATATATGTTCAGTTTGACCTTATCGGTATATTCCATTCCATCGATGATATAGGAGGAAGACCGCAGTTCATTTTCCAATTTCCCTAATAAAGCATAATCGCTTTCAACGATGATTTGTTTCATCAGTTGTCTTCTAACAATACCGGTCATCTGAAGAGCCTCTGAAGTTGCACGTGAATAAGCCCGAATCAATCCGCCAGCACCCAGTTTAATCCCCCCGAAGTAACGGGTGACAACGACTGCGGTATCTTTCAACTGCTTTTTCTTTAAAACTTCGAGTATCGGAATGCCGGCCGTTCCACTCGGTTCACCGTCATCATTTGCTTTTTGTATTTGATCGTTTTCGCCAATCATATAAGCTGAACAGTTATGGGTTGCATCATGGTGTTTCTTTTTAATGGCCTGAATAAATGCCTGGGCTTCCTCTTCTGTTTCAACCCGTTTGACATAACCGATAAATCGGGATTTCTGAATGACGATTTGATTTGATCCTTCTTTTTTTACGGTATAATATTGATTTAACATCTTGCGGTAAGCCTCCTGACAATTCATTATAAAAGAGTCGATAGAAATCAGCAAACATTTTTCAACCGAAAAAAGCCTGTCAAATTGTGGTGTTCATTTACATATTAAGGGGTTAAAAAAATTTAAATTTATAACTTTTCGGCAGCAAACGAGATTTTTAAATAGGAATTTTTGAATAAGTACCCTCATAAGAGGATTAGGCCAAACGAATGAATTTCATGAGAAAAGTGGAGGAGAATTTCCATGTCCTTTACAAAGAATGGTGAAAAAGCATTAAATCAAGTCATCGATGAGATGATTGAAGCTGTATCCCATAGTAAAGAAGAAGTACTTCACATCAGCGAAGAAACGAGAGCAGAAATTGAAAATCTGGAGAAGGAACTGGAGTCTATAAAAGTACGGGTACAGGAAATGATTGAAGAAGAACAGGAGCTTGAAAAAAGAGTAAAAAAAGAACGGTATCGGCTGTCTGAGGTCAGCAAACATTTTGACAGATATACCGAGGAACAGGTGCGTGAAGTTTATGAGCGGGCACATGAAATGCAGACAAAGCTTCTGGTTCACAGGGAAAAAGAAAAGGAAATCAGAAGGCGCCGGGATGAGCTGGAGAAAAGACTAAAATCCCTTTCACGTACCATTGATCGTGCCGAACGGCTTTTAAGCAAAATCACAACGATTCTAAAATATTTGACCGATGATTTTCAGCAGGTTTCTGATGCAATTGAAGATGCGAAAGAAAAACAGGCTTTCGGGCTAAAAATTATTGATGCACAGGAGGAGGAGCGGCGGCGACTATCACGGGAAATTCATGATGGGCCGGCTCAGATGCTCGCCAATGTGCTCCTCAGGTCAGATCTTGTGGAGCGCACCTTTCGTCAGCGTGGTGTTGAGGCCGCTATGAGAGAAGTCAAAGAGATGAAAGAAAATGTTCGTTCTGCCCTTTATGAAGTTCGACGAATTATTTATGATCTGAGGCCAATGGCCCTGGATGACCTGGGATTAATTCCGACGATGAGGAAGTATTTGGATACCGTCGAAGAATACCATGACACCCGAATAGAGTTTCAATCTTTCGGACAGGAAAAGAGGATCGATTCGAAATATGAAGTGGCTTTATTCCGATTGGTGCAAGAAGCCGTACAAAATGCCGTCAAACATGCAGATGCTACACTCATTCAGGTTAAAGTGGAGTTGAAGAAAAGCAAGGTGAACATGATTGTAAAAGATAATGGGGTTGGTTTTAATCCTGATAAAAAAAAGGAAGGGTCTTTTGGAATCATTGGAATGAAGGAGAGGGTTGAGATATTGGACGGAGAACTTATGATTGATTCTGCACCGGGTCGGGGAACGAAAATTGAAATAAAAGTCCCACTTCGGCCTTAAGAATAAATTGCTCTATATTTCCTATATTTTATATATTATAATGAAAATAGACATGGTGAATCGATCTTTATTGACAAAAACGGCATGGTTTTATGATGATGGGCATAAGAATTTGGATGGGAGAATGGTAGAAACGCAAATGCAGGAGGTAAAAAAGGATGCCGATTAAAGTAGTGTTAATTGATGACCACAAATTGTTCCGTGAGGGAATCAAACGAATCCTTGACTTTGAACCGGACTTTGAAGTTGTGGCAGAAGGTGATGACGGAAACCAGGCTGTTGAACTGATTTCTATACATCAACCGGATGTGGTCATCTTAGATATCAATATGCCGAATATGAATGGGGTTGAAACAACCAGAAAATTGCTTGATCAATTTCCGGATTTGAAAATTTTGATTTTATCCATACATGATGACGAAAGCTACGTAACCCATGCCCTCAAATCAGGTGCACAGGGATATCTGTTAAAAGAGATGGATACCGAAGAATTAATCGAAGCCATTAAAGTGGTTAAAGAAGGCGGTTCCTATCTGCATCCCAAAGTAACCCATAATTTGGTGAAAGAATATCGTCGTCTCGCAACGGAAAGCCAGAAAAACCAGTTGAGCCGGGTTGAATATCGAAAACCTCTTCATCTGTTAACACGCCGGGAATGTGAAGTTTTACAGCTCCTCGCTGACGGAAAAAGCAACCGCGGCGTGGCAGAAGCTCTTTACATCAGTGAAAAGACCGTAAAAAATCATGTGTCAAACATTCTACAAAAAATGAATGTGAATGACCGTACTCAGGCTGTTGTACAGGCCATCAAAAATGGCTGGGTGGATGTGTCCTGATGCCTGCCTGAAACAGAAACCAGAAATTGAGACAAACTTAATCACGAGTATGAGTGATCCTCACGTTAGCCTGGAGAGGATCACTCATTTTTATTCTTATCCCAACCGAGGCATCAAAAATACAAAACGCACTGATTGGATGTCATCACCTGGCTGGATCCCCCTCCTTACTTTAAACACGTCTAGCTCCTTCCCTGGAACTCCGCTGTCAGAGCTGTACCGAGAAACTTTCAAAAAAGGAATTTTTAGTGAATTTTTTACGATGTTCGTGTAGAATATTAAGCAGTTAACATGTCGCGAACAAGTCAATGAAAAGGAGACAGATGCCATGAAAACGGCAGTTTTGACAGACAGTACAGCCTACATACCAGAAGATGTTCGTAAAAAATGGGGCATTCACATGGTCCCCCTCAGTGTTATTTTTGGTGAAGAATCCTATCAGGAAGAAATAGACATTACGGCTGAAGAATTTTACAGCAAAGTGAAACAGTCGAACGAACTTCCCAAAACATCACAGCCTTCTATCGGTATGATTACGGATCTGTTTGAAGAGCTTTCGAAGGACTATGATGCGGTCATATCCATACATTTGTCCAGTGGAATCAGTGGTACTTACCAGGCTGCGGTGTCTGCGGGAAACATGGTAGAAGGAATTGAGGTCTATCCGTTCGATTCGGAAATTAGCTGCATGGCTCAGGGATTTTATGTTCTGGAAGCTGCACAAATGGCCCGGGAAGGAAGGAGACCGGAAGCCATCTTATCCCGTTTAAATGAAATGAAGGAAACGATGAGGGGCTACTTTATCGTAGACGATTTAACCCATCTGCACCGCGGGGGACGCTTGAGTGCTGGTCAGGCTCTGGTTGGCAGCCTTCTTCAAGTCAAGCCGGTGCTTCACTTTGTGGATACAAAAATTGTTCCCTTTGAAAAAATCCGCACAAAGAAAAAAGCTTTAAAACGAATTCTTGAACTTTTGGCTGAGGAAGCACAAAAAGGCAAACAGATTGAGGCTTGTGTTATCCATGCCAATGTACCAGAAGAAGGGGAAAAACTTAAGAAAAAGATTGAGGAAGCCCACGATCATGTTCATGTGACTCTGAGCTATTTCGGCCCCGTCATCGGTACCCATTTGGGAGAAGGTGCCCTCGGCATCTGCTGGTATATAAAATAATCAATCAGCACCAGTCACCTGTCGAAAACGTTTTAAATGGTTAGAGGAGTTCTCATATTCTCTGTTGAAAAACTAATTAACACCCCGGCAGGTGACTGATTCCAGATGAATTGGAGGGATGTTTTCCGGTGATAAACGATCAAACCATCATGAATTATGCCCGTTTTTGTTCAGGCAAACTTCTGTTGAGACAGGAACTACCCTTTTCAAATGAGGAAATCGATGATCTCATTCGCAAGCATTATCTTGCCGAAATACCCGGAATCATTGAAACCTGGTCTGGATACAGATGTAATCGCTGCGGCAATGAAAAAAATCATTTATTCGGTATAATCCCTCGTGCCTGTGCTTCAGATCCTGTACTCCCACACCATCTCCTTTCTTCCTCAGAAAAATCAACCCTTAGAAAATACTTCCCTTTTTACCAGCGCAAATTACAAATTTCCAACTCCAGCAGCCAACCTTATCGTCATGATATTTACTGTAGAAAATGTATTGAAATGGGGCGCGTAAGTACTTTTGAACCCCTATATCGCTGGGATGGTCCATCAGTGAATCTGCCCACTATTCAGCATGCCTGTCGATGGAGAGGAAAACTGACCCCTTTCCAGAAACAGGCCGCAAACCGCATCAGAACAGCTATACAACAGCAAACAGAGCTTCTGGTATGGGCCGTCTGTGGTGCTGGAAAGACGGAAATGCTTTACCCTGGTCTGAACTGGGCATTTTCACGGGGGTTTCGTGTCTGTCTCGCTACACCCCGGACAGATGTAGTTACCGAGCTATATCCCCGTCTTCAACAGACTTTTCCATCGATTGAAATCGTTCCTCTTTATGGAGGCACACCACACAAAGACGAGAATGCACAGCTGGTCATTGCCACAACTCATCAGCTACTTCGATACAATCATGCTTTTGATGTTATGGTCATCGACGAAATTGATGCCTTTCCCTTCCATGCTGACCCGATGCTCCCCCATGCCGCCGGCAGAGCCAGGAAACCGGATTCCGCTTCAATCTATCTCACTGCTACACCCCGTCCAAAAATGAAATGGAAATTCAGGGTCAATCTCCTGCCAGCGGTTTTTGTCCCTGCCCGATACCACGGTCACCCGCTTCCGGTTCCACAATTTGTTTCCGTGCTTCGCCTTCGTTCCTGTTTAAAAAAACAACGTCTGCCCGAACCGGTTCAAATCTGGTTACGTAAACAACAGGCAAGCAAAAGACAGCTATTGATATTTGTTCCTACAGTTGAAGACGCCCATCTTATCCATTCGCTTATTCCAGACAGCAAAAAGGTTTTTGCCCGCAGCCCAGAACGAAAGGAAGTTATTGAACAATTCCGCTTGCAAAAAATACAGATTCTGGTAACCACGACTATTCTTGAGCGAGGGGTCACGTTTCCATCGGTAGACGTTGCCGTGATCGATGCGGGGCACAATGTCTTTGACGAAGCAGCTCTGGTGCAAATTTCCGGCCGTGCTGGAAGAAGTGCAGATGATCCTTTTGGGGAGGTTGTATTTTTCTACCAGAATAAAACAAGTGCCATGGTTCAGGCGAGGCGATCGATACAGAAGATGAATCAACGGGCTAAGCACACACATGATTACTGTCCCACGGAACAGGAGGAATAAAGATGCATTGTCTCTGGTGTCATGAAGAAATCATCCCCGAGGTTACCTGGACGAACCTCTTTCGGATCCATCAGGAACAACTTCTTTGCTCAACATGTGAAGAACAATTACCCCTGATTCCATCGAACGGCTGTAAACGATGTTCTCGTCCTGTGGAACAGAAAGAGGTTTGTGAAGACTGCAAAAGATGGGAATCCTCACCAGAATGGCGGGGGCTTCTAACCCGGAATATTTCTGTTTATATATACACGCCTTTTATGAAAGATATCATGGCCCGCTGGAAATACCGCGGGGATTACATCTTGATCAGTATGTTTCAACATCATATTAGACAAGTCTTTTCCAGAACCCTTTCTCAGCAGGAAGGTGTTCTTGTACCTGTTCCGTTAAGTGAGGAGCGGTTAAGAGAGCGAGGATTCAATCAGGCGCAGGCCATTGCTGAACTGCTGCCCCTTCCCATTGAACATGCTTTGATCCGGATTCAGAGCGAAAAACAGGCAAAGAAATCCCGCTCCGAACGTTTGCAATCGTCCAATCCATTCAGGCTGGTAAAGCCCATTGAACAACCAGTTATTCTCGTCGATGACCTGTACACAACAGGCATGACAATCCGCTGGGCTGCTCAAATACTAAAAGGTGCCGGAGCAACAGAAATATATTCTTTTACGCTAATCAGGAGTTAGATGATCAAGGCCAATCGGTTTCTTTATGATGACATCCCCCATATATTCTTCCAGTCCGGCCAGTTAGTCAAGAAAAATTTCCTAACTATCTTTGAGAGTTTGGGTTTGAACCGATATAATAAATACAACAAGATTACGAGGAGGATACTGTTATGGGGGAGCTTGCGAATTGCAGACGATGCGGAAGAGTGTTTGTAAAAACGGTTCGGGATATTTGTGAAGCTTGCTATAAAGAGGAAGAGCAATTATTTGAAAAGGTATACAAATACATTCGAAAAAAAGAAAATCGTTCTGCGACCATTCCGGAGGTTTCTGAAGCTACTGAGGTTGATGAAAACTTGATCATGAAGTGGGTTAAGGAAAAACGGATCCATACAAAGGATTTACCCAACTTCACGTATGAATGTGAGCGCTGCGGCAGTCCCATTCAGGAAGGAAAAGTTTGTCAAACCTGCGCAGCAGATTTAAAGAAGGAACTTGAAAGAGAAGAAATGATTCAAAAGATCAGCGAAGAGAACAGAAAAAAACAGCAAACCTATTTTTCAGTAGATGATAAAATCAGAAGGAAACGTTAAACCTTTTTTGTTTCGGTCCGATATAAGCAATAGATAGTGACGGATCGTTTAAAGTGAGGTGTTATTGCATGAAGATACAGGGACCGAATCATTTAAACCTGAACCCATATCAGAAACCATATCAACAGCAGGCAAAGATGGGGAAAGGAAAGACTTCGGAAGATAAAGTGGAAATTTCCAGCGAGGCTAAAAAAATGCTGGAGACCAATCCGATTGCTGATGAACGCAAAAAGAAAGTCGAAAAATTAACAGAGCAGGTTCAATCCGGAGAGTACAACATTGATCCGGAAACCACTGCTAAAAAGATGATTGAGTTTTTCCGCAAATAAGAAATGAAGGATGTTCAGTCAAAAGCAGCTAAAGGAGGACGAATCCTTGTCCGTTCAGCCGATCATTGAAGCAATGAGCAAATTATGCACGAAGCATGAAAGTCTTCTGATCATTTCCAGGCAAAAATCGGAATACCTGAAAGAGGGAAATGTAACTGCCCTGCAGCAGCTTTTACCTAAGGAAAATCAGCATGTTCGGGCGATTGAAAAACTGGAAAAGAATCGGATTCAGCTGACCAACGAATGGTTCGAGAGATATGCCGGACCGGAAACAGAACAGACCATTACATCTATGCTTGAATATATGGATGATGAAAAAGAACGGGCAGAACTAAAAGCCGTTTATGAAAAACTAATCATTATTCTGGCAGATCTTAAACAGCAGGAGCAGCTTAATGAGGAACTGACCAGACAGTCCCTGCAGTTTGTGGAACTTTCCCTGAATATGCTGCAGCCGTCAGCCAAAAGTATAAACTATGGAAAAGGGAAAGATTCTGGGGACAGTTCCAGATCAATTTTTGATTCAAAAGCTTGACGGATCAGAGAGGAGACTTCCAAAATGACTTCTACTTTTTTTGGATTTGAAATCGCAAGGCGGGCTTTGTTTGCCCAGCAAACAGCCATTCATACAACTTCCCATAATATCGCCAATGCCAGTACACCTGGCTATTCCAGACAACGGGTGAATTTTCAGCAGACCAGTCCATATCCTGCGCCGGGACGGACCAGGCCGGAAATCCCTGGACAAATGGGGACAGGTGTGGAAGTGGGTTCCATCCAGCGAATCCGTGACCAATTTCTTGATATCCAGTATCGGAATGAAAATAACAAATTTGGATACTGGGAAGCCCGATCGGCGGCCCTTGAACAGATGGAAGAGATTATGAATGAGCCAAGTGAGTACGGACTCTCTAAAACACTGGACCGTTTCTGGCAGTCTCTTCAGGATTTGTCGGCAAACCCTGAGGATTCAGGGGCAAGGTCGGTAGCCCTCGAACGTGGAGTGGCAGTGGCAGAGTCTTTTAATTACTTATCTTCTTCCTTAAAAGCGGTTCAGGATGATTTGAAAAATGAGATTGATGTCACAGTCGATAAAATCAATTCGTTATTAACGCAAATAGATGGAATTAACAAACAAATCAGTGAAGTTGAACCCCATGGGTATGTCACAAATGACCTGTATGACGAAAGGGATCGGTTGATTGACGAACTGTCCAGTCTAGTGAATATTGAAGTAGATTATTCCGACAGTGGCGGAAATTCAAGTGATATTGCTATGGGACTTGCTGAAATCACACTTGCGGACGAAGGCATTGTCCTTGTGAGCAATGATATGAGTAATCCGGATCGGGTAAATGAATTTTCGATTGATACAACGGGTCTTGTTACAGATATTGATATCGGCACAACTACGCTCAATTTTGCATCAGATTTTCAATCCTCCGGAAAATTAAAAGGGCTGATTGAGTCTTACGGATATATAGATACGTCAGGAAACGAGGCCGGGTTGTATCCGGAAAGGCTCCAGTCATTAGACATCATGGCATACAACTTTGCTGATGCCTTTAATGCCCGGCATAATCTTGGAACGGATTTAAATGGGAACCCGGGAGTGGATTTCTTTAATCTGGCTGGCCCGGCAGATGCCGCTGCAAATATAGAAGTTAATCCTGCTTTGACAGAGGATGGAATTGCAGCTTCATTAAATGGGGATGCAGGAAATGGAGAAAATGCTATAGAACTGGCAAAAGTCATTGAGGAGGAAGAATTGCCTGGACTGGGAAATGCTACCGTAAAAAATTATTATGAATCCATTATTGGTGAAATGGCTGTTCAGGCTCAGGAAGCGAACCGCATGATGAATAACGCAGAGACGCTCCAGCTGGCTGCTGAAAAGAGAAGACAGTCTGTCAGTGCGGTTTCACTGGATGAAGAGATGACGAATCTGATTCGTTTTCAGCACGCCTATAATGCGGCTGCCCGCAATATCACGACGATTGATGAAATGCTGGATCGAATTATTAATAACATGGGACTTGTAGGAAGGTAGGTGACGGATCTTGAGAATTACACAGAGTATGCTGGCTCAAAACTTTTTGCGAAATTTAAGTCGAAGTTACGATCGTCTTGGGATTTATCAGGACCAATTATCGACAGGTAAGAAAATTACACGCCCATCTCAGGATCCAGTTGTTGCCATGAAAGGCGTCAACTATCGGACTGAACTGACTGAGATCCAACAGTATCAGCGGAACTTAAGTGAAGTGAGGAGCTGGATGGATAATTCGGACACTGCACTCGATAAAGCGACAAAAGCCCTCCAGCGCTTAAGGGAATTAGCTGTTCAGGCAAGTACAGACACTTATGAAACGGATCAGCGCTCAAATATTGCATCAGAAATCGATCAGCTGAAGGCACATTTAGTCGATATTGCCAACACTAAAGTCAACAATAAATACATTTTTAACGGAACCAAAACGAATGTCAACCGGTTTAATGATGATGGGACAATCAACGATCCAAGTGATGATCCCGTCTACATTGAGGTTTCAGATGGTGTTAATCTCCAGGTGAATGTCACCCTTGGTGGAGCTGATCCAGCATTTTCTGATGCCATGTTTCAAAGAATTCAGGATTTTGCGGATGATTTAAGGGATCCGGCCTTATCCGGCGATGATTTTGATCATTACATAGACGAACTTGACGGATTTATTCAGAATATTGTAGACGAACGGGCCGACCTCGGAGCACGTATGAATCGGGTAGACCTTATTGAAGATCGGTTAAGCGCCCGGGAAGTGGTGGCAAGTCGGGTCCTGTCTGATAACGAAGATGCAGATATCGAGGAAGTGATTATGAACCTGAAAACCCAGGAAAGCGTTCACCGGGCAGCCCTTTCAGTCGGTGCCCGCATCATCCAGCCGACCCTGATTGATTTTCTGAGATAAGCTATCTGTTTAGCAGGTAGCTTTTTTCTTACCTGTGATCAGAACCGATCCTATATCAGCAAAAGGCTTACTCATCAACTTGATGGACAAATACGAGGAGCCGTCTTCTGGTACCGCTTCGTGCTTCTGAGCGGCCAACTTTCTAAACTACAGCTTGTTAAATGGTTATGCCCTGGATGGAGGTGTTTATGTTTTGGACATGCCACAAATTCGAATTCAGTCATGGCCGACAAGACTGGATATACATACAAAAGATGCTCAGCTTCATATCCAACAGGAAAAAGCGGATATGTCGATTGAGCAGCCTAAAGCTGATCTGCAGATCCGACAGAAACAGGGAAAATTAACGATTGATCAGTCCCAGGCCTGGAGGGACATGAACCTTCTCAGTGTGTATGAATCGATAGAAGAATTCGCCCGCCTTGGCAGAGATGGATGGCTTGCCGGAATCGCACGTGTGTCAAGGCAGGGAGACGAATTAATGAAAATTGAACATGCCGGTAATCCTATTGCTGCTCAAGCTGAAGAAAATGGCTTTGACCCGCCAAAAGAATTTAATATTGGATGGATTCCATCTGTTTTTGCTGTAAAAACCCATTATGAACCGG
Source organism: Melghiribacillus thermohalophilus (assembly GCF_004342905.1). Classification (GTDB taxonomy): domain Bacteria; phylum Bacillota; class Bacilli; order Bacillales; family Alkalibacillaceae; genus Melghiribacillus; species Melghiribacillus thermohalophilus. The sequence continues at coordinate 9,331 of NZ_SMAN01000013.1, read as the reverse complement.
GTGGAGCAGACATTCATGCCGAGCCGCAAAAACCGAAAATTTCCGTTCGTCCCCGTAAACCGAATATTCAATATGAACCCTGGCATGTCAACATAAACGTTGCCCAATATCCTAAACTGGAGATTGATGTGGAAGATTTAAAATGGAGAAACTTCTCTTTTGAAATCACAATTTAGAAAGTGGTGTCAGAATGAAAATCGAAACACGTTATTTTGGTGAAATGGAACTGGATGAATCTTCTGTCTTGCAATTTGCACATGGAATCCCTGGATTTCCGGAAGAAAAGAAATTTGTCCTTCTCAATATTCCTGACAATCCCGCTTTTCAAATTTTACAGTCTGTTCAGAACAAAAACCTTGCTTTTGTGGTTACGAATCCTCATCTCTTTTACAGAGATTATGCCTTTGATTTAGATGATGGAACCGTTGCTCAGCTTGATATTCAAAAGCCGGAAGATGTGGCTGTATATGGTATCCTGACACTCCAGGAACCCTTTGAACAGTCCACGATTAATCTCCAGGCACCGGTCGTCATTCATACGAAAAACAGACAGGCGAAGCAGGTTGTCTTAAATACAAAAGACTACCATACCAGACACCCCATCACCACTATCAAACGTCAGGGGGAAAAAGCCCATGCTAGTGCTCACAAGAAAAGTAAATGAATCCGTTCAGATTGGAGATGACATCGAAGTAAAAGTTGTCGGGATCGATGGGGAGCAAATTAAACTGGGTATTTCCGCACCAAAAGATGTAGATATCCATCGCCTTGAAATCTATGAACAAATTCAGGAGGAAAATCGGAAAGCCAGTCAGGGGACAAAAAATGCAATAGATTTATTAAAAAATGCAAAAAAAGACTAAAACATCGTTTGGGGATGTCGATATAAGAAATGTAAAACTTAAGTACTAAAGGCGGCCGCTTTAGTCTAAAAAATTATGCCACAGGGACGTGGCGAAAAAATTCAGGGAGGAATTTAGAAAATGAGAATTAATCACAACATTTCTGCGTTGAACACATTTCGTCAGCTTTCTATGAACAACACAGCTACTCAGAAAAACCTTGAAAAACTTTCTTCTGGTTACCGCATTAACCGTGCCGGTGACGATGCAGCAGGTCTTGCTATTTCCGAAAAAATGCGCGGACAGATCCGCGGTCTGGAAATGGCTCAGAAAAACGCTCAGGATGGTATTTCCCTAATCCAGACAGCAGAAGGTGCATTAACTGAAACTCACTCCATTCTTCAGCGTATGCGTGAGCTGGCTGTACAGGCAGCTAACGATACAAACGTAAGTGCTGACCGTGATGCGATTCAGGCTGAAATCAATGCCCTGGTATCAGAAATCAACCGTATCGCAGACAATACTGAGTTTAACACTCAAAATCTATTAGACGGATCATTTACTGGAAAAGCATTCCATATTGGTGCTAATAGTGGTCAGAATATTACAGTAGATATCGCAACTATGAATGCATCTGCTCTGGGAGTAGCTTCAATCTCTGTAGCATCTGCTGGTGTTGCGAACACAGCTATTACGAGTATTAACGATGCAATTGAAGCAGTTTCTACTGAACGTTCCAAACTGGGTGCTGTTCAAAACCGTTTAGAACACACGATTAACAACCTCGGTGCTACTGCTGAGAACTTAACAGCAGCAGAGTCCCGTATCCGTGATGTAGATATGGCTAAGGAAATGATGGCATTTACGAAAAACAACATCCTGATGCAGGCAGCTCAGTCCATGCTGGCTCAGGCGAACCAGCAGCCTCAGGGAGTACTGCAGCTTCTCCGATAAGTTTCTATTCAATTCAAAGCCAGATCCCTTTTATAGGGGTCTGGCTTTTTTATCTTTCCCAAAGCGGAATTTTGCCTTAATTGAAGTTAATGAAACATGTTAAAATGAAAGTACAAGCAACAACAGTTTATGGAAATATCGATCATACGGCAAATGAATATGACATATTCAGTTTATATTTTATTCTAAAAAATTGTACATAATGGTCGATATCATGATTGAGGTGTATGTCATGAAAACAGAAGAACAAACACAGATAAACATTGTGAAAGAAACATCAAAAAGCGGGCATGTTATTTTAAAAGTAAATGATTATTATCTGCACAGCAGATATCATCCGCTCAGGGAAGCACAACAAATTGCTGATCACCAGTATAAAAGAAATTACCTGCACATTTTATTTGGTTTGGGATCGGGTTATGTTGCGAAAGCAATCAGCCAAAAACTTTCAGAGGAAGAATTTTTAATTATTATTGAACCTTTTGAACAGGTCTTTGAGGAATCGAAACATGTTGTAGAACATTTAGAGCGGACGATTTTGATTCGTGAACAAGACGGTCAGGGATTGAAAGAGTTTTTAGAGCCGTTTATGAAGCGTTTTGGAAAAAAGGTCCGTTTTATTTGTTCTCCAAATTATGATAAAGTATCATCGGAGTCCTACCAAAGAACCTTAAAAAGCGTAAAAGATCGGCTATATATGGAGCAGGTTAATATTAATACCATTAAATATTTTTCAAAGGAATGGCAAAAGAATTTTACCCTAAATCTTTTTTATGCCTTCGATGATATACCGTTCAAAAAACTAACAAACTACTACACCGTTCCTGTTGTCGTTGCATCCGGAGGGCCATCTTTAACGAAACAGATTCCTTTGCTCAAAAAAATACGGGAACATATCATTCTCGTCTCATCAGGTTCTACCATTAATACACTACTGAAACATGGTATCGAACCGGATTATGTGGTGACCATCGATGGGGGAATAAAAAACTATGAACATTTTGAATCTTTAACCCTTGATCATTGTAATATCATTTACTCCTTATCGAATCATGAAGGAATTCTGGATCATTTAAACAAAAGAGGAATCCTATTTATTTCCAAAATTAGTGACGAAATCGAAAAATATACCGAGAAATTATTAAATAAAGATGTTGATGTTTTAACAGGAGGAGCTTCTGTTGCCAATTTTGCCTTAAACATCGGTTACAGAATAACTTCCGGGCCTATTGCTCTGATTGGACAGGATTTAGCATATACGGATAATCAAACACACGCAAAATATAATAAGCATTATCAAAAAATAACTGAAGAATACATAAAACAAAAAGGACTATTTTATACGGAAGGCTACAATGGAGACCAGGTCCTAACCGATTACCCATTTTATACAATGAAATATAATTTTGAAAGTTTATTAAAAACATTTGATGATCCGGACCGAATTTTTAACTGTACAGAGGGAGGCATTAAATTAGAAGGATATCAGCAGATATCGTTTAAAGAGTTCTGTGACAGATATGTGGACCAAAAAAGCAGACCCCGGCCATTCAACCTGGAGAAATACCCCAGAAAAATCATTGATGACTGGAGAAACTTCCTGGTCAATATTGAAAAGGAAATAAACGTTCATGAGAAAGTAGAGCGTCTATTACAGGATGGAATAATACTGTTAAAAAGGAATGTGTCAAAACAAAAATTTGATCGAAAGATCATTAAAAAACTGGACAGAATCGATAATCAATTAAAGGAAATTTTTGAAGATGGCATGATGTCTATTATTTCAGAGCCAATAGTCATGGATACGTTCAATAACTATCTCCCCGGGGATCATGAAACGGAATTGGAAACCTTCCAGCGTGTTTATGCCCGTTCTATGGAGTTATACAGCCGATTACAGGAAGCTGCAAATGACTCCAGATCCTATTTTGTTCAATTAAAAGAAAAAATCCAATACAAAATAAAAGAATTAGAAAATGAGGGATAATATGAGTGACAAAAACATTGTGACCGAAACTCAGGAAAGCTTTTACATCTATATTGAGCGTGTTGCCAGGGGCGCTATGAATATAGCGGAAAAAATCAGGGAAGAGCAGGTTGGAGAAGCAATGAACATGATTGCCGATTTTAGTGAAGGGGTCATGTGGATCAGCCAGGTCATTGAATTAATGAAGAATCAGAACTACAAAATTGACATTGATCCTACGAAACTGAATGAGTTTTTGAGTGAAATAAACGAAGGTTTAGAACGTGAAGACTATGTCATTGTAGCTGATTTATTTGAGTATGAAATTCATCCATTTTTTAAACAATCTCAGGGTGAACGGTTTATTTTTGAGGGATAATCATGTTTCAATCGAATCTTGCTTCTATATCGGATAAAAAATTAAGAGAGCTGCTACAGCAATCGAGCTCATCGAATACAGGGCCGTATGAAGTGTTTCAATCAAGGACAGGAGATTGGAGCCTGAAATGGGGTAACGTTCATTTTTACAGTAAATATAACCCGCTTAGGGAAGTTGAACAATTTATTCGCGCCAATATTGACCCGTCCGCAGAGCAGTATGTGTTATTCGGATTCGGACTGGGATACCATGTGGAACAATTGATGGAGGCTGAGCCAGAGAAGAAAATTGCAGTAGCTGATATTACAGCTGCTCCCTTATCAATGGCTATGCATCATAGAGATTTGACTCACATATTTGCAAATCAAAATATCACTATCAATCTATTCCATGATCTGACTGAGCTGCAGAATTTATTGGTTAAGTACAGGTTTGCTGAAAGAAATACAAAAATAATCATTCCAAAGCCCTGGATTCACACCATTGATGACACTCGTCTTAAAAATTTTTTTGAAGACATAAAAATTCATGACATGTCTTATCAAAGATTTGGAACGGAAATGGAAGTAAATTTTTATCAAAATATTAAGCAGGATTACTGTCATGTAACGCCATTACTCGGGAAATTCAAAAAGTATAAGGCAGCTTTAATATCTGCCGGCCCTTCACTGGATGATTGTACGGATACAATTCTCAGCTTGAAAAATAAATACTTTTTACTTTGCGTTGGTTCAGCGTATCGAACGCTTTATCAAAAAAATATTAAACCGGATGCTGTCATTGTAACGGATTCGCAAAAAATCGTCCTGGAACAATTCAGGAATCTGCCCTGTGATGTTCCGATGTTTTTTCTTTCAACTACCAGCAAAGAAACAGTGGCATATTATTCCGGGAAGAAAATCATCCTCCTCCAAAGGGGGTATGATCAATCTGAATCCCTGGCATATTCACAGCACCTACCTTTATTTGATACGGGAGGATCAGTAGCAACGACCGGGCTAGAGCTTTTAATCCAAATGGGCTTTCAGGAGATCGTTTTCTTTGGTCAAGATCTCGCTTACAGAGGGCATCAATCCCATTCTTTATATTCCTCCTCAAATAAACAACTGCTCCCCCATTCGCAGCATACGGTTAGGGCTAACAATGGTAAAATGGTCAACACTTCTAGAAGCTGGAATGCATTCCGCAACTGGATTGAGAAAAAGATTGCGGAACATCCGGAAATGATGTTCTTCAATACTTCATTTACCGGAGCGGAAATTAAAGGAGCACCCTATACGAACGCATTGACGATTGAAAATGAAGCACAAAAAATGACTGACACCAATTTCGCAAAAAAGGTAATGGACGTGATTGAAACAAAAATATAATAACTTTACTTACAAACGGCCAGGCTCTGAGGATAGATAAATGTATCTATACTCAGGGCTTTGCTATCTATGTGATATCCACGTTTTGCATCATGTCGGCCAACTTCATGTTAAAATAGCTTAATAATTACGAATTTTATCCGATATAGTATAAAGAAATTAAACTCGAGGAGTTGTGTTGATATGGATGTAAGGAGTGTTCTTTCTAAATCTCAACTCTTGAACGGGGCACCATCAGAGCATTTTACTAAAAATATAGAGGCAATTGGAGGGACGGGAAGAGAAAAAGCAGATGCGCCAGACTCGCAGCAAACTGGCCGGCAAAAGAACATTGATAAGGAAGAGGCAAAAAATATAGTGGATGGTTTAAATGAATTTCTGGCTCCTTCCCGAACATCGATTCAATTTCAGTTTCATGAAAAATTAAATGAATATTATGTCACAATTGTAGACACGGAGTCTAAAGAAGTGATTAGAGAAATCCCACCGAAAAAATTACTGGATATTTATGCAGCCATGGCAGAATTTATGGGATTAATCGTAGATAAAAAAATATAAAGGACGGTGACCATGAATGATCAGCAATAATATGAGAATCGGCGGTCTGGCATCGGGAATGGATATTGATCAGATTGTTGCAGATTTAATGAAGGCGGAGCGAATCCCGCTTACGAAAATGCAGCAGGATAAAACCTGGTTAACATGGAAACGGGATGCTTACCGTGAAATCAATACACTGTTATTTGAATTGGATCAAATGGCACTGGATATGAAATTATCAAAGACGTATCAGGCTAAGTCCGCTACTTCGACGGATGAATCAGCTGTGACGGTGTCTGCCAGTCCGTCTGCTTTAAACGGAAATTATAAAATCAAAGTGGAGCAGATGGCAACTGCAGCAATCAAGGTAAGTACCGGTACAATTTCCGGCGCAACAAAAATTGATCCTGATGACACCCTGGCCAATCAATCCGGTAATTTTGACAGTACAAACCCCATTCCAACCGGGGATTTAATCGTGAAAACATTTGATGAAAATGGGAATGAACAGACGGCGACCATCACGATTTCTCATGATAAATCATTGAATGAAATTCTGTCTGAGATCACCAATTCCGGAATAGGAGTACGAGCATTTTATAATCAGGATGCCGATCAAGTTGTGTTTGAACGAACAGAAACCGGGGATTTTAAAGCTGGTGAAACCGAAATACAATTTGATGGAGCAGCGTTATCTTTTATTACAGATCATTTGAAAATTGATACAAGTGCAGCGGGGGAAACCGGAGGAACGAACGCACGGTTTATATACAATGACAGTTTAACGATTGAAACGACTGAAAACCACTACACCCTTAACGGAATCACTTATAACTTTCACAACACCACCAGTACGAATGTACAAGTCTCCGTGAATAACAATGTGGATCAGGCAGTAGAAAATATCACTAATTTTATAGATAAATACAATGAGATTGTGGAAAAAATCAATGGAAAACTGACAGAAAAACGTCATTATGATTATAAACCCCTGACAAGTGAACAAAAAGCTGATATGGAAGAAGATGAAATCGAGTTATGGGAAGAAAGAGCGAAAAGCGGCTTGCTCAGAAGTGATCAAATCCTGTCAAGTGGACTATTTGACATGCGTCAGGCCTGGTACAGTGTCGTTGAAACCAATGACAGCTATCAAATTTTGACTGAACTTGGGATTGAAACATCTAAAGATTTTTTAAGCGGCGGGAAATTGACTGTGGACGAAGATCAATTGAGACAAGCTTTGACGGATGATCCGGAGGCTGTATATAAATTATTTAGCAATGATGTTGAGGGAAACGGCAGAGGAATTGTGAACCGCCTGGAAGACGCCCTTGAGCGAACGATGAACCGTATCGAAGAACGGGCAGGAAAAGGAACAGATACCCTCGATCAATATACCATGGGCCGCAGGTTAAAGGATATGGATAAACGGATTACTGCATTCCAGCAGCGCTTGATTGATATCGAAAATCGCTACTGGAATCAATTTACCGTAATGGAAAAAGCCATTCAGCGGATGAATCAGCAATCCATGTTTTTAATGAACCAGTTTGGCGGCGGCATGTAAGGAGACCGTTTAAACCGGATTTGCTGATTGAACAACAGGTATATGGGAACTCATAAAAAGGAGTGTGTGAATACAGTGGCAAACCCAACATACGAAACTTACCAGAATCAGGCCATTAACACGGCATCACCAGGGGAACTGACCTTAATGCTCTATAATGGTTGTCTGAAGTTTATTAAGCTGGCGAAAAAGGGAATGGAAGAAAAGGATTATGAAGCGAAAAATACGAATATTCAAAAGGCCCAGCGCATTATTCAGGAATTAATGGTGACCCTCGATCCCCAGTATGAAATTTCGGGTCAAATGATGCCGCTCTATGATTATATGAACCGTCGTTTGATGGATGCCAATGTGAAAAATGATCCGGAAATTCTGGATGAAGTGGCGGGATTTGTAACCGAATTTCGGGATACATGGAAAGAGGCATTAAAAATTGCCCGTCAGCAAAAGTATGGAGCAGGCGGGAAGGCGTAATGACAGCTGTTCAACGTTTAAAGGATTTAATGGAAAACACCATTGAGAAGCTGGACAGGCTTGAACAACAAAAAAATCGGGAAGGGTTTATTGAAGCGTTTGAACATTTCTTGGACGAACGGGAAAAACTTTTACAGGACATTCATCCTCCTTATACAGATGAAGAAAAACAGATGGGCGAGCAGCTGGTAGCTCTCGACCAAACCATTCAAGAGCAAATCGGACGGTTTTTTCAGACATTAAAAACATCTATGCGGAACTTAAAAAAACAAAAGCACTCCAATAAAAAATATAACCATCCATATCAAGACGTCTCGACGATGGACGGAATGTTTTTCGATAAGCGAAATTAATTTTCATCAGAAGCATCACAATGTAATTTGAACCAGTCATCCCAACCTAGGATGACTGGTCTTTTTTAATGTTTTTGAAAACCCCTGGCTATGCCAGGGGTTCCGGAAAGCTTTTAGCGTGGGATAAAAAAAGCCTCACTTCATGGTAAGATATAGTAGGTTTCCCGACCACTGCATCTTACCAGAGAAGGAGGCATGTCCAATGAAGGACAAGAATAGTTTAGCACACACAACATGGAATTGTAAGTATCACATTGTATTTGCACCAAAGTACAGAAGACAAATTATTTATGGTAAGTATAAAAAGAGTATAGGGCAAATTATCAGAGCTCTATGTGAACGGAAAGGCGTAACGATTCACGAGGCAAATGCTTGTTCTGATCATATTCATATGTTAGTAAGTATTCCACCAAAGTTAAGTGTATCTCAATTTATGGGCTATTTAAAAGGGAAAAGTAGCCTTATGATATTCGATCGTCATGCCAATTTAAAATACAGATACGGGAATCGAAAATTTTGGTGTAGAGGATTTTATGTGGATACAGTGGGACGAAATAAAAAGAAAATCCAGGAATATATTCGGAATCAGCTTAAAGAAGACTATATGAGTGATCAACTCACACTATTTGAAGAGTACGATCCGTTTACAGGGCAAAAAAATAAGAAGAATTAAGAGATTCTTTAAGAATCAGTGGGTAAATGTGGTGCAAGAGGGAAACCCTTTCGGTGGGCCTTTTAGGCCGAGGCCGGTAATAGAGGCTTCTAGCCGCAGAGCAAACCACCAGTTCACATGATATGATCCCCTTATAGTAGACAGAAAAAAGAAAGCACATTAATCTGTCTACTATGGAGGGGATTTTTTCTATGGGGAAAATACGAAAAACAT
>NZ_SMAN01000012.1 GCF_004342905.1 Melghiribacillus thermohalophilus | reverse complement strand
ATGGACATTAAAAAAGATGACCCCGAATCAATATCGGGATCATCTCTTAGCTGCATAGGGTTTTTATAACTGTCCACTTTTCGGGGTACAGTTCAACCCTGCTTTCACGCGGTTTTCTTTTCATCACCTTTACAAAAATATTTATTTTTTCTTATGTCCCAGTCTCTACCCGAGTTGCATTAATATAACGAGTATCTATAACCCAGATTGATGCTTTTTCTTGCAAAGTAGGTCCCTTCAGAAGAACTGCTTATACTAAAGCCCACTGATTCCAGGAATTCAATCGAAAATTCCCCGCCCGCACTGTGTGTAGTTTCTACTACTACGGTTGCGGTCCCGCTGGTTTCAATTTCAGTAGCGGGGAAACTTCCTGATGTCGAAATGGTACTGGAATGCTCGTTATCATGTTCCCAGGTGCCTGAGCTCGCTTCTTGCCAGTATGTGTCTAAAATCTCGTTGATTTGACGGAAAGATCCACTAGAATAGACTCTCATGACTGTATATAGTCTAGAGACTGCTGGTCCATCTTCCCTTTCTTCATAGATCGTATGAATGGTATACGTTCCTGAAGATAGAGTCGCATCTGTGTTTTGTTGGGATGGATCTGGCTTTACGCTTTCTCCATAGGTGGTTAAAAGTTCTCCTGATTTTTTATCCAAAACTTTGATTTCTACCGTATCACCCTTTTCACTTCGCTTCAGTTCAATATCCGATCTGTCATAAGGGATTGTGACGTTCAAGTCTTTTAATTTTACCTTTGTCTCACTTTTTACTTCTGCTCCCACAACTCCGGGAGTTATCAAAGAAACCAGCAAAAGAACGGCCAATAAGAATGAGACACTCTTCATTTTACGCACTAAACATAAACTCCTTTTTCATAATTTAACATAAGCGCTTATGTTATCTATTATTCTATCAGGACATGCCAGGACGTTGTATTGAAGAAAAATAGGATAAAAAATGCCATTCACCCCCTTCTTTTATAGATTTTTGATAAATAAATGTAGCTAAACATGGCAGGTGTACCACAATGTTTTTTAGAGTAGATTTAATGTGGATGACTCTAGACCAAACTTACACATCCTAGCCCCTTTTAAAGTATTTTTAAGATTTCAGCAGAAGGTAAACAGGGTTTACGGTAACCTGGTGCATGTCTGTTTTTCCAGTTCAAACTTGAATGGAGCATTTTTGATTTCATCTATGTTAAAATGAGAAAAAACGAAAAGGAAGGGTCAATATGGTTCGGGTAGTAAATAATATCGCAGAATTAATCGGAGATACCCCCTTAGTGAAGTTAAACCGCATCGTGCCTGAGGGTGGTGCGGATGTATATGTAAAGCTGGAAATGTTTAACCCGAGCGGGAGCGTAAAAGATCGCGCTGCCTTCAATATGATTATGGAAGCAGAAAAAGCGGGTCTGCTCAAGCCGGGTGCCACAATCATTGAGCCGACGAGTGGCAACACCGGAATCGGCCTGGCGATGAATGCGGCTGCCAGAGGGTATAAGGCGATTCTGGTCATGCCTGATAATGCGACCAAAGAGCGGATCAAACTGTTAAAAGCTTACGGTGCGGAAGTGGTGTTAACTCCGGCAGCCGACAAAATGCCGGGGGCAATTGAAAAAGCCCACGAACTGATGAAAGAGATTCCGAATGGATTCATGCCCATGCAGTTTGAAAACAAAGCGAATCCGGATGCCCATCGTGACACGACTGCCCGGGAAATTATGGAGGCAATGGAACAGCTGGGGAAGCCGCTGTCAGCCTTTGTTGCTACTGCAGGAACAGGCGGAACGATTACTGGAACAGGAGAAGAACTGAAAAAAATGTACAAAGATCTGACTGTGCATGTAGCAGAACCATCCGGGTCTCCAGTACTTTCGGGCGGAAAACCAGGCAAGCACAAACTGGTGGGTACGAGTCCGGGATTTATACCTGATACATTGAATCAGGATGTGTACGATGAAATTATTCAGGTAACGGATGAAGATGCCTATCATATGACACGGAGACTTGCACGTGAAGAAGGTATTCTGGTAGGCGCTTCAGCCGGAGCAGCCTGCTATGCAGCCATCCAGGTTGCCGGAAGGAAATCACCAGAAGAGGTGATTGTCGCAATTGCTCCGGATACAGGCGAACGTTATTTATCCGGGGACCTGTTTGATTTTTCAAAGTAAACATGTCAAGGAAAATTACTGTAGGGGGTGACTCTATAAATGGAGCATCCCTGTTTTTGTATGGCAGATCATACGTTTTAAAGTAACCACATGCTCTCCACTTTTTAATTTAAAAAAGGCGGGATGAAGTTGAATGGTTTTCTAAGGCATTCTGGAATGGTTCAATTGCTTATGCTCTTCATTGCTGTTTTATGGGGCTATGCATGGGCGCTGATGAAGATGGCACTGAATTATATGGGGCCATTCACCTTTTCGACTCTTCGTTTTGCAGCCGGAACGTTAACGATGTTTATGGTACTCCTGTTTCTAAAAAAGCTTAGGCCGCCAAAACAAGCGTTGAAAAATTTGATGATTCTAGGGATTTTTCAGACGACGTTCGTATTTTTGCTGGTCATGTTTGGAATGCAGTTCGTGGAGGCCGGAAAATCCTCAGTTCTATTGTATTCCATGCCGATCTGGAGCGCCGTACTTGCTCAAGTCATCCTGAAAGAAGATATTACGGGTCTGAAATGGCTGGGAATTGTCGTAGGCAGCTCTGGCTTGACCTTCATGATTGGCTGGGACTTTTTACTGGAACAAAATACGATGAAGATCATTGGGGAGCTATTGATTGTCCTTGCAGCGGTGTCCTGGGCAGTTGCCAATGTTTTTTATCAGAAAGTGTTTGCAGGATGTAATCAAATACAGGTGACAGCTTACCAGATGCTGTTCGGAACGGTTGGATTAGGGCTGGCAACCATGGTTGCAGAATGGGACCAGCCTGTGCAAATCACTCCCCATAGTATTTACATCGTACTTTATACAGGTGTGATGGCATCAGCCTTTTGTTTTACATGCTGGTTTTATCTTTTGAAACGGGCGGATACCGTGACCGTAACGCTTTCTTCTTTGCTCGTTCCCGTATTTGGTGTGTTGTTCAGCTGGATCACCCTAAAGGAACCGATTACGTCCGAAATGGTGATTGGAACAGGCCTCATTTTATCCGGGATTTTATTGACGAAAAATGAACCGTTCGTCCGTCAGTGGGTATTCAGAAAAAAGCAAAGGTAAATAAAAAGCCAGCAGATGATGTGCCTGCTGGCATCAGGGATTCTATAATAAAATCAGTCCTAGTGCAATCATGACACCTGTAATAAACAAATGAATCAAACAAAATCCCATAATATCCCTGGCTTTTAATCCGGCAATAGCTAATGCAGGCAGGGCCCAGAACGGCTGAATGAGATTGGTCCAGGCATCCCCCCAGGCAACAGCCATCGCCGTTTTGGCAGGATCCACGCCAAGTGCAGCACCTGCCTCCAGCATAATGGGTGCCTGAACAGCCCACTGACCTCCTCCAGAAGGAACGAAGAAGTTAATCAGTCCTGCACTCAGGAAGGTGAAGAGCGGGTAAGTAACCTCATTTGAGAAGGATACGAACCATTCTGCAATGGCAGCCGCAAGCCCGGAATCAATCATCAAGCCCATGATTCCAGCATAAAATGGAAACTGAATAATAATTCCTCCAGCGCCTTTCACGGCATTTCGTACAGCATGAAGGAAATACTTTGGCCTGAAGTGGAACAGGATTCCCAGGAACAAGAAGGTAAAGTTGACAATGTTTAGATTCAGCTGAAACCCGTTCTGGTAAAAGTAACCAATGATAAAAGCAGGTCCAATCACCAAACCAAAAATAACCGAAAGCATCCAGCTGTTTTCCAGCCGCTCAGCAGGTGTCATGTCTGCCTCTGGCTTTTCTTCTGCAATAGGTTCATCCTTCAATGTTTCAGGGTCAATGGTTACCGCTTTTTCTTGATTAAACATCATTCGATTAATTACAGGAAGCACGATGAACATCGCGCCAACAATGACTAAGTTAAAGGGTGCAAAAATCGTTTCGCTGGTAGGAATAATGCCGATTAAGTCTTGAGAGAAATGATCAGGAGTGGCGATGGTCAACGGCACAGAACCGGCCAGCCCTCCATGCCAGACGATAAAGCCGGAATAGGCACTGGCAATTAACAGACGGTAATCAACTCCCCTTATATGCCGGGCAAGCTCTTTCGCAAATAACGCACCGATGACCAGTCCAAACCCCCAGTTGATCCAGCTGGCAGCCAGAGAAACAATGGTTACATTTACAACTGCTCCAGCTGGCGACTTGGAGATTTGAGCCAGCGAACTTAACACATATTTAAATACCCGGCTGCTGGCTAATACGTATCCCGTAACCAGGATGAGAACCATCTGCATGGAAAAAGTTAAGAGTCCCCAGAAACCGTTCCCCCACATCATGACTAAGTCTTGCGCAGGTGTAGGTGTAATGATCAGAGCCATGCCAAATACAACAAGTGTCAAAATCAGCACAAACAAATACGGGTCAGGCAAATATCGTTCCATTAAATTGTTCGACCATGAAGTTAAACGGCTAAACAAAGTTTCTCCTCCCCCTGTTCATTTTTAAAGGCAAATCACAAAGAGAAGACAATCCTCTTTTTTTCGGTTGAGAGTTCCCCATTTTGTTATTTCCGTGCTTGCGGACCGAGATATTTAATGTTTATTCAAAATATAGACGTGCTATGACTGCCGGATCCTTATGTCACGTAAATGAGGAAATCGTTCACGAATAAAATATCCTTGTTTTGAATTACCGGACAAAACGGTGAAGAATTTCGTAATGATGCTACAAGGGGAGAGTTGACGGCCCAAGGGGAAGCGGGAATGGCCCAACCTGGGGAGTGGATGGCCCAGGGAGGAGCAGCAATGGCCCAAGCCGGGGTGCGGACGGCCCAAGAGGGAGGTGCAATGGCCCATGGGTGATAGCTGACGGCCCAAGCCGGGATGCGGACGGCCCAAAGGAGAGCAATGGCCCAAGCCGGGGTGCGGACGGCCCAAGAGGGAGGTGCAATGGCCCATGGGTGATAGCTGACGGCCCAAGCCGGGATGCGGACGGCCCAAGTAAGAGGTGCAACGGTCCAAACCGGGGTGCGGACGGCCCAGGGAGGAGCAGGAATGGCCCAAACCGGGGTGCGAATGGCCCAAGAGGGAGGTGCAATGGCCCAAGCCGGGGTGCGGACGGCCCAAGAGGGAGGTGCAATGGCCCATGGGTGATAGCTGACGGCCCAAGCCGGGATGCGGACGGCCCAAGTAAGAGGTGCAACGGCCCAAACCGGGGTGCGGACGGCCCAAGCGCGAGGAGCAACGGCCCAAGCGCGGGGAGCGACGGCCCAAGTTGAGGAGCTAACGACCCAAGCGCGGGGAGCAATGGCCCAAACATGGGGCTGTATCGCTCAAGTCAGGAGCCTAATCACCCAAACATGGGTGCGGACGGCCCACGGGGGAGAGCTCATCGCCCGGGGATGAGCCGGAATTCCCCGGAGGAGAGAGCTGGTCATCCAAAAGACGGGAGTAACCATCAAACGGACTCATGAAAAAATCATTCATCAGCAGGAAGTTTGAATTTTTATGAAGTTTATAAAGGGAACCCCCTTAGCTGTAAAAATATAATCGTATGATCTTAAAAGGTCTGGTGATAATGGTGGATGTAAAAACGGTTCTATTGAACTATAAGATCGGTGGCAATATCAGCATCAAAAAAATAAACTCGGGAAGAACATCTCAGGTTTACCAAATCATATCTAATGAGAAAACGTGGATTTTACGCACACTCAGGGATGAGACGCAAGGATTATTGGAATTCGAAATTACCAATCATATCCGTGAAAAGGCTAAAGGTATTGTACCCAGAATTATCTGTACAAAAGAAGGACACCCTTTTGTAAAAGCAGGGAGTGATCTGTATCAATTACAGGAGTATATTCCAGGACAAACACCTCCCCGAAACAAAGAAGTGCACTCGATCATAGGAAAAGTTACGGGACAATTCCATTCGGCAATGGAAAGCTTTGAGAGTAATCGGAATCAGAGGGACCGCTTTCATTTGATGGAGCTCTGGGAAATGGCTCAGGAAAAATGGGAGTCCTTAAGAAAATATTCTCCGGACATCGTTCCGAATCTTCAAGATATGGAGTCGAAGATAGACGAACTGGCTATCGTGTCAGAACATCAGCCTCATTTTATTCATGGAGATCTGGGGACCTGGAATATGCTTTTTGATCATGAAGGTATCAGAATCATTGATTTTGGCGAGTCCAGAAAGGGGCATTTTTATTTTGATTTAGCTACCGCCATCACTTCCTCAATACCTGAAGCATGTGATCGTAGAACACAACAACAGTCTGTTTTTGACGTTTTGAAAGGTTATGAAACTCATCGGGAAAAAATTGAGACGGACAGGCTATATACATATATAGAACTGTGGATTTACCGCGGGGTCTTAGCCACCCTTGCGTATACGAATACTGCCGAACAAGCTGTCAGCCATTTCGTTTTGCTGAAGCAAATGGAAAACCTATTGAAAAAATAAAAAAACCATTCTTCCGGTTTTCGACCACCTCACGTCTTCCCTAATCATAGGGATTTTTTTATTTCCTCTCTTTCTAGATTCACTGTATGCAAGACGTTAGCGTGCATCGCTGGCTGATTAAACACGAGCATACTAAATATGCCTAACACCCAGGATGAGGAATAATTTATATGGTTATGGTCCAAATTAACAAAAAAGGAGTGGAATGATATGTTTTTGAAACCGCGCGTTGTTATGTTTGAGCCGGAAGAACTGGCAGAAGAAAAGCATCTGATTCCCTTTCAGAGGGGGCCCAGACGTATTCCCTGGGAACTGAAAGCAAAAAGACTATTTGTGTACACCTTTTCTGACCTTGTTCAGGTGTTTGGCGACTGGTATCAGAAAGGTTCCCCCGAAGTTTTTCAAGGCGTATTAAATATTAAACTGTCGCCGGAAGATATGAAACGGGCCCGATCAAATCAGCTCAGCGCTTCAGAAATTTTATCATTAAACTGGGAGGACTGGTTTATCTATAAAATCAATCCATCGGAGGGTCAGCATGGCAAAGAAGAGCATTCATTTAATTATCAAAAGACAAGATCATCCTGATGCAAAGCCGTATGAAGAGGAATTTCTCATTCCGTACCGTCCGAATATGAATATCATCGCTGCATTAATGGAAATCCGGAAAAATCCAGTCACGAAAGACGGAAAAAAAACAACCCCTGTTCAGTGGGATATGAACTGTCTCGAAGAAGTATGCGGAGCATGTTCCATGAACATAAACGGCAAGCCTCAGCAGGCGTGTTCGGCGTTGATAGACCAGAAAAAACAGCCCATCCGACTAGAGCCTTTAAGCAAATTTCCGGTCATACGGGATTTGTATGTGGACCGGAGCCGTATGTTTGATGCACTAAAGCGTGTCAAGGCCTGGATTCCGATCGACGGCACCTATGATTTAGGCCCAGGTCCCAGAATGGCTGAAACAAAACGGCAATGGGCTTATGAACTATCGAAATGTTTTACATGCGGTGTCTGTCTGGAGGCCTGTCCAAATGTCAATGAAAAATCACGATTCATGGGTCCATTTGTTTTTTCTCAGGTCCGATTAAAAAATGCCCATCCCACAGGCGAAATGCAAAAAGAAGAACGGCTTGAGGCATTTATGGGTGACGGTGGGCTGGAAGTCTGCGGGAATTCCCAAAATTGTGTTCAAGTTTGTCCAAAAGGTCTTCCCCTAACCACTTCCATCGCAGCCATCAACCGGGAAGCAACCTATCAATCGTTCAGAAGCTTTTTTGGCGGGGATTGATCTGCTGATGGCGGTAAGTAAAATTACGGGGAAGATTTTACATGGGAAGGGGACGTCTCTGAGACGTTCAATAGATTTGACGAGACTCCCCTTTATCACATTTAGTAAATAGGGTACTGGTTATACTGGTCTGGACTGCCAATTCCGCCCATCATCATGTACTGTTGTTCCAGCTGCATGACATATTGGAAATGCAATTGATAATAGTACATGTGTTTCTGAGGGTCTACGTATTCATATCTCTTAGCCATCAAGTAAGTTAAGGTGGCCATGTCCAGAAGTTCTTTCATCTGGTTGTTCAGTGCCATCATTCATTCCTCCCGAAAAATATTTTCCATGATAGGATATTCATCTAACTGAAAATGGTGATGATTTTAGCAGGAGGAAAATAAGAATAAACGGGTTTTCTATGGTGCCATATCCAGATGTTCGAGGAGTTCATTTGAGAATAGGGATGGGGAGTCCAGCATGGAATAATGGCTGCATTTAGGCAGGATTTTCAAACGCGATGACGGAAGGGTCTGATGTAAGGCTTGAGCCCAGTATGGCACTAAATAGCGGTCATGCTGTCCCCATAGAAGGGTAGTCGGAAATTGTATATTTTTCAAGTAAGGCACCAGGCGCTCTGTCTGGCGATGGTCCAGTGCAAAAGAGGCCTGCTGAAGCTGCTGCGGACCATCCGGCCCGGAAAAAGGTGCCGTGAAATATTTGATGATTTTAGGGGTTAATACCTGTGGATTGTACACCCCTTCCCGCAGCATACGTTCAATAAACAAAGGAGTCGGTTCAAATTCAAACGCGGTTGGCCAGCGGATGGAAACGACTTTTGGAAGAGGCCAGTTGGAAAAACACACCCCATCAGCAATTACAAGGCTTTTGACGTGCTGGGGATAGTGAACGGCGATAATTTGAACAATTCCTCCACCAAGATCATGGCCGACAAAATGAGCTTTTTCAATTCCCAGCTGGGAGAGAAGCTGAATCATGTATTCCGCCTGCTTCGGAAGGGTCAGTTCCGTATAGGGGGCCCTGTCTGATTTTCCGTATCCAATCATGTCCACCGCAATGATCTTATACTTTCCCTGCAGGTAAGGGATAACTTGATCCCACAGATGGGAATTGGTAGGGATGCCATGGATAAATACAACCACATCATCACACGGGGCATCCCAGTAACGGTAAAACATCTGGTAGTTGCCGACAAGCTTTCGGTCTGCTGATGTTGACAATGTAACATCCTCCTATTTTATGATGTCGTACCCAGAATATTTATATGCCTTGATGAGTGATTGGTATGCCTGCTTTTACCAGAATATTTGGTCAGATTGATCGTCGCCCAATGCCGCATGCATGCTCAAACGGTATCAAAGCCAACCAGGAGGTCTTTGCATGGGTGATCCAGAAAACAAGAAAAATCAGCATAATATGAAATGGTGGCAATTATCCCTGTTCGGCGTAGGCTGTACCATTGGAACAGGGTTTTTTCTTGGTTCCAGTATCGGGATTCAAATGACTGGACCATCTGTAATCATATCTTTTATTGCAGCGGGTCTGGCCACCTATCTCGTCTATGACGCATTATCCGCAATGATGGCTGTTCACCCGGAGAAGGGTTCTTTTCGTGAATATGCGAAAAAGGCTTTCGGACACTGGGCCGGTTTTAGCGTCGGATGGGTGTACTGCAGTTCTGAACTTCTGATCATGGGAAGTCAATTGACTGCACTATCCATATTTTCTCGGTTCTGGTTTCCCCAGATTCCCTTATGGATATTTGCTGTATGTTATGGGGCTCTCGGGATCGTGGTTCTTTTGGCAGGAGCTAAGAAGTTAAGTGATCTGGAAAATCTCTTTGCCGTTTTAAAAGTAGCGGCTATTGTCATGTTTATTATCATTGCCATATATTTTGTGTTTGCTGAGATCAGTCGAATGGGGGCTCTTCACATCCCTGTTTCACCACAGGATTTTTTCCCCGAGGGGGTATCTGGGTTATGGACAAGCCTTATCTTTGCCTTTTATGCCTTTGGAGGAATTGAAGTCATGGGTCTGATGGCTGCCGAACTAAGAAAACCCGAGGAAGCACCAAAAGCAGGAAGAGTCATGCTGGGCCTGCTTGTAATCATTTACGGCATGTCCATCTCCCTGGCACTGATCCTCGTTCAGTGGAATCAGTTTAGTTCGGAGGAAAGTCCCTTTGTAACCGTTCTCGAGCAATTTCATTTGACATTTTTTTCTCATCTTTTTAATGCTGTGTTTATTATTGCAGGATTTTCAACAATGGTCGCAGCCCTTTACGGAGTAACCATGATTTTGACGACACTTGCTGAAGATGGGGATGCTCCGTCTATGTTTGCAAGAAAGGAGCGATTGTCGGTTTCTGTCCCTTCCCTGATACTGTTAATCGTTGCGCTGGGGGCATCCATTATTATGGCTCTTTTGCTCCCGGAAAACATTTATGAGTATGTAACAACGGGAGCGGGGCTCATGCTCATTTACAACTGGCTATTTATTTTACAGTCGTCCAGAAGATTAACGAAGCCAGATACAGCAGGGCAGGTCAAAATACAGATGGGTATGGTTCTTGTTCTTCTGGCTGTAAGTGGGGCGGCTGTATCTGAATCTAGTCGTCCCGGGTTTCTGATTAGTCTTGGATTTGTAGCGGTTATTGGTATGGTTTCTTTTTTTCAATCAAAAATACGAAGTGAAAAGGAACTGAGGTAGTAATCATCTTTGATTTGACCTTTGGGCGGCTACACACAGATCCTGGGCCGTCAGCCGAAACCCTGGGCGAATGCCCCCTTTGCATGGGCGATTGGCACCATCCTTTGGGAGCACAAAATTTATCCCTCTACAGGGGGCGTTGCCCGCTTACAAAAGTAGCCTGATTCCCTGTGTGCCAAAATAAAGTCCGAACCCAATCATCACCAGGCCGGAAATGATGGAAATAGAGGATAATATATTACGATCAAAAAATCTGCGAAATCCGCTGGACACAGCTGCCATCGAGATATCCCATATAAACAACCCAATGAAAATAGCGCTGCTGTAAAGAAAAAGATCTTTCCTGCCATAAGCGGAAGCCGTATTTGCAAGAACAGAGCCATAAATGCCGAGCCAGAACAGGATGGTCAATGGATTGGTAATGGAAATCACAAATCCTGACAGAAATGATTGATAAGCAGGCTCGGTCTCTCTTGAGTCATCCGTTGTCACTTGTTTTCTGGAAACAATGCATTCAATGCCCGTATATAGCAATACAAAGCAGCCAAATAACCAGAGAAATGTTTTAATAAATGGCGAATCAATGATATGAACAAATCCCATATATACAATAAGCATATAAACCCCATCAGCCACAACAGCGCCCAGCCCGATCATCCAGGCATGGAAAAAACCTTTGCGTATTCCCCTGTCCAGCTGGGCGGCATTAATAGGTCCTATGGGGGCGGCAAGGGATATTCCCAGGAGAATATAACTGAAAAAGATTTGCACGATCCGTCACTCCTTAAAGGGGTTTCAACACATGTCTATTCATAGCAGGGGACTTGTACAACAAAAAAATGAGTTGAAATTTTGGGTGTCATGAATACGGGGGGGGGTCAGCGGTATAATCCGGTTTATTTTGACATATTTTATGTATAAAAGGTGGTGGCCTTCGTGGAGCATGAACGTCAATTAATGGAAGCCATTGAATCGGTTGAAATCGCGAGAAAAGCGGTTTTGAACGCCCAGGGAAACAATGATTCACAGCAGCTGCAGGAGGCACAGCAATGTTTAATCCGTGCCCAAAAGCTCGTGAATGCAATCCAGCGAAATGGTGTAACGGGTGATGAGCATGGGCAAAAGGAAATCCACCGCGCCCAGGAAATGCTCAATCATTTATTTGAAACCCAGACATCGTTGCAGGGATAGGAATCGTAGAGAACCCCGCTCACTCTCATAAACGAGGTGGAGCGGGGTCATTTTTTGCCGGGAATCCGGCCTATAGAAAATCATATTTCGAAACGGATCACATTCGGTCAGTTATCGGAAAGGGTTTGACCAACCTGTTTACGTGTGCAGAATCCCTCATGATTTATTATGTGTCACCTGTCGCATCTTTCAATCATGTTAGAACCCGGCAAATGGATCGTTATAATTGATGCCATTCTCCAGGAAGTAGAAATAGAATCATGAAGGGTTTACGGCAAAAATAGCGTATTTAAAAGAAAAGTAATTATTTTGGCTTGCCAAAAGTGAAACAAACGTTGGGAGTGGGAAGGAATGAATATAACTGAACTCAGGAACCAATTATCGGTAAGAGGGAAAAACGGGATTCCTTTTTTGATATCCGGTTCATTCATCTGGATGATGATAACTGTGATTCTTCTGCAGCCTCTGGATATGTTCGACAAAAATATTGTTACTCTTTTTTTAACCGGTTTGACGTTTCCCGTGGCTGTACTAATTTCAAAACTGATGAAGAGTGATTGGCGAATGAATGACCCGTTAGGAATGCTGGGATTCTATCTAAATATGGCTCAGTTTCTTTATTTTCCTTTTTTAATATGGGCTCTGTACAAGAGTCCTGAACATATGATATGGTTTTTTGCAATCATTACCGGCGCTCACCTATTTCCATTTGGCTGGTTTTATAAAGCCAGGGCGTATGATATGATGGCACCGATTATGGTTGGAGTGATTACGGTTACCGGCTGGAATATCCATGAAAAAAATCTATGGATTCTGTCAACAATGATGGCAGTTCTGATACTGGTGTTAGTGGCCTTTTTGTATAGGGATTATTTGAAAAAGGTGCCAAAATCCGTCTGAGTGATAGACTGAAAGGCAGGTATGACTTGTTGTTGTAAAAAGGAGATGATCGATTGTCAAAGGGACTGATTCATCACATCGAAATTTTTGTTTCCGATTTAAAACGGTCGGCTGATTTTTGGGGCTGGTTTTTGGAGGGACTTGGGTATACCCCTTTTCAGAAATGGGAAAAGGGGCAAAGCTGGAAACTGGGCCAGACGTATATGGTATTCGTTCAGGCTGAAGAAAGGTTTTTAGATATACCTTATCACAGGTGCCGGGTGGGACTAAATCATCTGGCGTTTCATGCCGAATCCCGTGCCCAGGTAGATGAAATGACAGAAATGTTAAGAGGCAGAGGGGTTCCCATTCTTTATGAAGATCGTCACCCCTTTGCAGGCGGAAACGATCATTATGCTGTATATTTTGAAGATCCGGATCGGATTAAGGTAGAGCTTGTAGCCCCATGACCGGATCTGTCTGAATGCAAAACCAGCGTTGACAGAAATCGACAGGTGCCTAATCGACAGGTGCCAGGCACCTGTCGATGGGGTTTTTGTGTATGTTATTATATAAAACTTTGATTTATCAGGGCTTCAAACAAAGATTTTTCGACAAGTGCCAGGCACCTTGACTTATTTTTTTAATCCTCGCTGGTAGAAGGTTTTGCGGTCTTCGTCGGGGACAAGGGATCCACCGGTTGACCAGACGAGGTGGGTGGCCTGATCCATTTTTCCCATTAAACCATCATCCTCTGTGTAGCGGGTTTCCTGCAGACGAAATGGGCCTGGCAGTCCTGCAGTCGCCGAAGGCTCTACAAAAATTCCTTCTTCGTCTTTCAGCATCGCAAGCAGAGGAAATAACTCCTCATCTTCAATGGTATATACCCCGCTTGCCAGCTTTTGAATAAAACCTGAAGCAAAGGCAGACGGCCTTCCAACTGCAAGCCCATCGGCTTCCGTCCGGTTATCAATGCCGAAGTCCTGGACGCTTACCTTTGAGCCGAGTTCCGTAAGCATTCCCAGCAGAACCGCCGGAGAATGGGTCGGCTCCACAAGAAAACAGTGGACATGATCACCGAACAGCTGCTTTAATCCAAAAGTGATGCCCCCCGGGGAGCCGCCAACTCCGCATGGCAGGTAGACAAACAGTGGATGATCCTCATCCACCGGGATGTTCTCCTGTTTGAACTGTTCTTTCAGCCGCAGTGCCGCCACACTATATCCCAAAAACAGATATTTCGACTTTTCGTCATCCACAAAATATCCCTTTGGATCTGCTTCTGTCTTTTTTCGTCCTTCATCGATAGCTTCACTGAAATCTCCGTCAAATTCAAAAACATTCGCGCCCTTTTTCCGAAGAAGTTCCTTTTTCCACTCCTTCGCGTCCCTGGACATATACACATTCACATTAAATCCAAGAACCGCTGCCATCGTCCCAATACTTAGCCCCAGGTTCCCGGTGGATCCTACCCCAATGGTAAATCGGGAGAAAAACTTCTTCATATCTGGTTCTGCAAATTTTTCGTAATGATCATTCCTGGTAATCAGTCCTGCATTCAGGGCAAGCTGTTCCGCATAATGAAGTACCTCGAAAAATCCGCCTCGCGCTTTGATGGAACCTGTAACAGGAAGGGCATTGTCCTGTTTGATATACAACCGCCCATTAATGGCGGCATTACGTTCTTTCTCAAGCCTTGTTTTCATATTTGGAATTTCCGTCAGCGGAGATTCAATCATTCCATTTGTCTCCTTTGTTTCTGGAAACACCTTCTTGAAAAAAGGCTGAAACCGTTCGAACAATTTTGCTGCAGCCAGCATATCATCCAGTGAGAGGGGAAGAGATGGAATATCCGCCATTCTGGGCCGCATATGATTTACCCAGAATACGGGTTTTAAATCCATGATGTCCCTCAGCAGGGGAAAATCTTTTTGCCATTCCTCAACGGTCTTGCCGTGAATCTTCATCGCCATAAACTTTCACCACTCTTCAAAAATTTAATAAGCCTTTTCATCCATATGGGCAAACGGGATGTCCGTATCGACACTTCCATAAA
Organism: Melghiribacillus thermohalophilus; assembly: GCF_004342905.1. Classification (GTDB taxonomy): domain Bacteria; phylum Bacillota; class Bacilli; order Bacillales; family Alkalibacillaceae; genus Melghiribacillus; species Melghiribacillus thermohalophilus. Next base: position 67,508 of record NZ_SMAN01000012.1, on the reverse strand, counting down.
AACGCTTAATGGAAACCTCGTTTCCATCAAGCCAATCCCCAAAATTAATTTCATATGGTTCGGCATCACCACCAAGGGCAAACCATGCCTGGAGATTCCCTGGAAAATAGGCAGATGTATGAATGGTCCCTGCCCAGTTTCGATATTGTTTGGAAAAAATACCGCGGTCCGTTTCATTGAGAAGACGAAAAGCATCCTTCGCACTCAAAATATAAGGCTGGTTGCCCTTCAGGATCTCCATTCGCTTATAGGAATCTTCCAGGTGATGACGGTTTTCCTCTGTCATGATTTCAAAGTGATTCGTGCACAGATTTGCCTTTCGGACTTCCGTTCCCCGGGGGCTTGCTTCTATCACATAGGATGCCCCGGACCGGTCAAAAATAATATAGCTGAAGGAGTGGCGGTGGGGAATCTCCCGAAGTCGTTCAATGGCTTCATCGCAATTTCGGCTGGACTCCAGCACAAGTCGGGCGATCATACAGCAAATAAAACCGTCTTTAGGCTTTTTCCGATGCGTAAAATTATAGCCGATCACAAGCCCCGCCTCATTCATTCCGTCCATTCTTCCGGTAATCCGCTGGCCTGGCCCGATCGTAGCCATTCCCTGATCTTCGGGCTGAAACAGCACATACCTTCCCTCATAGGTTTTCGGCATATAATCATAATTCCGGACAAAATAATCGTCCCCGATCATAATGGAGCAGCCTGAACGGACATAATCGAGCCGGTACCCGCCAAACTCGGCCAGCACCTCTTCCATTGGCCATTTCAGACTGTCCTGAAGGCCGATAAGCTCCTCCCAGACACCTTCAGAAAAGGCCGTGATCCAGTGTTTCGCTTCTTGAACATCGATGGAAAACCTCGGTTTTCGGATTCGTTTTTGCTTCTTACGATTATGTATAATCAACGAATCCTGTAATCGTTCTCCCTGAAAAAAGCCGAACGCATAATAACTTCCCCGAAACGTAATGACATCGCTGTAAATTTGTCTCATGAAAAGATTCCCCAATTCATCGTTCTTCTCTCTCAGTATAAGGAGTATAGAGGAAAAATAAAAGAAGCGAAGAAAAGTTTTATTTAGTATTCACATTTATCCCTATGTCTACTGTGAGAGGACTAAGTCAGTTAAATACCTAAAAGAAATGTGATTCCCTATTGATTCATTATAGTATGTATGTACACTAGCGATGCATAAATATAGTTAGAATATTATATTCAGATTATGTATATCTCTACCAAATGAGCAAAAAAGCTCATGCAATCCTAAAAGTGTACTGTCCATTTGGTAAAAATATATATTTTATCCCCTTCGACTACAGCTACAACTCCGGTTAAACATTATGGACTTGCCCGTCCATCAAAACGTCGAATCCATATGTATGCAGGCTTCCAGATGGCGGCTTTCAGCCAGCGTTTGATACGGAGTAATGCTTCGCTTCCAATTGTTCATTGTTCAAACCATAAACTATGAGTGCTAAGTAAATCTGGTTATAAACTGCTGTTTCACTCATGCCGTAAAATTGTTTGATTGAACGTGCTGTTTCAACCACTTGAAAAAGAGCTCGGTGGCCCATCGGGAATAAAAAATTCCGTCAAGCTATTCTAAATAAGAAGACCTAAAAAACACCTATTTCATCGTAGTGGAATTCGTTTGCTTTTTGAGAAATACTTTTCAGTCCTTTGATATCCTCCCTCTATAAACCCTACTTTAAATAACCGAAATTTTACAAAAAATAATTATATTCCGGTTCGTTAGAAAATTGATTTTAATTAGTTTAATTGCAAGTTGTCATTGTAATTCTACTTTTGTACCTGCTATTAAATCACCTAAATGACGCTTATCTTTTCTAAATAACCCCATAAACAGCAATACTAACCCAAGGAAGGTTCCACTATTGACAATAATGATTGCAGTCATATCAAAATCACTATATACTCCATGGATAACACCTACATGTCCTAATTGCCACGGCAAAAACTTTATACTATTTCTTAATAAACTTGAACGAAATCTGTGGTTTGTGTAAGTCAATTTCAATCCAGATACTCTTTTTCCAATGGATCCTTTTTTAAAATAATCTAGATATGAAAAAATAAAGATAATTGGTATTACGGATGTAAGTGTTGCTATCAATTGCGCTTGTATTTCTGTATATTTTGGAATCCCCTTAAATATAAAAAAGATGATTCCCAGGTTGACGATTAATAACATAACCAAGTATGAAATTATGAATAAGTAATCAACAAGCAATTCTATTAATCTATTTTTAATAGGGATATTGTTCATATAACACCTCTGTATATTTCGATTTATTTCATTTATTGCTTAAAACAGCTTAAATTAAGAAATTGTGTGCTTGCACTGGAAGTTTCTTTTTGGAACTCATTGCTTTTCCATAAAGAAGCGACTGTTCAATAACAAGTAACTTGGAGTGCGTTATAAATATATTAACAGGAGTGGGGCATTATGGGCTACTGTTTAATGGATAGGGGTATTTAGTTGTATTGTTGGAGTCTTTGTTTTGTTGATGATCAATCATAAGAATAAGAAATATGGCTTGCCTTGCCTACTTCCTGTCTAATTTTTGATTTGTTTACACAAAACTTTTAATCGAAAACAACCTTAATGAATGAATTTCCTTCATAAGTTAGGGGCAACCAGCGGGCGAATGGCTAAATACAGGGTCTTCCTGAGCCGACTTCATTCCCGTTTGGCAATTCTCGTTTGCCCTTTATACTTCCCGAAACTGTATTCACGAAGAGAAAGCCCTGCTGGGTTTACGAGCTGCTGCGGATGACTGTACCTGGACAGATCTCCCACTTTAGTTAAAAATAGTGCCACGGTAACCGCCCCTAATCCATCAATACCCATCATTTGTTGTGCACCAGGGATAGTTTCTACGACAGTTTCCAGTTCAGTGTCCAGCCTGTTAAGTTGCTGGTGATAGCGATCATATTGTTCCATCAAGACTTCTAACTCTTTGCGCGCAAAGGTGGTACCGATATGGTGTCCAACCTTTTTTCGCTTGTTTTACAAGCTCTTCAGTCCAATCCAGAAGCTTCTGATAACCCGTAATACGGTTTTCAACATGCATCCTTTTGCCAGTCTCAAACCCGCGAATATCCTGTCTCGAGCAACGTGTTTGTCTTTAGCGATATCAATGCCTATAATGAGTGTGGATGAAGTTACGGTTTTCCGTATAATTCATGACTGGGTCCTCTCTGGTATTTTTTAAATTCGGGGTTATTGCAATGACACCCTGTACTATACCAGGAGGGCTCTTTTTTTATCAAACCTCAAATTTCTTCATTACAGGAATGCTCTCTGTCCAACCAAAATCATTCGTCCAGGCTTTTACCTAAATGCATACTAATATTAAGACACACATAAATAGAGGGATTATACTTTTGGCCTCAATAAGATTCATTGTTTGTCTTGATACACCTACTTTTTTAGCTAACTCACTCTGTGTTAATCCACCTTTTTCCGAGCGAGCAATTTTTACTCTATTGGCTACTGCTATCTTTTTTCGCGTATAACTCTCCTCATTTAAAATGAAACATATATTATACATAAAAATATAAATTACACCTTTAATTTCCTAAATATTAACAAAACGTTAATGTCCATATTTTACTCATTGAATCCTTTACAAATCAAACAAACATAGGTAAGATATCTATATACCTCTAAAAACTAGGTAGGTGTTCATCGTGTTTAACCGGGAACTGGTAAAAGGCAGTACATCTTTACTGATACTTCAACTACTGCATGAGCGTGATATGTACGGCTATGAGCTTGTAAAGGAAATGGACCGCCGCAGTGACCATCATTTTCAGATGAAGGAAGGCACCCTTTATCCAGCTTTGCATAAATTAGAGAAGCAGGCCTATGTGGAGCATTACTGGAAGGAGCAGGAGAAGGGACCTGCCCGCAAGTATTACCGGATTACCGAAGCCGGCAAACAAGTGCTTCAGGAAAAAACCAAAGAGTGGCAAAAATATGTGCAGGTGATGAACCAGGTGATGGGGGGATCGGGAAATGATTCGGTCTAAAGAAGCGTTTCTGCGAAAACTGGAACAGGAACTATCCTTTCACCCTGATTGTCGGGAAATTGTCGCGGAATACCAGTCCCATCTGGAAGAAATCATTCATGAACGGACATTTGAAATGAAAGATGAGCAACAGATCATGTCGTCTGTGGTCGAACGCCTGGGGAGTCCCGAAGAGATTGCATCCATGTGGAAGGAAGAAGCAAAGGTCCACCCGGAAAAAACCAGCTGGATGTTTGTGATCATCAATATCACACTGTTTCTGGGCGGGGGACTGTTAACTTTTATTTATCACGCTTTTGAATGGACCTGGGCGGATGCCCTGTGGCTATACTTAACCGATATTCCCTTTCTCATTATTTTACTTTACATAGGGTTCTGGGTGTTTCTGGGCTATGAAATGGGGAAAGAATTTGGCTATCAGGGGAAACATTTGCTGAAAAAAACATTCACTCTTGCCCTTGTTCCCAACCTGGTGCTGATGGCTCTTACTGTCCTGCGGATGATTCCTTATCACTGGTTTAGTCCGTTATTAAATACCCCCTTTATTGTAACGTGTATCGTGTTAACCGCTTTGTTGTACCCCATTTGCTGGATGGCGTACTACTGGGGCAGAAGGGCTTCGGTCTGACCCCATATTTTTTTACATATGTACCTAGAAAAACTATATAAATAGAAAAACAATGTATTGAACATAAGGAGGATGCTTGAATGTCAAAACGTGATTGGATTATATTTGGGATGGCTTTTATCCTGGGAATAGGTGCGGAAATTTCCTTCTTTCACGGGGAAATCGGTCTTTCTTTCCCTGTGTTTATAACCCTCTTTTATCTAGGGTTCTTCTGGATTTTCCGGGACCATCCGTTCGCAAACTTAAAATTGGGGCTGCTGTTTACCGTCAGCATATGGGTTTTATCAGCTTCTTATCTGTTTTATTCAAACCCGTTTTTCTATGCCTTTAACCTGCTCGTTATCCCCGGGCTGATGTTCCTGCAGATGATCATCATCACCAGCCCAGCATCATGGCCCTGGGATCGCCTGCCCTATTTGCAGGCAGCATTTACACGGATGGCCGACTCGGTCAAAAACATCATTCACCTGTTTTCTTCTGTTGTTGACCTGATGCTGAAGGGGCTGGATCAAAAAAAACGGAACATTTTTAAGAAGATATTGCTGGGGGTATTGATCGCCTCTCCGATTGTGGTTGTAGTCCTATTTTTGCTCATGATGGCAGATCCAGCGTTCAGCCGTCTTGTGATCAGACTTCCAGAATGGTTTTTCTCCTTTGTAAGACTAGAAATGACAATCCGAATGGTGATCGTCATCATATTCTCCCTTGGGTTTTACGGAGAGTTCCAGGCTCTGCATAAAAAATGGGAACCCAATCCTGGATCGGGCGGCAAGGGGATCCTGCATCTCGATGGCATTATGATCATAACAGTACTGACGCTGCTCAACATGATTTATGGATTGTTTGTCCTGGTTCAGTTTCACTATTTTTTCAGCGGGCAGTTGTATGGCGATTATACCTATGCCCAGTACGCCAGGAGAGGTTTCTTTGAACTGATCATGGTCACCCTGATTAATTGGTCCGTGTTATTGGCGGTTTTGAATTTTGGCAGAAAAATCGGCCCGGGGCTGAAGCGGGCCATACAGGTGATGCTTACTCTTATGATTGTGTTTAGCGGGGTTATGCTGGCTTCCGCTTATTTGCGCCTTCATATGTATGAGGAGGCCTATGGATACACTCTGGATCGGATTCTGGCCCACGCTTTCATGATTTTTCTTGGGGTTATTTTTCTGTATACCCTGATCAGAGTGTGGATTGAGCACCTGTCATTGATGCGGTTTTATATGATCTTTTCCATTCTGTTTTATACCGCTTTAAATGTGGTGAATGTGAATGGTCTGATCGTAGAAAAAAATCTCGAAAGATATGAAGAAACCGGGAAAATAGATATCGATTATTTCAATCAGCTGTCCTACTCAGGACTGATGGGATTGATGGACCTGTATGAATTGAATCCCCAATTGACCGAACTGAAAAAAATCCTTGCCGATCGGAAAGAAATGATGATTCATGATTCGAGGTCATGGCAATCTTTCAACCTGGAGCGGAAAAAAGCTTATGAAAGGCTAAAGGGGATGGAACTGGACTAACTTATCATGTGGGTGCAACAAGGGAAAAATTCGATTCCAAAATTACTTTTTAGTGTTTTTTAATAAAACTACCGTTTTGGGTCGATGAAGATACAGATCACGATTGTGCTGATCAGCATTATTCTTGTGTTTTTGCAGGTTATACTTCAAATCAATCTGTATATCGGGGCAAAGCTGAATAATATAGATAAAAAGATAAAAGAACATAACCTGTAGAATCCGCTGGGGAGAGTGGTTTTTTGGAATGCATATTAGTTATTCTCCAGGAGGATAAAAAATGATCGGGTTAGGCAAGAGGGATGGGAATATTACAGATCAGTTTCAAAAGGATTTGTAAACTTATGTTAAAATCCAATTAGGAATTAGATTTATTTACGAGGGAGAGAGGATAATGACACAGGCAATCATCTTTGATATGGATGGAACACTATTTCAAACAGACAAAATATTAGAAGTATCGCTGGATGATGTTTTTAGTCGATTACGGTCATTAAATAAATGGAATACGGATACGCCTATTGATCAATATCGTAAGATTCTTGGAGTCCCTCTGCCAAAAGTATGGGAGAAATTATTACCTCAACATTCCGATGAAGAAAGAGCAAAAGTCGATGCGTACTTTCTAGAACGACTGATTGAGAATATAAGAAGCGGGAAAGGTGCTTTATATCCTAACGTGAAAGAAGTCTTTAGATATTTGAAAGAGAATAACTATTCTATATACATAGCTAGTAATGGATTAACAGATTATTTAAACACCATTGTCAGTTATTATCATTTGGATAGATGGGTTACGGAAACATTTAGTATCCAACAAATTCAATCTTTGAATAAATCAGACTTAGTCCATCGTATTGTAAAGAAATACGGTATCACTACTGGAGCGGTAGTAGGAGACCGGCTATCCGATATAAATGCAGCTAAAGATAATGGTCTTGTATCAATAGGGTGTAACTTTGACTTTGCGCTAGAAGACGAACTATCTCAGGCTGATGTGGTAATTGATGATTTAATTGATCTACAATCAATTATACATGTATTAAATGAATAACTGCCTGAACAGAACGTTTGGCATAGCTGAAATAAGGAGTTGTCGTTTTGGCAGTTCCTATTTACATTAGTGGAATTTATAGAAAAAGAGTAGTACCTGAATAATGGACGGTCAGTATTACAGCGATCCACTTTAATTTTTTTGTTTCTGCGGTAAACGAGACAATCGATTCAGCAGAAGCCTTTTCTTAGAACCCCCTGGATGAATCATATTTCCCCCTGACACCTTACTGATAGTTGAACATGGCTTTATGACTGACCTTTAAATCTTATCCTGGATAAATATCTATTTACTTATCTACACCAATGTATTAGAATACATATTATCCTAATTCATACTAAATTTATAGGAATAAGGGGGTAAACCTCTATGGAAATATCAACTGCAAATCAAAAAGCGGTCAACACCGGCAACTCAGGGTCTCCACTGGACCTATCTTCTCCCCAAAAGCGGAATATGACTCTGGGGCTTGGCACAACGCTGGTGCTCAGTGTGATTGCTTATCAAATAGCAGGCTTGCAGCAGGCTTTACTGATCTGGATCGGATTATTTCTAGGATATGCATTATTTCATGCCCGCTTTGGCTTTACATCTGCATTTCGGCGCCTTCTGGCCGTTGGAAATGGGGAACAGATCAGGGCGCATATGATCATGCTGGCTGCTGCCAGTACATTATTCGCCATCATTTTGACCACTGGAATCGGATTTTTTGGCGTGGAGCCTTCCGGTTATGTCTTCCCTGCAGGAGTCAGTGTGGCTGTGGGGGCTTTCCTGTTTGGGCTCGGAATGCAGCTGGGAAATGGATGTGCATCCGGAACCCTGTATGCAGTAGGTCAGGGAAGAACCGAAATGGTGATTACATTACTCGGATTTATCGCAGGATCTGTCGTTGGTGCGTGGCACTGGGGCTTCTGGATGAATGAAACTCCGGCACTCCCGGCCATCTCTTTGATTGAAAATGCCGGTATGGGTGTTTTTGGAGGCTGGCTGCTGCAAATGCTCATTCTGGGAGGGATTTTTGCCCTGACGATTATGATTGAGAAAAAACGCAAGCCGCCTAAATTACGTCCATTGCCCACGACAAAAGGATTCTGGGCTCGTCTCATTCGGGGATCCTGGCCGTTATGGGTTGCTGCCCTGGTGCTGGCGGTTCTAAACGCGATTACATTGATGATGAGGGGAAATCCATGGGGAATTACTTCCGCCTTTGCCCTCTGGGGATCCAAAGCAGCGATGGCAATGGGGATTGATGTCACCGGCTGGACTTACTGGCAGGGTGCAAAAGCTGATGCCCTGACCCAGTCTGTTTTCTTTGATACTACCAGTGTCATGAACTTTGGTGTGATTTTAGGAGCATTTCTCGCTTCAGCAGCCGGAGGATTGTTTACAGTAAGAAAAATACCTTTTAAAGTTGGTCTTGCTGCTTTAATTGGCGGACTGTTGATGGGATATGGAGCCCGGATTGCATTTGGCTGTAATATCGGTGCCTATTTTGGCGGAATTGCGTCTTTTAGTCTCCATGGCTACCTGTGGATGGTAATGGGCCTTGTAGGATCTTATTTTGCGTTATATATCCGCCCACTCTTTGGACTTTCTGTACCAGATAAAAAGGATCGTTTTTGTTAGAGATATACAATCGGAGAGGCTGCCCTATGCCGGGCAGCCTCTTTTTATTTGTGAAAGCAGTAAATCAGATTGATCTCCGGCAGCTCAAATCAAGACCGGGTTATTATGATAAAATAACAGTACCAAAAATTTAGGGGATGATGATGTGGCGGGGAATCTGTTATACATACCGTATACGATTTTCATAATCTTAGCAGTCATCTTGATCAGTTTTATCCTTGCCTCAAAAGCAGGGAACAGGGCGGCTAAACATTTTTTCATGGCCGCTGTTCCGGTTGTGGTTCTGATCCAGTTTTACTACTGGAATTTGGATTTTAATGACTGGGTGAAAAGTTATTTATTCTCCAGCAGCGAATTTGTATGTGGTTATGCCGATGAACTCGAAGAATTGCCAATTCCCCTTCCAGAACGGACCGTGCTTAAGGGAAGAGAAGATTTCTGTTCGCCTTTTTATATCACCTACACGGATTTTTACGATTTCATGTCTTTTTATGCGGAGAAATTAAAAGAGATGAAACGAAACGGTGACGTGAAAAGCTATCAGTTTATGGAACGCGGGAGTGAACACCTGAGTAAAGGATATGCTGTTATCCTGAATTCGGGTTCATCTTTAGAAATCGTTATGAGAAATAGCGAAGATCCAGGCAAGAGGCTTCTTTCCATTGATTACGAGCCGGTCCATTAGTGGGGGATTGCGGTTAGAAAATGGAACAATTTATAGGGTGAACAGCGAAAAAAAAAGCCTTTTAACTCCAGGGGCCCTGGCCAAAGCATTTTTGATGATATAACAGGAGTTTTCTTTGTTCAATGGGCTTGATGGAATGGACTTCTTGATCCGGCGAAACTCTCCTTTTGATGTCATGAAGTTTCATCATCGCAAAAAAGGTATACAGCAAAATAAAAGGAATCAGTGCGAGCATGACGTTAAGAAGGGTACTCATGAACTGAACCTCCTTTAAAATAGAGTTCCTATATCATATGAAAAAGAACTGCACCAGATGATAAAAATCATTGGGCAGTTCTAGTCTTTTTTCGATCATCAAAATGAGAAGCCGGGACCCATCAGGACAATTCAGGCGGTTTTCGGAACCGGGTTGCCTGCTCAAAGGCATATCCTATCTCGATTAATTTCTCTTCTTCAAACGCTCCGGCTGTAAAGGTGACCCCAAGGGGTTTTCCTGCACTGGTATAACCTCCGGGCACGGTTATGGATGGATATCCGGCTTTTGCGGCAATTCCGGCTCCCAGGTTATTGGGAAACAGAATCACATCCAGATGATACTGTTCCATGGCTGCATCAATTCCCCTGGTTTGGGAAAGGTAGATATCCTTCTCCCGGGTTTGAACATATTCAGCTTCCGTCAGGGTCCCGCTGGTTTTTTCGGACTTGATAAGCAGGGTTTGTCCAAATCTCAGCATTTCCTCTGAATGTTCCTCATGAAAGGCAATTAATTCTTTCAGAGAATGAACCGGGATCCGGGATTCCACATGATGAAGGTAAGCATTTAATGCAGGTTTAAATTCATAGATCAGTGTATTCAGGTTCCATTTTTCATGGGCCGCTGGGATTTCCACCGGGTCCATTATTGTGGCCCCCTCCTGCTTCATAATGGAAATGGCACGTTCCATCAGTTCTTTTTCCTCATCATCTAAATGGGAAAAATAAGGATCACGGGCGACCCCAATGGTGACGCCTTTCAGTCCGGCCGGGTTGAGAAAGGCTGTATTTTGAATCGTTTGTGAAGGATTTGTCAGGGTAACCGGATCATCGGGATCGGTTCCGGAAATAGCCGCTAATATCCGTGCTGCATCTTCTACTGTTCTGGCAATCGGTCCAGCGGTGTCCTGGCTGTGGGAAATCGGAATGATGCCTGAACGGCTGACAAGTCCCACAGTTGGCTTGATTCCGACCACTGAATTGGAGCTTGCCGGACTCAGAATGGAACCGGATGTTTCCGTTCCAATGGCCCCGGCCGTCAAATTGGCAGCCACACTTGCCCCCGAACCGCTTGAAGACCCCCCCACATCAAAGGTGCCGGGACCATATGGATTTTTCACCTGTCCTCCCCTTGAACTATATCCGTTAGGCATATGTTCCGTCATAAAATTCGCCCATTCGGTCATGTTTGCTTTTCCCAGGATGACAGCACCGGCTTCCCGCAGTTTTTTCGCCACAAAGGAATCCTTGCTTGCCACATGATCTTTCAGGGCCAGAGATCCTGCACTCGTATGAAGCTTATCTGCTGTATCGATGTTATCTTTTAATAAAATCGGGATACCGTGGAGTGGCCCCCGCTTTCCTTTTTGTCTTCGCTCAAGATCAAGGGCCTCGGCTATCTGAACCGCATCGGGGTTGATTTCCAGCACGGAATTCATGCCGTTTTCTCCTTTGTCGAAGCGGCTGATCCGATCCATATACATCAGAACCAGGTCTCTGGCTGTTATTTCCCCTGAATCCATTGCCTTTTGCATATCTTTAAAAGTAGCTTCCAATAACCAGTCGTCCACCCGTTTGGCCAATTCTGGATTTTCCATTATCATCTCTCCTGTTTCATTTGGTGTATTAATTCTATATTACAAAATTTTCAGAATAATTGAAACGGTTAAGCAATAGCTGGTATATGTTGCCTTATTTTGTGCTGAAAGGTTGCATTTGATGCTGAACCGAATCATAATATACCTGGAGGTGTATAGGGGGTGAGAAGATGCCATTATTTGATTTAAAGTGTACAGCTTGCGGAAATGAGTTTCAAAAAATGGTTTCTTTTTCAAAAATAAAAGAAGCTGCCTGTCCAAAGTGCGGTCACACCAATAATGAACGAATATATAAAGCCAATATAAAGGGACCCATTTCATCAGGCGGTTCATCATCCAGCTCGGCTCCAGCGGGAAACAGCGGTTTCACCTGAGCATCCTGTTAAGTCTGCCATGGGTCCATGGCAACGGAAAAAAGCACGGACGGACTCGTTCGTGCTTTTTTAAAGCTTTTTCAAATCTCATCGGCGGATAAAATGAGGGAAAAGGTTAACTTAAATTCCTTCATCATTCGTCAGCCTAAAAATAGGAGCTATAGCCTATCCATTCCGATACCATGAGTAACATGTCTCTTAAAGCAAATATCAGCAAAAACAAAACACAATATAAAGAATGTTATGGACAGTTTCTCCAAATAGCTGCTCACTCATGACTCCTTCTGTATGATCATACTTGAAAATCGGTGATCTCGGATCCCCTTTTTATTGAACAGCTAAACTTTTTTTGAGAAAATTGCTTTTAAACAGTACCTATTATATAAAGTGGAAGTTCCAGAAGAAAATACAACCTTCTATGAGAAAAAAATAAAAAAAGTTATCCTTTCAATCCTCTGTTCAGGGATATTTGGGAATGCATGCCGCACATCACAACGATACGACGGTCCGAAAACGGGAAGAACAGAATATATGATAAATAAATAATGGAAAAATTTTGGGGTGATCGGATGGATTGGACACCAGAAAAAGCCTATAGAAAATTACAGGACATTTATACGGATGAGATCATGCAGCAGGAAAAAAGGAGGGTTTTTCAGCAAGTTTATCGTCATCTGCGTGAACATATGGAGGATCTGGCCATCAGCAATGGCCTGAAACCAAAGGCGGAAAAACAGCTGTCCCTGTTTAAAGAATATACGTTTATGCCGGGGAATAATTTGTTTCAATCGATGCGGTATGTGTTTTTGCTGGCGAGAGGAGAAAAGGAGTATGACCGGGGAGAGACACAGCGTCACTTGCAAAGAATTTACCGGGCGCTGTTTACATCAGCGGGCACGAAGAATCCGGTTATTCCGGAGTCGTTCTGGGACACGCCCCTGGGGGTTGCCTGTGTAGTGGCTGAAAAAGGAGTTGAAGCAGTATATCCGATTTTAGATGAGATTGACGCGGAGGAATAACCTCGAGTTCGACAGTTGCTAGGTAAACGAAATGCCCACGAACCTTTGATATAAAAGCGTTGGTGGGCGTTTTTAGACAGACTAGGTGTGACCAGGGTTTTGGCTCAATTTCAATGATGTTTGGACGCGCCTCAACTCCTAGATCCACAAAGGTTTCACGCTGTTTCAATGTTCATTCTGTGCGCTGATACAGATCTCTGTTTTTTGAAGAAAAATACCTTAAATGCATACGCTCCATTTCTCTTCGAATTTGTTTCCAGGTTGAACCCGTCTCAACCTCAACTATCCGAACCAACAGAAGAGCTAACCAACTGATTAATATAATGTGCTCGAATCCTTTCTTCCAACCGATGGTATATCGGGCGTAGATGCAGTGTTGACTTCAATATGCGAAACGCATTTTCGACCGGTAATAGCTGCTTATAGCCCAGGGCGACATCTTCGACCGACAGCGTGTCGTCGGACGTAAGAATGAAGTACGTTCCATCGTATTTCTCTGCCTCTCGAATCGCTTGCTTGTCAGTTTTAATCGACCACCTTTAAAAGGCGAATATACTTCCCATAAGTAGGGTGAGATGAATGGGAATCCCTTCCCTGGTAACAGCCAGTCCAATGACGGTTTGGATAGGGTCAGATCGTTTATACCTGGACTAAGTGCGTAAAAACTTGTCCATTGTTATAATAGAGATAAATGTTAAATATAATAGACGAGGAGGTAAACTGTGCAAAAGAAAAAAAACCACTCTGCTTTTCAAATAGTTACAACTATAATTTTCATACTTATATTACTTATCATGCACTATTCCCTTGATCGTCAAGGTGTACCTATTAATGACAACCGAAGCATGTATTTAACCGGAGGATTGATATTTCTTACAATATCCTGGTTATATATAATAACTAGTTTACAAATAAACAAAAAGCCAAGGATGTTAGAATCTCATAAATGGAAATTTGCCCCACTTTTTGTAGGGATCATTAGCTTTTTTTCTATTTTAGCTCTATTTACTTTTGCTTCTTTTGATCTATTTTCTACATTATTAGATACATGGAATGCATTATTTTATTTAATTGTCGTTTATTTTATTATATTATACTTCTATTTTATAATGTCTTTTGTGTACAGATTTTTGGAAACAAAAAAAGAGGTGATACATTATACCTATTTTTGGTCATTATTAATTATACTCATATTGGTTTTCGCTATTTAATTCCATTAATCATTTTTTCAAAGAGAGTCATAAATCTTAATCTTTTCCTACAAAATTATTCTTGCGTTTTTAAAGGTTTCAACTGCTCCCTTTAACAAATGGATATATCTCCTACGTATTCCTCATCAAGTATAAAACCTTTAAAAGCCCGATACGAAGAATTGTCTGTGTGATTATCATTTCCATTGTAATGGATTTTTTTATGGACAGAAGCAAAAAACATTTACACAGACTTTTATATATCATCAACCAGTAATCATTTATAGTATTACTATAGCTATACTTCTTTTTATGCCTTTGCAACAAATTATGTTAACGGTTGGTTACAAGTTACATCAAGCAGAAAGAAATGAAGTTGTAAAAATGATCGAAACAGGAAAATTAAAACCGAATAATGATTCACGACTTATTCAATTACCAGATGACTATGCTCACTTATCTAAAGGCGGAGGAGAAGTATTAATTGAAAAAAACCAAACAACCTATTCAATATTATTTTTTACTTATCGTGGTTTACTAGATAATTTCTCAGGTTTTTTATACATACCTAACAGTAAGAGTCCCGATAATATTAGTTTTATTAATAGAGTTAAAGAAACTGAAAGGATTGACAATAAATGGTATTTTGTAAGCTCTTTTTAAATATTTGAGATAGGTGTAGGGGTGTATATATGTATTCGTGGTATTTATTAAATATAAAAGTAAGGACGATCCTTGAATAGAGAGAATAGGCCTTACTTTTTGTGTGTTTACTTATTTTTGTTTGTTAGGTAAATCTTGAAATTTTTTGGTCCTTTCCGATCATTCATCCAACTTTTGATCACTAAGTTTTGTTTAATTTCCTTTGATCTCTTCGTGGTTTGCCTCTCTAATTTTTTCTATTTCGTCTTTAGTGAAGGTCCGATTTGAATATTCTTATAATTCAGCGAAATATTTTGGTTTTTGAATTGAAGTAACCGATGTAGACCGGGCCGGATAGCGGAGATTTGCCGGAGGGAAAATCCGAACATATTCACGTGATAATTGAATATGTTCGGATATTTCATGGTCTTATGGAATGTTTGTTCTGGCCTCTATCGGTTGTTTTGTCTTCAATAAGCGGGATTTTTCATCTTTGCCAGCTCATCCAGTGCCTGTTTCAGGTCATCACAGATGTCTTCCCAGGCTTCGAGACCAACAGACAGACGAATAAGCTGATCGGTGATTCCCATTTTTAATCGGGATTCTTCAGGTACAACAGCGTGTGTCATCGTTGCCGGATGCTGGATTAAGGTTTCCGCATCTCCAAGACTGACGGCAATCGGGATAAAGTTCAGCATATTAAGAAACTTCTGCGCATCCTGTTTATCTCCTTTGATTTCAAAAGATACGAGACCACCGCCCTGTTTCATCTGTTTTTTCGTGATGGGATAATCGGGGTGATCAGGATCACCAGGGTAATATACCTTCGAAACCATTGGATGTTCTTTTAGCATCTCTGTTATTTTCCTGGCGTTGGAACAATGGCGGTCAAGGCGAACAGGCAGGGTTTTGAGTCCCCGCAGGAGAAGCCAGGCATCAAATGGTGAGATGATTCCCCCGACATCTTTCTGGGTGGTTACCGATACCTCATCAAGAAAATCTTTTGGCCCCACAACAAGTCCGGCAACTACATCTCCATGCCCGCCGATATATTTGGTAGCACTGTGAATGACAATATCACAGCCGATCGTTAAAGGTTGCTGCAGGTAAGGCGAAGAAAAGGTGTTGTCAACCACGACAGGAATATCATATTCTTTTGCCACGTTTACCACCAGTTCCAGGTCAACTAGTTTCATCGTAGGGTTAATGGGGGTTTCCACATAGATGAGAGCGGTTTCTGGTCTGACTAAGGAACGGATCTGTTCTTCCGTTTCCATTGGTGTAAAATCGGTGTGGATATGATATTTTTCCTTCATCATGGAAAGTAAACCGAAAGTACATCCGTAGATTCCCTGAGAGCAAATGATGTGGTCGCTGGCTTTCGTGAGGGCGATTAAAACGGCAGATACGGCCGCCATTCCTGAACCAAAAGCCAGGGCGGCTTCCCCATTTTCCAGCTGAGCCATTCGTTCTTCCAGAATCCGTACCGTTGGATTGCCGAGTCGGGAATAAATATATCCATCTTCATCACCAGCAAAGCGGCGTTCCCCCTGTTCAGCCGATTCAAATGTAAAGGTAGAAGTTTGAAAAATAGGTGGCGTTAAACTGCCCTGAAATTGATTCGCATCATAGCCATCGTGAATGACCATGGTATCCATTTTGATACTGCGTTTTTTCTTGTTCTTCATCATATTCTCCCCCTTAAGTACAGACTAGGTCCTACTTCTATCATACGCCAATAGGCTTTTTTATGAAAGCGTTTTCTTTTATGTCTTTGCTCTTACAGAAGGGGAAGAACATCAGATCATTTCTCATCAAAACGTTATGAGTGCAAGAACCAATAAAATCCTATAGAGACAATGGCAATATCGGCCATGATATGAACGATCCATGAATTCAGGAAATTGCCGGATTTCGTGTTTAAATAATTAAAGATAAGTCCAATGGAGAACAGTCCCACCAATGCAAGCAACAGCAATGAAACATCAAACCAGACAGCAAAAATTGCCAGGTGATAAAGGGAAAATAAAAGGGCTGAATAGATATAGGCAAAGGTTTTGTTTCCGTTCTGGCTGATTTTAAAAAAGATAAAGCCTCGAAAATAAAATTCTTCCAGAAGGGAGTTGCCAAAGGCAATGTATAAAGCAACAAGAATATAAGTCTGAAACGTGATGTCAAGCCGTGTTTTTAAATCATTTATAATGGCCGATGGATCGATTACGCTCTGCAGCATCAGGTAAGCTCCAATAATCGTCAATGCCGAAAGAAAACCAAGGAGGATGCCGGTTTTTAACTGGCTCACCTGAGTATTTTTGAGGTTCAACACATGTAAAATGTTT
This sequence comes from Melghiribacillus thermohalophilus, assembly GCF_004342905.1. Taxonomy (GTDB): domain Bacteria; phylum Bacillota; class Bacilli; order Bacillales; family Alkalibacillaceae; genus Melghiribacillus; species Melghiribacillus thermohalophilus. The sequence continues at coordinate 50,519 of NZ_SMAN01000012.1, read as the reverse complement.
TCTCCCCAGACAAAACGTATGATCACGAGGGGGATGCCAAGGAACAAACCGATTTTTAAAATCGTTTTGGACAAATAGCTAAATCCGAGAAGCTGTTCGGCAACGATCATCATACATACACTGATGATCGATATCATGATAATGGCGGTATTTTGTTTCAATGAATAGCCCTCCCAATCCGGGGATAATATAGTGTAATAATACACTATATGTTACGTTTGTCAATCTTTTTTAGCTGCTATTCGTTTTTTTATATAATCCACGTTTTTCGCCGCTCAATCGAGTTAATTTTTCCGTTTTCTGCTAGAACGGAATAATGACACGATCAATAGGATGGTCAGGCCAATTAATACAAGATGTATGAATTGAAACAAAGCATCTTCCAAATTAAAATTACTCCATTCTCATCCCCCCTCTGATTTATCATTTTAATTGGATTGTACGACATGAAGCCTATTTGATAACAGATGATGCTATGAAAATATTAGAGGGTCTTATTGCATTCGGAAAAAGGCAATCGTTAAAGCAGTTTTAGAAGATTTCCTGAGGGGATAAAGGCCGTTCTTCATGATGAGTTGTGCCAGGTTAAGGAAACGTATGATATACTAAATTTATCCAGTTTCATCAAACTTGAATGGATCACAAAGGGGCAATGTAGTTCAAGTATCGGAAAATGGTAAGTAAAAAGATTCCGGGAAGAACCAGGAGAGCTGTTTTGGAGAACAGGAGGGCGATAAATTGAGTTACAAAAAGATCGCTGTTGTTTTTATGGTGATGGCTTTACTGTTTCTGTTAGGGTATTTTGGTTTCATGTATTTCGTGACACATTTTCCCTTTAATGGTTGATCACCGTAATTGGAAAATGCCGTTAACCTATTTCAAGGAGGATGAAAAACAGCTCTCTGTATTCGTACATACCGGCAGAATTGTGGTAAAATCTAGCTGAAAAGATCCAGGAGGAGATCCGAATATGAAAGAAGACAAAAAAATTTTAGGAGAAGAGCGCAGGGAGTTTATCATAAATGAATTAAAAAGCCGTCATGAGCCTATTACCGGCAGCGAGCTTGCCGAGAAGGCCAACGTGAGCCGCCAGGTGATTGTCAGCGATATTTCCCTGTTAAAAGCTAAAAATGAACCCATTATTGCCACGAGCCAGGGTTATATGTATATGAAACCTTCCGAACCATCCCATTTGTATGAACGAACATTGGCCTTTTACCATCCCCCCGAACGAACAGAAGAAGAACTCCATTTAATCGTTGATCATGGTGCAACTGTTAAGAATGTTACGGTAGAACATCCGATTTATGGCGAGTTTACTGCTTCTATTATGGTTTCGAACCGCAGAGAGGTCAAAAAATTTTTAGAAAAGGTGCGCTCCGCCAATGCGGCTTTGCTCTCTGAATTAACGGGCGGCATTCATCTGCATACCCTTACAGCAGAAACGGAAGAAATTCTTGATGAGGTAGAAGAAGCGCTGGAGAAAGCTGGATTTTTAGTTGAATCATAAAAGGGAACATAAAAAAATAGAACCCATTTACACACATATAGCATCGAATATAGAGAGGTACCAGTGAGGACTAACGAATCCTCACTTTTTATATTTTGGTTTTTCCAGTCCGGGAAGAATTCAAGCCTATCAGTTAAGGTATGGTAGAAAAATGACACCGGGATCTGTCCGAAAACGGCTGCTATAAGTAAATTCGCAAGTTCCAGCTGACTTTCAAAAGAGCTCCTGATCAGATAGAAACCTTAGATATCCTGGAAGTGTTTTACACTATATTCCTTCCTGGCAGGCGGGTGAATATGATGGTTTAAATCGGGTGGATATCGCAAAAAATGATGTTATAGAAATCTGGCTTGAGACAGAGGAACAAGGGTGGGAATCTGCTTTGAGCAGGTACACGACGGAACCCATTCATAAAGCCCCAGGAATAGTTGAACCTGTTCCCGGAACCCTTCTGATAATGAAACATTTGCGGATTATATCGGGAGCACGATTTTTTTGGACTTATTTTTCTGGTGGTCACGGCTGTTACGGTAGCTGTCAGGAAAAAAGAAAAAGTTTATGGAAGATGTCCCAATTCACCTCTTCTGTCCTTTTAGTGTAAACATTTTTTTGGATTTGTGATAAAGTATTAACAGGAGAAATGTCCGAAAGCAGCTAGTGTACACAGGATGTGAACATTTGTTTTTAAAACGCTTACATATTAAGGAGGTTCTTATATGTCCAGTAAAACCTTAGATCATTTTCTTCAGGAAAATTTACAGGACCTGAAAGAAAGGGGTCTTTATAACGAAATTGACCCGGTTCAGGGAGCTAATGGGCCGGTCATCACCATTAACGGTAAAGAACTGATCAATTTATCCTCTAACAACTATCTCGGTTTAGCGACTGACGAACGACTAAAAGAAGTAGCCATCGAAGCGGTTAAGGAATACGGGGTAGGGGCAGGGGCTGTCCGCACCATTAACGGAACCCTTGACCTTCACCTGAAACTGGAAGAGCAGATTGCAAAATTTAAAGGCACCGAAGCGGCCATTGCTTATCAGTCTGGGTTTAACTGTAATGTTGCGGCTATCCCTGGAGTAATGGATAAACATGACGCTATCCTTTCCGATGAACTGAACCATGCATCCATCATAGACGGCTGCCGTCTTTCCAGGGCGAAAATTATCCGTTTCAACCACTCTGACATGGATGATCTTCGAAAGAAAGCGAAAGAAGCCGTTGAATCCGGCCAGTATAACAAAATTATGGTCATTACCGACGGCGTATTCTCCATGGATGGGGATATTGCGAAGCTTCCAGAGATCGTGGAAATCGCAGAAGAATTTGACCTTATCACGTACGTAGATGATGCCCATGGTTCCGGTGTTACGGGAAAAGGAGCCGGGACAGTTAAACATTTTGGCCTTCAGGATCAAGTCGATTTCCAGATTGGAACTCTTTCTAAAGCCATTGGTGTCATCGGAGGGTATGTGGCCGGTAAACGGGATCTCATTGACTGGCTAAAAGTCCGTTCCCGTCCATTCCTCTTCTCAACGGCTGTAACACCGGCGGATGCAGCTGCCAGCACAAAAGCCATTGAGCTGCTGATGGAAAGCACCGAGCTTCATGATAAACTGTGGGAAAATGGCCGCTACCTGAAAGATGGGCTGAAAAAATTAGGGTTTGACATTGGTCAGAGCGAAACGCCAATCACACCATGTATAATAGGCGAGGAAAAGACCACACAGGAATTCAGCAAGCGACTTTATGAAGAAGGTGTTTATGCTAAGTCCATTGTCTTCCCGACCGTGCCGAGGGGAACTGGACGGGTACGCAATATGCCGACGGCTGCCCATACAAAAGACATGCTGGATCAAGCCCTTCACAGCTATGAAAAGGTTGGTAAGGAACTGGGCGTTATTTAATTCGACATCAACGATTTTGAACTGGACAGGGGGAATATTCAATGAAAAAAATCCTGGTTACAGGAGCATTAGGCCAGATTGGTTCGGAGCTAGTCATGAAATTGCGTGAAGAGTACGGCTCTGACCAGGTGATCGCTTCCGATATTCGAACGATGGATGGTGACGTGGTTCATTCAGGACCCTTTGAAATCTTAGATGTTACCGATGATCAGAAGATGCATGATATTGCCAAAAAATATCAGGTGGATACCATTATTCATCTGGCTGCTCTGTTATCTGCAAAGGCGGAAAATAATCCGCAGCTGGCGTGGAATTTAAACATGGGCGGTCTGGTCAATGCTTTAGAAGTGGCCAGAGAGCTCGGAACGAAATTTTTTACCCCAAGTTCCATCGGAGCATTCGGGCCAACAACGCCAAAGGACAACACACCGCAGGATACGATTCAGCGTCCAACAACCATGTACGGAGTCAATAAAGTAGCAGGAGAGCTCCTCTGTGATTACTACTATCATAAATTTGGCGTTGATACCCGGGGTGTACGCTTCCCTGGCCTGATCTCCTATGTGACACCTCCAGGGGGCGGAACGACGGACTATGCAGTAGAAATCTATTATGAAGCCATTAAAAAGAAAACGTACTCGTCCTATATCGCTGAAGGTACCTATATGGATATGATGTATATGCCAGATGCCATCCGCGCCATTATTCAGCTAATGGAGGCAGATCCTGATCGTTTAACACACCGGAATGCCTTTAATGTCACAGCCTTCAGCGCTGCTCCGGAAGATTTCGAAAAAGCCATCCGGAAGCATATCCCAGAATTTGAAATGGATTATGATGTCGATCCTGTCAGACAATCCATTGCCGAAAGCTGGCCGAACTCCATCGATGCGTCTGCAGCCAGAGAAGAATGGGGATTCCGTGCTGAATTTGACCTGGATAAAATGACAGAAGATATGCTCAAAAAGCTGGATAGCAAATTAAAAAACGCTAATCACGTGTGAGATTAAACCCTGCGCCTTATTAGATGGCGGCAGGGTCTTCTTTTTGCGAAAACATGAAAGGATAACAAGTCTCTTGCATTCTCAGATGGGGGTTGATTGTCCAGCTCCGGCACCCACCCTTGAGCTGCTTCGGACTGTGCAGCGGAAATAACCTCCTCGCTGGTTCTCCAGCAGTCTTCGGGGCCTGCGTGGTTTCTTATTCGTCACAGGGGTCGGATTGGCTATTGGTTTCTGCATTCCGCTTTAAAAACGTCCCATATCTCATTATTTATCCTGCTATCTCCCTATTTTGTGTCTATCTTTTCAGTTACCCCGCTAGATTGCCTGCACAAGTAGAATTCTCCAGTCTTATGATATATGGAAACCTCCTTGAAAGAAAGATGGTGAGTAAAGATGACCAGAGATTTGAATGTGAAAATCAGGGAGATCGAGCTTAGACTGAGCGAATTAGAGGAACAGCATGATAACATAGCCGAATATTTAAAAAATGTATTGTCTGAGAATGATATTAAAGTTTTATTGAGTGATTATCTGGAGTATAAACATTATTTGTCCAGAGAACAGATTCAATCTTTAATCAGCAAAGTTCATAGTGAAAAAGATAAAGACTATGTCATAAAAGAGGAAATGGAAAGCAGTCTCCGGAAATACCATATTAAAACATTGAAATGGGGAGTTACCTTTGTCTTAAGCACAGCTGGTCTGATTATTGGCATCATTCGGATTTTTTTCTGAATACCATAAAAAAGTACAAGCATCAGGTATTTAGTAGTTGACAAAAAATCATTTGTATTAAAGGATAAGAAGCAAAGAGGAATGATAAAATAACGATCAACGATATAATAGAGAAAGGTGAGGTAGTCCCGATGAAAGCAAAACCATGCATCGATTCCCTTGCAGTTAAAATATCCCATGTGCTTCCTCCGGATACGAACAGTCATGGAACATTATTTGGGGGAAAATTAATGGCTTATATTGATGATGTAGCAGCAATTGCAGCGGAAAGGCATTCCCGGAGGCCTGTTGTTACTGCTTCTACAGATTCAGTGGATTTTCTTCATCCGGTAAAAGAGGGAGATACCATCTGTTTAGAAGCTTTTGTCACATATACCCATCACACATCAATGGAGGTATTTGTCAAAGCTGTAACGGAAAATTTGATTACTGGAGACCGGAAAATGTGTGCAACTGCCTTTTTAACGCTGGTCGCCCTGGATAAAAATAATCGTCCAACCCCGGTCCCGAAGGTCTATCCTGAAACAGAAGAGGAGAAATGGCTGCACGAAGGTGCTAAAAAGAGGGCTGAATATCGCCGGCAGAGAAGAGATGATTCGAAGGAGCTTGCCGAAAAATTTGGAACAGACCTGCCCTGGAAAAGAGGGAAATAACCGTTGATGATCCCTTTTTAATGTTACAATCATAGATCAAAGGGGTTTTTGTTCCGGCACTAGACTTTAGGGAGTGATTGCATGAATGATATGAATGAGTACAGGGCCAGAAAAAACGGACAGGTAACACCGAAAATGCTATTAGAGCTTCTTGAGAAAGAAATTGAAGAGGGAAACATAGATGCACTGGCTTATGTAGCCCGGCGAAAAGACGGATATATCATATCTGGCTGGTCAAATATGCCTCATACAGAAATCATCGGTTTGTTTGAGGTTGGAAAAAAACAGGTGATTGATCATATGTATGAGAATGAATAAGAAAGAAGGATGGCAGGGGATGTCTCATATCGTCCCGTTTGAACATGGTCTACAATCTGCTATATTCTTGCTGCTATGATTTTGTTATGGTCATCTTAATTATTTTCCGTTTGACTTCATCTGGTTAAAGAACAAAATGATACGATGATGGGAACAGAATAAAAAATAATTGAATTACTGAAAGAAAAAGCAAAATAATATTTGCTGTGTACGATTACCCCGAATTCAGATGTCTTCATCTACTGTAAAAGCTACAGCAAACAGCAAAACCAGAGAACATGATCATCATGTCTCTGGTTTTTTGTGTGCGAGGATGAAGAAAGAATACCCTGGATATTATAATTCCATATCACTTGATGCTAATCGCAGGAGGATATTGTAAGTTTGCAAAAAGGTTAGAGGTTCGTTTTGCTTTCTTTAAAAAATCCCATCAGTTCTTCCAGAGGAAGCGGCTTGCTTAAATAAAACCCCTGAATTTCGGTGCAGCCCATTTTTTTCAACATCTGCAAATGTTCCGGCTTTTCAACTCCTTCGGCTGTCACTTCAAGGTCCAGATTCTTGGCTAGTCTCACCATCATCTGGGCGATTTGCTGATCTTTCTGGTTAAAGTCCATGTTCATAATAAAAGATTTGTCAATTTTAATTTTTTGCACGGAAAGTACTTTTAGGTGACTTAACGATGAATAACTCGTCCCAAAATCGTCCAGTACAACCCGAAATCCATTCTTATGCAGAAGCTGAAACTGTTCCTTTGCCATTTGCATGTCTAGCAGGGCACTTTCGGTAATTTCAAGCTCAATTGAAGCTGGTGACAATTGGTGGTCCGTTAAAGCATTTTGTAATTTATGGATAAATTCATTATCCTTCAGTTGCAGGGGTGAAATATTTACAGCAGCAATCAGATCAGGTATGTATGTTTTTAGAATCACTAAATCGTTGCACACCTGATGGATCACCCAGTTACCGATGTTCTGAATTTGATTCGTTTCTTCTGCAATCGGAATAAATTCACCGGGAGAAATAATCCCCAGTTCAGGGTGATTCCATCGAATAAGTGCTTCTACATTATAATGACCGTCCCGCAAATCCAATTTAGGCTGATACACCAGGAAAAACTGATTTTCGTTCAAAGCCAGGGGCAGGTCACTGGTAATTTTGCGGCTTCGGCTATCCTCGCCCGTATGAAGGTCATCTGCCTGCTGCATGCCTGCTTTATCCCCGGCAGGATCGGCCTTCAGCATACGCTGAAAAGCTTTTGACAAAGCAGTACGAATGTCGGCTGTATCCTTGTGAACGAGGGCTGAGCCAGTTCGGGGACTCAGATGAATTTCCGTTTCTTTTATTTTAATCGGTTTTTTTAATTCTTCTAACCATTTTTGAGTCATGCTGTTCATTTGAAATGAGTTTTCTGTATGCAGGGCAATGACAAATTCATTATTCGAAACCCGGCTCACCAGGTCTTCTGGCTTCAATAGAGTTTTGATTCGATTGACTATGTGGTGAAGACATTCCATTTCAAAGCCCTTGAGATCTGGATGATGGAAAAAACTCATCTGAGGGTAAGAAAGATAAATTAAATTCCAGATGGAATTACGGTAAGTATTAAGCCGTATCTTGCTTTCCAGTTGACTGAGAAATGTTTCAATATAAGGAAAGCCTGTAATTGGATCTGAAATCGAAGCCCCGCTCTCAAGCATGACCACACGGGTAATATCCCTGGTTAGTCCAATGACATACCATTCATGGTTATACGAGATCGGAATTAAAATGGATTCCCCATATCTTTCTTCAGTGTCCATATTTAAACGATCGCGGTATGTGATTGGGTGTTTTTTTTTAATGGCTTCGTGGTACTTTTTGGAAAGGTGGTCCGCCACATCATCGTCATAAACTTCCCGAATGGTTTTGCCTAAGTCTTCTTCCTTTAAAGAGGCTAATTGTTTAGCACTCTGACTTACCCGTTGATACCGAAAGTCATTTGGAGGTATAAATTTCATCAGAAACACGATATCAAACAGCTTTGTAAACATTTCGAAAAGCTGTTCCTCTTTAAACACAATCTGGCTGTTGTCGTTGTGCATCTATAATCACCTTTATCTGGTTTTGACATGTTTTTCTCCGTGTTTTGTCAATCTTGACTTATGTACATATATCGACAATACATGAAAATATTTTAGTATTTTCATGGTATTTGCCGATGGAAAAGAGACGATTTCCTTCCTCCGTTTCTAACTGTCTCATATACAAATATTTACCATTGATTAACACTTGAGGGGGCCGCCTATTGACGAATCTGGGTGAAGTACTTACACTTAATTTAAGTATATTCTGAAAATTGAATAAAGTAAACGCGTATTTTGCTATGATGGACCCTGGCTCAAATCATAGGGTGATTGATCAAAAGGAGAATTGGGCTATGAATCATTATGGATGTTTCAAAATAGGCATAAGAAAGCAGGGACTTGTTATGGATCCACTGGATCATAACAGGTCCCTTTTTCATTACGCACTTTATTGTGATAAAGGGATGGTGTGGACATATGATTACGTTAACAGGCAATGACTTGACGGTCCAGGAAGTAGAGCGGGTTGTTTTTGGTCATGAAAAGGTGGCCATTTCCAATGAAAGTATGGAAAAATTGCGTAAAAGCCGGCAAACCATAGAAGAGATGATTAAACAAAAGCAAGTGATTTATGGGATAAATACAGGGTTTGGGAAATTGAGTGATGTCGTTATTGACGAAGATGCTCTGGATGACTTGCAGCAACATCTGATTGATTCCCACTCCTGTGGGGTGGGGGAGCCTTTTTCTGAATCAGTTAGCCGGGCTATGGTACTTCTTCGGGCCAATGCCCTTGCCAAAGGTTACTCTGGAATCAGACCGATCATTGTTGAAAGACTGATTGATCTAATCAATGATGGCATTCACCCGGTGATTCCCCGGCAGGGTTCCCTTGGTGCCAGCGGAGATCTGGCCCCATTGGCTCACCTGGCACAGGTTTTGACGGGAAAGGGAGAGGTGTTTGATCAGGGGAAAAGGATATCGGCGATCGAAGCACTCAGGCGTGAAGAACTGGAGCCAGTCCAGTTAAAAGCAAAGGAAGGATTAGCCCTGATCAATGGCACACAGGCTATGACAGCTGTCGGGGTAATTGCTTATCTTGAAGCTGAAAAACTGGCTCTTCAGAGCGAACTCATTGGGGCCATGACGCTGGAAGCACTAAGGGGAATCATTGATGCTTTTGATGAAGATCTTCATCAGGTGAGAGGTTATCCGGAACAACAGGAATCAGCCAGACGGATACGTTTGATGTTAAAGGATAGTCAGCTGGTAACCCGACAGGGGGAGTTAAGGGTGCAGGATGCTTATTCTTTAAGGTGCATGCCCCAGGTGATTGGAGCGACCTGGCAATGCCTGAATTATGTCAGAGAAAAATTACAGATCGAAATCAATGCGGCGACAGATAATCCGCTGATTTTTTCTGATACCGAAAAAGTCCTTTCCGGTGGCAACTTCCATGGTCAGCCGATCGCACTGGCTATGGATTTCATGAAGACGGGAATTGCGGAAATTGCCAATATGGCAGAACGTCGGGTGGAACGGATGGTGAACCCTCAGTTGAATGATCTCCCCCCATTTTTAAGCACCAATCCGGGATTGCAGTCAGGAGTGATGATTATGCAATATACGGCAGCATCCCTGGTATCCGAAAATAAAACGTTAGCCCATCCAGCCAGCGTGGATTCCATTCCGTCGTCAGCCAATCAGGAAGATCATGTCAGCATGGGGACGATAGCTGCCCGTCATGCTTATGAGATCATTCAAAATGTCAGACGGGTCCTGGCCATTGAACTGATCTGTGCCATGCAGGCAGTGGAGATTCGGGGAAAAGACAAAATGGCTACGGTTACGAGGAGATTTTTGGAGGATGCCCGACGGATTGTTCCACGCATTGACAATGACCGGGTTTTTTCAAAGGATATTGAAGCTATGAATCATTGGCTAAGGGATTTGAGCATGGAACAAATGGATAAATATGTATATCCTTCATCCACTCGTGTCAGATCGGAGAGATGAGACATGAAATATTTGATTGCTGAAAGAGATGACTTAGAACGCAAAGGACTTCGCTGGCTGATTACCTCTCATCAATTACCTTATTCTGAAATGATAGAGGTCAGGGAGCCTGAGAGATGTATTCAACATATCCAGAAAAAACAGCCTGATGTCATTGTACTGGAGCTGGATATGTTTACGGATGATCAACTGCATTTTCTGGAAAACTACTTTTCTCAACATGATGCCCGATTGATCGCTCATACCGGCCGGAAAACCTTTGACTCTGCCTACAGAGCATTGAAACTCTGCGCTGGAGCCCTGTTTGTTAAGCCTTTTGACACCGATGAATGGATCAAAACATTGCGGCAACTGATTAGAAGAACCCGAAAACCGTCATCTGAATACTGGGGAACCACTGACGAGTGGTCGGACACCTCGTGGATCTACCATTTGCTTTTCGGCCTTCCCATTGATCAGGACGAAATGAAAAACATGACCAAACATCTCCCATTTGAGAGACCGCCTACCACTGTAGTCGTGCTGGATGTGGATGAAGAAAGCCGTACCTCTATAAACCCTAAAGAGCTTCTGGATACGGTCAGGGAACATTTAGCCGAGTATCGGCCTCTGGTGGTCTATGTGGAGCGAAAAATCGTACTGCTGTTTGACCTGCATTCCATCGCAAAGGATGCCACCGTCACCAACCTGGAACAGATTATGCTCAGATTTTGCAGGAAAGTAAAAACAGAGTACCGTTTTTCCCTTACAGCAGGAATTGGAAACAGTTATGATCACCCGAAGTATCTGCATCAGTCCTACCTGGAGGCGACACAGGCTCTGGATCGCCGCTTTTATTTTGGAGGTAATCAAGTTTTTAGTGATCGTCACCCGTTTATCCTTTACCGAATAGATCCCTTTTTATCACCGGAAGAACGGGATGAGCTGCTGCATTACCTGGAACAAACCGATCGGCAGGGAATCAAAGACTGGCTTTATCGTCTGTTTGGAACCTTTCCTGACCCTTCTGACAGGTTTCCTTCGCCGGATGATATGAGAATTAAATTGACCAGTGTCATGGCGAATCTGCGGCGCTTCATGCTCAAAAAGGAATATTTAACAGGGGCAGAAAACCAGTACCGAAATGTGCTTGAGAGAATTTTGAATGGTGAAGTGCTAGCAGATATTGTCCAGCAGCTCCTTTATTTTTGCTATCAGTTATGTGATCTTGTGGAAAAAAGAGAACGCACGTACCAATCCCTTCTAGTCCAGCAGCTGATTCAGTATATTCAAGAACACTATGCAGAACCTATAACCCTTAAAGATGCGTCCCGATTAATTGACAGAAATCCTTATTATATCAGTCATCTATTTAAGCAGGAGACCGGATGGACTTTCAGTGATTATATACAAAAGACTCGGGTGGAGAGGGCAAAAGGGTTGTTAAAAACCCCCCGGCTAAAAATTCATGACATAGCCCGTCAGGTTGGTTTTGAAGACCCGGCTTATTTCAGTAAGGTGTTTAAAAAATGGGTTCAGCAGACACCGAGGGAATGGAAATCAAAAAATAGCACTAGTTCAGCAAAATCGTCATAAAAACGTAAATAGCACGGGGTTGGACCAGCAAATTAAAAACAAAACAATCATTATTTTCTGAAAATTTTAACTGGATGAAACCCCTTCCTGGAGATATGATGTAGAAAAAAGGAGGGGTACCATGGCGCAAACGAAAACGACAGGTTTGGAATCGAATTTGCCGCCGGAAAAAAATCTGGCCGAATCCATTTTGAAGTTAGTTGTATTTAGTGCTATTGGGATTTTTATGTTTTTTATTCCCATTTCCGTCGGAGGCACGTCGTCTATTCCACTGGACCATGTGGTCAGCTGGGTTCGAAGCACATTTCCTTCACTGGTACCCATTTATGCACTTATTGTGATTGTACTCGGTGCGCTTTACCCTTTTGTAACAAAGACCTGGAATAAAAATAAAGTGGAAATGGTGTTTTCGTTTTTAAAGGTTTTAGGCGTATTTGCTGCCATGCTGATTTATTTTGAGGCCGGACCAGAGTGGCTGCTGGCTCCGGATATAGGACCGTTTTTGTTTGATAAACTGGTGATACCTGTAGGCATTCTTGTTCCGATAGGGTCGGTATTTCTTGCCTTCATCGTCGGCTATGGACTGCTTGAACTGGTTGGCATTCTGCTGAAACCAGTCATGCGGCCGATCTGGAAGACACCCGGGAGATCGGCCATTGATGCTGTGGCATCTTTTGCTGGCAGTTATTCCATTGGACTGTTAATTACGAACAGGGTGTATAAAGAAGGGAAATATTCGGTCAAAGAAGCGATGATCATTGCCACGGGCTTTTCTACGGTATCGGCAACTTTTATGATCGTCGTTGCGAAAACATTAGGGTTTATGGAGATATGGAATGCTTTTTTCTGGACCACGTTGCTGGTTACGTTTATTGTGACAGCCATAACTGTTCGGATCTGGCCCCTGAGTAAGGAAAGGGAAGATTATTTTCATCAGCCTGTTAAGGAACCTGAGCCAGAAGGAAATATGATTAAAAGTGCCTGGAACGAAGGGATAAAAGCTGCAGGCAATTCTCCTTCTTTAGGGCAAAATATCTGGGAAAACTTGCGTGATGGATTTGTGATGACCATGAGCATATTGCCTTCCATCATGTCTGTTGGGCTCATCGGCCTGCTTCTTGCAACGTATACTCCAACCTTTGACATTATCGGTTACTTGTTTTATCCATTTACACTGCTTCTGCAAATCCCGGAGCCAATGCTGGCTGCCAAAGCTGCTGCTGTTGAAATTGCCGAAATGTTTTTGCCGGCTCTTCTCGTTGCAGAAGCCCCACTGGTTACGAAGTTTGTAACAGGTGTCGTATCGATCTCATCAGTACTCTTCTTCTCAGCATCTATTCCATGCATTCTTTCGACAGACATTCCGGTAAGCATTCCGAAACTATTCGTCATATGGATAGAACGGACGATTTTGACGCTGTTAATTGCAACTCCAATTGCATTTATGATACTTTGAAAAATTTTCGGGGGGATTTAGTGATGACGAGTATACACAAACCGATTCGTGCGCCGCGTGGAACCAAACTGAATACGAAGGGGTGGATTCAGGAAGCAGCTCTTAGAATGCTGATGAACAACCTCGATCCGGAAGTGGCTGAAAAACCGGAGGAGCTTGTGGTTTACGGCGGAATCGGGAAAGCGGCCCGAAACTGGGAAAGCTATCACAAAATTGTGGAGACGTTAAAGGAACTTGAAAATGACGAAACATTGATTGTGCAGTCAGGAAAGCCGGTTGCTGTGTTTCAATCTCATGAGGATGCCCCAAGGGTACTCCTGGCCAATTCCAATCTCGTTCCGGCCTGGGCCAACTGGGAGACGTTCCGTGAACTGGAGAAAAAGGGTCTGATTATGTTTGGCCAGATGACTGCCGGGAGCTGGATTTATATTGGTACCCAGGGGATTCTTCAGGGAACCTATGAAACGTTTGCAGAAGCTGCCCGCCAGCACTTTAATGGTACGTTAAAAGGGACCCTGACGGTTACGGCAGGTCTTGGAGGCATGGGAGGGGCCCAGCCCCTTGCCGTAACCATGAATGAAGGGGTGGTGATTGCGGTAGAGTGTGATGAACACCGCATTCGCCGCCGGATCGAGACCAAATATCTAGATGTGATGACCGATTCCCTGGATCAAGCCCTGGAAATGGCGAAAGAGGCAAAGTCAGAGAGGAAACCTCTTTCCATTGGCTTGCTCGGGAATGCAGCGGAAATTTTGCCTGAGCTCGTCAGGAGGGGCGAGGTGCCGGATCTCGTGACCGACCAGACGTCTGCCCATGATCCATTAAACGGGTATCTGCCGGAAGGAATGTCTCTGGAAGAAGGAGAAAAGCTGCGCCAGTCTGACCCGGACGAATACCTCAAGATAGCCAGGGAAAGCATCGCCAAACATGTACAGGCCATGCTGGATTTACAAAAGGCAGGAGCGGTCGTTTTCGATTACGGAAATAACATTCGCCAGGAAGCCTATCATGCTGGTGTTAAAAATGCCTTTGACTTCCCGGGGTTTGTTCCTGCTTTTATTCGTCCGCAATTTTGTGAAGGAAAAGGTCCGTTCCGCTGGGCTGCCCTGTCCGGGGATCCGAAAGATATTGATAAAATTGATGATGTGCTCTTGAAGGAATTTGCGGATCATAAACATCTGTGCAAGTGGATTCGTATGGCAAAGGAGAAAGTGGCATTTCAGGGGCTTCCTTCCCGAATCTGCTGGCTCGGTTATGGGGAGCGGGCGAAATTTGGACGAATCATCAATGACATGGTCGCATCCGGAGAAATCTCCGCTCCTATTGTAATCGGCCGGGATCATCTGGATTGCGGATCAGTGGCATCGCCAAACCGGGAGACAGAAGGAATGAAAGACGGCAGTGACGCCATTGCCGACTGGCCGATTTTAAACGCCCTGATTAATGGTGTGAATGGGGCGAGCTGGGTATCTGTCCACCATGGTGGCGGTGTTGGCATGGGGTATTCCATTCATGCCGGCATGGTCATTGTAGCTGATGGTACCGAAGCGGCTTCAAAGCGCCTGGAGCGGGTGCTCACTTCTGATCCGGGTATGGGCGTGGCCCGTCATGTGGATGCGGGGTATGATCTTGCCGTCCAAACAGCAAAGGAAAAAGGGGTCCATATTCCGATGATGGATTAAATAGGCGGGGATAGATGCTGGTAATCAATTTTTAAAGGAAAAAAGAACAGGCGGCAGAACGCCATGCCTGTTCTTTCCGTTATTTTTTGAGAGATGATAGACGGGCTGATTGTGATAGATAACATGTTTAAAAAAGTCTGAATCATCCCATGGAAGACATACAGAGGAGGAATAGTGATGGAAACATCCGTAGATTTCGTGATTCATCCTATCGGGCAATTGCTGACCATGGATAAGCCTGGACCCGTGAAGGGTAGAGAAATGCAAAATCTGGAGGTCGTTGAAAATGCCCTTGTTGCCGTAAAGGATGGAAAGATCGTCTGGGCCGGACCGGAAAAAGAGGCTCCTGAATTTGAGGCTTCCCAGAGGATAAATGCAGGAGGGAAGCTGGTTACCCCGGGCCTGGTAGAACCCCATACCCATCTGGTGTTTGGCGGGTCCCGGGAGCATGAAATGACCCTGAAGCAAAAAGGTGTCCCGTACTTAGACATTTTGAAACAGGGTGGGGGAATCCTATCCACTGTCAAAGCAACCCGGGAAACATCCGAAGAAGAGCTTTTGCAAAAGGCCCTGTTTCACCTGGACCGTATGGCCATGCATGGGATTACCACAGTGGAAGCGAAAAGCGGTTATGGGATGGATCGGGAAACAGAACTGAAACAGCTGCAGGTGGTGAAAAAAGCGAACGAATCCCATCCTCTGGATCTGGTGTCCACCTTTTTAGGGGCTCACGCCATAACGAGGGAATATCAAGATAATCCGGACGCCCTGCTGGATGAGATGGCCGATATGTTTGAGGAAATAAAAGAGAAAAATCTCGCAGAATTTGTGGATATTTTTTGCGAAACCGGGGTTTTTACCTTAGAACAATCCCGTCGATACTTATCGAAGGCCAGGGAAAAAGGATTTAGTGTGAAAATCCACGCGGATGAAATTGATCCGTTAGGCGGTACCGAATTAGCGGTTGAACTCGGGGCCGTAAGCGGAGATCATCTGGCGGTGGCATCTGAAGAAGGTATCAGGAGGCTGGCTGAATCCAATACGATCGGAGTGCTGCTCCCGGGAACGACCTTTTATTTAGGGAAAGATGACTATGCCCCGGCTCGGAAAATGATCGAGGCGGGAGCCGCGATTGCCCTGTCCACCGACTTCAACCCGGGGAGCTGTGTGACGGAAAACCTGCAGCTGATTATGTCCCTTGCAGCGCTGAAACTGAAAATGACACCGGAAGAAATCTGGCATGCGGTTACCATTAATGCGGCTTATGCGATTAATCGTGGGAACGAGGCAGGAGTGATTGCAAAGGGGCGGAAAGCGGATATTGTGATCTGGGATGCCCCGAATTATCTTTATGTTCCATATCATTACGGGGTCAATCATGTGCATACGGTGTTTAAAGACGGTCAAATAATTTTTGAGCGGGGTGGTCTGATTGGCTGAGTTTAAACATGTCCGTCCAGCAGGGGAGGCCATGTTCAAGGATCGTTATATCACAAAAATAAAAGAGCTGTTGACACCGTGGCAGAAAGGAGTGAAAGGGGAGTTTGGCCTGGTTGGCGCCCCTCTGTCCAAATCATCCATCAGCCATTCCGGTGCAGCCTTTGCCCCGGGAGCCATTCGGGAAGCGATGCAATCCTATTCGACGTATTCAGGAGAAATGGGGGTTGATTTGAAAGATCGGGTGATCGTGGATTTTGGAGATGTAGATTTGCACCCGACGGATATTCCAGGAAGTCAGGAGCAGATTTACGAAGGAGTAAAGGAAGTTCTCGATACCGAAGCCGCTGATCACTGGATGGTTCTGGGTGGGGATCATTCCATCAGCTTTCCGTCCATTCGTGCCTTCCGGGAAACGTTTGGCCGTATTGGGGTCATTCAGTTCGATGCCCATCATGATTTGCGGAACCTGGAGGACGGCGGTCCGACGAATGGAACCCCATTTCGGAGTCTTTTGGAGCATCAGGTTTTGGAAGGAAAGGATTTAATTCAAATGGGGATTCGGGATTTTGCAAATGGCGAAGCGTATGATCAATTCGCAAAGGAAAAGGGCGTTACGGTTTATACGATGGGAGATGTGAGAAAGCAGCCGATGGAGGATCTGGTGAATCAGTCGCTGAAGCAGCTGGAGGATCAGGTGGATGTGATTTATCTTTCGGTCGATATGGACGTTCTCGATCAGGCCTTTGCCCCGGGGTGTCCGGCGATCGGTCCCGGAGGCATGGACAGCCGGACCCTGCTTGAAGGGGTGTATCATGCTGCCAGACACCCAAAGGTTCGGGCGATGGATATTGTCGAGATTGATCCAACGGTTGATTTCCGAAATATGACAAGCCGTGTTGCTGCCAACGTCATCCTGGCGTATATGAAAGGGAAGGTAAAAAACTTTAATTAAGCTGATTAGATTCGTAATGAGGTGCTTTCCTTTTTGAAGAATGGAAAACCCAGTCATGATGTCATGGCTGGGTTTTCTGATGCTCGAGATTAAATCTAGCCTGAATAAGATGACTGATAAGAGTCAAGTGAGTGGGATAAGGACTGCTCAAGTGCGATAACTTGATCTGAAGTTTTGATAATAGTGACACAAGCGTTGATATCTTGACTCGAAGCGTAGAAAAGTTTGCTGCAAGAAAAGACAAATTTTTTTGAGGTAAATATAATGTGATGGAAGGAGAAAATAAATTTTTATGAAGTGCAGATAATCTTATAGAAGAAGAAAATAAATTTTTTTGGGGCGTAGATAAGCCTGCCGCAAGAATAGATAATTCTTTCAGAGAATTAAATAATCAACTGTAAAAGTAGAAAAGTCTAGCTGACTATAGATAAACAAACCTCGATGTAGAAAAATGAAAAAGAACGCGACTTCCGTTATCATATAAAAATGTTAAAGCTATGACAAAATGACAGGGCCGACTCTCAATAAAATTCACTCATGAGGCAGCCCATGTATGTTTTAAGATTTTTTTTAATGGGATGAAAATATATTCTGGCATTTTCGCCTACAAGTAGTAGTATAAAGGAGCGTGGTCAAAGTAAAAACCGGCTCTAGAAAATGAGCCGGAATTGGGAGGCGTCAGAAAAACGAGGGGTACAAACGGAGATATTTCAGGAATAACATATTAAATGGATAGGTGATCAAACCAGATTTGATCCACTGGGGTAAAGGTCATGTTATTTTTTTATTTTGTAACGGGGAATGCCTCCCTTTTACTTGATTATGTTATAACATGAACCCAGAATAAAATGCGAATCTAAGAAATGGGTAAAATTTTTGTCGAATGACCCTAGTTTTTTAAAAATTTCTATAGGAATTATGAAAAAACTGAGCCTAAAAATTAAAAAACTACAAAAAAAATAAAAAATTTTTTGGGGGAAAATAAGGATTTTTCGATTCGATTCGAGAAGATTAGATAAAGTGATTCGACTAAATTGGACTAATTTTTATGGTTAGACACAGGATTAATTGAATAAATTTTTGGTAAAGATTTTTATTTTTAAAAACAAATAACCATATGATTATATTATAATAAGTATGGAATTCTTAAAACTGTCATTCGACAAGTGCCTGGCACCTGTCGAAGGGGGTGAAAGTATTTATGGAATTTGAAAATCTGGCGGGGAAACTGAAGGCATTAAGTGAACCAACTCGATTAAAAATCATTGGACTTTTGAAAGTTAGAGATTGCTGTGTATGTGAACTTGTACCTGTGTTTGGCATTTCTCAGCCAGCGATTTCAAAACATATGTTCCGGTTGAAATCTGCTGGTCTCGTGAAAGAGGAGCGCCGGGGGAAGTGGGTGTTCTACTCATTGAATAAAGAAGCATTTAAAGAATTGGGTTTTGATCTATCCGTACTTCCTGATCTTACGAATGAACTGAAAGCTATTGAGGATCAGGGCAGCAGTGTTCAGTGCAACATTCTAGAACAGGCTTAAAGATTATTCGACAGGTGACAGGCACTAATCAAATAACAGGATTTGTTGAGAGGATGAAGAAACATTGGCAAAACCGATTGCAAAACGTTTATCGATTTTGGACAGATATTTAACGTTATGGATTTTTACGGCGATGGCAGCCGGGATTATCATCGGAAATATAGCACCTGAATTTGTGGACTTTCTGAACCAGTTTCAAATGGGCACAACGTCCATTCCGATTGCTATCGGGCTGATGATCATGATGTACCCACCTCTGGCCAAAGTAAAATATGAAAAGCTGGGGGAAGTGTTCAAGGATGTTAAAATCCTTGGCCTTTCATTATTCCAAAACTGGGTGATCGGTCCCACCCTTATGTTTGTTCTGGCCATTATCTTTTTACGTGATTATCCGGAGTATATGGTTGGGTTAATCATTATTGGACTTGCCCGCTGTATTGCAATGGTCATTGTCTGGAATGACCTTTCGAAGGGGAGTACAGAGTATGCAGCCGGACTGGTAGCGTTTAACTCCATATTCCAGGTGTTCTTTTATTCGGTTTATACCTATTTATTTGTCACGTTGTTCCCGAAATGGCTCGGACTTGAAAGTATGGTTATTGATATTTCCATGGCTGAGGTGGCCAAAAGTGTCTTTATCTATTTAGGGATTCCGTTCATTGCGGGTATGATTACCAGGTTTGTCTTCGTGAAGACAAAAAGCCATAACTGGTATGAAACCAAATTTGTGCCCAAAATCAGCCCGTTAACACTGGTTGCTCTATTGTTTACGATTGTGGTGATGTTTTCGCTGAAAGCGGATATGATTGTGGAACTGCCGTTTGACGTGGTGCGGATAGCAATACCACTGCTCATTTATTTTGTGGTGATGTTTTTCATTTCATTTTTTATGGGGAAAAAGGCAGGGGCTGATTACTCTGTCAGCACTACGCTATCGTTTACCGCAGCCAGCAACAACTTTGAACTGGCCATTGCGGTTGCAGTAGGCGTCTTCGGAATTCACTCCGGAGCAGCCTTTGCAGCTGTTATTGGGCCCTTAGTGGAAGTGCCGGTAATGCTGGCACTGGTCAATGTAGCATTCTGGTTGCGCAGGAAATATTTCCCGACAGGTGACAGGCACATTTAACGAGAGTTGGCAGGTAGACTGGGCTCAATCCCGTTCAGGCTAACAGGATCATTCGACAGGTGACCGGCACCCTCAGGAGGAAGCTGGGCTATCAAGAAGTAATTACCATTCGACAGGAGACAGGCACCACTAGGCACCACTTGATTTAGGAAAGGAGAGTTTCTATGATGAAGAAACCGATGATTTATTTTCTGTGTACGGGGAATTCCTGCCGGAGCCAGATGGCGGAAGGCTGGGCGAAACATCTGGCCGGGGATCGGGCAGAAGTCTACAGTGCAGGGGTGGAAACCCATGGACTCAACCCCCGTGCTGTGGAGGCGATGAAACAGGCCGGGGTGGACATCAGCGGACATCAATCTGAGCTCATTGACCTCGATCTGTTAAATCGAGCAGATTATGTCATTACCCTGTGTGGGGACGCTAATGACAGGTGCCCGGCAACACCGCCACATGTAAACCGGATACACTGGGGATTTGAAGACCCAGCAAAAGCTACGGGTACTGAAGAAGAGATCATGACAAAATTTGCAGAAGTACGTGATCAAATCAAGGACCGCATTGAGATGTTTTTAAAAAATGAACTTGAAATGTGAGGGTTCGAATGCGAAAAATGAAATTGTCCAATGGCAGGGTAGTGGAGGTCGAGTGTTTAAGCTGTGCCATTGTGAACGGGATTGTGGAGCCTGATGGAGGGACCATAGTGGAGTCAGCCCATTTTCATGCCCATCAGGATGTGGCTTACCCCATAAAAGGGCTAGTCATACTAGCCTCTAGACGGCATGTGAAAACCTTTGATCAGCTGACGGATGAAGAAGCGGCAGACTATATCCGGATTCTTCGCAGGATCCGGGAAGCTCAGCGCAACGTATTGGGAATCGAGAATGTATATTACTTCTACAACGAAGATACCACCCACCATTTTCACACCTGGATGGTTCCCCGTTATGAGTGGATGTATGAATTTGGCCGCTCAGTTGAGTCAGTCCGTCCGGTTCTGCTTCATGCCAGAAAACATATGAATGGTGAACAACATGTTCAGGGCGTCAGAAAAGCCATTCAGCTGCTGCAAAAAGAATTACAGGCAGCACCATAAAAAAGTCGACATCTCCTCAAAAAGGGATGTCGACTTTTTCATACTCGGACTTCATCGTGTATGGAACAAAAACCAGCGCATGCATTAAATGTTTTCCAAATTCCAACAGCTCAATCTATCGCTCCCCGGCCACCACACCATTCATCCCAGGTCAACAGCGACCAGTCCCGTACCGTGTTTAGCCGAACAAATTTGTTATATTCCTTTTCTGAAAAATTCGGGCGCAATTCGGCACGAAAACTGTTGTGGAGTCGGGTGGAACCGATGTCCTTCTCTGTATAAAGGGGATTCGGATTATCATTCCATAAGTCTTCAGCACCAGCCGGTTCGACTTTCGACATTTCACCACTCCTAAAATTCAGAATATTTATTCCATTATATACCTATATGAAAGCGCTCACTATAAAATGGCTGCAATATCAGAAAATCTGCAGCTATATTTCATGAAGCGAATGAATGAAGAATGTTTTTTAAACAAGGTAAAAGAGTAAGACGGTTTACAACTAAATAGGGTAGGGGGTATAATAAAATCAAACTCATTGATAATGATTTTCAATAAAAGGGAAGTAGTTGTCATTTGAATTTTTCAACGTTATGGATAAGGAGAGGGCCGGCATGAATCTCTTTGACATAAAAGAAGGAGAAAAAGTGACCATTACTAGCATGAACGGACTCCAAGACAGGGTTCGACGCCGTTTGCAGCATTTAGGGCTAATGGAGGGTTCTGAAATTTGCTATCAGTGCAAGGTTCCCTTTGGCGGACCATGTATTCTGGCAACAGAGAATCAAAAAATTGGGATCCGCCGAAAAGATGCTGCCTGTATTCAGGTGAGGAAATCATGTTGACTTATGCGTTATTTGGAAATCCCAATACAGGGAAAACCTCATTGTTTAATCAATTGACCGGATCTTATCAGACTGTGGGGAACTGGGCTGGTGTCACGGTCGAAAAAAAGATCGGAAAACTGAAAGGAAACCAGGGGGAGCTCATTGACCTCCCTGGCATATATACCCTCAACCCTTTATCTGAAGATGAAACAGTTGCGATGAACTTTCTGCTGCAGGAGTCTTTTGAAGGTGCCGTCAATATTGTGGATGCATCGCATTTAGACAAAAATTTATATTTAACCGTGCAACTTCTGGAATTTGGCAAGCCGCTGGTGATTGGCTTAAATATGGTAGATGTGGCGAAACGCCGGGGGATCGATGTAGATGCTCAAAAACTTGAAGAAGTGCTTGGTATTCCCGTAGTCCCTATTATTGCCCGAAGCGGACAGGGCTTAGATCAGCTTCAGACTTATCTGGCACAGCTATCAGATAAGTCTAGACGGGCTCTGAGGCTCAATTATGGGGATGCTGTGGAACAGGCAATCGAAAACATCGAGGCGAATATACCTGATGATAGCCATAACCGCCGCTGGCTTGCCCTTCAATTTTTAGAAGGCAATCCGATCGTTGAAAAATATTTATCTGAAAACATATCGATGGATGCTTTAAATCGTTTTAAACAGCAGGCAGAAAAACTGCTGAATGGACGATCTTTATATCAGCATATCCAAACGGTTCGGCAGGAGTTTGTTCAAGATGTGATGAAAAAAACAGTCCGTAAAGGCAAAGCTAATGTTCTCCTGTCGGAACGGCTGGATCAGGTATTGACCCATCGGATTTTTGGTATCCCTATTTTTCTTGGACTTATGTTTCTGATTTTTCAATTGACGTTTGACTGGCTGGGCACGCCCTTATCGGATGCACTGGATTCCTTTTTTGCCGGACCGTTGACAGGGTGGCTGGAGGCACTCCTTGGGGCTATGGATGCCACCGTATTTATTCACCGGTTAATCATCGATGGGATTGTTGCAGGTGTAGGCGGGGTACTTGTGTTCGTCCCGCAGATTTTCATTTTGTTTTTCTTCATTTCAATAATAGAAGATTCGGGGTATATGGCCCGGGTAGCCGTCCTAATGGACCGGGTGATGGAAAAGATTGGACTAAACGGAAAGGCGTTTATCCCGATGATTATTGGGTTTGGCTGTAATGTCCCTGCCGTGATGGCAACGAGAAGTATAGAGCAACCGAAAGAACGCCTCATCACGATGCTGCTGTCTCCGTTGATGTCCTGCTCAGCCCGGCTGCCAGTTTATGCTTTGTTTGCCGGTGCTTTTTTTGCCGAGAATCAGGGAATCGTAGTCCTATCCCTTTATGTACTGGGAATCATACTTGCCTTTGCACTGGCTAAACTGCTGTCATCAACGATTTTGAGAAATGAAGGGTCTTTTTTTGTGGTCGAATTGCCGCCATATCATACACCGCAGGTAAGATCCTTAATTCGCAGCACCTGGGAAAAGGGGAAAGGCTTTATCAAAAAGGCAGGTACCATCATTTTTGCGGGGACGGTGTTGATCTGGCTCCTGTCGTACACAGGACCAACTGGCATGGATGTTTCGATTGATGAAAGTTTTCTGGCAGTGTCAGGTCAATGGGTTGCCCCCCTTTTAGCCCCCATTGGTTTTGGTACGTGGGAAGCCGGAGTTGCGTTAATGACAGGTGCCCTGGCTAAGGAAGTCATTATATCCACGATGAACATCATTTACTTTGTTCCGGACGTGGATACCCTTAAGGGAGTAATTATGGCCAGCTTCACACCACTTCAAGCATACAGTTTTATGGCATTTGTGCTTCTGTATATGCCATGTATTGCCACAGTCGCAGTCATTCGAAAAGAGTCCCATTCCCTGAAATGGACGCTCTTTTCTCTCGTGTACGGGCTCGTTCTGGCCTATCTGGTATCCCTGGTGATTTATCAAGTGGGGCAACTGCTAGGATTTTAAAAGGGAAGAGGTTTTTGAAATGTTCATCAGTATTTTCCTTGGGGTTATGATATTTGGCTATGCAGCCTGGCACTTGTACCGGTTCTGGAAAAAGAGCCACGAAGAAGGGCCCTGTGGAACCTGTTCATTAAAAGACAGCTGTCAGTCCGGCTGTTCCATTGTTTCTCCGGAACAAAGACAGGAATATTTGAAGAAGATGAAAAAGGAAAACCAGCCGCTCGATAAAGCTAAAAAAGAGGAGAAAGAATCTTGACATCCTGTTCATTACTTGATTATATATAGGTAATCGATGTTAGGAGGAAATTTGTTTGAAAGTCGTTGTTCTTAACTAACTAAACGAATTGAATAAGGCTTTGTTACTCCTGATATGTCCCTGTAAAAAAATTGTGCAGCAAGGACAAGGACTTGCTATGCCCAAAACAGGTGAAGGGCTTTAGAAAGGGACCGGTTTTTGGACAAAGCCATGGTTAAGAACAGCGGTAAATTCCATGGATCTTAAAAAACTAGTTTACGTCATGGTACCGTGCTGTTTCGCACGGTTTTTTCACGTCTTAAAGATCGATTTTCAGACCTTTTAGGCAGGGATGGGACCAATGCTGTTCTGTCCCTGTCTTTTTTATGAAAAATACATGAGGAGGAATATCTCAATGAATTTTTTTGACCTGGTTAATATTTCAGAGAAGTATATGAAGGTGATTAACCCTTCATCTCCAGAAAAAATCTTGAAAGTAGGAGAAATTGTGAAGGTTGACCAGTCTTCAAGGGTGCTGGATGTAGGGGCAGGTTTTGGTGAAACACTCGCATTATGGGGAAAACATTTTCAAATAAGCGGTATTGGAGTGGATATCCGGCCATATGCCAGAGAACGGGCTGAAGCAAGGTTTAAAGAACTAAACCTGGAGGATCGGCTGGAATTTGTCTGTATGGACGGGAAGCAATTTAAAACGGATGAAAAGTTTGACGTGGTCGCCTGTCTTGGAGCTACTTTTATTTATGGAGATTTCAAAAGAACCCTTCAAACCCTGGAAGCTATGATGAAGGATGAAGGACGTGCAGTAATTGGTGAGCGATATTTGTCAAGAAGTGATGCACCAGAATCACTTCAGAAGGAAGCCCAGACTGAATATGAACTTCTGAAGGATATTCGAGAATCAGGGTTTGAGCTGGAGTATATTATTCGCTCTTCTCAGGATGAGTGGGACCGGTATATTTGTGACAACTGGTATGGCCTGATCAAATGGCTGGAACATCATCCAGATCACCCCGAAAAACAGGAGGTGCTCGATTTTTTACATGAACATCAGGCGGATTATCTTCAGTTTGAGAGAGAGTTTACAGGCTGGGCTATCTATATTATGCGAAAAAGTTTATGCTAGATGACCGTATCACCGGAATTAAAGCAAAACCCTCGTTATCTGAAAAAGGTAACGAGGGTTTAAATCTTGATATGTCCAAAAGTTTGCCTGGCTGCTTATTCCTTTGCAGCAGCGAGCTGTTCCCTTAATTCTTTCAGTTCTTCCTCCATGTGCTGCAATGTTTTTTCCAGAGGTGATACGTTGCCTCCAATAGACTCTACTTTGTCAAGGTCGCCCTGAATCCGGATATAGTCCATTTTCAGCTCGGCGATTTTTTGTTCCAGTTCTTTACGGTTCATGGTACACACCCCATTTATGATGGTCTGTTTTTATTGTAGTAGATGAGTCATGAAAAGGAAAGAAAAAGGAATGGCAGTTCCCTCTTTTCCTTAAACAGGTAAAAGCAGCCCGCACCTGATGATTTTTCTGTCATAGAACAATAGAGTGGCGAGGTAAAGGGGGGAGAAAAGGTTCAACATTTTGTAAAAATATTTTTATTGATTGGGGATGAAATCGGGAATAACTGAAATGAAGACCTTATAAATGAGGGAAAGGAGCTAATGACCGTGTACCAGGCAGATGAATGGTTGATCCATCATCAGTTTATTGATCAGGATCTGGGATGTTGTCGAGGCTGTGGAAGAGGACTGAAAACCGAGGAAGAATACAAAATGAAATTATGTAACCATTGTTATAAGAGAGGAATCCAGATCAAACATTAGGAAAAAAAGTGCCTGGCATTTACTCATTTGAGATGCCAGGCCGTTTTTTGACGTTAGTAACAATTCGAATCAACACATAAAATACCATGGCATTGAGCCAAAAGTATCCGAAATGAACACTGGTTGCCGATCGAATGTTTGTAAGCTAAATAGCTGCCACTTGTATTCAGGAAGTTCTGAGCCATAAAAGGTGATGAATTGAAAGGGAAGTCCGAATCGATATCCATTCTCTTGAACCAGAGTGTCATCCGAAACAAAGATGAACAAGAATGATAGGATTACGCTTAAGATCAAGGTATATTTGCGGTTCATTCCATCACAGCCCGACTCAATCATCTACTATCTCTAAAACAAGAGAATCACAAACGGGCTGATATCCGATTCTAGTATAAATTTTATTAGAAGTTGGATTCGCTAGATCAGTGTACAGGAAACAGAAGGTATAATCGTTTAATATTTCCCGGCTCAGGTGTTTGACCAGAGAAGAGGCGTATCCTTTCTTACGCTCTTCAATAGGAGTATATACGAGAGAAACGGTCTGTCCATGGTCAGTTTTTCTAGTTCGAGCGGCCATGGCGACCGGCTTGTGTTTCACTTCCCATAAATAAAGAGACCCCTCTTGTACTCTATGCTCGGCTAATTGAGCCGCTTCCTCCCTTGAGAGGGGACGTTCTGGCGTTTCTCTATTGAAAGCAAGCACCCAATCTTCTAAAAATGACAGATCTTCTTTTGTCGCCATCCGCATACTTCCTTCACTTTCCGGAATATCTTCAACTTCGGACAGCTGATAAATCCGCTGCTTCATTCCTAACTTGTAATCCTGTCCGCTAATCTTTTTCCAGGATTCTGCGAATACAGAGACCTGATGTTTTTCTCCGATCAGACTGGGAATCTTGACCTTAGAAGCGGCCAGTTTTTTTGCAGCAAACTCAGCTGTACGGGCTATCTGATCTGCGTCATGGAATGTTACAATCAAATGATGAGGAGGCGTCATGAAAAAAGACCCGAGGATCTTTTGTTTATTCTCGACGGTGGCCATCAGGATATCCCCAAGATCATGCTGATTCAGAAGGCGGTTTAACACACCAATGGGAAGATTATGACAGGCTTCATGTTTTAGCAACAAAGGTTTAACTTTACGATCAAATTCTGTGGCACGTTCATATTTCATCCAGCGCATCATTTCAGCTCCTTTTAGCCATATTAACAGGATGATCCGAGGGTTACAACCCCATAAAAGCAGGAATGAGCAGCCGCATATAGACCCGCATCGTGAAGCTAAGGAAGATAAATGATAGAGCGTAAATACCGAACAGCAGATATACGAAGTCAACGGATTGGACCCGTTCTTTCGGCAATTTTTCCTTCAAAATGAATACTGGAATGACAAAGAGGGCACCAAGGGTTCCAATCAAACTGAAAATAACCGAAAGAGTATTTAAATCCAGCATACTTAATAAAAATCCAGCCAGATAGATGATCAAAAATGGAATGACATAGCCCCCGAATTGAGCGAACACCGCTTTCAAGCTGACATCAGCTTTCATCATGTAGAGGGCGCCATACACTGCTCCTGCCACCACCAACTGCATAGCGAAAATTGCGAGAAGTGGCATCACGAAAAATTGAAAAAACGGCACATTTCCAAACAGCGGATGATTCAATGATATGAAAACAAATAGTGAAACCATGAATCCAAATAGTCCCATAGTGATCATGCCATATATAAAGCCTTCTTCGTTCAGGTTTTTGGCATTTGAGGGCTGTTTGAAGTAGGTCAACAAATATTGAGCGTACCCATTCAAGCTAGTGGATTTCGAGGACTCATCTGCAGGTTTGTCTAAAGGTGACAGACCTTCCTCTGTCTCATCCATCGCTTTTTTCAGTGAAGTCCCACAGTTAAAACAAAATAACTCTTCATCTACTTCCTGTCCGCAGTTTGGACACTTCATGTTCATCCCCCCAAAAGATTTTTTATTTTATTGCCCTAATCAGACATATAAGCTTAATTCGACAATGATTGCACAACTTCCTTTTACACTGAAAATTTTTCGGCAGGGAACCAATCATTTTGCACATTCTTGTCTTTTTCTTTTTTTTAAAAATCATTATTCCACTATATATTTGTAAAGTTCACATAGGATTGTTAAAATGTTTTTGATGTTCTCTAGTCATGCTCTCAGCAAAGCGAGGGAAGCAATATGAAGGAAACATGGTTTTTTATAGATACAGATATTCAGACACCTGCTTTTAACATGGCTCTTGATGAAGCGCTTTTAAACTGGCACAGTCAGGGGTTGATCCCGCCGGTATTGCGCTTTTATCAGTGGAAGCCGGCAGGTTTGTCCCTCGGGTATTTTCAAAAAATCCAGGGGAAAATACGTGTGGAAGCCGTTGAAAAGCACGGGTTTGATATGGTGCGCAGGCTGACCGGCGGAAGGGCGGTGCTCCATGACCATGAGCTCACCTATAGTGTGGTGGTCAGCGAGGAGCATGAAAAAATGCCGAAAACGGTCACGGAGGCTTACCGAGTGATTTCCCAGGGCATTTTGGAAGGCTACCGCAACCTTGGCATTCAGGCAGAGTTTTCGATACCGGAACGTAAACTGGGGAAAAACAGTTCGGCGGTCTGTTTTGAAGAGCCTTCCTGGTATGAACTTGTGATTGATGGGAAAAAAGCAGCGGGAAGTGCCCAGACGAGACAAAAGGGGGTCATTCTCCAGCATGGTTCTGTTCCCATCAGCATGGATACCGAAGTTCTTTTCGATCTGTTTGAGTATTCCAGTGACAAGATACGGCAGCGCGCGAAGGAGAAGTTTGCGGAAAGGGCGATTACGATTGAAGAAGTACTGAAACGAGAGGTGCCGGTCGAAGAAGTGAAAGATGCCTTTTATGAAGGCTTCCGTTCAGGATTGGGTATCGAGCTTCAACCATTTGAGTTAACCAGTGAACAGCTGGAAGAGGTTCAAAATTTGGCTGACACCCGTTACAGCACGGATGCCTGGACTTACAAACGGGAGAAAGCAGAAGGGGTGGTTTAAACATGAGCAAAAGAGAAGAATACGTACGCAAGCCGGAATGGCTTAAAATTAAATTAAACACGAATAAAAACTATACGGGTCTGAAGAAAATGATGCGGGAAAAACGCCTACATACGGTTTGTGAAGAGGCAAAGTGCCCCAACATTCATGAATGCTGGGCTGTTCGAAAAACGGCTACCTTTATGATTTTAGGTCGTATCTGTACCCGCGCCTGCCGATTCTGTGCCGTTCAGACCGGAAAACCGACGGAACTGGACTGGCAGGAGCCGGAACGCGTGGCAGAATCTGTTGAAATAATGGGACTTCGCCATGTGGTGGTCACAGCTGTAGCAAGGGATGATCTGGAAGATGGCGGAGCAGCCGTTTTTGCCGAAACCATACGGGCTATTCGCCGCCGCAATCCGGGCTGTACAGTTGAAGTACTGCCTTCAGACATGAAAGGAGATTATGAAAGCCTGCACACATTGATGGATGCGAAACCCGATATTTTCAATCACAATATTGAAACCGTCCGCCGCCTGACCCCAAGAGTCCGGGCAAAGGCGACCTATGACCGTTCACTTGAGCTTTTGAAGCGGGTGAAAGAAATTGCACCGGATACTCCGACGAAATCCAGCATCATGGTTGGTCTGGGGGAAACGAAAGAAGAAATCCTGGAAGCCATGGATGATCTTTTGGCCCATGATGTAGATATTTTAACCATTGGCCAGTACCTGCAGCCAACCCGCAAACACTTAAAAGTTGAACGCTATTACCGTCCGGAAGAATTTGCAGAGTTAAGCCGGATTGCCCGTGAAAAAGGGTTCAAACATTGTCAGGCTGGCCCCCTTGTCCGTTCGTCCTACCATGCGGATGAGCAGGTAAGCGAAGCAGCCAAGCGCAGAAGGGAACAATACGAAAAGCATTATATTCAAAAAGCGGCTGATCAAAGCTAATTGAGTTCATTGGTTTTCCGTCAATGTTGTGCCGTTTCTGGCTGTCAAAGCCGTTCATGTAAATCGTATACTTTATTCTGGTTCAGCAAGTTACTAACGTCTGGAACATGATGGTCCAGGCGTTTTTATATGAACCTCGATGGAAAAAGAATTGACAAAATGGGCCGATCTTTACTTTTAGTGTCAGACATGTCTTTTTTGTTTTTGTGTAAGTCTGTGCTTCACAGGTGAAATGAAGGATCATTTCACAGTATGTCAGGCAAGTTATGTTCTTCACCAGACATTTGACGGACATTTTCACAGTATGCAAGGCAGGATATGTCTCCCACATGCCAAATAAAGGACACAATCAATATATGTAAGACAGGCTTTGTCCTTCATCGGCCATATGCAAAACATGTTTCTCGGGTATTCGTCTTGATTTGTCTTTTGATGAACTTCGTGTGGGATAAAACTTTGTGGCTCAGCGTGATTGGTTGCTGAGGAGCTTGGTTATAGATGGGATGCCATTTTTAAGTCTTGATTTGTCCTTCACCCTCTAAAATGAAAAGGGATATTTCTTTTCCAGACATACCGGGTCTATTTGAATGAACATGCTGTGACACTGGTGTATCGTTTGTGTGTTCTTTCCCTCCTGACATGAATTTAACATTTAAATTTATTCATGTTTTAGCATATAATACAAGTAGGAGGAGGGATTATATGGAATTTTACTGGGCTGGATTTCTCTTCTGGTTTCTGTTAACGGTTTCTGTCATTACATTCATAGCAGCTTTCTGGAAACGATTATGGTGGTTGATGGCCGTAAGTGGATTAACGATGACGCCTGTTGCGGTGTATTTCAGTTTTTATCCTTTATATCCATGGGCCAAATTTGTTCCAGTCATTCATTTCGTTTTGGCAATTATATTTTTTATCAGCAATAGAAATGTTGGTCATCATTAAATCTGGTGCAGTTTACCAGATCCATTTTTTTTAACATCCCTCTCTTCAGGCTCCTGGCCCTTTCACCGAGTTTATTTCATGCAGCCGGTCAAATTGATCTTTATACACAATATGTCTACGGGAAAATTCAACGGGGCTTTCAATTCCGCTGGCTGCGGCCAGGTTGTACAATCCTTCCCTCAGGGAAACGAGGTAGTTGGTCACTCGATACGATTTTTCATCTATGCTTAAAGCTTTCTGCAAGTCAGGGTCAGTGGTTGCTACCCCTACTGGACAGTTATTTGTATGGCAAACCTGAGCCATGATGCAGCCGACGGTCACCATAAAAGCCCGAGCAATATGGACAAGGTCAGCTCCCATGGCCAGTGCTACCGCGATTCGGTCCGGCGTAAATAATTTTCCGGAAGCGATGATTTTTACTCGGTCACGCACACCAAATTTCGACAGTACATCGTGAACCAGTGGCAGGCCAGAACGGAGCGGCAGCCCGACACTGTCAGCCAGTTCCTGATAGGTGGCACCGGTTCCCCCTTCACCGCCGTCAACCGTTATAAAATCCGGGCCTTTCCCGGTTTCTTTCATGATGCGGGCCAGTTCTTCCAACTCGGAGCGGTGCCCTGCAACAATCTTAATTCCTGTCGGGAGCCCAGTAACCGACCGGATTTCCTCCACAAATTCAATCATTGATACTGTATCTGTAAATTCGTTGAACCGATTAGGGCTGTCAACGGATTGGTATGGTTCAAGGTTTCGGATTTTGGCGATTTCCGGCGTCACTTTTTCTGCTTCAATGTGTCCGCCTCTCGTTTTAGCTCCCTGTGCAAACTTCAGCTCTATCGCTTTCACCTGCTCCAGTTCGCTTTTTTTCTTCAATAACTCCCAGGAAAATTCGCCATCCTTCGTCCGGACTCCAAATAATCCGGGTCCAATTTGCATGATGAGATCCACATTACCTTTCAAGTGATAATCGGAAATGCCTCCTTCTCCGGTATTCATCCAGGTTCCCCCTGCACGTCCCAGCCCGGTGGATAATGCTTCAATAGCCCGTTCGCCTAGCGCTCCGTAGCTCATTCCAGACATACCGATTAACCCTTTCAGCCGGAAGGGATAGCGGCAGTTGGGACCAATCACAACAGCATCCTCATCGGTCAATAGATAGGGGTCAATCAACCTGTCCTCCCGATGTTCCTTTCGGGCGAATAATAGTTCTTTATCAATCTCATATACTTTTGTCATGATTTTTGGTTCCTGATCCATCCGAAGCTCATCGGATTGTTTTGGAAACATGGTGTTTTTTATGTAAAAGCCGGGTTCTTCAAAATTTCGTTTCGATCCAAATCCTAACAGACGTTTGTTGTACTTTGCTGGAATCACAATATCCTGGTAGTCTTTTCGTGAAAAAGGCTGACCATCATTGTCGTTGATAAACCAGTACTGGCGCAGTTCCGGCCCGATATGTTCCAAAAAGTATCGAATCCTTCCGATAATCGGGTAATTTCGGAGTACCGAATGGCTCTGCTGCCGGCGGTCAAAGAAAAAGAAATAAATCGCGAATAAACCAGGAATCAATAAAATGATCATAATAATGGTTGATAATATTTCACCCAACAGAAACATCCTCCTTCATATGGTCCTAACGTATGATTCGACTTTCTTCCTATAGAAACCTTTTTATCTAGACAAAAAGAAACCTTTTGCCTGTCAATTTAGCAAATCCCTCTTTACTTCCAGATCGAACAACAACTTTACCAATCAAACACCAATTTGTGTCAATCTTCTTAATTGATCAACAGAATATTATTTATGATTTCGAGGGCAACAATAAGGCAGCCGTCAATCATATTCCACCCATCAATCAACATGATATGTGTGAGGTTTGATAAATTTGAATATGAATTTGGGGGACGTGCACATATGTAACCCCCGTATGGATGTGAGCATACGGGGGTTATTACATCTGTCCAGTCAGCGTTTTTTCTTTTTTGTAGTCCATCCAGGTGAGCAAGAAAACGATTAAGAAGAAGAAACTGGACATGGCAAATACACTGCCGAGCTCCAGGGAGAACATTTGAGCTATGGAACCGAACAAAATGCCGCTCATCCCGATCCCCAGATCGATGGCAGAATAAAACATACCATTGGCGACTCCACTGCGTTCGACAGTCGTTTTAGAAATTACCCAGGCCTGCAGTCCGGGCATCATCGAACCGAATCCAATTCCGAATAATCCTCCGGAAAGGGCGAGCATCCAGGAATGATGGGCATACACAAGAATCCACATAGCCACAAACGCAATCAGCGAAGAACCCAGAATCAGAAGCCATGGCCCCTTTAAGTCATAAAACCTTCCGGACAGTGGACGGAAAATGGTCGCCATAATGGCATTCACCAGATAGAAAAGAAAAATATGTTCAATCCCCCGGTTTTCCCCAAAGATGACCAGGAACGTAATAATAGATCCATAGGCAAAGGTGGTCATCAGCGTCACAAAGGCCGGGTACCAGCTGTTTCTGTCAATCAATGATCCAAAAAAAGAAAATTTTGTATCCTTTATGGAAGTTTTCTGAACAGCCTCGGGTGTGCGAAAGGCCGTCAATGAAAACAGTATAAATCCTACTGTACCTAAAACTGCAGATATCATAATCAACAGGTTAAAGGAATAGTTTTGAAAAATAAAAATGCCGAGGCTGGGAGCAATAATCATTCCGATTGTAGCGGAAAGACCGAAGTATCCCATTCCTTCTCCAATTCTGCTTCTGGGAACTAAATCCACGCCCGCTGTCCCATTTACTGTTGTAGACCAGCCCCAGGCCACACCATGAATAAAACGCAAAAACAGAAGGAGGAAAATAATTTGAGTGAGCGGATACACCATCGTTAGTAAGAGTAACGACAACGAACCGATTAAAACGAGTTTTTTCCGAGTCTGGCTTTCCAGTAAAAAGCCGATATATGGCCGAATCATAATCGCCCCTATAGAAAACAGGGTTGTCACCAGACCGACCTGTGTCGCCGTAGCTCCGATATCTTCAATGTACGGGGGAAGGGTTGGAATAAGCATCTGAAAGCTCATAAACGTAAAGCCGTTCCCCAAAATTAACAAGACAAAGGGCAACGTCCACAATCTTGCATTCTGCTGCATATCGTTCTCCACCTTTTACATAAACATCATCTTGAACTAGAAAATGCCGCCCGATTGGTCAAAAAAGACAAACGGGCGACAGCTTTCATCCACTTTTTTATTGTCATATACAAACCATAGCACATTAATGGTCATTTGCCTATGAAAAATGGTTTGTAAAAAAATGTAATATATGATTCGTTAATAAACTTGTGCTACTGCAATATGGTAACATGGAGGGGAGGCAGTAAATCTCATTCAAATCATTCGTCATCAGTTAAATAAAGGTTATAAATGTCTGCAGGAACAGCACAGCATTATTCTAATGTTTCCTTAGTTACAGGATTGCTAAATCGGATGTCCATCACTCCATCATTGCTTGCTTTGTAACGGAAGATCGTTACTGTGGAGGTTATTAGATGAAACGAAAATTCCCGGTGATTATGTTTATGTTTCTGATGGCTGCTGGCCAGTAGTTATAACTACCTGAATCCAGAAGACAAGTACATACATGATTGGAATGTTGTTCAAAGAACCAATAATTTGAACATCACAATGGAACCCATTGCAGAAGGAATCACTTTAGAAAAAACTGGAAACATGCATTCACTCCTTATAAGCATTCCACTCACTTATGAAATTAAGCCTTCCCAACCCTGAAACAAATCAGCCTTCCTCTCTTTATATGTTTATGTCCTCAGATGATCTAAATGCAAATAGAGGTTTTACTTGATGAAAGGGAGTAATTTTAAGTGAAAAAAAGTAGGTTTATATTTTTAGCATGCTTATTTACTATTGGATCATTGATATCTGTCGGGTTAATCATAAACTATGACAGTGAATCTCCAGAAGTCCAGGGGGATTGGCCTCACAAAGATATAGATGAATTAATTAAAGATTCAGATTTAATCGCGATAGTTAAAGTAAAAGATAAAAAAATGAAAGAATCTAAAGTAGAAAAAGAAGCTGGGCTAAAAAGGCAATTTTCTACACTAAAAATAAAAGAGGTCATAAAAGGTAAGCCGGAAAAAGAGATCATTTTAAATCAAGCATATAATTTTGTGGATATAGGTAAAGAGTATTTAATGTTTCTTTCAAAAGGCTCAGATGGATATTACTACGAACTAACTAATGTATCAATTGTGCCAAAAAAGAACAGTAAGTTTAAATCTAAAATAAAAGGTTTGCAAGGAACTTTTAATGAAATTGAATTGATTAATAAAGTAAAGGAAAAAGTAAAATAACGTCAGGGATAATGATTAAAGTTTTTGTTGTTCTTATTCAAAATCCTCTGTTTCGTTCCAATCATGTACATAGGTATAAATTAAACGTTTTAGATCTTCTCCATATATGATCATAATGTTTTCAAAGTCATTTTTTCTGTTAGAAAGTTGATTCGAATTGAACAATATCAAAAACACCTACCTTCAATGAGGAATTCTTCAATATTTTAGACTGTGTCTAAGGTAAATATGTCTCACTTTTTTTAGTTTCGTTTTGTATGATCAAACAATT
Source organism: Melghiribacillus thermohalophilus (assembly GCF_004342905.1). GTDB lineage: Bacteria > Bacillota > Bacilli > Bacillales > Alkalibacillaceae > Melghiribacillus > Melghiribacillus thermohalophilus. Next base: position 14,987 of record NZ_SMAN01000012.1, on the reverse strand, counting down.
TGTCAAGATCCTATTCAATTAAGAAGGCAGGAAGAGAGAAAATTTAAGGGGAATTCATCTTTGGAAACGTGGTTATTTCAGATATCGGGAGTCATTATTTTATATTATAAGAATCTATATGGACTGTTCTCTAGTACAGGGAGATCCGATCAGAGGGATAAAGCTTGTTGAAAATGGAGGCAGAAGAGTAATCGATCAAATAACTTTGAATGTATGGGTCAAAATGAAAGAGCAAAAAAAGAAGTGAATCTTACATAAATGGGCTGTTAGGATTAGGTCAAAAGAGAAAAGGCAGGGAATCAAGATGGAAAAACAGCCCATAGGTTTATATCAAGGTATTGCCCTTTATATGGCGGCCGTTTTAGGTTCTGGTGTTCTGTTTTTATCAGGGGTGACGGCTTCGATTGCAGGTCCGGCATCTATATTGTCCTGGTTGCTAGTGATCATTCTCAGTTTTCCTCTAGCCTACTCATTTGCCTGTCTGGCACGTGATTATCCTGATGCTGGAGGGGCAGCAACATTTGTAAGAAAGGCATTTGGTTTTCATTCCGGAAATCTGGTGGGATGGTTTTATTTTGTTACGGCTGCCGTGGGACAGACCATTGTATCGTTAACCGGGGCATTTTATGTCAGTCACGCCTTTGATTTGCCGCTGCGAGTCACACCTTTAATTGCTATATTGATATTAACCATTGCCGGTATCACGAATTATTATGGGGTCCAGGTAAGCGGAAAAGTGGCACTCGTTCTCAGTACATGTTTGCTCTTAATACTGTTAATTGCTGTTTTCGCTGCATTTCCGATGATGGAGTGGGAGCAGTTTTCACCTTTTCTTCCCCATGGGTGGTTTTCTGTCGGGAAAGCGATGACTTTTATTTTATGGTCATTTTTTGGCTGGGAAGCGATCACGAATCTGGCCGATCATTTTAAAAAGCCTGAAAACAATATTGTGCGGAGTACCATCATTAGTGCGGTCATTATTGGAACATTGTTTTTAGCATTAAGTATCGTCACCATTGGAACAGGGACATATGGAAGTATGGAACGTAATCTTTCTCCCCTCGGCGTGATGATTGGAGAAAGACTGGGAATAGGCGCAAAGATGACTACAGGGATTATGGCCTTTATGATTTGTACAGGTACATCCAATGCGTTTGTGGCCAGTTTAACTCAGCTGGGATATTCTCTGAGCAGGGATGGAGCTTTTCCCAAAATATTATCTGTTTTGCATCCGGTTCAACAAATTCCCCGACGGATGGTTGTTTTTGTCATTGGGTTTGCTTCAGCAGGTGTTGTGATGACAGACTTTTTTTCGATGACCTTTGATGATTTCCTGTTTATTCCGACATCCCTTGGCATTTTTGTCTATATATTTTCAATGGCTGCCGGAGTCAGGCTTTTCAAAGGACAAACACTACCACGGTGGTGTTCAGCGCTTTCCCTTATTCTTTGTCTCCTGGTACTTCCTTTTTTTGAATGGTTCATCTCGGTGCCGATTATAATTACGGGGCTCTATTTCGGATATATGATGTTCCTGCAAAAGAAACGTTCGGAACCCGGGAGGATGGATGCTCATGAACATATCAGATAAACTAACAGCAGAAGTCATGTGGAAAGCCACGGTTACTTGTGATGCCCGTTACGATGGAGAATTCTTTTATGCCGTTAAAACAACAGGGATTTTTTGCCGACCTTCCTGCAAATCCAGAACCCCGCAATTAAACAATGTCCGTTTCTTTAAGTATGCTCAAGAGGCTTTGAGAGAAGGGTTTCGCCCGTGCAAGAGATGTCGTCCTGATATATATGTCAGGCACTACGATCCATCACAGGAAATAGTAGAGGATGTTCAAACGATTCTGGAAAACCGTTATGATGAAAAAATCCAATTAAAAAATCTGGCTCAGGACGTGGGGTTAAGCCCATTTTATCTAAACAGGCTGTTTAAAGAAAAAACAGGATTCACACCCCGACAGTATCTAGAGAAGGTTCGAATCCAGAAAGCCGTTTTGCTTCTAAAAACCACCGATCTGAGCAGCACGGAAATTGGCTTTCAGGTCGGTTATGAGAATTTATCTAGTTTTTACAAAGCATTTAAAAATGTGACAGGCTGTTCACCCGGGGAATACAGGAAAATGTAGCTATCAAACAGGTATCTCCTGTGGTTTTTCAGCTGTTTGCACATGTAAAAATTCACCGCACCCCAGGTGGAAAACAGATAATAGTAAACCTATGTGCAAAATATTTCTTGAGGATCTTTAGTCTAAATTATGGTAAATGAGGGAAGGCACTCTATCATAAGTGTATGTTTGGAAGAGAGAGAGTCCTTCCCATGGAAAAGATTAAATTAATATCGTATGAAATAATAAATAACACTGATAACTTAATCGAACTTGAAGATTGCATCAAGACGTATATGCATGAGATATTAGCTTCTTTATTGGGGGGACATTTTTACCCAGTTGAATCAAGCCATTAAGAAACAAAAACAGGAAGAGGGTTGGACTGTCATCAAAGATGATGTAAAAACGGTTCAAGTTATCTTTGGGGGCATAATCTTCCGACATGCATCGATAATCGAAAAGGGAGACTTTGCATTGTTATACTGAGCCTCATCATCTCTTGTTTATTTGCCTTTCATTATTCACATTTGAACCTCTGCCTTCCCTTCTTCTTAGCTTCCGCATATTTTGATAGATCCGCTCATGAGTGTTATTACAACCAAGCTTTTTTTAAGAGCTCTACACCAAGTTGGATGTCATCAAAAGAAAGATGACTAAATCCAAGTTTAATCATGGGTTTTTCAGGATAGTTTTTAACAAAGTAACGAGAGGTAGGATACACTTTGACACCATAAGCACAAGCACTCTCGATTAGCCATTCTTCTGAACGGTTCAAGTGTACTTTCACCAATAAAAATAACCCCGATTGTTCACCAATAATGGAAATGTTTTGCTCAAATTCTTTATTTAATACTGTTACTAGGTGTTGCATTTTTCGTTTATATACCAGACGCATACGTTTAAGGTGGCGAATCCATTCTCCATTTTTCATAAATTTAGCCATAGTGAGTTGGTTAAGTATTGAAGTCGTACTTTCGAAAAGACGGAATTGATGTTTATAGCGATCTAATAGGGGTTTCGGCAACACCATGTAACTTAAACGGATTCCCGGAAGGAATGATTTTGAGAAATTCCCTAAATAAATGACCCTTGTTGAATCAATAGAAGCAAGAGCAGGAAATGGTTTTTGTGTATAACGGTATTCACTATCATAATCGTCTTCGAGAATATATCCACGCATTTTGTTTACCCAATGAATAAGCATGTGCCGTTGTTGAATAGTCATGCTTACTCCCATGGGACTTTGATGAGAAGGGGTTACATAAATTAATCGTGATTTCATTTGATCTAGGTGTGACAGCTCAGCACCTGTTTCATAAACCGGCAAAGTTTCAAACATAAAACGATGGAATTGAAATGCTTCCCTAGCACCGTCAAAGCCAGGATCTTCAACAATAATACTCTGGAACTCATCCTTCAATATATGCCCAAGGTATATAAGCATTTGTTGAGTACTACTTCCGATAACAATTGCATTTGGATCAGTTTTCACCCCTCGGGACTGGAATAAATAACCTGCAATTTGTTCGCGCAGACATAATTCTCCAAAAGGGTCCCCGTATCGAAAACAGTCCTTTACCGTTAATACCTGGTTTGAGAGTCTCCTCCAAGTCTTTAAAGGGAAATGCTGTTGATCAACCACGTCTGCACGGAAATCAATACAAAATGGCTGAACGGGCTTTGTTTGCTCGTGATAATCAGAAGGGTTGTGAGTTTCCTGGTATAAAAGGGGCTCTAACTCATTTACAAAATAACCTTTTCGGCTCTCTCCACGTATATAACCTTCCGCAACAAGGAGTTCATATGCCATTAAAGTTGTATTACGGCTCACATTTAAGGAATCTGCCAGTTGACGAATAGAGGGTAATGGTTCATTCGTCTTTAGGTCACCTTGCTCAATAAATGATTTTAATCTTTCGTAGATTTGCTTATATTTTGGGCCGTTGTCATTTAAATGAAAAATGATATTTTTCATTTACATCCCCTCTGACATGTATATTTTATTATTATTGTATCTATATTTATGTCAGTTTGTATAGTATTATATTTTTACAGATTTTAATTTATATTTAATGCTTGTATTTATTGAACACAATGACAAGTTGAAAAGGATGATTATTGTGTACATCTCTGAAAAAGATCGTTTGGATCATGATGAAGCAGTTCAAATCATGAAGTCTTACCCGTTTGCTATATTGATTTCTTTGGATGAACATCGACCGTTGGCAACACATATTCCTGTAGAAATTCGTGCTGAAAAGGGGAAATTATATGCGACTGGGCACATTGCATATGGAAACATGCAGAAAAAAACGTTGGATCATAATCGTGATGTGCTACTCATTTTTCAAGGACCGCATGCTTACATTTCATCCAGTTGGTATGAAAAGGAAGATGTTCCTACATGGAACTATATAGCTGTACATGCGTATGGAACATCGCGTGTCATCACTGATGACGAGCTGATATCGGCTTTAGGTAATATGCTTAAACACTATGAGTCTCATCGAGAAAATGGCAGGCTGTGGGATACGTTTGATCCAGATTTTATTAGGAGGCAAATGAAAGGAATAGTTGGCTTTGAACTTGAAATTACATCGATACAAGCTGCAGCAAAAATGAGTCAGAATCGGAGTGACACGGATTACAAATCGATTGTTGCAGAGCTTGAAAAATCAAATCAAAAAGAGGAAATCCAGGTTGCAAAGTGGATGCGTGAGAAACGGAAAGGATTATTTAAGTAAGAAGGCCTATCGAAGTTAAATCATGTGCTAAAAATGTTACAAGGGGAATGAATATTCATGGAATTATCAACGGTTTGGCTATTTTCAATTGCTGCGGCCACATTGTTAATAATACCAGGGCCAGCTGTGTTCTACATTATGGGAAGAAGTATAGAGCAAGGGAAGAAAGCAGGCCTGGTATCCGTTCTAGGTGTTTCACTTGGGGGGATTGTTCACGTTTTAGCTGGAGCAATCGGAGTTTCTGCTGTCCTTATGACATCAGCAACAGCCTTTAATATTGTTAAATACTTGGGTGCTGTTTATCTTATCTATTTGGGGTATAAAACTTTGTTCTCTACATCTGATCATGCAACTTCAGAAACTCAAAAATCTCCGTCCAATAATTTATTAAAGTTTTTTTACCAATCAGCGCTTGTAGAAGTCATGAACCCTAAAACTGCACTCTTTTTTTTTAGCCTTCTTACCACAATTCATATCACCTTCTGCCGGATCAGTTGCAGTACAATTTTTGTTTTTAGGAACTATATTTATTATACTAGCTCTCATTAGTGATGGTCTGTATGCTGTTCTTGCAGCAAGTATTAGAGAGAGGATTATGAGAAGTAAAGTGAGTTCAAAAATACTGAATCGGGTAAGTGGCTATTTATATATTGTTTTAGGGCTCTTCTCCGCCCTTGCAAGTCCCTCCAAATCATAAGCAGAAATATGTGAAAAATTTCAAGTTGTACCATAGCAAATAACCCTTTATCCAAGGCAATAAATTAAATGAAAGGTTAGCGATAGTTTATGCCAAGATTCATCATTGACCACAAAAGATATTTATAACTCAGCATAACTTAAAAGGTTGGAACTAGATCACAAAAATTAACTGAACTTTCATAAAAATATGATAAAATAATGAAATAGAAAACAATAAGATCCATCATGCAAGGAGGATGCGTATGTCTGAAGTTGAAGTACTCACAAATTTACGGGAGAAAGAATTACGTTTTTGGAAACGAGCGATGAAACAGACGGTGCATATGAGCATATCGAAGTATTTTTGCCGCCGGGAGGGGAAGGTCCGCCTTTGCACTACCACAAAAATTTTGAAGAAAGTTTTGAGGTGCTTGAAGGTGAGTTGAAGATTCTTTATGGGGAAGGAGAAAAAGTATTAAAAGCAGGAAACACGCTTGTTGTTCCAAAGGAAACCAATCATACGTTTTTGAATGCATCTGATGAAAACGACGTTACATTTGGGGTGAAAATTGAGCCTGCCCATCAGTTTGAGCAGTCGATGAGAATTTTGTACGGTTTAATTGAAGACGGCAAAACGGATGAAGAAGGTTTGCCGCACAATAAAATCCATGCAGCCTTAATATTGGATATGCAGGATTCACGTGTGGTCAAGTTGCCATTTTTGTTAAAATTGCTGCTTAATTATCTCGCGAAGAGAGGAAGAAATAAAGGGATTGATCAGGAGTTAATTCAAACGTATGCAAAATGATGCTTCAAGTATTTAACAATGTGTGCCGAATCTTAAGGATTTATTGTCTCCGACTTTTCCTAAAAAACAAAAGATGCTTCATTTTGTCCGTGAAAAGATTGTTGACGGACTTTTTTTGTGTTTAATTGGGTTAAAGGTGACCAGCAAGACCATTGATACGAATGCCCTCTTTAAAAGTTGCCCGTTAAGCTATGAGGGGATGCAATGCCTTTATTCATCATTGACATTAACGTTAACGTAAACTAGAATAGAAGTACACAAAATTTTCAGGAAGTTGTGAAATAAAATGGAACAAACCTACACCATATCCGATCTTGCCCATGAATTTGATATCAGTACCAGAACTATTCGCTATTACGAGGAGCGGGGGCTGATTCATCCCGGCCGGACAGAGGGCGGGCAGCGAATCTATTCCCGAAAAGACCGGACGCATCTCCGGCTCATTTTGCGGGGGAAGCGGTTTGGCTTTTCCCTTGAGGAAATTGCCGAAATGATCAATATGTTTGATCAGGACCGCTCCGGGAAAAAGCAGCTGGAGGTTACGATCCAGTATGGCAGGAAAAAAATCAAGGAGGTGGATGAAAAAATTCAGGATATGGTCGCGCTGAGGGAGGAAATGGAATCATTGCTTCAAGATTTTCAATCACGCCTTCAACAACTAAAGGGGGAGGAATCACGTTGAATATTTCCGAATTGCTGGCAAGAAATGCGAGAAAGTTTCCGAACAAAGAGGGATTTGTCTCAGGAAAGGAACGTTTCACGTATAAAGAGGTGGATCAAAAGGTCAATCAGCTGGCCAGTGCCTTAAAAGAAAAAGGAATTACTCAGGGGGACAAGGTGATTTTATTTTCACCAAATACGATGGATTTTGTGTACAGTTATTTTGCTGTGCAGCGTCTTGGCGCCATCATTGTGCCGATAAACGCCAAACTCACTACTGAGGAAATCCGATACATTCTCGAACATAGTGAGGCAAAGGCATTGATTGGTCATGAACTGATCTGGGCACAGGCAGCCCCGCTGGTTGAAGAATATCCGATACTCTGGATCACCACAGGAAAACCGAGTCATCCCGGCGTGGAAATTTTACATAACGTAATTGAAAGCGGTTCCAATACGCCAATTGCATGTACCCTAAAAGAAGATGACCTATCCACTATGCTGTATACATCCGGTACTACAGGCAAACCAAAGGGTGTGCTGCTTTCCCAGCGGTGTGCCTTAACGGTTGCCACCATGATGTGCATTGAAACCGGAATGAACGATGACTCACGGATTCTGCATATGATGCCTCTTAGCCACTCAGCACCGCTGCACCTCTTTTTCGTCGCAGGAACGTATGTGGGGGCAACCCATGTACTGGCACCAACCTTCACACCAGATCTACTGCTTCAGCTTGTATCTAAAGAAAAAGTCACCCACTTTTTTGGAGCACCTGTAGCCTACCTGCTGACTGCCAAACACCCAGAAATTGAACAATATGACTTGTCCAGTGTAAAGCGATGGATTTATGGGGGAGCTCCACTGTCCCAGGTGGAAGTGCAATTTGTTCAGGAAAAATTCCAGACAGATCAGCTCATGTGTGTGTATGGTCTCACCGAAGCCGGACCAAACGGCACGTTCCTTAGCCCAAAAGATCATCAAACGAAAGCCGGAAGTATCGGCAAGCGGGCTGCTTTGAACTGTGAGGTGCGAATTGTCAATGCGGAAGGTGAGGATGTTGAACCGGGCGAAATCGGGGAGATCATCCTGCGAGGAGAAGGCAATATGGTCGGCTATTACAAAGATGACGAAAAAACGAAGGAAGCGATAAAGGATGGCTGGCTCTATACCGGCGATATGGCGAGATTTGATGAAGACGGCTATATCTGGATTGTGGACCGAAAGAATGACATGATTATTTCCGGGGGTGTCAACATTTATCCAAAAGAAATTGAGGATACGCTGAAAACCCATCCGGCCATTGAGGATGTGGCCGTTATTGGAACACCACATCCAGACTGGGGCGAAACGGTGAAAGCCTTCGTGGTGGCAGGTGAGCCGATGGAAAACATGGAAGAGACATGCAAAGACTTCCTGGAAGGGAAACTGGCAAAATTCAAAATCCCACGGGTGTATGAGCAAATCGTCGAACTGCCCCGCAATGCCACCGGAAAAATTTTAAAACATCAACTGCGGGAAAAGGAGCATGCGCAATGAGTAAATTTTATGATCAGGAAGCCGTACTGCTAAGAATTTTAAAGGACAAACTGGATCCCGAATTGTACGAATATGCCGTCCAGGAACTGGAGACGTTTTATGACAAATGCTACGAAGAATTTGACCCCCGGGCCGTTCATACCGATCGGGAAGGGCAGCCGAAGCTGATTAAATATAACCGTTTTGGTGATGATGTATCGGAAATCTGGGTGAATGAAGGCTATCAAAAGACGGTTGAAGATACGTACAATGCGGGAATTGTGGGGTATGTCCACAAACCAATTCCCGAACTGGGCCGGAAAGGGAATTATTTATACAGCTATGCCCAGGGGTACTTACTCTCACAGGTGGAACCTGGTTTTTATTGCCCGGTCACTTTGACCATGGCCGTAGCGTACTTAATCGATCATTTTGCCGATGATCATTTGCGGGAAACCTTCCTCCCCCATGTGCTTTCCACTGGCGAAGTGGAGCTTTATGAAGGGGCGACCTTTTTAACGGAGCGTCAGGGCGGATCCGACGTAGGGGCCAATGAGGTGAAGGCTGTCCAGGATGGTGATGGATACCGTCTGTTTGGGGAAAAATATTTTGCCTCCAATGCCGGGCAATGTGGAGTGGCAGCAGTTCTCGCCCGGATAGAGGGGAGTGAGCCAGGTACAAAAGGACTGAGTCTCTTTTTGGTTCCTTGGCGAAAAGAAGATGGATCGATCAATGATATACAGGTGCGCCGGCTTAAGGATAAGCTCGGCGTTCGAGCTGTTCCGTCAGCAGAAATTGTGTTTGAAGGTTCCAGGGCCTATCTGGTGGGGGACCCGAAAAAAGGGTTTTACTATATGATGGAAGCGCTGAACTTATCCAGGGTCTGTAACGCCATCGCTTCTGTTGGCATCATGAAGCGGGCCTTGAAGGAAGCCCACGAGTATGCGGGCTGGCGGGAAGCCTTCGGGAACAAAATTATACAATATCCAATGGTCAAGGAAACCCTGACAAATCTGCAGGCCCGTTATGAAATTCAGCTTTCTGCCCTATATGAGTTGATTGAAATGTTTGACCAGGTGATGAATGATCGGGATCGTGTGACAGATGAACAAGTAGCCATGAACCGTTTGCTGATCGCTTTATTAAAAGCCCGAACAGCAGATGAAGCCATTGATTTTTCTCATGAAGCTATTGAAATGCACGGGGGCAATGGGTATATTGAAGATTTTGTCACCCCCCGGCTACTGCGTGATGCCCAGGTGCTGACCGTCTGGGAAGGAACCGCCAACATCCTCGGACTGGAAGTGCTGCGACTGATCAAAAAATATCAGGTCCACGAGCTCTTTTTCAAAAAAATCCACCAGATGCTCGATGGCAGCACCATGGATCAAACCTGGCTCCAGCCGATTCAAAAGAAAATGAAAAAACTGCAGACAGCCCTTCAGTATTTACAGGATCAGGATGAAGACGCCCAGACTTATCATGCCAAACGTCTGGCCAATATGATGACGGACATTTATTTAGCTGCCCATGCTATTGAGCGGGCTGAAACGGAGCGGGATGAAACCATCGCAAAATTAATGATTGATCATTTATTCGGGGACTATGGATTAGACGAAGACATGCTCCCGGTCAAAAAATTTGCGGAAATTATGAAACCAGAATCAAAATCATTCGTAAATTCATAGTGAATGATGTATAATTGGAATCAGAAAACTGAATCGATCTTTTTCTCTTCTAAAGGGGAGTAGCTGGACAATAAAGTCGTCATTACGAGAGGTAACCTCTCCGGCTTTATTGGCAACGATAAGTTGTTAGCGAGACCTTTACGTGCGGAATGCGTAAAGGTCTTTTTTACGGGCCTTTATCGCATGCGCGGTAAAGGTTTTTTAATTTGCTTAAAATGGTACAGGTTGCAGAAGATAAGGGTAACTGCCACAAAGTACAAATCACATCGACGTATCAGCGCACTCTCACGATGTTTAACCAATAGTTAAAGGAGTGGATGTTCAATGGATTGGGGTTTATTGATGGAATATGGCTGGGTATTGCTTGTCCTGGTTGGACTGGAAGGGATTCTGGCAGCGGACAATGCGCTGGTGCTTGCGATCATGGTTAAGCACCTTCCAGAAGACAAACGGAAGAAAGCTTTGTTTTATGGATTGCTGGGTGCCATGATACTACGTCTTGGGTCTTTATTTATTATCTCATTCCTGGTGGATGTATGGCAGGTACAGGCCATTGGTGCGCTCTATCTTCTGTATATCGCCATCAATTACTTAATCAAAAAATATGTCCGAAAAGAAGATCATCATAAGAGCAAAAAACCAAAGAAAGCCCCATCCGGATTCTGGGGAACAGTAGCGAAAGTAGAATTTGCCGATCTGGCATTTGCAGTGGATTCCATTCTGGCTGCTGTGGCACTGGCTGTCGCATTGCCGGCAACACCCCTTCCGACAATCGGGGGCATGGATGGAGGACAATTTTTGGTCGTGTTTGCCGGGGGAATGATTGGTGTCATCATTATGCGTTTTGCAGCGAATCTGTTTGTCAATCTGTTAAACAGCAGGCCCGGACTCGAAACAGCCGCCTTTTTAATCGTGGGATGGGTCGGTATAAAACTGTCTGTCATCACCCTGGCACATCCTGACATTGGGCTCATTTCCGAGCATTTTGCCCATTCAACTCTCTGGAAATTGATTTTCTATACAGTACTTGTGGGGACTGCAGCTGCTGGATGGTTTCTTTCGTCAAAAGGACAAAAGCGGAAAAGGGAAAATGCTGTCTGATTCCAGGGAATGATTCACAAGAAGTTCAATAATACGATAGGATAATATCATTTTTTGTAGAAATGTTAATGTATGAAGGAGGAAAAATATATGGGAAAAACATTTATTGTACCAGTTGATGGTTCTGAACATTCTGTGAAAGCGTTGAAATATGCCCTTGACATAGCTGAGGAAACCAATTCTGATATCCTGCTTGTCAATGTTCAGCCAAGCTATCAAAATGTTCATTACGTCAAACGATTCATAAAAGAAAGCCAGCTGGCTGAATATCGAGAAATGATGGCCAAAGAAGTATTCGAAAAAATGGAGCCACATATAAAAGACGCAAAAGTAAATATTGAGAAGAAAATGTTAATTGGACTTCCGGAAAAGGAAATCATTAAGGCTGCTGAAGAATTGCCAGGATGTACCGGCATTATTATGGGATCCAGAGGACTCGGCATGATGAAAAGCAAAGTGCTTGGAAGTGTCAGTTACAGCGTACTCCATGAATCCAGCTGTCCGGTAACCATTGTTCCGTAAACATGTTTATATAGCTGACCTGATGCCATATGTACAGGTCAGTTTTTTTAGTCTGATCCTTGATGAATAAGTCCTGATAATCAGTGTGCGAAGTCTGATATTTTGCATATAAGTCCTGATTTCCGTTGACTGAATCCTGATATTTAGCATGTAAGCCCTGATTCCTGGTGTCTGAATCCTGATACCTGGTAGATGAATCCTGATTCAGGGGATGTAACCCCTGATTTATTCCTTAACGTTCAACCGGGAAACTTGAATCGGCTGGAAGTTCCAAAGAGACCAGGAAGGAAAAATGAAGAGGTATCATCCGTCAATAGGAATGAAAATAGAGGAGGTGTAAATATGAAACGAACCGTTAGAGATGGAATTCAATTAAACGTGGAACGCAGCGGAAGGGGAATTCCGTGTGTTTACCTGCATGGAGGCCCGGGGTACTGGAGCAAATCTTTTCAAGAAATAGCGGGCATTATCCTTGAGGAACATCTGGATATGATCTACCTGGATCAAAGAGGCTGCGGTCGTTCAGATCCGGATCCAGAAGAACATTATTCGTTAAAAAAGCTGGTGGATGATTTGGAGGATATCAGGCAGCAGCTTCATATCGATGAATGGGTACTCATGGGACATTCCTTTGGTGGAATTCTGGCTGTTAACTATGCTGATCAATATCCGGAGTATACAAAAGGGGTGATTTTATTCAATGCTACATTAAACATGAAGGATTCATTAGAATATCAGATTCAAAAGGGGCTTCGGACATTGCAGCTGCCTTCTGTTGAAATACCGAGAGATCACATAGAAGAATTAACCGCCTTATTCAATCGAACTTTAGAGGAGCTTCGAAAACGTGATCTTTATGATTCATTTCAATTTATGAACCCTGATAACAAAAAAATAATAGACCGCATTGACCAGTCATTGGAAATGAAGTCTTCATTTCAACAATATGTTTTTTCATCAGAAGAATATTTTAAGGACTTCACCCCGTTAACTAGAGAAATAGAAAAACCGGTTTTAGTGATCACAGGAGAACATGATCACGCAATAGGCCCTGACCATTACCGAACCTTCCAGTTCCCACATTCCCAAATCATGAAAATAAATGGCGCTCACCATACATACCTGGAAAATCAGAGAGAACTGGAGAAAGGTATTGAGAATTTTGTTAAGACAATGATGTGATTGGAGTGAGCTTTCATGAGACTAGTCATCATGACCGTCGGAAAAACCCATAGCGGGAAAACGACATTTGCAAAATCCTTAGAAAAACAATTGCCCAACTCCGTCGTCATCGACCAGGATCATCAGGCTGAATTCCTCAACACGTATTACCCGGCATTATTGCCGAAACAGGGGCCAAATAAAATTAAGCATGCCCTCACCCAGACCCTTGTGGACTATGCGGTTCGCGAAACCAATCACCATCTTATTTTATGCAATTCGAACCTGAATCGGCAGGATCGGATCAAGTGGCTTGAATACTATCGTAATAAGGGGTTTATACGTGTTCTGGTGTTTTTTGATTTGGCTGATGATGTTCTTGAGGAGCGGGTTGGGAAAAGTAAGCGCAGCACTAACATATTTAGGATGCCCATCTCTTATCAAGAACTGCTGGCAAGACAGCAAGAGCTGATGAATGAGGAAAGTGCAAATTTTCCGAGAGAAGATGAAGCTGATTATCTGTTGGTGATTCAAAAGCCAGATGAAGTTGATTCTGTTATTCGGGAGATTATTAAACTCGTAAAAGGTTGAGGGGTATATATAGGTTATGAACTAATTTTCCTCCAAATAGATTTGTAATAACAGAGAAACAATAAAGGGAACAAACCGACTTGTATAGAACATTTGATTAGGGGAATATTTTCAACATGGAGGAAGTGGCATGTGGACAAGGAAAATGGTTTCTACCAAACGGGGAGATTTTGAAGTTTTTGTGTGTGGAGAAGGAGAGCCTTTATGTGTCACCCATTTATATAGTGAGTTCAATGAGCGGGGAGATTATTTTTCCGATCGGTTTGTGAATCAGTTTACGGTTTATCTTGTAAACCTGAAAGAGACAGGCTCCTCCAGCCGGGTGAAGGATGATAAGGAATTAAGCATGAAAGAAACCGTCAAAGATCTGGAAGCCTTGAGAAAAGCTTTAAATGTTGAAAAGTGGGGGTTTGCCGGTCATTCCACCGGAGGTATGATTGGCCTCGTTTATGGAGCATCATACCCGGAATCGTTGACAAAACTCATGGTAGGCGGAGCAGCGGCATCCCAAGAGTATATGGAACATCCAGGGAGCATATACAGCAGGCAAAATCCGCTGAATCCAAGATTGAAAGAAATTTTTTCAATTTTGAAGTCAAAGGAAGCATCAAAAGAGGAAAAAGCAAAAGCCGGCAGAGAGTGGACAGAGATGTCACTGCATCACCCGGAAAAGTTTGATGAATATTTTGCAAAGCCCAGCAGCGGAAGGGTTGTCAACAGAAGACTGGACTATTATTCGTTTCAAGAGCTTCCTGAATACGATATTAGAGAAGATCTTAAAAACATTGGCGTCCCCACCATCGTTTACTGCGGACGGCATGATGCCCAGTGTCCGCTGGATTGCTCGAAAGAAATCCACGATTTAATCCCGGCATCAAAGCTATATATTTTTGAACACAGTAACCATGTACCGTATCTGGAGGAACAAGAATTATTTGATCGAATGGTGGCTGATTTTAGCCAGTTATAAAAGAAGGGTTGTTCGACAAAATATATCAAAACCTGATAAATTCCTGGCACATGTCGAATTTATGAAAAAGGTGACTTGAAGTCACTCTTAAAGGGATGAGGTTGGGAATCAGGATTTGGTGTTCCCATTCCTTAAAAAATCTAAACATAGCTTGCTGTTCAGCTATAAGGAGAGTCTTGATTGTTTGGATGCCTTCCCTTTTTCCCCGTTTTTCGGTATTGTGATGATTATTACCATTCAAAAAAATTACTAGATACGGGGTTTATTTCAGTTTCAGACTGATGATGCTGGAATTCGTACACTTACTGATTTTAGTGATTATAGCTTATGCTGGCTCTCCCCAATGAAGTGTGCTGAAAATTGAAAAATGCAGAATCTTCCTCTATTGTTAATAGTAACCCAAACCAAAACCAATAGAAAGGAAGA
>NZ_SMAN01000011.1 GCF_004342905.1 Melghiribacillus thermohalophilus | reverse complement strand
ATGCGTATTCGCATGGAATGTCAGCAACCAGCCTAGCATTTGAAAGCAATCATACGATAGAGGAAGAATCAAGCACATTTTGTTGCGGAGAACCCGTTTTATGGTTGTTCTTTTATAATCTGTATCCATTGATTGTTGAGCAAATAACGATAATACAGCTTCCACAAATTGAATCAAATATCTTCTTGATTCCTGTTAGTCTGATTGTAGTTACTTTGCTTGTTAATTGGTCTATTCGCAATAAACTGTGGTTTGGTCTATTTTTTTCTCTGCATTATTATTTTATGACAAAGCGAATCAGAAGACATATCAAAGATGCGAGATTTGAGGATGAACGCGAGTTTGACAATCGTTTAGTTACTTTACCAAAAATCAAGATAACATTTGATGATAATCGAACAAGAAAGTCAGGAAAAGTTTTGATCAATAATACAATTAAATTCGACAAGAAACTTGAAGATATGCGGATTGATTCAGCTTTAAAAGGTTATGTGAGTGAGCGCAAGTACTTATCTAAAGATCGCGACTGGTATATTTACGAATTTTATTCAGTTGATTCACATAAACAACTAAAGATTAAATCAGCAAGTGACTTGATTGTTTGGTCAAACAAAACAGCAGACGATTACGCCTTACGCTTAGATGAGCGTGCAACTGTACCGTTACATCACCTTGGATTGGTGGGGCAAACAGGTAGTGGTAAATCCTTTTTTATCCAAATGGTGGTTGAACAAGTGTTGTCGAAAAAGGTTAAGCATGAGTTGTTCATCATTGACCCTAAGCGAACGGATGTTTACCAAATGGCTAAACGTACCGTTGGTGATGAACGGACTGCCGACAAAACAAATGCGATTGAATTGATTAAACAATTTCATGAGCGTATGGAAAAACGACAAGATGAATTACAAGACTTTTTCATATCAAATCGAAACAAAACGTATAAGGATGCTGGTTTGCCTGCTTTAATCCTGCTTATAGATGAGTTCGGGTCATTGAGAGAATCATGGAAGACTTTAGCAAAAAAAGAGCGTGATGAAGTCGATAGCATACTATCTGATGTTGCTTTCATGGGTCGTCAACTAGGTTGTATTCTGTGGGTCACTACGCAACAAATGAACGCACAGACGATGCCAACAGCGATTAGAGAACAGCTCGTTTTGAAGATTGCTTTAGGTGATAGTGATGAGCAAACCTATAGAACTCTGTTTTCTTCTGGTGTGGATATACCTCCAGTTCAATTTACTGCTGGTCAAGGGATTTACAGTTATCCAGGGCTAGCAAGTGCAGACAAGCCACGGTTGTTGACCGTTCCTTACTGTAGCTTTTTGAATTGAAGCACCTAGCTTTTCCTTAAGGAGCGACGGCACAAAGAGCGGAAGGAGACCCGTCGTTCAGACGGGGAAGGTTCCGCTCCGTGCTTTACACCTTTAGGAGAGCTGGGGTGCAGGTAATCACCCCAGCTCCAGTCAGGAGCAAAACCCACACCAAAGTCTATTCTTATAGGCTTTTACACCAAGAAAACTTTACCTAAAGTTTTCTAAGCAAAAGGAGTGAATAGAACATGATTAAACCAGATATTGACCAATTTACACTCGTATTGCAAACAACAGGCGTGTTTGACTTTGATGAATGGCGTGACTGGGTAGCAAAAAGTCTAATAAGTACCTTCTTGATTAAATCTAAGATGCATAAGCTATTTGACAACTTCGGTGAAGCTGACGTTAAGCTACCAGAAGGCTACACAATAGGTTACTCATTCATCAATGCACCTTTTTATTTCTGTATTGCTTATCATGAGGCATTTACGAAAATGGGTGTGATTGTCAAATATAGTGCATATGCATGGCATGAGTATCGAAAGCGATATGAAGCAGAATTTAATGAACCTATTCATTTACACACCTTTTTAAAAATGATTGATTCGGATGAATATAGTTTTAGACTTTCACGAATTGATATCTGTTGTGACTTTATTAATGAAGGTATTGATATTGCTAAATTAAAACGCTCAATTGAAGAAAAGAGGACTGAATTGCGCTATGGCAAGTACTAATAAAAGTTACCTACAAAAGGTTATTGATGACAACAAAGAAAAACCATACAAAAGAAACAACTCGAAAGTGTCCGACATATCGAAGGATTTTCAAGCACAAACATTGTATATCGGGGCAAAAAGCAGAAATACAAAAGTGCATTTACGCATTTATGATAAAAAAGAGGAACAACTGTCGTGAAACACATGCGCCATATCGCTAAAGAAGTGGATGACTGGACACGTGTTGAAGCAGAGTTTTCAGGTGATTACGCCCATCAATTAACAGATGCAATTAAAGAATGTAGTACAGATGAACAGCTTAAAAATTTAATTATTAGTTCTCTACTTGATCGCTACATGTTCTTTTATGTTAATTCTAATCGACCTCATAAGATAACTAGATTAATGCTTGAATTGTTAGATGAAAAGAACTTTCACTTTGAATCACCATCTCCACGAAATAACTTATTAGAACAGTCGATAGACCATTTAATTAAGGGGTCTGGTCTACTCCCCACATTGTGGAAAGTTCAACAAATATGGGGAGGCAACACAGCAAAAGAATTAGTTGATTATTTATATAAACAGTACTATGAAGAATTCGAACCCAATGATGACCATATATCTTGGTTAAATAAATACAAGGCACTTTACCAATTAGAAGGTAAGCCATGGGAAGGATGATATTTAAATGAGTTCTCCAAAATTAAAAGAACATATACAACACATTATCGAAATAGTAGACTTTTTCCAGAACGGTAAAGGAACGATTAATAAAACGGATAATCATTCTGATTACCAAAATAGCTACTATACACCAGAAGATATTTTAGGACAAATCAAATATGATGCTGAACAGGCACTAAAAGAACTAAATAAATTTTAAAATTAAATCTCAGCATAAAGGAGATGATGCCACATGAGTATAAACATGGCTACAAAGGAATATCCATATCTTTTAACAAGGGAACAAGCATCAGATTTTTTAGGTATAGACCCAAAGTCTTTTGATAAATATATTCGCCCACATGAAGAGCTAGATCGTTTCATGATTGGTAAGCGTGAACGCTACACAATGAAATCTTTAATACACTTTATCGAAAAACACTCCGTTTAAAATGTCGACAGTTGATAAGATGTTAGTTTCAGAATACAATACAGATGTATTCAACTAGCATCTATCAACTTTATTTTTGAAAGGGATTGATAGCATGGCTAGTATTGTAAAAAGAGGAAAGTCATATCGAGCACAAATTTCTTTGTACAAATATGGAGAACACAAAAAACTAACTAAAACATTTCCGACTAAGAAGGAAGCAAAACTTTGGGCTTTAGAAATGGAATTAGCGAAAGGAGAAGGAAAAGAACTTGCTCACAGAACAACAACATTTGCGGATTTTTTCGAGAATTGGATTTATCTTGTAAAAGTAAATGATGTTAAAGAAACGACATTTCAAAATTATGTTCGTACTTTAGGAGTTATTAGAAATTTATTTCAGGATATCCAATTAAAAGATTTAAATGATATTGTTGTTCAGAAAAAGATTGATGAGTATGCCAAGACACATTCACGAAAAACAACACATGAGGTTCTTCTTAAAATAAAAACATCTTTACGTGATGCATATGCTCGTGGCTATATTGCAAATGATTTTGCACGTTTAGTAAAAACACGTGGAGAGAATCCACCTAAACGGAATAAAGCATTATCTATCACCGATTTTAGAAAGCTTCGTAATTACGTTTTACAGCATCCAGAAGACGAGTTTAACTTACTTGTATTACTGGCATTAGAAACGGGGATGCGACGTGGAGAATTGCTAGCAATACGCCCAGAGAGTCTCTATGAATACGGAATAAAAGTTAGACATTCAATCAGTCCTACTTCTGATGATACTTCATTAAAAACACAAAATGCAAAACGTGATGTTTCTATTAACAAAGAGGTATATGAACTAATTCGTAAAATTTGTTAAAGAGAATGGTTATATTTTCAGCTTTGGCGGTTTTAAACAGTCGGAACAATTAGCAGAGTTACTGAAGAAATTAGATATTAAGAAAACAACGTTTCACGGTTTAAGAGACACTCACGCATCATTTTTATTTTCTCAAGACATAGATATTGCTTATGTATCAAAGCGATTAGGTCACATTAATATTCAAACCACACAGAATTATTATCTGGAATTAATGCCAGAAAAAAAAGCATCAGCAAGATGCCGATGCTTTAAATCTGTTAAGTGCTTTATAAGGTTCAAGTTGATTTGAACCAACTTGAACCAAAAAAGCTCTGTAAACACTGATATATCAATGTTTCTATTAACGTTTTGAGAACTGTGGGGCACGACGAGCTTTTTTAAGACCGTATTTCTTACGTTCTTTCACACGTGCGTCGCGAGTCAGCAGTCCTTCTTTTTTCAGGGCAGAGCGGTAATCAGGGTCCGCTTCTAACAGAGCACGGGCAATACCTAAACGAATTGCACCTGCCTGACCTGAAAATCCGCCGCCTTCCACTTTTACAAGCACGTCGTAACTTCCTTCTGTTTCCGTAACTTCCAACGGCTGCTTCAGAATACGACGAAGGGTTTCAAATGGAAAATATTCTTCTGCATCACGGTTATTTACCATTACACGTCCAGTACCTGGAACTAAACGAACACGAGCCACAGAATTTTTCCGGCGTCCGGTACCGTAGTATTGTACTTGTGCCACTCTAGTCAACCTCCTTCATGATTATCCGCGAAGTTCGTAAACTTCCGGTTGTTGTGCCTGGTGCTTATGTTCAGCGCCTCTGTAGACATGCAATTTTTTCGCCATTTTGCGTCCCAGTGGTCCTTTTGGAAGCATGCCTTTAACAGCCAGCTCGATCATTTGCTCAGGGTAGTTCGTACGCATTTCATATGCCGTACGCTGTTTCAGACCGCCTGGATAATTGGAGTGGCGGTAGTAAATTTTGTTCTCCAGCTTCTTTCCAGTCAGATGTACCTTTTCAGCATTGATTACAATCACGTGATCTCCAGTATCGACATGCGGAGTATAAGTTGGTTTATGTTTGCCGCGAAGGATCGCTGCTACTTCGCTTGCAAGACGACCAAGAGTCTGGCCTTCTGCATCCACAACATACCACTTACGCTCAACATTGTTCTCATTTGCCATGAAAGTTGTGCGCATGATCCGTTTCCCTCCTAATTCTTTTGCTCACGTTCCTTATTATCATATCTCAACACGAATAGTTTCCGGGGCTAATCGTGGATTTGATAATAAAATGCCATAGGCTATATTATAATATTTAGCGCCACAATGTCAAGGTGTTTTATTGAAAAGGTTCAGAATCCAGTGAATGGGCTGTAAGTACTTTCCCCAAAGCCTCAGCTGGAAATCAACCGGAAATACTTCGTTGTTCATTACAGAAAGATAACATGGCTCCCTATAATTTGCTCATTCCATATCAGCTGTATTTATGGTAACGTAATAAACGAATAAATCGACCACGAGAAAGGGATCGTATATGAACGATTTACAGCGTGAAGTCAATAAACGGCGTACATTTGCGATTATTTCACATCCGGACGCCGGTAAAACAACATTGACCGAAAAAATGCTCCTATTAGGAGGAGCCATCCGCACCGCCGGATCGGTTAAAGCCAAAAAATCAGCGAAGTTTGCCACCTCTGACTGGATGGAGCTTGAAAAACAGCGGGGAATCTCCGTTACATCCAGTGTGATGCAATTTGAATACGAAGGCTATAAAATCAACATTTTAGATACACCCGGTCACCAGGATTTCAGTGAGGACACCTACCGTACACTGATGGCCGTAGACAGTGTTGTCATGATTCTGGACGTAGCAAAGGGTGTGGAACCCCAGACCATTAAGCTGTTTAAGGTCTGCAGCGAACGGGGCATCCCGATTTTTACGTTTATTAATAAATTGGACCGCCATGGAAAAGAGCCGCTAGAATTGTTTGAAGAAATTGAAGCGGTGCTCGGCATTGAGTCTACCCCGATGAACTACCCGATTGGCATGGGTCCCACATTCAGGGGGGTTTATGACCGCTCTGACAAGACGATTGAGTATTACGGTGAAGACCGGGATGAGCAAACATCCCGGGAAGTGAGCGACTACGAGGAGTTACAGGCTCAGCTTTCCAACAATACCGATGAAGCCACCATCGATCAGCTCATTGAGGATTTAAGGCTTCTGGATGAGGCAGGCAATCCTTTTGATCTCGATGCGGTGATGAAGGGAAAGCAGACCCCCGTCTTTTTCGGGAGTGCTATTTCCAGCTTTGGAGTGCCGACGTTTTTGAAACACTTTTTACGAATGGCACCCCCGCCGGCAAGCCGTCAATCCTCAAAAGGAACGGTTCATCCTGATGATGAGGAGTTTTCCGGATTTATTTTTAAAATTCAGGCCAATATGGACCCGGCACACCGGGACCGGGTAGCTTTTCTCAGGATTTGTTCCGGAAAATTCGAAAAGGGGATGGAAACCTGGCTGCACCGCACCGGAAAATCCATGAAGCTGTCCCAGCCCCAGCAATTTTTTGCAGATTCCAGAGCCGCTGTGGAAGAAGCCTATGCAGGGGATATCGTCGGACTGTATGATCCCGGGGTTTACCAGATTGGGGACACGATCTGCGGCAGCAAAAACACCTTTGATTTTGGCCGTCTCCCGATGTTCCCGCCGGAGCACTTTGCTAAAATCCGCCCGAAAAATGCGATGAAACATAAGCAGTATGTAAAGGGCATCGAGCAGCTCGCCCAGGAAGGTGCCATTCAGGTGTATCGCACCCCGAAATTTGAGGAAACGATTCTGGGCGCAGTCGGGCAACTCCAGTTTGATGTGTTCCTATATCGCATGGAACACGAATATGGCGTTGATCTGTTAATGGAACGCTGGCCCTATCAGCTGGCCCGCTGGGTCGTAAAAGGGGAAGTGCCGGATAAAGATACCCGAAGCGATACTCGCATGCTGATCCATGATTACCGGGGCCGTCCCGTATTATTGTTTAAAAACGAATTCTCCATGAACTGGTTTTTAGATCATAATCCAGATATGGAATTGGCGGATTCGCCTGCCAGTGTCCCGGAACCGAAATAAGAGATAAACGAATCAGCTTTTGCCTTATCAGCAGTTATGAATTCCGAAAAAGGATGTTCCCCTTTTTTCTGGCAGCAACTGTTACACAAAGAACATTTGCTCTCCCGATCGGGATCAATCCGCTTTCACTCAATGGGATTTGTGCTCTGACAGCCATAAATCCTGCTCATGTTCTTGAGTTTGGTGTCATCAGATAAAAAGGGCTGTTTCTAAGACCCATACGTCTTACGGGACAGCCCCTTTATTCTGCATCTTCTTCTTTTCTGAACCGCAAATGTGACGGGCTTTGTTTTTTTATGTAACCCCAGTCCGGTCAATGACGAATTCACCTGGCTCCATGGTGACATTTCCACAAAAAATATGGTACCCTATCTGGTACTTCAAGACTGATAATTACTCCAGTCCTGGTGGAATTGTCCACATTAATGAAAAACAAGATCATAAAAGCTGAATTTCTCGGAGTAACCACGGATAGATATTAAGTGGTAAGGAGATATAAATGGAATGTATTTGTGGTTTACTTACATTCTGCCACCGTCTTATTGTCTTCATTACAAGTCTTGTAAGGAAAGTTAAAATAAAAGAATAAAAAAGAGTTTGAGCCGTAACTAGACAACAGTAATAAAAAATCGTTGTCTTTTCTGTCTCTGTGCAGTATTGACAATAGGTAACCAGCTGATTCCCGATGACATATTCTCAATTTGGTTCACTCCTAAACATAAGGATACCTCCGATACGGTTATGCTGTAGTTTCTTTAACTGTATAAAAAAGGTGTCCTTTTTATTGGTGCTTCATTTTGAAATGTTTGAAAAATGTGATCGCCTCCAGTTCCTACCAAATTAATTTTGAAGGAAAACTAACGAATGTCAAAGCCGTTACCTTACTAAACTCTGAGAAAACTTTATCCATTTCTTATATTAAAGTGGATGATTTTGAGCACGTTCATGAATCTTTCACTGGTAAAGTTGTAGAAGGTCAAGTGTTTAAAGGGTTTAAAGTAAAATCAGGCGAAGTTTTGCCAACTTTTATAAAGGAATACAATGGAGAACTTGAAATGGAACCAAAACTTTCTGACTTACCGATTAATCCAAATTATTCTCCTGACAAAACAATCAAAGATCAGGCTTTGGATTGGATTGATGGTACATTCTGCCTGGAGAATGAAGATGCAGGTAAAACTTACAGACATTGTGGCCCCGGTTGCGGGGATTACGGTTCCCTGGGGGGAGGAACACCAATTAATAATCTTGACAATTGTTGCCGTGCCCATGATCGTTGCTGGCATATTTTTGGTGAAGGAGATAAATGTTGTGACAAGGAACTCGCTGATTGTATTGATCCATATCAAAATCAGGATTATTGGACATGGCTACAAATTAACACTTATTTCGAACCGCGAGGATGGTTATGTTAATAAAATTAATTTTCTAAAGATGCTGAACATAAATTCAGCATCTTTTTTTTTATGGTATTCATTTTTCGTATATGGTATTATTTATATATATTTCCTGAAAAGTAATAAAAAGGAGAGATGGTGTTGTTTAAGTATTTGTCACTGGTGTCATGGATACTTAGTATCGTACTTATGTTTTCGAAAGACCCAAATGGGTACCTTCTAATCTTTTTGTGGCTATTAGGTTCAATTTTTGCTTTCATTGGTAAAGGAATGAAAGAGTCTGGATGGTTAATCACATTAGCCATGTGGTTGAATATCATTTCTGTTACCGTTTATGTATTATGGGTATTTATCATTGGTTTAATATGGAGCAGACCTTAATAATAGAACCCAATAAAGAAGAAATAGTATCCCATAATACTTTTCAGTTCGTAAACGCATCTCAAAATGTGATAGAATGGCACAGTAAATCAGAAAGTCTAATTTTTAGAACACAGACGATTGTATCAAATAACGGACACCATCTGTGCAAGCTATCATTTTAGCCTCTACCTATTTTCCTGCTGAAACTTCCTTCATCAATCATACGAGAAACTGATCAAAGGAGTCATTCTGATTACTGACAACGTATAGGAAAGCGATCCCACATCTCTCAAATTATCTCCTGTTTACCATATTTCTTTAGCCTCTGGATCATTGAATAAAATTGAATTCGTCAATAGATCATTGACTATATCTGTTGACCACTGGTTCATGTAAAGCGAACCCCCGAAAAAAATGACCTCATGCTATTCACGATTAACGGGCTGTATTTTTTTTAAGAGATTCGTTTTAGTTCATACAGAACGGCATTTAAGGTGATTTGATCAGTAAGCCGGTTAATCAGTTTCCGGTTCTCTTCTCATAAAAAATATGAAGTTTTACTTTTTTATTTTACCCCCATCGCGAATATCAGCGCTCACGCAGCGTTTCATTGTGTGACCACCCTCTTCTCGTATAATGATTTCCCAGAGAGTTTAATTTCATTTTTTTACCATCATGTACTTGATGAAAAGTTCATTGAATAAATGAATGAATGGTTTATCCGTCTTTAGACTCGTATTAAATTCTTACTCAACTTTAAGCTTTTTCTTCAGGCAAATTAGATTCAGATGAACTCGGTTCAAATGATTTCTTCCGTATAAGGTGTGGATGATTGATTAAAAAAAATGGCTAAAGGTTGTATCTCTACCTCAAAACACCACTTTATATAGTACAAGGAGGTGTTATGTATGAAACCTGTCTCAGAAATTATCATATACACAAACGAACAATGCGGGTTTTGCAAACAACAACTAGACTGGATGAGAAAAAATGGCATCCATTACACCATCAAAGATGTTAAAAATAACGAAGAACATCGCTCCGAACTTATTAAATTTGGAGCCAGGGGTACCCCATTTACGATTATAAAAACAGGGTCAGAGGAACATAAGGTTTTAGGTTTCAACAAGGCAAAACTAGAAAAACTCTTGCTCTAACATAATTCTTTCTATTAATAAAAAAGGAAAGGCGGTTAACAAATGCTAAACTTATCAAATGGTGGGATCATGAAAGGAACCGAATTACAAAATCTTATTGAAGAAATGCGCAAAAACCCTGATTTCCAAAAATTAAAATCTGAATTCAACAAGTTGATATTCTTTGATGATTCAGAATATATCGTTCGATTAGCATATCATTTCGATGAAGTTGTCGATGAAGGAAAGGTTATTGTTGGCAAATATATCATTCTTTCATTTGCAAATAATAAAGTAAATATTCGCTTTGATAAGAACAAACTGAACGATGAAATGAAAACAGTAGTTAGTGGACGAATGGTCGTCAAAGAAAATGGGAACGAGTTATTAAAAGGATTTATGGTTAAAAACGGACAATTGAGGCAATATCTCGAGAAGCCATATGAAAACGAACTGGAAAAACCTTTGGTTATCGATCGAGCAAATGATCCTTCATACACACCTGGAGAAATTGAGAACTCCATCAATGCTCAGGGATGGACCGTTTGTTTATACGATTACCCAGAATTTTATAATCATTGTGGTCCAGGGTGTGGTGATGGCCTTCGATACGGAGGGGGAGAGCCCATAAATGGATTAGATGAATGCTGCAGAGGACACGATAGATGTTATGCCACATTCGGGTATGGGGACTGTGAATGTGATAATGTTCTTTTGGATTGTGCTGCTCAATATGAGGATGATTATCCAACTAATGTTGGAATCATTCGGACTGTTTTTGATTATTGTTAAACACAAAACGGAAAGAGGAGTGAAAATAAATTATGAGCAAAATCAATGACAATAACAAAAAAGATAGAGAAGTAACTTTACAGGGGTTTTGTGGGCCGGTACGTGAGTGTTGCATAGACCATCCTGAATGCCTTAAATTTTACACATCTGTTAATGGGGAAGAATACTCATTCTGTGGGTGCCCTTATTAAATCAAAAAGGGATATCAAAAAACATGTTCATATAACATATATGATTCTCAAAGAGCTGCAACTGAACGAAAATGCAGCTCTTTATTTTTCTCTAAAAAAAGGTAATTAGTAAAATTTATTTGACTTAATGTAAACTTTATTTTACAATAGGTTAAGTAAACTTTACTCAAACGAACAGGTTGTGGTTACCATGATGGGGAAGTTATCCAACAGGATTGTGGTTTTAAGGGCCGAACACAATATGACACAAAAGAAATTGGCTGAAAAAGTAGGTGTCAGCCGACAAACGATTATATCTATTGAAAAAGGGAAATATACGCCTTCTTTAACATTAGCTTTTAAAATTGCTTTTGCCTTTGGTGTACGGATTGATGATGTTTTTCAGTACGACCTATCGGAAGGAGATGAATCATAGTGGAAACCCTAACCACCGTCACAAATGTTCTGTCAGTGATTGCCCTCTTCACATTCGTCATACTTCTTTTTCTTATAACGAAAGAAGGAAACGATGAACGAACAAAATATATGGAATATAAATTGTTTCGTTTTCTTTTTGTGTTTATGTTAGCAGGGTTAGCACTAATTATGTTTATGACGGGATTAAAACCGATTGATTACACTTTGTTAAGGGTCTGTATCACAACATTAATGTCCTTAACCGTGATCATTGGCCTGGTTTTTTGGGGTTTAATTAAAAGAAAATTTTAAGGAGGACCATATGAACATACTGATGAGAATTGTGTTTGGATTATCCTTGTTAGCTCTGGGCTTGTTTGCGTTTGATGTCGACTTTTTCTTGAACAACCGTACATGGCTCTATATGTTTACAGCAGGATTTGCCCTATCTTTTATATTGTCATTTGCCAAAAGAAACCAACCAGGCAGCAAAATCATCATGTGGATTTCAGCCATCGTCATTGTCATATTCATTGCCTATCGTCTCATTGTTTTACTGATATGGGGATTAAGTAACTAGTGTGATACCACTACGGTCTTAACAATGGATTTTTTCCTTTAGGTTCATGAATATTTGACAGTTATCAATCTGAAAAGAGCAAAATCAAATATGTTAGAGTTTATGATGAAGACCTTTATAGTAAATATCATGCTATAAAGGTTTTTTTTTCTATTTTTTCATAAAGAAGGTTGTACTTTTCCTTTTTTTTATTTCTTTATAATTTAAAAAAGGGGTGAAAGTATGAGTGATGTAAGATTACTACCCACAACAATTGTCTTTCTATCCTCCTTTAAAGAAAAAATACCGCCTAATTTACTTCAAATTAATGTCACTACTAAATGGAATCAAGGTTATAAAGGGAAAGGGGTAATTACTGCAATATTAGACACTGGATGCGATATCAGCCATCCTGACTTAAGAGATCGAATTATAGGAGGGTATAATTTCACAGATGATTTTAACGGGGATATCGGAATTTTTGAAGACTTAAATGGTCATGGCACACATATTGCAGGAACTCTAGCTGGCTCATCTAACGGTTATGGATTAATTGGTGTTGCACCTGAGTCAAAAATTCTCGTTGTGAAAGTATTAGACAAATACGGAACCGGTTCAATCCAGCATCTTATTGATGGTCTTCATTATGCTATTGATTGGAGAGGATTAAACGGAGAAAAGGTAAACATCATTTCTCTTTCACTTGGAATAAAAACATCCACTTCTCAATTGCACGATGCCATAAAGAGAGCGGTTAATAAAGGAATTATAGTAGTGGCAGCGTCTGGTAATGACGGAGATGGGAACATAGAAACGGATGAATTTCGCTATCCGGGAGCTTATTCTGAACCTATTGTAGTTGGAGCTATGGATAAACAAGGAGATGTTGCCGACTATTCAAATACAAATAAGTTTGTTGATATATATGCACCGGGTTCAGGTATATATTCCACTTTTTCGAGGGGGAATTACACAGTCCTTTCGGGAACATCAATGGCAGTCCCTCACGTTTCTGGGGCTATTGCAATATTCATTCAAGAATTGAAAAATAAATATAATAAAGAACCAACAATTTCTGAAGTAGAGCAAATGTTAACAGATCATACTACCATGCGTGGTCCTTCGATGAGAGTATTGGATTTATCTGCAAACCTTTCAAAGGAAGCGGTGGAGAAATATGGATGATCATAGAAGGGATATATTATTCAAATGCTTTTGTGAAGCCAGACGATCACAGGCTTTTTTTACAAAATGCCTGGAAAAGGAGATAACTGAAGAAGAACGTGAATTTTTATTCGAATTAATTGAAGAATCCGCAAAAACATCCTGTAAAATCCTGCAAAGTTGTATAAAGCTATCTTCAAAATAAACCATTTCTATTCCTATTCCTAACAAAAAACTGGGGTTTTTTTATACATTATGATGGAACGTATGTTTCCGTATGTGTGACTTTTAAAAAGGTGGTGAGCTCAAATAGACACTTTATTTACAAATAAGAGTTTATGTGAGAAGAAAGTCCACCAGTTTGTTCATGATAACCGACTGTTTTTTGAACATAAGGTGGTTCGAAATTTTTTGAAAGACAAAGCCAACCAAAAATTATTTATAGATGCCATATGCAATCCCACAGAAGAAAACCGCAGAAAATTAGATCTCCAATTTAAAAAATACTATTTCAGTGCTAGATTTATTGCGTTGGTTTCTACTACCCTATATTTTAACGCTATTAATTATGATAAACGATTCCAAAGAAATAAAAAACGATTTCCCCCTACGATCAATCGGCCGCTCAATGACATGGAAGAAGATTCATTGATCGACTTTATAGAGGATACTGATTCTCAAATTAACCTGGATGACATCATCCGCAGTTCAAGTATAGAAGATTACATTGAGGATTCACTGTTGCATGAAGCAGTTCGTCAACTGTCGTCCAAACAAAAAGAAGTAATAGACCTATACTATGTCAAAGGATTTACCAATACGGAAATCGGGAAAAGACTGAATAAATCCCAGCAGGCGATTTCGAAATTACACAAAAATGCTTTAAAGAAGATTCATGAGTTTATTCAACAAAATGGATGTGAATAAAATGATTGTGGAGATGCCCCAATGGATTATGGTTTTAGGGAATTTTGGCTTTCCTATTGCCATTACCATCTATTTATTTTTGCGATTTGAAAAAAAATTAGAGAAGCTAGAAAAAGTGATTATTGAATTAGGAGAAGTTATTCATCATTCAAGAAAGGGGTGATCAAAGTTGGATAATACATTGTATGATCTGGCAAAAAAGTCCAAGGAAGACAATCAAGCATTACAGATGCTCATTGATTTATTTGAGCCTAAGATCAAAAAATCCCTGACATTGACAAATTATACTGAAAGAGAGGATTTGTCTCAAGAATTAAAATATAAGTTAGTCATTACAATCAAGGAGTATGATATTGAATCAACTCCTGGATTTTGGGATCTGTTAGAACAATTCAAAGAAAATTCAGGATGAAATATCATGGACAAATCTTAATTGCCTGAAAGCCCCCCTTTGCAGGTCTGTATAAGGTAATGTTGAATATCCAGGGGGGCTGCAGAACACCAAAACCACACATCATAGCCCAAAAATTGCAAAAACGACTAAAATACGTTCTGCATCAGGAATGTAACGTTAATTATACTGAAGACTTTAACAACCCCTGAACGATATGGTGTATTGAAAAATAAAGATTTCTTGTATTTCTGGGTCAATTACCGTAAGCAAGTCTACCCGTTAAATGGAAAATTCCTCACAAAATACATAAAACCGAAATAGCCTAACAAGAAAATAATCGCTATGATGAATAAGATCATCACTAATTTTTTATTTCCCATCATCATCCTCCTGCTAATTTGTTTGAAATTAAAAATCTACTATCCTCTTATATAAATTTTTATGTTTGCCAACTGCTTTATACCCCTTACGTGAAAAACCATTGTGTATCGTTTCTAATACAACTTCACCATTTTTGCTGATCATAAAGGCATATTGCTGAATATTCCCCTGTCCTTTGTTTTGATAAAGAATGATATGAATCTTTTCTGCATGATCTTCCATAACTTTAGTTAAAAGTTTTTGATGTTCTCTTTCCGTCAGCTCAATGAAGAAAAGATCATGATCAGAAATGATGGTTAATAAATCGATAATGACTTTTTGTTCCTTAATGACTGTTTCCTCTCCATCATGGACAAGTTGAAGATTTTCGATATTTTCCATTTTAAATTTGTCAAAAGGTATGATGTCGCCTGAACGATTTACGTTTACGCCAATCATAAAAGATAAGAATACAAGCGTTAGGATTGCTGCTATTCCCGTAACGTGTATCACTCTTTGTGCAAACCAGCTTTGTTGTTGTTCACAAGAATCGTATAAGGTATTCTGTTCTATATTCCTTTTTATAGATGTCCTTTGTTTATGAGACAGATGGGCTTTGGGTAGGGACTGTATTTTTTTGTGCAAATCCTCATTCATCCATATGCCCCCTTAATTGATTTTTTATCGCTTTACAAGCGCGATAATAGGTGGAACGAACCTTTGATTCTGACCATCCTAAAATACTGGCTGTATCTTTTATAGAGAATCCCTCGATACCTCTCAGGAGTATCACTTCACGATAGTTTGTTTTTAACGATTGAATGGCCTGATATAATTCCCTATGCTCTTCATTCATCTGTAAAACCTTTTCAGGCGTTTGGTGATCAGGAATTTCACATTTTTGATGAAAAGGCATCATGTTTTTTCTCCATTTCGTTCCCCTTTTTCTCATCTCATCGATAGCTTTATTTCTGGCTATGCTGATCAACCATGTTTTGGGATTAGATTCTTTACGGAAGGTCTCATATTTTTGGAGAGCTTTCATAAATACTTCCTGAACTATATCGTCAACATCCATCGATCCAACACGGTAAACGACATAATTGTAAATATCATCACCATATAACTCAAACCATTCAGAAATAATTTTATTCTTGCACATACGATTCCCCCAGTGACTCCCTCTATGAATTAGACGTTATTGATTCATAAATTTCTCGAAAAAATTTTAACTTTTTTGAGATCGAATTCCATAATTCCGATGATTCCACTTTTTAGAAGCTGATTTTTCTTCTTCTATTTTCCTGATTTTCATATAGAAGGTTGTTATTCATCATGAATCTACTTCTTTATATATTAACCGGACTTAAAATCAACCAAAAAATTAGCTGTTAAAAAATTATATGGGGAGTGATATCAATGAAGGTTAAAATGAACAGGATGTCAAAGGACAGGATTGAACGGTTTACAAAAGAAGCTATTCATTTAAAGGAAACAAAAAGGTTAATCAATCAATTACAGTCTGAACATCAAACAGATGATATTTTTGAAGTTAAAGGATATAACCTTACCCTGTTATATGAAAATAAAGGAAATGTAGACATTGAAGCTTTATTCATTTATTTTGATAAAGAATCCGTTATTGAAGTTTCTAAAAAGCGAAACACTTCTTCAATTGAAAAAGTTGCCGCTCACTTTTCCTCTGGCCATGGCAGCCACAAGATGATTAAACGGTTAGAAATACGAAATGGAGAGGATTTAAAACAGATTGAATTACCCTATAAAGAGTCCTATTTTGACTTTTTTGGTACTGGTAATGAAAATCAAATCACTTCTCAAGAGTGGTGGGAAGGATGCCTGGTTTTTGGTGATCCAGGTTCTGGTTTCTATTATTATCGTCATTGCGGTGCTGATTGTGGAGATAATGGAAGCGTTGGCGGGGGTACTCCGATTAATGACTTAGACAATTGCTGCCGTGCACATGATCGATGCTATGCTGTCTTTGGATATGACGACTGCGGATGTGACCAGGAATTAGGACAATGCGCTGAAACAACCACTGACCCGGGATGGTATATGGTTGGAGCGTGGGCCTACGAAAAGGATTGTGTATAATGAAAAAGGTTTCTGCAAAATCATGAAAAACCTGCAGATCAATAACCCATACAGAGTTCTTTTATAGATTCATGGATAGGATTGTTATACGGGCACGAAAACATCGGTTAATCTTTATAGGGATTCATTCGCAGAAATCATTTTGGCATGAGGGTTCTCTCCTTCTTGATTGGAGCAACCCTCATGCGATTTCATACATTGCACGACGATATAAGTGATTAGATGCAAACAGAACAGTGGTCCTTTTTTCTATTGGTACGATTTACTACGTTTAAAAGAACAGAAACCACTCAGGCATTGGAAACGTGCCTTGTTTGACCGGCCAGTTTTGCTTCTGCTGCATCTACGGTATGTTTCAGCAGCATGGATATGGTCACCGGTCCTACTCCTCCTGGAACAGGTGTAATGGCACTGGAGCGGGGCCGGCATGTTTCATAGTCAGCATCACCAATGTTGCCTTCATTGTATCCGGCATCCAGCACAACGGCGCCATCTTTAATCCATTCTCCCTTAATAAAGTTAGGTTTACCTACAGCCGCAACAACCATATCTGCCTGACGAACAATCTCTGGGAGATTCTTAGTTTTCGAGTGGCAGGTTGTTACGGTCGCGTTGCGGTTTAGCAGCATCATCGATACAGGTTTTCCCAATATTGGACTTCTTCCAACCACCACTGCATATTTCCCTTCGATTGGTAACTGATAATAATCGAGAATCTGAATGATCGCAGCTGGTGTACAGGATGGATAGCGGCCAAACTGAAAGGCCGTCTGACCGAAACCAATGCTTGTGACGCCATCCACATCTTTATCAATGTGAATCGCTTCAAAGGCTGCCCGTTCGTCGATGTGTGCTGGAACCGGGTGCTGCAGTAAAATGCCGTGTACCGAATGATCTTCGTTTAGTTCATGAATGACATGTAAAAGCTCTTCCGTTGAAGTTTCTTCCGGCAGATGAATCCGTTTGGAGCGAATACCCAATCGCTCACAGGCGTTTCCTTTCATGCGCACATAAGTGGCGGAAGAAGGGTTATTTCCTACCAGAATGGTTGCCAGACATGGATGGATTCCCTTCTTTTTTAAATATTCCACACGTGGCTTTAAGCGATCTTTGACGTCCTGAGCAACTTTTCTTCCGTCCAGAATGATTGGATTTTCCATTCCTTTTCCCTCCTGAAAAAGTAAAGGGGAAGCTCAAAAACTCCTGTTTACGGTAAGCTTTTGAATGATCCCCCTGCCCAGACGACCGGCTGAAAATCTTCACGCAGCTCCCTCATGGTCCATTCCACTTGAAAGTCGTCAGTCACTGCGCTGTCAAACTTGATTCTTTTTTATTGTATGATCTACTTGAAAGCACGTTGACCAATGTCCCGGCGATAAAAGACATCATCGGAGAATAATTTCTCCATTTCCTGGTATACTTCCTCTCTGGCTTTGTTTAAGTCTTTATGCATGCGGGCGGCCAGCAATACCCGTCCACCGTTCGTGACAAAACCGCTTTCGGATTCCTTTGTACCTGCATGGAACACAAGCGTATCTTCATGGAGCTGATCCAGCCCCTGAATCGGCTTTCCTTTGCCATAGGAGCCTGGATAGCCCTTTGACGCGAGTACTACCCCGATGACCCCTTCCTCTGTCCACTCAAGGTTTGGATCTTTCCCCTGCATCACATCCAGCAGAACCTGGGCCAGATCGTTTTTCAGTCTTGGCAAAATCACCTGGGTTTCAGGGTCGCCAAAACGGGCGTTAAATTCAATGACCCTAGGCCCATCCGCTGTCGCAATTAGTCCACCATATAAAATGCCGGTGAATGGCCGGCCTTCCTTCACGAGGGCACGGGCCGCTTTTTTTAGAATCGTTTTAATGGCGTCGTCGACCATTTTCTGTGGGATCTGGGGAACTGGAGAATAGGCTCCCATCCCTCCTGTATTCGGTCCTTCGTCGTTGTCGTAGGCACGCTTGTGATCCTGGGAGATGACCATCGGATAAACCTTTTCCTCGTGAACAAAGGCCATCAGAGAAAACTCTTCCCCATCCAGGAATTCTTCGATGACCACCTGTTCACTGGCCTCGCCAAACTTTTTATCCCTCATCATCTCTTCCAGCGCATCAAGGGCTTCCTCTTTTGTCATGGCTACGGTAACGCCTTTCCCGGCTGCCAGGCCATCTGCTTTAATGACAATGGGGGCACCCTTCTGTTCTACGTAGGCACGAGCTGATTCATAGTTGTCAAAAGACTCATAATCAGCTGTTGGAATGTGATATCGTTTCATCAAGTCTTTCGCAAAGGATTTACTGCCTTCAATTAAAGCCGCTTCCTTTGTCGGGGCAAAAATGGTCAGTCCTGCTTCCTGGAATGTATTGGCGATGCCGTCCAGAAGAGGTGCCTCGGGTCCTACAAAGGTGAGGTCGATCCCTCTCTCTTTCGCGAACTGAACGAGCTTTTCATGCTCCGTCTCCTGAATATCCACAAGGGTTGCCACATCTTTCATGCTGTCATTCCCCGGCGCTGCAAATACCTCTTCTACGGATTCACTTCTGGAAAATTTCCAGGCAACCGCATGTTCACGCCCGCCCCGTCCAATGACAAGTACGTTCATCTTTTCACCTCCCCATCAATGTTTAAAATGGCGAACTCCAGTAAATACCATGGCAATTCCGTATTCATCGGCTTTTTTAATGGAGTCTTCATCACGGATGGAACCCCCTGGCTGAATGATGGCGGTAATACCCGCTTTCCCCGCCAGTTCCACCGTGTCGTCCATTGGGAAAAAGGCATCGGAAGCCATAACAGCACCTTTCACCTTGTCCCCGGCCTGTTCCACCGCAATTTTAGCGGCTCCTACCCGGTTCATTTGACCGGCACCAACGCCGATTGTCATCTGATCCTTCGCCAGCAGAATAGCGTTGGATTTCACATGCTTCACAATCTTCCATGCGAGCTTCAAGTCTTCCCATTCTTTCTTCGTCGGTTTCCGCTTTGTAGGAATAGAGATTTCTGCCTGATCCAGAGAATATACATCTTCTTCCTGTACCAGCAGACCGCCATGAACAGATGTAAGTTTACGTTCCGGCTTTGCACCCGTCTCGCTTAAATCTACTTCCAGCAGGCGCAGGTTCTTTTTCTGCTTCAAAATGTCCAGAGCCTGTTCGCTGAAGGATGGAGCAAGAATGATTTCCAGGAAAATTTCTTTCATTTTCAGTGCAGTCTGTTCATCCACTTCCCGGTTGACAGCGACAATCCCGCCAAAGATGGAAACTGGATCCGCTTCATAGGCCCGTTCGTAAGCTTCAAACAACGTTTCACCGGTTCCGACCCCACATGGATTCGTATGTTTGACCGCAACAGCAGCCGGTTCCTTGAATTCTTTTACAATGGCCAGGGCTGCATCCGCATCGTTAATATTGTTATAGGACAAAGCTTTTCCATTCAGCTGCTGGCTGGACGCAATGGATCCCTTTGTGGTAAATGGATTCTTGTAAAATGCAGCCTGCTGATGGGGGTTTTCCCCGTAGCGAAGATCCTGTGCCTTTTCAAAGGTTATCGTGAAGTTTTCCGGCCACGCTTCACCAGTCTGTTCGGTAAAGTATTGAGAAATCATGGCGTCATAATTGGCTGTATGACGGAACACTTTGGCTGCAAGCCGGCGCCTTTCTTCTCGGGATACATCTCCCTGTTTGAGGGCATCCAGCACACGGCCGTAATCTTCCGGATCGACCACCACGGTGACGTACTCATGATTTTTCGCTGCCGACCTGAGCATGGTCGGACCGCCAATATCGATGTTTTCAATGGCGTCTTCAAAGGAAACATCCGGTTTTGAAATCGTTTCTTTGAATGGATATAAGTTTACAACCACTAAATCAATGGGGGTAATGTGCTGTTCCTCAAGCTGCTGCTGGTGTTTGGCTGAATCACGCACAGCCAGAAGTCCACCGTGTATGGCTGGATGAAGGGTCTTCACCCGGCCGTCCAGGATTTCTGGAAAGCCCGTCACATCCGATACGTTTTTGACGGCTACTCCCTCCTCTTCTAGAAGGCGCTTTGTTCCACCGGTTGATATCATTTCAACTCCTAAGGCTTCCAGTCCTTTTGCAAATTCCACTATGCCCTGTTTGTTGGATACACTGATCAGGGCCCGTTTGTTTGCCATGTAAACCCGCTCCTTTTTGTCATTCATTAATCGGAAAGAATCTCATTTAACACCCGGGGATACAGCCGGTGTTCAATCTGTTGAATTTTTTTCTGCAGGGAATCCCTGGTGTCCGTTTCCTCAACCCGTACCGCTTCCTGATCAATAATAGGCCCGGTATCCATCCCTTCATCCACATAATGGATCGTCACCCCGGTAATTTTGACCCTCTTATCAAAAGCCTGGCCGATGGCATCTTTCCCCGGAAATGCCGGAAGCAGGGAAGGGTGAATGTTTACGATCCGCCCTTCATAGGCCCGAAGCAACGTCTCGCCAATTAAGCGCATATAACCGGCAAGGGCAATAAATTCGATTTGATCCTGTTCCAGTCTCTTTAAAATTTCTTTTTCAAAAGCATTTTTGCTGCCATATTCCTTTGGGTTAAATACAAACACCGGCACTCCTCTGTCTTCTGCCCGTTCAATAACCTTTGCTCCAGGCTTGTCACATACCATCAGAGCCACTTCAAATTTAGATTGATCCTTTCTGGAGGCCTCTAAAAGGGCCTGAAAATTTGTCCCGTTTCCAGATGCAAAAACCGCTATTTTTTTCATGATGATGGACCTCCGAAAAACTGAACCCCGGATGTTCCTGTCACTTTTCCAATGATCTGTGCTGTTTCTCCCGTATCATTCAGCACATTCACAATATGATCCGCTTCTTTTTCATTGACAGCCAGTACGAAGCCAATCCCCATGTTAAAGACGCGGTACATGTCATCATCCGACAAGTTGCCTTTTTCCTGAATCAGACGAAAAATCGTTGGAATGGTCCAGGTACCTTTTTCGATTTCTGCTCCCAGTCCGTCCGGAAGCATACGCGGAATATTTTCAATAAATCCGCCGCCGGTAATATGGGCCATTCCTTTAATCTCATATTGCTTTAGCACTTCCATAATTGGAGCTGCATAAATTCTTGTCGGTACAAGCAATTCTTCCCCCAGTGTCTTTCCGAACTCTTCATAGTGCTCGTTCAGATCCAGCCTGTTGTCGTGAAGCAAAACCTTCCTTACGAGTGAATACCCGTTGCTGTGAATGCCATTTGAGGCAAGACCGATTAATACGTCCCCTTCCTCGATGTTTTCGCCGGTGACGATGGCTGACTTTTCAACCGCACCTACCGCAAACCCGGCAATATCATATTCATCCGCATCATACATTCCCGGCATTTCAGCTGTTTCTCCCCCTACTAATGCGCAACCGGCCTGTTTGCATCCATCGGCAATGCCTTTGACAATCTGTTCAATTTTTTCGGGCTCGGATTTTCCGCATGCAATATAATCGAGGAAAAAGAGGGGCTGGGCGCCCTGTACCACAATATCGTTTACACACATGGCGACCGCATCCATGCCGATGGTGTCATGTTGATCCATCTGAAAAGCCAGCATCAGTTTCGTTCCAACCCCATCGGTTCCGGACACAAGCACCGGCTCCTTCATGCCAAGCTGTGATACATCAAACATTCCGCCAAATCCGCCGACTGAACCGATCACTTCCGGCCTGATGGTTTTCTGAACATGTTTTCGGATTCGCTTGACCGATTCATATCCGGCCTCGAGATCGACCCCCGCTTGCTTATATGCTTTTGACATGACTGAATCTCTCCTTATTTCGATCTTTGCCCCCGGGTAACGGCCACTCTTTCATGGGGCAATACAGTATCATCGTAAATCTCAGTCGGGTAATTCCCTGTAAAGCAGGCCAGGCATTGTCCGCAATTCTTCGCTGTATTCGGGCGACCAATGGCCTCCAGCATGCCATCTACGGATAAATAGGAAAGGGAATCAGCCCCGATCATTTCTCTGATCTCCTCAACGGAATGGTTGGCTGCAATTAGTTCTGCAGATGTTGACGTATCAATCCCGTAGTAGCATGGGCTCGTAATCGGCGGTGAACTGATTCGGACATGAACTTCTTTTGCTCCCGCTTCCCTCAGCATACGCACAATCCGGCGTGATGTGGTTCCTCTGACAATGGAATCATCGACCATCACGACCCGTTTTCCTTCCACAATGCCCCGTACCGGTGAAAGCTTCATTTTCACACCTTTTTCCCGCATCTCCTGGGAAGGCTGGATAAAGGTCCGGCCTACATAACGGTTTTTGATGAGACCAAGCTCATAGGGAATGCCCGCTTCTTCGGCAAAACCGATGGCGGCTGAAATGCTGGAGTCCGGAACTCCTGTGACGACATCTGCATCGACATAGGCTTCTTTAGCCAGCTGCTTGCCGAGGCGCTTTCGGGCTCCATGAATATTAATCTGGTCTACATTACTGTCCGGACGGGCAAAATAAACATATTCCATGGTGCAAATCGCCCGATCCATCGGAGAGCTGAACGGTAGAGAACGAAGTCCGTCCTGATCAATAATGACAAGTTCTCCTGGTTCAATTTCCCGGATATATTCGGCTCCTACCACATCAAACGCGCAGGTTTCCGAAGCAATCACCCATGCTCCGTCCATTTTCCCGAGGGATAACGGACGCATCCCCAGAGGATCCAGGGCAGCCATTAATTGATCTTCCGTCATCACAAGAAATGCATAAGCGCCTTTCAGCATGGAAAGGGCGTTTTTAACCCTCTCCTCAAATGTGATATAGCCGCTTCTCCTGATTAAGTGGGCCAGCACTTCCGTATCGGAAGTCGTCTGGAAAATGCTCCCTCCCACTTCCAGCTGATGTTTTAGAGCATTGGCATTCACCAGATTCCCGTTATGGGCTAACGCCATCGAACCATTCTGGGAACGGAACAGAAGGGGCTGTACATTTTCATATCCGCCCCCGCCTGAGGTAGAATAGCGCACATGACCAATAGCAACATGCCCCTCTAGATGGCTAAGATCCTCTTCCTGAAACACCTCAGTTACCAGTCCGAGACCTTTGCGTATATTTAATTGTTTTCCGTCTGACACCACAATGCCTGTGCCCTCCTGACCTCTATGTTGCAGACTGTGCAGTCCATAGTAGGTCAATTGGGCGGCATCCGGGTGTCCAAACACCCCAAAAATGCCGCACTCTTCATTTAAGCCTTTGATTTCAGCAAACATGGGATAGCTCCTTTCCAGGCCACGGCTAAATCCTTTACATCTGCCTGAATGAGGATGTCCTGGTCTGTATGGTGAATCACGAGTCTGGAATCATCCGTTACCGTTCCAATCCGTTTGGCATCGTCCACCATCTGTTCAAAAGCTTCTTGTTGGTTTTTCGGAACAGAGACAAGAAAACGGGACTGGGTCTCACTGAATAAGGCTGTAACCACTTCGCCATCCACGGTTACATCAGCTCCAAGCCCTGATTCATCCATCAGGCTCTCTGCAAGGCCTACAGCAAGGCCACCCTCTGCAAGATCATGAGCAGATGATACAAACCCCTTTTGAATAGCCTCTAGCAATTGCTTCTGCCGTTTTCCTTCTACACTCAAGTCTATAGTCGGCGCCTTACCTGAGTAGTTGCCTTCGACTAACTTTTGCAGTTCACTTCCGCCAAATTCCGGATAGGTTTCCCCGATGACATAAATCAGGTCACCCTTTTGTTTGAAATACTGGGTGGTAATATGGTCCACATGATGGATCAGCCCAACCATACCGACTACAGGAGTCGGAAATACGGCGGTGCCATTCGTTTCGTTATATAAGGAAACATTTCCGCTGATCACCGGCGTTTCAA
Organism: Melghiribacillus thermohalophilus; assembly: GCF_004342905.1. Classification (GTDB taxonomy): domain Bacteria; phylum Bacillota; class Bacilli; order Bacillales; family Alkalibacillaceae; genus Melghiribacillus; species Melghiribacillus thermohalophilus. The sequence goes on along the minus strand of NZ_SMAN01000011.1, from coordinate 59,919 downwards.
GTTCTCTGCATGCTTCACTCATTCCGGACGTTGCCTTTTCAAGCTGCCAGAAAATTTCTGGCTTTTCCGGGTTTCCGAAGTTCAGGCAGTCGGTGATGGCCAATGGTTCCCCTCCAGAAGCCACAATGTTCCGGGCCGCTTCAGCAACCGCAATTTTCCCGCCGGTTTCCGGATCTAAATATAAATATCTGGAGTTACAGTCGGTTGTCATCGCCAGGGCCTTTTCTGTCCCCCGAATGCGAAGCACCGCTGCATCTGATCCTGGAGGAACTACCGTGTTGGTCCGTACCATGTAGTCATACTGATCATACACCCATTTTTTGCTGGCAATGGTTGGCTGTTTCAGCAATTGAACCAGGGTTTCCTGATAGTCTTTTACTTCCGGAACCTGTAAATCCATCGCTTGCATGTCTTTAAAATATAAAGGTTCTGTCGATGGCATGTTTCGAACCGGTACATCTTCTGCCAGTGCATCGACCGGCACATCGGCAACTACTTCCCCTTTATGGTACAAACGAAGACGCCTGTCATCGGTCACTTTGCCGATGGCTTTTGCTTCCAGTCCATAGCGTTCAAAGAGATCGATGATTTCCTGCTCCCTGCCTTCTTTCACAACAATCAGCATCCGTTCCTGTGATTCAGAAAGCATCATTTCATATGGCGTCATGTTTGGTTCACGCTGCGGGACGTCATCCAGGTTCATCTCAATTCCTGTACCCGCTTTGCTGGCCATTTCACTGGATGAAGAGGTCAGTCCGGCTGCCCCCATATCCTGAATTCCTACAAGGGCATCGGATTTCACCAGTTCCAGACAGGCTTCGAGGAGGAGCTTTTCCATAAATGGATCGCCCACCTGTACCGCCGGGCGATCTTCTTCCGATTCATCGGTCAGTTCCTCAGAAGCAAAGGTGGCCCCATGAATGCCATCCCGGCCGGTCGCTGCTCCTACATACATGACCGTATTGCCGATCCCCTTAGCCTGACCCTTTTGAATGTCTTCATGGTCAATGATTCCCACGCACATGACATTGACGAGGGGATTTCCTTTATAGGAGTCATCAAATTGAACTTCGCCGCCTACAGTTGGAATCCCAATACAGTTTCCATAACCGGCAATTCCCGCTACCACTTCTTCAAATAAATATTTCACCCTGGGGTTATCCAGTTCGCCAAAACGAAGGGAATTCAACAGGGCAATGGGACGGGCACCCATGGAAAAGACATCCCGGATGATCCCTCCTACACCCGTGGCAGCTCCTTGATATGGTTCAATGGCAGAAGGGTGGTTATGGCTTTCAATTTTAAATACAACGGCCTGTCCGTCACCAATATCCACGATTCCGGCACCTTCACCGGGACCCTGCAGCACGTGCTTTCCTTCTGTAGGGAACTTTTTCAAAACGGGTTTAGACGTTTTATAACTGCAGTGCTCGGACCACATCACCGAAAACAGCCCGGTTTCTGTATAGTTCGGAAGGCGTCCCAGCATGTCTACAGCCCGTTCATATTCATCGTCCCGGAGTCCCATTTCACGGTAGATCTTTTTCTCTTTGATTTGTTCAGCAGTGGGTTCAAGACGTGCAGACATGTGATTCCCTCCAATTTTTCAGTATGGACTGAAACAGTTTTAAGCCATCTGTATGGCCCAGGATTTCATCAACCGCCCGCTCCGGGTGAGGCATCATGCCAAGCACGTTCCCTCTCTCATTGATGATGCCAGCAACATCTCCTCTGGAGCCGTTCGGATTCTCCCCGTGATAGCGGAACACAATCTGGTTATTTTCTTCAAGCTCTTTCAGGGTCTTATCATTACACTCATAGTTACCTTCCCCGTGAGCAATTGGAATCGTGATGACTTCCCCTTTTTCATATTCACTCGTAAACATCGTTTCGTGATTTTCTACTTTTAAATTGACTGGACGACAAATAAACTTAAGATCCCGGTTTCGTTTCATCGCTCCTGGCAAAAGGCCGGATTCCAGAAGCACCTGAAAACCGTTACAGACGCCGAGCACCGGTTTTCCTTCTTCCGCCGCTTTCATTACACCGGACATGGCATTGGCAAAACGTGCAATAGCACCAGAGCGGAGATAGTCACCGTATGAAAACCCCCCTGGAAGAAGAATGGCATCATATTCGGAAAGATCCTTTTCCGTATGAGAGACATACTCCACCTCTTCGCCTAACGCATCTTTGATGGCGTGATACATATCCACATCACAGTTCGATCCTGGAAAAACAATCACGGCGTATTTCACTGGGGGACAACCTCCTCAATCTCATAACGGTAGTCTTCGATGACCGGGTTTGCCAGCAGGCGGTGGCACATTTCCTCCACTTTTTCTTCCATATTTTCTGTTTTTTCCATCATCAATTCCATATATTTACCGATGGTGACATCCTGAACTTCTTTGTAGTCCATGCTGTGAAGAGCACCTTTCACCGCTTTTCCCTGCGGATCCAGCACGCCTGCCTTCAATGTTACGTATACTTTCACTTTATACATGGTTGGTTTCCCCCTTTAAGCGTCTCAATATTTCCTCATAAGCCTCGGTCAGGCTGCCAAGATTTCTTCTGAACACATCTTTATCGAACTTTTGATTGGTTTCTTTATCCCACAGGCGGCATGTATCCGGAGAGATCTCATCAGCCAGGAGAATCGCCCCGTGTTCGTCGAGCCCGAATTCCAATTTAAAATCGACTAAGCGCACGCTGCACTGATCAAAATGACCGGTGAGAATCCCGTTGACTTTAAGAGCTGTTTCCCGAATTTCTTCCAGCTGTTCCGGGCGGGCCAGCTCCAGCAGTTCAATATGATCCTGGTTGATCAGGGGATCGCCAAGATCATCGTTTTTGTAGTAATATTCCACAATCGTTTTCTTAAGTGGAATGCCTTCTTCCATCCCCAGACGTTTGGCCAGACTCCCCGCTGCAATATTGCGGACCACCACTTCTAAAGGAATGATGTCTGTCTTTTTCACAAGCTGTTCCGTTTCTGAACGTTTTTGAATGAAGTGGTTTTGAATCCCGGCCTCCTGCATTTTGGCAAACAGCAGGGAGGAAATCTCATTGTTCAGTCGGGATTTCCCTTTGATGACCTCTTTTTTTTCGCCGTTAAACGCGGTGGTATCATCTTTATACTCAATCCAGATCACGTTCGGCTCATCTGTCTCATAGATCCGTTTTGCCTTTCCTTCATACAGCAGGTTTCCCTTTTTCATAGGCGCCTCCCCTAAATCCAGTGGAAATTTTATAAACCAAAACGCGCAAAAATACGGTCGACATGTTTCAGGTGGTACTCATAGTTAAAGCAGTCATCGATTTCTTCCTGTGAAAGGTGGGATGTAATCTTTTCTTCCTTTTCAACCAGTTCTTTAAATGACACCTGCGTTTCCCAGGCTTTCATCGCTAAAGGCTGTACTGTGTCATAGGCCTCTTCACGGGTCAGGCCTTTATCGATTAAAGCAAGGAGCACCCGCTGAGAATAGATTAAGCCAAAGGTGCGTTCCATGTTGCGTTTCATATTTTCCGGGAATACCGTTAAGTTTTTCACGATATTGCCAAAGCGGTTGAGCATATAATTGAGTGCCGTGGTGGCATCCGGAATAATGATCCGCTCAGCTGATGAGTGGGAAATATCCCTTTCGTGCCAGAGAGGTACATTTTCATAGGCTGTCAGCATATGGCCTCTCACGACCCGGGCCATTCCAGTCATGTTTTCAGAACCTATCGGATTCCGTTTATGAGGCATGGCGGATGAACCCTTTTGACCTTTCGCGAAAAATTCTTCTACTTCCCGTGTTTCAGACTTCTGAAGACCGCGAATTTCCACCGCAAACTTTTCAATGGACGTGGCAATCAGGGCCAGGGTCGACATGTAGTTCGCATGACGGTCCCGCTGCAGGGTCTGGGTTGAAATTAGTGCCGGCTTCAGGCCAAGTTTTTGGCACACATACTCCTCCACAAATGGATCAATGTTCGCATACGTACCGACTGCTCCAGAAATTTTCCCTACTTCTATTTCTTCCGCTGCCCGGTTGAAACGTTCTAAATTCCGTTTCATTTCGGAATACCAGAGTAATAACTTCAAACCAAAGGTGGTCGGCTCCGCATGGACCCCATGGGTACGGCCCATCATCACGGTATATTTATGTTCCAGTGCTTTTTCTTTTAAAATCTCAACAAAGTTTTCCAGATCTTTGCGGATCACATCATTGGCCTGTTTAATGAGATAGGAAAGGGCGGTGTCCACCACATCGGTTGACGTCAGTCCATAGTGAACCCATTTCCGCTCTTCCCCGAGGGTTTCAGAGACCGCGCGGGTAAAGGCCACCACATCGTGACGGGTCTCCTGTTCAATTTCATGGATGCGGTTGACATCAAAGGATGCGTTCTCCCGGATTTCGGCTACATCCTCTTTTGGAATCTCTCCCAGCTCAGCCCATGCCTCACAGGCGAGAATTTCCACCTCCAGCCATGCCTTAAATTTGTTTTCTTCTGTCCAGATTTCTTTCATTTCTGGTCGGGTATAACGTTCGATCATCATTCTTCCTCCTAACCGTTCTTCGTTTTATTGCCAGATTCCGAGTTTGTCGATTTTTTCCAGAGCCTCTTCTGTACAGTCTGCCAGAACATTGAGGTGCCCCATTTTCCGCTTTTCTTTGGCTTCATCTTTACCGTAAAGATGAAGTTTGCTGTCCTGATATTCGTCTATTTTTTCAATCGCTTCATCTAAATGTTTCCCTAAAATGTTGACCATAACGACCGGTTTTAACAGATCTGTCTTTCCGAGGGGCCAGCCGCAGATGGCTCGTATATGCTGCTGAAACTGGGATGTTTCACACGCATCAATGGTATAGTGCCCTGAATTATGGGGTCTTGGGGCCAGTTCATTGATAAATATTTCCCCATCCTTTGTCAAAAACATCTCCACTGCGAGCGTGCCGACCATGCCGATGGATTGGGCCAGATCAAGCGCTGTTTTTTCAGCCTGATGGGCTGACTCTTTTGAGATCCTTGCCGGAACAATGGATTCATGCAAAATATGATCGACATGGATGTTTTCAGCAACTGGAAACGTATTGGTTTCTCCGTTGACACCTCTTGATACAATAACAGAAATTTCTTTATCAAAATCCACAAACTGCTCTACTATGCATAAACCCTGATCCAACAGAGTTTTAGCCTTCTGGACATCTTCCTTGTTTCTAATCATGACCTGACCCTTGCCGTCATAGCCGCCGCGGCGGGTTTTTAACACACATGGAATACCGATTTCCGCTACAGCCTGATCCAGCTCTTCGCCTGTAGAAACAAGGCGATAGGGGGCTACCTGGCCTCCGCTTTTTTGAATGGCTGCCTTTTCATGGGCCCGATCCTGGGTAATACGAATGAATTCACTTCCCTGGGGCAGATACCCATGTTCCTCCAGCCAGTTCAGTACTTCATAGTCTACATTTTCAAATTCATAGGTGATGACATCGCTATATTGGGCCAGCTTCTTTGCTCCATCCAGATCATCATAGGGTGCCACAATTTCAATATCTGCCACCTGAGCCGTCGGAGAGTCCTGTTTCGGCTCCATCACCGCAATCCGGAAGCCCATTTCCTTTGCAGCAATGGCCATCATCCGGCCCAGCTGCCCTCCGCCTAAAATTCCAATCGTTTGTCCTGGTAAGATTTTTTTCGTCATATTACAACTCCTCGCTGCTCGCTTCTACTTTTTTGCGAAGTTCTTCCCGACGTTTTTCCAAACGGTCCTGAATAACATCATCAAATGCACCGAGGATTTCTGCTGCCAGAAGTCCAGCATTCACAGCACCTGCCCGACCAATCGCAACGGTGGCCACAGGTACTCCCCCTGGCATTTGAACGATGGAAAGCAGGGAATCCAGTCCATTAAGGGTACGGGATTGCACGGGCACTCCGATGACCGGCAGGGTCGTTTTAGCGGCAACCATGCCAGGCAAATGGGCAGCACCGCCTGCTCCCGCTACAATGACTTTCAGTCCCCGCTCTTTGGCCTTCTCCGCATATGCAAACATATAATCCGGCGTACGGTGAGCGGAAACGACTTTCTTTTCATACGGAATATTTAATTCTTCAAGGATGTCACATGTATGTTTCATCGTATCCCAGTCGGAAGTACTTCCCATAATCACACCGACCAATGGTTTCATGTCAGGGTCACTCCTTTACAGTACATGGTAAAAAACAAAAGCAGATTACCTTCCCTCATAAATAAGAAGAGAAAGTAATCTGCATCCCAAAAAAGGGCATACGAACCCCTTTATTGAAGTCCGGGTAACTACAGACAACTTCTCCCCCATAGTCCGGTTATTTACGGTAACCGGGTAGAGACTCTTGGGCCATATTCCCAAAATTATATGAGGGTATTCGCGTACGATTTCATTTCACTTGTATTATAACGTATTTTGAATGAATTTCAAACCAAAAACCGAATTTTATACGCATAAATATATATAAATGTTCGCAAAATGTTCATTCGTAGCTGACTTTCCATAAATAAAGGCCCTGTGGCGGTGCCGTTTTCCCCGCCAGTGCCCGGTCCTCGCCCGCTATAATCTCTTTTATTTCATCAGGAGACCGTTTTCCGATCCCAACCTCAATCAGCGTTCCCACCATGATTCTGACCATATGATATAGGAACCCATTTCCTTTCACCCGAAAAATCACTTCATCCTCATCCTGGAACAGCCCGGCATCATAAATCGTACGAATTTTATCTCCTTTTACGGTTGCTCTTGCCGAACTGAAGGACGTAAAATCATGGGTTCCTATCAGAAACCTGCATGCCTCATTCATCCTATCCAGATTAAGAGGGCGTGAGAGCTGATAGCTGTAGTTTCTCCGGAAAATATCCGGTTTTTTTCCCGTATAAATTTTGTAACGATATTCTTTTTCTTTCACATCATAACGGGCATGGAACGATTCAGATACTTTTTCTACCTGATCGACGTATATATCATCTGGCAGCAAGGAACACAGTGCGTTTTTCCAGTTTTCCTCCTGGATTCTGAGCGGCGAATCAAAATGAATCACCTGACCGATTGCATGCACGCCTGCATCGGTTCGTCCTGAAGGAGTGATCCGGATCAACTGTCCTTTGTGGATTTTTTGCAATGCTTCTTCCACTTCTTGTTGAACCGTTCGTTTTTCAGGCTGCACCTGAAAGCCGTAAAAAAAAGTCCCATCATACTGGAGAGTACATTTCATCCTTTCCATTTGAACTACCTCCATCTATCAGGCTCTTGCCCACCAGAACAATAAGAGAACAAAAACAAAACTTATAAAAAGGGCATAATCCCTTGAGCTGAGCTGAAGCTCCCTGAATTTCGTTCTTCCCTCGCCACCTTTATACCCCCTGGCTTCCATCGCCATGGCTAATTCTTCCGCTCGTTTAAAGGCACTTACAAACAATGGCACGAGTAACGGTACAATGGCTTTTATTCTGTCTTTAATCGGCCCTGTCCGAAAGTCCACGCCCCGTGAAGCCTGGGCTTTTGAAATTTTTTCTGTTTCCTGCATCAGAGTCGGAATAAACCGCAGGGAAATGGACATCATTAATGCGAGTTCGTGAACAGGAAACCGGACTTTCTTTAGCGGCCCAAGCATATCTTCAATCGCATCGGTAATCGCGATGGGGGTAGTCGTTAAGGTCAGGAGCGAAGTCATGAGAATCAGTAAGAAAAACCTTAATGAAATCGCAAATCCCTGGATCAACGCCCCGGAATAAACATAAAATGAAAATATTCGAAACAGGACATCTCCCTCTTTGGTCACAAATAAATGCAAAAGAAAGGTGAAAACAATTAACAGCCAGACCGGCTTTAATCCTCTGATAATATATCCGGCAGGGATTCTAGTCAGCATGGCACTGATGAATGCAAAGGCTGCAAGAATAAAATAACTGAAAAATGAGTTTGCAAAAAAGATGACAATTACATAAAAGAAGATCACGGTAATCTTCGTTCGGGGATCCAGCTGATGAACCATCGACTCTCCAGGAACATACTGTCCAATAATCAAGTTATTCATCGCATTTCCCCCATTTCATCACTCGCAACATATCGCTGGCTAATTCCTTTATATTTTGGCCATGAAAAGGGATTTTTGTACCGAACTTTTCTTCAAACATGGACAAAAACTCCACCATTTCCGGTACATCCAGTCCGACTGCCTCCAGTTTCTTTTTCTGAATAAGCACTTCTTCAGGTTGCCCTTCCATATACAGCCGGCCCTCATTCATGATTAAAACATAGTCAGCATATTTCATCGCATCTTCCATGCTGTGGGTGACCAGAATCGTAGTCATTTCCTTTTCCTTATGAAGGTTATAAAACATGTCCATCATTTCCCGCCGACCGCCCGGGTCGAGTCCGGCTGTTGGCTCATCAAGAACCAGCACGTTCGGGTCCATCATGAGAATCCCGGCAATGGCTACCCTTCTCATTTGACCTCCACTTAAATCAAAAGGGGAGCGATCCAGAACTTCCTCAGGCAGCTGAACAGCTTCAAGAATTTCCGGAATACGTTTTTCTATGGTCGTCTCTGCTGTGCCGAAGTTGAGGGGACCAAACATCAGATCTTTCTTAACCGTTTCTTCAAAGAGCTGATGTTCGGGATATTGAAAAACTACACCTACATGTTTTCTTAAATCCTTCATGTGTTTATTTTTTTTACCTGGCTCTAACTGGAAATCGCCAACTTTTACCCTGCCTTCCGTTGGGATTAATAATCCATTCAAATGCTGGATCAGGGTTGATTTACCTGAACCGGTATGACCGATAATCGCTGTATACGACCCAGAAGGAATATGAAATGAAAGGTCTTTTAAAGCATGAAACGCAAAGGGAGTATTCGGTTGATAAATATGGCTTACATGTTCGAATGTAATCTCCATAGTTCCTCCAGCAATTCCTTATTGTTCAGTGGCTGTTTATTTAAAGGAATTCCCCGCTGCTTCAGCTCTGCAGCAATTTTTGCAACGAACGGTATATCCAGACCGATTTCCCAGAGCGTCTCATGTTGCTGAAATACCTCTTTCGGGGTACCCTCGATCAGCTTTTGGCCACGATTCATGACAATCACCCGGTCCGCAAAAGTTACCTCATGAAGGTCATGGGTAATCATCAAAATGGAGACCTTTTTCTCCTTCCTGATCCGCTGAACGGTTTTCATGATTTCGGTTCGGCCTTTGGGGTCCAGCATGGCTGTCGCTTCATCCAAAATAATTAAGTCCGGAGCTACTGCAAGTACACCAGCAATGGCTACTCGTTGCTTTTGTCCGCCGGAAAGCCGGTGAGGTTCATGTTTCCTGTAATCAAGCATCCCGACCGCTTTCAAACTTTGCTCTATGCGCTCAATCATTTCCTTACGGGGGATTCCGTGATTTTCAAGTCCAAAGGCCACATCATCTTCAACAGTGGTCCCTACAAACTGGTTATCGGGATTTTGGAAAACCATGCCAACCTTTTTACGAATATCCCAGACCGTTTCCTCACTCAACCGTAAGCCATCTACAAATATTTCCCCTTTTTGAGGAAATAGTAACCCATTCATTAATTTGGCAATGGTTGATTTCCCCGAACCATTATGTCCGATCACAGCCACAAATTCATTTTTCTTGATTGTAAGAGAAAGCTCTTTCAATGCCCATGGCTCATCATGGTTATACCAGAATGAAACTTCGTCAAACTGGATAAAACTCTGCTCCAACTCCCGCATCTCTTCTCACCTCGACAATTTATTACCCGGGAAATAAACATTCATTACAATACTATACATTTTATCACAATTGCACACGAATTCTCCAGATCACCGACTGAAATTTGTCATCCTATGCAGCGACCCTGTCCGCAAACTGAAAAAGAGATTTTTAAACCGCCATTTTCCTGTCTATTACAGGCAAAACCCGATTATAAATATTTCTTATCCTGGAACACTCTAAAAATAAAGAGATGTAGCGATTGATCGGCCTTGCTTTTTAATAAGATTTGCTTTCTAAAGCAAAAAAGGGCCCGGTACAATCTCAATTTGAGATTCACCTGCCCTTTCCCGGGTTTAGAGTATTGAATTAAACGAGTTCAATGATCACCATGTTTGCACCGTCTCCACGGCGCGGACCCAGCTTAAGGATTCTTGTATATCCTCCCTGACGGTCTTCATAGCGCGGAGCAATATCCGAGAAAAGCTTTTGCAGGGCATCCTGTTCACCGTCTTCATCTTTCACACGGCGAAGGAAGGCTGCTGCCTGGCGGCGGGCATGAAGATCGCCGCGCTTTCCAAGGGTAATCATTTTTTCTACAACTGAACGAAGCTCTTTTGCTTTGGCTTCAGTTGTTTCAACGCGTTCGTGAATAATAAGATCTGTTGCCAGATTGCGAAGCATGGCCATGCGGTGATCTGTCGTACGACCAAGTTTAGCTTTAGCCATTGTAATCCCTCCTTCTTCAGGAAAATCTTCTGATGTTCAATATATTAATCTTCTTTCCGTAAACCTAAGCCAAGTTCATCAAGTTTCGATTTTACTTCATCCAGTGATTTCCGTCCAAGGTTGCGGACTTTCATCATATCTTCTTCCGTTTTTTGTGTCAGTTCCTGAACGGTGTTAATACCGGCACGTTTGAGACAGTTATAAGAACGTACAGACAGATCAAGTTCTTCGATGGTCATTTCTAATACTTTTTCCTTCTGATCTTCTTCTTTCTCGACCATGATTTCGGCATTTTGTGCTTCATCTGTTAGTCCGACGAATATATTTAAATGCTCGGTTAAAATTTTAGCACCAAGTGAAACAGCTTCTTCCGGTCGAATACTGCCATCAGTCCATACATCTAGAGTCAGCTTATCAAAATTTGTCACCTGACCTACACGGGTATTTTCAACCTGATAGGTCACACGTGAAACAGGTGTGAAGATCGAGTCAACTGGAATGACCCCATACGGCTGGTCTTCTTTTTTATTGGTTTCAGCAGGCTGGTATCCGCGTCCCCGCTGTGCTGTTAACCGCATTCGCAACTGACCATTGGTCGCAAGGGTAGCAATAGGCAGATCCGGATTCAAAATTTCCACATCACTATCGTGGGTGATATCTGCGGCCGTAACAGTTCCTTCTCCCTGAACATCAATTTCCATCGTCTTTTCTTCATCTGAATAAATTTTCAAGGCCAGCTTCTTCAGGTTTAAAATGATGGTTGTAACATCTTCTACAACACCATCAATTGTTGAAAACTCATGCAATACCCCGTCGATTTGTACAGATGTTACAGCAGCGCCAGGAAGTGAGGATAACAGGATACGACGCAAGGAGTTTCCTAATGTTGTACCATATCCGCGTTCCAGCGGTTCAACAACGAATTTTCCAAATGTGGCATCTTCGCTGATTTCAACCGTTTCAATTTTTGGTTTTTCAATTTCGATCATTAAACAAAACCCTCCTTCAAAACGTCGAAACCCCGGCCAGACCCCTGTCTAACCGAAATTCCTCAGGTAGGCAAGTCCCCCCGTGGAAGACATCAATCAATTCTATTTCGTCCTGTTGTACCGTGCATTGCTGTTTAAGCTATCATAACCCATTATTGACAGGGTGACAAATTACTATACAATCCAATTACACGCGACGACGTTTTGGCGGGCGGCAACCGTTATGAGGCACTGGTGTAACATCGCGAATAGCGGTTACTTCCAGACCAGCTGCCTGGAGGGCACGAATAGCTGCTTCACGGCCTGCTCCAGGACCTTTCACGGCTACTTCAATGGATTTCATTCCGTGTTCCATAGAAGCTTTAGCTGCCGCTTCTGCAGCCATTTGTGCAGCGAATGGTGTAGATTTGCGAGATCCTTTAAACCCAAGGGCACCAGCGCTGCTCCAGCTTACTGTATTTCCTTGAGGATCTGTAATGGTAACGATTGTGTTATTAAACGTTGAACGGATATGTGCAATACCCGATTCAATATTCTTTTTCACACGACGCTTTCTGCGAGTTGTAGTTTTACGAGCCATTGATTAACTAACCTCCTTTACTTTTTCTTGTTTGCTACTGTACGGCGCGGACCTTTGCGGGTACGGGAGTTGTTTTTCGTATTTTGACCGCGTACAGGAAGCCCACGGCGATGACGGATTCCGCGGTAAGAACCGATTTCAATCAGACGTTTGATGTTTAAAGAAATTTCGCGACGCAAGTCACCTTCAACCGTATATTTATCAACTTCTTTACGGATTCTGCTTAATTCATCCTCCGTCAGATCACGCACCCGGGTATCTTCGGAAACACCTGCATCCTTTAAAATCTGCTGCGCTCTTGCTTTACCGATACCATAGATATATGTTAGAGAGATTACCACTCGCTTTTCGCGAGGAATATCAACACCTGCAATACGTGCCATCCTTATCACGCACCTCCTTCAAAATTAACCTTGTTTTTGTTTGTGTTTTGGATTCTCACAAATAACCATTACTTTTCCTTTACGGCGAATGACTTTACATTTCTCGCAAATCGGTTTAACAGATGGTCTTACCTTCATCTTCTTTACCTCCTTTTGGATCGGAGCTTCCACTACTTATAGCGGTAAGTAATACGCCCTCTTGTCAAATCATAAGGTGATAGTTCAACTGTCACCTTATCGCCTGGCAAAATGCGGATAAAGTGCATGCGAATTTTTCCGGATACGTGTGCCAATACCGTATGACCATTTTCCAGTTCTACTTTAAACATCGCGTTCGGCAGGGTCTCTGTGACCGTGCCTTCCATTTCAATCACATCGTCTTTCGCCATCAGTTGATCTCCCTTCTTCCATAGTTCACATGTTCCTTGACAAATTTTGATAAGGCAAACCGTAATTTCCCATTTGTCACTCGACCTGTTTCCTTGATGCTGTCTCTCACTTCCGGTGCTATATGGGCTGTAAGTTCGATATGGTGTATATTTTTTTTCTTCGGCCTGGTGACTTTCCGTTTGTCACCATCAGCCAGCAAAACAAAACGTTCATCCAGAACCTCAATGACCACCATATACTTGCCAGTGTCTCTCCCCTGGACGACCTGGACAATCTGTCCTATTCGCGGACTCGGCTCAGTTTCGTTCAACGATCATCACCTTCACTTAGGCTTTTGTTAAAATTTCAAACCCATCATCTGTTATGGCGATCGTGTGTTCAAAGTGAGCACAGCGTTCACCATCAACCGTAACTACAGTCCATTGATCATCAAGGGTACGCACATACCGTTCACCGGCATTGACCATCGGTTCGATGGCAAGAACCATTCCCGGTTTCAAGCGCGGCCCCATATTTGGCGGTCCGAAGTGTGGAATCTGGGGATCTTCATGCAAATCCTGCCCTACTCCGTGACCGACATACTCACGAACAATGGAATAGCCTCTAGGCTCTACATAACTCTGAATGGCATGGGATATATTGGATAACCTCGCGCCTGGTTTAGCTTCCTCAAGACCAACAAACAGGGATTTCTCCGTTACCTCAAGAAGTCTTTTTGAGTCTTCATCGATTTCTCCTACGGGATACGTCCAGGCTGAGTCACCATGGTATCCGTTGTATTTAGCCCCGATGTCAATGCTGATGATATCCCCTTTTTTTAGCTTGCGATTGCCGGGGATCCCATGGACAAGCTCTTCATTGATAGAAGTACATATACTGCCACGAAATCCATTATACCCTTTAAATGAAGGAATTGCACCCATACTGCGAATGAACTTTTCCGCAATACGGTCCAGTTCTTTGGTTGTCATTCCCGGTTGAATATGCTGTTGCAGTTCTTTATGGGTTAAAGCCACAATCCTGCCAGCTTCACGCATAATTTCGATTTCCCGTGGCGTTTTACATATAATCATCAGGCGCTGCCTCCGAGTTTTTCGGTGATATCATTAAAAACTTTATCAATATCCTGATCACCATTAACGGCAATCAAGTCACCTTTCTGGCGGTAAAAGTCAAGTAGTGGTTCAGTCTGTTTGATATTGACTTCCAGGCGGTTTTTCACCGTCTCAGGCTTATCATCATCTCGTTGAATTAAGTCAGAACCATCATGATCACACTTTCCATCCACTTTTGGCGGATTAAATTCCACATGATAGGTCGCTCCGCATGTTGGGCATATTCGGCGTCCTGTCAGGCGGTCAACGAGCTTTTCCTCTGGTACATCGATGTGCAGGACGTAATCAATTTTGGTTCCCAGTTCATGTAATAGGCTATCCAGTGCTTCTGCCTGAGCAATGGTTCTAGGAAAGCCGTCAAGTAGAAATCCATTCTCACAATCAGGTTTGCTTAATCGCTCTTTTACGATGCCAATAGTCACTTCATCGGGTACGAGCTCGCCTTTATCCATAAAAGATTTCGCCTTTTTGCCAAGTTCTGTTCCTTCTTTGATTGCTGAACGGAACATATCTCCGGTTGAGATATGAGGGATATTGTATTTTTCAACTATTTTGTCTGCCTGCGTGCCCTTTCCGGCTCCAGGAAGACCCATCAAAATTAAATTCAAGATAACCCCCCTCGCTCTCATTAATAAAAATCGTTACTTAATAAACCCTTTATAGTGACGTTTTACCAGCTGGCTTTCCAGCTGTTTCATCGTTTCAAGGGCCACACCTACTACGATGAGCAAGCTTGTGCCGCCAATCTGAACGGCAGCCGGTAAATTAGCCAGGGAACCCAGAATGATCGGCAAAACCGAAACAGCTGCCAGGAAAAGGGATCCAACAAATGTCAGCCGGTAAATCACACGGGTTAAATAAATTTCCGTATTTTTGCCCGGGCGAATCCCTGGTACATAACCGCCCTGCTTTTTCAGGTTTTCAGCCATTTGTTCAGGGTTAACCTGGACAAAGGTATAAAAATACGTAAAGGCAATGATTAATGCTGCATATATGAGCATTCCGCTCCAGTGATTGTAGTTAAAAATATTCTCGGAAAGAACCACGGCTACTTGATTATCCGGAAAAAACTGCGCAATGGTTCTCGGTGCGATGATGAAAGAAATCGCAAAAATAACCGGGATTACCCCAGCCGCATTCACTTTTAAAGGCAAGTGAGTGGATTGCCCTCCAACAGGTGTGCGGTTTACCATACGTTTCGCATATTGAATCGGAATTTTGCGCAACGCCTGCTGAATGTAAATCACTCCTACGATTACAAGTAGAGTGACAAGCACAATTAGTGCAACGATCACAAGGTTAAGGAACAGCTGATCGCCGGCATCCTGAATATACTGGGCATATAGCTGATTGACCCCATTCGGAATCGCTGCTACAATCCCGGCAAAAATCAGAATGGAAATTCCGTTGCCGACACCATGTGCGGTAATCTGTTCACCAAGCCACATCAGAAATGCTGTTCCAGTTGTCAGCACAATGGCAATCACCAGATATGTGAACAGTCCAGGATTCTGAATTAACATTCCCTCTGTTAATGCATTAAACCCAACGGACATCACAATAGCCTGGATAAATGCCAGAAGTACTGTTCCATAACGGGTTACCTGGGCCAGTTTTTTTCGGCCAACTTCACCCTGTTTTTTCCACTCTGCAAATTTCGGAACGACATCCATTTGCAGGAGCTGCACAATAATGGATGCTGTAATGTAAGGCATAATCCCCATGGCGAAGATCGAGAACTGGCTCAGCGCTCCTCCGCCAAAGGTATTGAGAAACCCGAAAACATTATTTTCGTTCATGAAGTCAATAGCATCCTTATCTGTATAGGGTACAGGTATGAATGTACCCAGACGGAAAATGACTAGCATTAATAAAGTAAAAATGATTTTGCGCCGAATATCATGAACGCGCATAAAATTGGAGATTGTTCGGAACATTAAACCACCTCAGTTTTCCCGCCAGCCGCTTCAATTGCTTCTTTCGCGGAAGCAGAGAACTTATGAGCTTTCACTGTTAATTTCTTTTCAAGCTTTCCACTGCCAAGAATTTTGACACCAGATTTCAGCTTGCTGATGACACCAGTTTCCAGGAGCAATTCCGGAGTCACTTCTGTTCCTTCTTCAAATGTATTGAGTTTATCTAAATTCACAATCGCATATTCTTTGCGGTTGATATTGGTAAACCCGCGTTTAGGCAGGCGCTGGAATAGCGGCATTTGCCCTCCTTCAAATCCCGGGCGTACACCGCCTCCGGAACGGGCGTTTTGACCTTTATGACCACGGCCTGATGTTTTGCCGTTACCTGAAGCCATTCCTCTGCCGACACGGTTGCGTTTTTTGCGGGAACCTTCTGCTGGCTTTAATTCGTGTAGTTTCATGTGAGCACCTCCTCTTTACGCTTATCTTCTATTAAACTTCTTTTACTGTAACAAGATGGGACACTTTGTTCACCATTCCGCGAATAGCAGGTGTATCGTCATGAACAACTGAATGGCGTATTTTTCTTAATCCGAGTGCCTTTACGGTATCACGCTGATCCTGTGGTCTGCCAATTACACTTCTCACGAGGGTAATTTCTAGTTTTTTGGTCATTTGATTTCCCTCCTTATCCTAACAGTTCCTCTACGGACTTACCACGAAGTTTTGCTACCTGATCTGCAGTTTTCAGTTCTTTTAAGCCCTGTACTGTAGCACGAACCATGTTGATTGGTGTATTGGAACCTAATGATTTTGACAGGATGTCGCCTACACCTGCAAGTTCAAGTACCGCACGCACTGGACCGCCGGCAATGATTCCTGTACCTTCTGAAGCTGGTTTCATTAAAATGCTTCCTGCACCGAATTCACCGATGACTTCATGTGGAATAGTCGTGCCGACAATGGGTACTGTTATCAAATTTTTCTTTGCATCCTCAATCGCTTTACGGATGGCATCCGGAACTTCCTGTGCTTTTCCTGTTCCAAATCCTACGTGACCGTTTTTATCTCCAACGACAACCAGGGCAGTAAAGCGGAATCGGCGTCCGCCCTTCACGACTTTAGCTACACGGTTGACTGTTACTACACGTTCTTCCAGGTCCAACTTATTTGGATCAATGTGTTTACGCATGTGTTTCCCTCCTTTTTACGTTTAAAATTTAAGGCCTGCTTCACGCGCTGCATCTGCCAGAGCTTTCACACGTCCATGATATAAGTAACCTCCGCGATCAAAAACAACGGATTCATATCCCTTGTCTTTTGCACGTTTAGCAATCATTTCGCCGACCTTTTTTGAAGCTTCCATGTTACCAGTTGAATCGAGATCAAATTCTTTATCAATCGTAGATGCGCTTGCCAGGGTTACACCCTCCACATCATCAATAAGCTGTGCGTAAATATGTTTATTGGAACGGTATACGTTTAGGCGAGGGCGTTCTTTTGTACCGAACACAGTTTTCCGTACCCGTGCGTGGCGTTTTTTGCGAACTACGTTTTTATCCTGCTTTGTGATCATCTAGGTCACTCCTTTCTGTTCCTCACCGAACATTATTTAGCCGTTTTACCTTCTTTGCGGCGTACATATTCGCCTTCATAACGAATCCCTTTGCCTTTATAAGGCTCTGGCGGACGAATAGCACGGATGTTTGCTGCAACTGCGCCTACTTTTTCTTTGTCAATTCCTTTTACAATAATTTTTGTGTTTGATGGAACTTCAAGTTCGATGCCGTCTTCTTCTTGAACTTCTACTGGATGAGAATATCCGGCATTGATGACTACCTTTTTGCCCTGTTTTTGGGCACGATAACCAACCCCGATGATCTCCAGGCTCTTTTCAAAACCTTTTGTCACGCCTTCAACCATATTGCCGATCAGGCTGCGGGTCGTTCCATGCAAGGCGCGATGCTTTTTGCTGTCGCTCGGGCGCTCAACGGTAAGAATATTGTCTTCTACTTTTATCGTTAACTCATCGCTAAAGGTTTGAGTTAATTCACCTTTTGGACCTTTTACAGTGACGGTGTTGTTTTCGTCGATTTTTACTTCTACACCGTTTGGGATTTCTAGTGGCTTAAAACCTACACGTGACATTCCTTGCACCTCCTGTCATACCGATAGTAATTACCAAATGTAAGCAAGTACTTCTCCGCCGACTGCCTGCTGACGCGCTTCCTTATCTGTTAACACACCTTTCGAAGTTGAAACCACCGCTATTCCTAGACCGTTCAACACACGAGGAAGTTCATCAGCTTTGGCATAGACACGCAAACCGGGCTTGCTGATGCGTTTCAGGCCAGTAATAACACGCTCGTTGTTTGGTCCGTATTTCAGGAAAATACGCAAAATACCCTGTTTGTTGTCTTCAATATATTCATAATCGCGGATAAAACCTTCACGCTTTAGGATTTCAGCTATTTCCTTTTTTAATTTAGAAGCAGGCACTTCCAACTTTTCATGTCGTACCATGTTTGCGTTACGAATACGAGTTAGCATATCTGCAATTGGATCTGTCATTGTCATTGTACATTACCTCCTTCCCGATTCTGGGATTACCAGCTCGCTTTTTTCACACCTGGAATCTGACCTTTATATGCTAATTCACGGAAACAAATACGGCAAAGTTTAAACTTGCGAATAACAGAGTGGGGACGTCCGCAACGTTCACAGCGTGTATATTCGCGCACTTTAAACTTCTGTGGGCGCTTTTGTTTCGCAATCATTGATTTCTTTGCCACAATCTTCCCTCCTTTTCAACTTTCTTATTTTTTAAACGGCATTCCTAATTGAGCAAGAAGTTCACGTGCTTCCTCGTCTGTTTCAGCCGTTGTAACAATTACGATATCCATTCCTCGAACTTTATTCACTTTATCGTAATCAATTTCAGGGAAAATTAATTGTTCTTTAACACCGAGAGTATAGTTTCCGCGTCCATCAAAGGATTTATTGGATACTCCGCGAAAGTCACGCACTCGTGGCAGTGCCACATGGATCAGCTTTTGCAGAAAGTCATACATGCGTTCTCCGCGAAGGGTTACTTTTGCTCCAATAGGCATTCCCTCGCGAAGACGGAATCCCGCAATGGATTTTTTGGCACGGGTAATGGCTGGTTTTTGACCGGAAATTAAAGCTAGCTCTTCTACTGCACTGTCCAGTGCCTTTGCGTTTTGAACCGCATCACCAACACCCATGTTGATCACGATTTTTTCGATTTTAGGGACCTGCATAACAGAACTATAGTTAAACTTATTCATCAAAGCTGGAACGACTTCTTGCTGGTATTGTTCTTTTAATGTGTTCAT
Organism: Melghiribacillus thermohalophilus; assembly: GCF_004342905.1. Lineage (GTDB taxonomy): Bacteria > Bacillota > Bacilli > Bacillales > Alkalibacillaceae > Melghiribacillus > Melghiribacillus thermohalophilus. The sequence goes on along the minus strand of NZ_SMAN01000011.1, from coordinate 40,734 downwards.
CTTGTAGACCTCCTTTCGCCGCTAAACTATTTATCTAATGGTTCACCGGATTTTTTGGCAATACGCACTTTTTTGCCGTCACGAATCTCATAACCAACTCGGGTTGGTTCCCCTGTTTTGGGGTCAATCGGCATAACATTGGAAACATGAATTGGCGCTTCCATTGTCAAAATGCCGCCCTGAGGGTTTTCCTGTGAAGGCTTGGAATGTTTCTTCACCATATTAATGCCTTCTACTAATACACGATCTTTTTTAGGGTATGCTTCAAGAATCGTTCCGGTTTTCCCTTTATCTTTTCCTGAAATGACTTTTACTTTATCGCCTTTTTTTACATGCATGTTCGCGCACCTCCTTGCAAGGCTGTCATGATTTGACCGTTATAGAACTTCCGGAGCCAGTGAAACAATTTTCATAAACTTCTTGTCACGAAGTTCGCGGGCTACCGGACCAAAGATACGGGTACCGCGCGGGCTTTTATCATCCCGGATAATCACCGCTGCATTTTCGTCAAAACGGATGTAAGAGCCATCTTTGCGGCGAACACCGCTCTTAGAACGAACGACAACTGCTTTTACAACGTCTCCCTTTTTGACAACGCCTCCTGGTGTTGCCTGTTTAACAGAGCAGACGATGATATCTCCGATGTTTGCGGTTTTGCGGCCGGATCCGCCCAAAACTTTAATGGTAGCCACCTCACGGGCACCAGAGTTATCAGCAACTTTTAAACGAGTTTCCTGTTGGATCATTGCCTAGTTACCTCCCTTCGGATTACACAGAACCAAACTTTTTAGATAATAACCGCTTCTTCTACGATTTCGACCAGACGAAAACGTTTTGTGGCTGATAGCGGGCGAGTTTCCATAATGCGAACAATATCGCCTACTTTTGCCTGGTTGTTTTCATCATGAGCCTTAAATTTTTTAGAGTATTTTACACGCTTTTTGTACAGTGGATGAAACTTATATGTCTCAACGAGAACCGTAATCGTTTTATCCATTTTGTCAGAAACAACACGACCAGTATATACCTTACGATTTGTACGTTCACTCATTTGAGGCAGGCCTCCTCTCTTTTATCAGTTATTAACTCCAAGCTCTCTTTCACGTATGATCGTTTTCATACGAGCAATATCTTTACGAACCTGACGAAGACGGGTTGTGTTTTCAAGCTGGCCAGTAGCTAGCTGGAAACGCAAATTGAAAAGTTCTTCTTTCAATGATTTAATTTTCTGTTCAATTTCGGCAGTGGTTAATTCTCTGATTTCATTAGCTTTCATTATTTTCACCACCAATTTCTTCACGTTTTACAAATTTCGTTTTAATCGGCAGTTTATGAGAAGCAAGCCGTAAAGCTTCACGAGCTACCTCTTCAGATACGCCAGCAATTTCAAACATTACTTTTCCTTCCTTAACAACTGCAACCCATCCTTCAGGAGCACCTTTACCGGATCCCATTCGCACTTCAAGTGGCTTCGCTGTTTTTGGTTTATCCGGGAAAATCTTAATCCATACTTTACCGCCACGCTTCATGTAACGGGTCATGGCGATACGAGCTGCTTCAATTTGACGGCTTGTAATCCATGCACCTTCCAGTGCCTGCAAACCGTATTCACCAAAAGTCACTTTTGTGCCGCCTTTTGCACGGCCTTTCAGACTGCTGCGATGCTGTCTGCGGTATTTTACACGTTTAGGCATTAACATGTTGCTTTTCCCCCTTCCTTAGTCTTTCTTTTTGGATGGAAGGACTTCTCCACGATAAATCCACACTTTGACACCCAGTTTTCCGTAAGTAGTGTCTGCTTCGGCCGTTCCATAGTCAATATCGGCGCGAAGTGTGTGAAGTGGTACAGTTCCTTCGCTATAGTGTTCCGCACGCGCAATATCAGCTCCGCCAAGACGACCTGATACCTGCGTTTTGATTCCTTGGGCGCCAGCACGCATGGCACGCTGAATCGCCTGTTTTTGTACACGGCGGAAAGATACACGATTTTCAAGCTGACGTGCAATATTTTCTGCTACCAGTTTGGCATCAAGTTCTGGTTTTTTCACTTCAACGATGTTGATGTGAACCCGCTTTCCTGTCAGCTGATTCAAAGATTTGCGAAGTGCTTCTACTTCAGATCCACCTTTACCGATGACCATTCCTGGTTTTGCTGTATGAATGGTAATGTTTACACGATTCGCTGCACGTTCTACTTCAACGGAAGATACTGCAGCATCTTTTAAACGGTTTTCTATAAATTCACGAATTTTGATATCTTCATGAAGTAAGTCTGCATAATCTTTTTCCGCATACCACTTAGATTCCCAGTCGCGGATAATACCGATACGAAGACCTACCGGGTTTACTTTTTGACCCACAGATTATCCCTCCTTCTTTTCTGATACAACTACCGTAATATGGCTGGTGCGCTTATTTATTCTAGAAGCACGGCCCTGTGCACGCGGACGAAAACGTTTCAGCGTTGGACCTTCATTCACAAAAGCTTCGGAAACCACTAAATTGTCAGCATCCATTTCATAGTTATGCTCTGCGTTAGCAACTGCTGATTTTAAAACTTTTTCCACAATAGGTGAAGCAGCACGGTTCGTATGACGCAAAATCGCAAACGCTTCTCCTACTTCTTTTCCTCGAATTAAATCGATGACTAAGCGAGCTTTACGAGGAGCAATACGAACAGTTCTCGCAATGGCTTTAGCTTGCATCTGGAATGCCTCCTCTCATCATTAGCGTTTTGTTTTCTTATCATCGCCAGCATGACCTTTAAAGGTGCGGGTAGGTGCAAATTCACCCAGTTTATGACCGACCATATCTTCTGTGATATAAACCGGTACATGCTTGCGTCCATCGTATACGGCAATTGTGTGTCCGACGAATTCAGGGAATATCGTTGAACGACGAGACCATGTTTTAATGACCTGCTTTTTATCGTCTTCATTCAGTTTCTGAATCTTTTTCATTAAATGATCATCTACAAAAGGTCCTTTTTTCAGGCTGCGACCCATGAATAAACCTCCCTTCGAGATTGCACAACCAGTTTGAAACTGGCTTTCAATCCGTTATTTCTTCTTACGGCGACGTACAATAAACTTATCTGATGGTTTGTTTTTCTTACGGGTTTTAAGACCGATCGTTGGTTTACCCCATGGAGATACAGGGGATGGACGACCGATTGGTGCTTTACCTTCACCACCGCCATGAGGGTGATCGGCTGGGTTCATAACAGAACCTCGTACAGTTGGGCGCTTGCCTTTCCAGCGGTTGCGTCCAGCTTTACCAATATTGATTAGTTCATGATCCAGGTTACCGACCTGACCAACTGTAGCACGGCAAGTGCCAAGAATCATACGAACTTCACCAGACGTTAAACGGACAAGTACATACTTTCCTTCTTTACCAAGAATCTGAGCCTGGGCACCTGCAGAACGAACGAGCTGCCCACCGCGTCCTGGTTTAAGTTCAATATTGTGGATCACCGTACCCACAGGGATATTTTTTAATGGAAGAGCGTTTCCTACCTTAATATCTGCATCTTCTCCAGACATAATCTCCATGCCTACTTCGAGACCTTTTGGAGCAAGAATATAACGCTTTTCACCATCTTTATAATGAATCAGAGCAATGTTAGCAGAACGGTTTGGATCGTATTCGATTGTAGCAACGCGTCCTGGTATTCCATCTTTATTACGCTTGAAGTCAATGATGCGATATTTACGCTTATGACCACCGCCTTGATGACGAACGGTTAACTTCCCCTGATTGTTGCGTCCAGCGCGTTTGTTTAACGGCGCCAGCAGCGATTTTTCCGGCTTATCAGTCGTGATTTCTGCAAAGTCTGATACAGACATGCCACGACGTCCGTTTGAGGTTGGCTTATATTTTTTGATCGCCATCTCATTTTCCCTCCTTCAAGAAAAAAATCATAGTCTATTCATTAAACACTTTCAAAGAAATCGAGTTCTTTACTGTCTGGTGTTAAGGTAACAATAGCTCTCTTGCGGTTCGGACGATAGCCTCCGTAACGTCCCATTCTTCTAAACTTGCCTTTCTTGTTCATGGTGTTTACTTTTTCGACCTTAACGCCAAAAATGGTTTCTACTGCCTGTTTAATTTCGGTTTTGTTGGCTTTTGGATCTACTTCAAAGGTATATTTTTTGTCAGCCATTAAATCAGCTGAATGCTCTGTAATGACGGGGCGCTTAATAATATCACGTGGGTCTTTCATCATGCAAGCACCTCCCCTGCTTTTTCAGCTGCTTCTTTTGTAATAATCAGCTTGTCATGCGCAAGCAAATCCAGAACATTCACTTCTTCTACGGTTAAAACATTCACACCTGGAATGTTGTTGGCAGAAAGAACAATGTTTTTGTCCTCCCCTGCTGTTACAATAAGGGCTTTTTCATTTACGTTTAAGCCTTTAAGCATGCTAACAACTTCTTTTGTCTTTGGTGCTTCGATTGAAAGATCGTCAAGTACAATGATGTTTTCATCAAGCACTTTGGAAGAAAGCGCAGATTTCAGTGCCAGACGGCGCACTTTTTTTGGAAGCTTATAGCTGTAGCTTCTAGGAGTTGGACCAAATACGGTTCCCCCGCCTACCCATTGAGGAGAACGAATGGATCCCTGACGTGCACGGCCTGTTCCTTTTTGACGCCATGGTTTGCGTCCACCGCCTCTGACTTCCGAACGGTTCTTTACCTTATGTGTACCCTGACGCTGGGATGCACGCTGCATGACCACAGCTTCATGCAATACATGAGTGTTAGGCTCAATGCCAAAAACCGCATCATTCAGTTCAATGTCTCCTACCTGGGAGCCATTTTGATTATATAGTGCTACTTTAGGCATGACATATCCTCCCTTCGTTTACGTCCTTAGTTCGCCTTTACCGCACTTGTGATTTTTACATATGATTTCTTTGCACCAGGAATATTTCCTTTAATTAAAATTAAGTTGCGTTCAGGATCAACTTTTACAACTTCAAGATTTTGGATGGTCACTTTTTCTCCACCCATTTGTCCAGGGAGTTTTTTCCCTTTTAACACGTGCATGGGATCAATCGGTCCCATTGACCCTGGACGACGGTGATAGCGAGAACCGTGACTCATTGGTCCGCGGGACTGATTATGGCGCTTGATGGCACCCTGAAAACCTTTCCCCTTAGACGTTCCCGTCACATCCACCTTTTCTCCTGGTTCAAAAATATCTACCTTCACTTCTTGACCTACTTCATATTCGTCAAGATTCGCATTACGGATTTCGCGAATGAAGCGCTTAGGCTTTGTGTTTGCTTTTTCAGCATGACCTTGTTCCGGCTTATTCGCACGAGAATCTTTTTTGTCACCAACACCTAATTGAATCGCTTCATAGCCGTCATTTTCTTTTGTTTTCTTTTGCAGGACAACGTTTGGTTCTGCTTCAACGACAGTGACTGGAATCAATTCTCCATCTTCGGAGAACAGCTGAGTCATGCCGATTTTTTTTCCTAAGATTCCTTTCGCCATCCGTCACACCTCCTAATCGCATGTCAGATTATAATTTGATTTCAATATCAACGCCTGATGGCAAATCTAATCGCATCAGTGAATCCACAGTTTGTGGAGTAGGGCTCAAAATATCGATTAAACGCTTGTGTGTGCGCATCTCGAACTGTTCGCGAGAATCCTTATATTTGTGCACCGCACGCAAGATTGTGTAAACCGTTTTTTCCGTAGGCAGCGGAATCGGACCAGAGACCTTTGCTCCTGATCGTTTCGCTGTTTCTACGATTTTTTCTGCAGACTGATCAAGAATACGATGATCATAAGCCTTTAAACGAATGCGAATTTTTTCTTTTGCCATTATTTTCCCTCCTTTTTCGCCCATTTTAAAAACAGACATTCTCCGCGAAAATTTCCTGACTGCCCTGCCATGGCAAAGGGGCCGGGTGTGTCAGCAACCTTCCGCATCATCGCCTTAATGCCCAACATTACTCATTATAATGAAGAATAATGCTGAATGCAACCTTTATTTGTATCTTTCAAAAAATTGCACGCACAGTATTATACAAACTTCTCTCTTGATTTTCAAGGTCTTCCGGAAAAAGGGGAAACATCGCCTATTTTATAGTTAAATTCTCTACCAGTATGTAAAATAAATTGTCTATTTAAACTTTTTCTGCAACCACAAAAAAGCAGACAGCTAAGTCGCTGTCTGCTTCTATCGGATCTGTTATTCTTCATTACTCGATAATTTGAGATACAACGCCTGCTCCTACAGTACGTCCACCTTCACGGATAGAAAACTTCGTTCCGTCTTCGATCGCGATTGGTGAAATCAGTTCTACTGTCATTTCTACGTTATCTCCAGGCATAACCATTTCTACACCATCTGGAAGAGTGATTACACCAGTTACGTCAGTTGTACGGAAGTAGAACTGAGGACGATAGTTAGAGAAGAATGGAGTATGACGTCCACCTTCTTCTTTAGATAGTACATAAACTTCTGCTTTAAATTTAGTGTGTGGTGTAATCGTTCCTGGTGCAGCAAGAACCTGACCACGTTTTACTTCTTCACGGGAGATACCGCGAAGCAGTGCACCGATGTTGTCTCCAGCTTCAGCATAGTCAAGAAGCTTACGGAACATTTCTACACCAGTAACAGTAGTTTTTTGTGCTTCGTCAGCAAGACCGATAATTTCTACTTCGTCACCAACTTTGATTTGACCGCGCTCAACACGACCAGTTGCAACTGTACCGCGTCCGGTGATGGAGAATACGTCCTCTACAGGCATCATGAATGGTTTGTCAGTGTCACGGTCTGGAGTTGGGATGTACTCATCTACTGCATCCATCAGCTCAAGAATAGCGTTTTCGTAGTCAGCATCACCTTCAAGAGCTTTTAACGCAGAACCTTTGATGACTGGTACATCGTCACCAGGGAATTCGTATTCAGACAGAAGATCGCGAACTTCCATTTCTACTAGCTCAAGAAGCTCTTCGTCGTCTACCATGTCTGTTTTATTCAAGAATACGACGATTGCAGGTACACCTACCTGACGGGAAAGAAGAATGTGCTCACGAGTCTGTGGCATTGGACCATCAGCCGCAGATACTACAAGGATCGCACCGTCCATCTGAGCTGCACCAGTGATCATGTTTTTAACGTAGTCAGCGTGACCCGGGCAGTCAACGTGTGCATAGTGACGGTTGTCAGTTTCATACTCAACGTGTGCAGTTGCGATCGTAATACCGCGCTCACGCTCTTCTGGAGCACCGTCGATCTGGTCGTATGCCATCGCAGTACCTTTACCAGATTTTTTGTGAAGTACGTGAGTGATTGCTGCAGTTAAAGTAGTTTTACCATGGTCAACGTGTCCAATAGTCCCGATGTTAACATGGGGTTTGGAACGATCAAATTTTTCTTTTGACATTTATATTTCCTCCTTTTAAAGAATTAATGACTTATGGATTAATATTTATGTTGTGCCCGGAAGCAATCGGGAAAGACTGCTTCCGAGTCTACTACAACAAGTTATAATTGATGGGTGTTAAAATGTTAATTATTGACCACTATTTTTCTTGATAATCTCTTCTGCAATATTTTTAGGTACTTCTTCGTAGTGATCAAAGTGCATCGTATACGTTCCACGTCCCTGTGTGTTTGAGCGAAGTGCTGTTGCATAGCCAAACATTTCGGATAGTGGAACAAACGCATTAACGACAGATGCATTTCCCCGTGAACCCATTCCTTCAACACGTCCACGACGGGAAGTGATATCACCCATGACATCACCCATGTAGTCTTCAGGTACGACTACTTCCACTTTCATCATCGGTTCAAGCAAAACAGGTTTACATTTGTTTTTCGCTTCTCTCAGCGCAAGGGAAGCTGCAACTTTAAAGGCTGTTTCACTTGAGTCCACATCGTGGTATGAACCATCAAACAGAGTAGCTTTCACGTCGATTAATGGATATCCGGCAAGCACTCCATTTTCCATGGCTTCTTCAAGACCAGCTTTTACTGCCGGAATGTATTCACGAGGGACTACACCACCGACAATGGCGTCATGGAATTCGAATCCTGCACCTTCTTCATTTGGCTCAAAGCGGATCCAGACATGACCGTACTGACCGCGACCACCAGACTGGCGAATGAACTTACCTTCAACTTCTGCAGTTTCGCGGAATGTTTCACGGTAAGCAACCTGTGGAGCACCAATGTTGGCTTCCACTTTAAATTCACGCTTGAGGCGGTCCACGATAATGTCAAGATGAAGCTCTCCCATACCGGCAATAATGGTCTGACCTGTTTCAGGATTGGTTTCAGTTCTGAATGTAGGGTCTTCTTCTGCCAGCTTAGCAAGAGCTACAGCCATTTTATCCTGATCTGCTTTCGATTTTGGTTCGATGGCAACCTCGATAACTGGTTCTGGGAATTCCATCGATTCAAGAATTACTGGGTTCTTGTCATCACATAGTGTATCGCCTGTAGCTGTATCTTTCAATCCTACTGCAGCAGCAATATCACCGGCATATACGCGAGATATTTCTTCACGGTGATTGGCGTGCATTTGCAGGATTCGACCGATACGCTCACGTTTGTCTTTTGTGGAGTTCTTTACATAAGATCCAGAATCAAGGGTACCTGAATAAACACGGAAGAATGTCAGTTTACCTACATACGGGTCTGTCATGACTTTAAATGCCAGAGCTGAGAAGGGTTCATCGTCACTGGACTTGCGTTCAATTTCTTCCTCGGTATCAGGAACGACACCTTTGATTGATGGAACATCAAGTGGAGACGGAAGATAGTCCACAACAGCATCCAGCATGAGCTGTACCCCTTTGTTTTTGAAGGCAGAACCACAAAGTACAGGATAGAATTCTACGTTACAAGTTGCCTTACGGATGGCAGCTTTCAGTTCTTCTTTTGTGATTTCTTCACCTTCCAGGTATTTCATCATTAAGTCTTCGTCGAGCTCGGCAACAGCTTCAATTAGTTTGGCGCGATATTCTTCTGCCTGATCTTTATATTCGTCAGGTACTGGACGGGACTCTGTACGAGTTCCTAAATCGTCTGTATAATAATAAGCTTCCATTTCTACCAGATCAATGATGCCCTCAAACTCATCTTCAGCGCCAATTGGCAGCTGAATTGGATGAGCATTGGCACCAAGACGATCATGCAAGGTGCTTACAGAATACAGGAAGTCTGCTCCCACTTTGTCCATCTTATTGACAAAAACGATTCGAGGTACACCATAGGTTGTTGCCTGACGCCATACCGTCTCCGTCTGTGGCTCAACTCCGGACTGAGCATCAAGTACGGCAACAGAACCGTCAAGAACACGCAAGGAACGTTCAACCTCAACAGTGAAGTCTACGTGGCCCGGTGTATCGATAATATTGATACGATGGCCCTTCCATTGAGCAGTAGTCGCCGCGGATGTAATGGTGATTCCGCGTTCCTGTTCCTGCTCCATCCAGTCCATCTGGGAAGCACCTTCGTGAGTTTCTCCAATTTTATGAATACGTCCTGTATAGAACAAAATACGTTCGGTAGTCGTTGTTTTTCCGGCATCGATGTGAGCCATAATTCCGATATTACGGTATTTGTCTAAGGAGAACTCTCTAGCCATGCAACTTTCTCCTTCCTGAAATGTAGTTTAAGAATGTTCGAATGCGATTACCAGCGATAATGGGCAAATGCTTTATTCGCTTCCGCCATTTTATGCGTATCTTCACGTTTCTTAACAGCTGCACCTGTATTATTAGCAGCATCGATAATTTCATTTGCCAGTCTTTCTTCCATGGTCTTTTCACCACGAAGACGTGCATAGTTTACAATCCAGCGAAGCCCTAATGCCTGACGGCGCTCCGGACGGACTTCCACCGGCACCTGATAGTTGGAACCACCAACACGGCGAGCTCGAACTTCAAGTACAGGCATTACGTTTTTTAGAGCCTGTTCAAACACTTCCATTGGCTCTTTTCCTGTACGCTCCTGAACTAATTCAAAAGCATGATAAAGAATTTTTTGTGCTTTACCCCTCTTGCCATCAACCATAATCTGGTTAATTAAGCGAGTTACAAGTTTGGAATTGTAAATTGGATCTGGCAGTACATCACGTTTTGCTACTGGACCTTTACGAGGCATAAGTCACCCTCCTTTCAAAATGTCGTAGAACTAGTACGAGATATCCGATTAATTCTTAGGTTTTTTCGTTCCGTATTTCGAACGTCCCTGTTTGCGGTCTTCAACTCCTGCAGTATCCAGGGCGCCGCGAACAATGTGGTAACGTACACCCGGCAAGTCCTTAACACGTCCACCACGGATTAATACTACACTGTGTTCCTGGAGATTGTGACCAATACCAGGAATATATGCAGTCACCTCAATACCATTTGTCAGACGAACACGAGCATATTTACGAAGAGCTGAGTTCGGCTTCTTAGGAGTCATCGTTCCAACACGGGTACATACTCCGCGTTTTTGTGGTGATGGATTGTTAGTTAAGGATTTTTTGAAACTGTTGTATCCTTTATTCAAAGCAGGTGAATCAGATTTTCTTGTCTTGCTTTTACGCCCTTTGCGTACTAGCTGGTTAATGGTAGGCATATCGTTTCCTCCTTTCATTTCCTGATGTAATACCACACATCCAGGTGGTTCATAAAAATGCAAAAAACAAAGTTTTGACGAAATCAATCGCCAAAGCTTTAGTGTTTGATCGCAACAGTCGCTGCTCCAACGTCGATCCCACATGTTTTTCCAAGTTTTTTCATGGAATCCACACGGAATACGGGAATGTCATTTTGTTCTGCCATTCGTATAACTTTACCGGTCACATGGGAGTCTGCGTCTTCTGCTATGATGACTTCCTTCACTTCGCCATTTTTTATGGCTTTTATGGACTGTTTGGTTCCAATGATTATCCTGGATTTTGCCTGTGCTACTTTTTCATAAGACATTGGTATATCCTCCAAAGTAACAAGGTAATGGAAGCACCTTGAATATATTATCACTTCTCATTTGTTCATGTCAACGATATTTTTAAAAATTCAAGGTGCTTCCGATTTTCCTCATCCTATCCAGTTATTGTGCTGTTATTTCTTCCCGGCTCTCTTCTTCTGTTGCTTCAACTTCATTCTTCTGTACATTCAGTTTGCGGTAACGGTTCATACCGGTTCCTGCTGGCACCAGTTTACCGATGATGACATTTTCTTTTAAGCCGAGCAGTTCATCTGTTTTCCCTTTGATAGCGGCATCCGTAAGCACTCTGGTTGTTTCCTGGAAGGATGCTGCAGACAGAAATGAGTCTGTCTCAAGGGATGCTTTTGTAATACCGAGAATGATCGGACGTCCCACTGCTGGCTGTTTGCCTTCCTGTATGGCTTTTCGGTTAGCATCTTTAAATTGGAACACTTCAAGCAGTGAACCTGGAAGGACATCTGTATCTCCGGCATCTACCACACGGACTTTCCGGAGCATCTGGCGCACCATAACCTCAATATGCTTGTCGCTGATTTCTACACCCTGTATACGATAAACCTTTTGTACTTCGCGAAGCAAATATTCCTGAACCCCTTCCACGCCTTGTACTTTCAGGAGTTCCTTTGGATCGACAGAACCCTCTGTCAGTTCCTGGCCAGCAACAACTGAATCGCCGACGGAAACTTTGATCCTTGCACTGAGGGGTGCTGTGTAGGATCGTTTTTCAACATCACCCTGTACAACAATTTCCAATTTATCCTTAAGTTCATTAATTTCTTCAACAGTACCAAATACTTCACTGATGACAGCCTGACCTTTTGGATTACGGGCCTCAAACAGCTCCTGAATACGGGGCAGACCCTGAGTAATGTCATCTCCCGCTACACCGCCTGTGTGGAAGGTACGCATGGTAAGCTGTGTCCCTGGTTCTCCAATAGACTGTGCAGCGATAATTCCGACTGCCTCTCCAACTTCCACCTCGTCGCCGATTGCCAGGTTGCGCCCGTAACATTTTTTACAGACACCGTGGCGGGTGTTACATGTAAACACAGAGCGGATTTCGACTTCTTCTATACCAGACTCTACAATTTGCTTCGCCTGGTCTTCCGAAATCATATTATTGCGTTTAACAATGGTTTCGCCTGTTTCTGGGTTACGGATCGTTCGAAAGGCTGTACGCCCTACAAGGCGGTCGTACAATGGTACGATTTCTTCGTTGCCATCTTTCAGAGCACGCACGGTCATGCCCCGGTCGGTTCCGCAGTCGTCTTCCCGGACAATCACATCCTGGGCGACATCTACTAGACGTCGGGTTAAGTAACCTGAGTCGGCTGTCTTCAGAGCTGTATCCGCAAGACCTTTACGGGCTCCGTGAGTGGAAATGAAGTATTCCAGTACCGTCAGACCCTCACGGAAGCTGGATTTAATCGGAAGCTCGATAATCCGTCCGGCCGGGTTGGCCATCAGACCACGCATACCTGCAAGCTGCGTGAAGTTGGATGCGTTACCCCGTGCACCGGAATCACTCATCATAAAGATCGGGTTGTGTGAATCCAGAGAGCCCATCAGTTTATCCTGAATTTCGTCCTTCGCTTCCGTCCAGGTGCTGATCACACGGTCATAGCGCTCTTCTTCTGTAATAAGTCCCCGGCGGAACTGTTTCATGACCTTATCGATTTTAGCCTGGGCTTTTTCAAGAATTTCTTGCTTTTCAGGCAATACAACGATATCGGAAATGCCAATTGTAATCCCGGCTTTAGTTGAGTAATGGAAACCAAGATCCTTCATGCGGTCAAGCATTTTGGATGTTTCCGTAATTTTAAAGCGCTTGAATACCTCTGCGATAATATCCCCAAGGATACCTTTCTTAAACGGAGGAACAAGATCTCGTTTTTCGAATTCCTCTTTCACATTGGTACCCTTTGGTACAAAATATTTTTCTGGAGTTTTATTTTCAAGATTGTTTGCAGTCGGTTCATTAATGTATGGGAATGAATTTGGCAGCATCTCATTGAAAATCAGTTTTCCGACCGTTGTTAAAAGAAGCATATTGTTCTGATCTTCGGTGAATGTCTCATTATTTAATGAGCCTGCATCGACTGCAATCCGTGAATGAAGATGCACATATCCATTTTGGTAAGCAATCAACGCTTCATTGGCATCTTTAAATACTTTCCCTTCACCAATTGCCCCTTTACGCTCCAGAGTCAGGTAATAGTTTCCTAACACCATGTCCTGTGACGGTGTGACTACTGGCTTACCGTCTTTAGGATTCAGGATGTTTTGGGCAGCAAGCATCAGGATACGTGCTTCCGCCTGGGCTTCGGCGGAAAGTGGTACGTGAACCGCCATCTGATCTCCATCAAAGTCTGCGTTATATGCTGTACATACCAGTGGATGCAGCCTGATGGCACGGCCCTCAACAAGGGTTGGCTCAAATGCCTGGATACCAAGCCTGTGCAGTGTCGGTGCACGGTTCAGGAGTACTGGGTGCTCTTTAATCACATCTTCAAGCACGCCCCATACTTCCGGATGTACCCGTTCAATTTTCCGTTTAGCAGACTTAATGTTATGCGCCAGCCCCCGATCAACCAGCTCTTTCATCACAAATGGCTTAAACAGTTCCAGAGCCATTTCTTTCGGAAGACCGCACTGATACATTTTCAGACCTGGACCCACAACAATGACCGAACGTCCGGAGTAGTCGACACGCTTACCTAACAGGTTCTGACGGAAACGCCCCTGCTTACCCTTTAACATGTGGGAAAGGGATTTTAATGGGCGATTTCCAGGCCCGGTTACCGGACGGCCCCGGCGTCCGTTATCAATTAGTGCATCTACCGCTTCCTGAAGCATCCGCTTTTCGTTTTGAACAATAATGCTTGGAGCTCCAAGATCAAGCAGCCGCTTCAGACGATTGTTTCGGTTTATGACACGGCGATATAGATCATTCAAATCAGATGTAGCAAAGCGTCCCCCATCCAGTTGAACCATTGGGCGGAGTTCCGGTGGAATAACCGGAAGCACATCCAGGATCATCCAGGATGGGTCGTTTCCAGAATGACGGAATGCTTCAAGCACTTCAAGACGTTTGATGGCACGGGTACGGCGCTGACCCTGTGCTGTTCTTAGCTCTTCTCTTAATGCTTCTACTTCTTTATCCAGATCAATATCTTTTAAAAGCTTGCGGATGGCTTCCGCTCCCATCATAGCCTTAAAAGATTGTCCGTATTTTTCCCTGTATGAACGGTATTCCTTTTCAGAAAGAAGCTGTTTCTTTTCTAATGGAGTATCCCCTGGATCTGTCACCACATAGGCCGCAAAATAAATCACTTCCTCGAGTGCACGCGGGGACATATCAAGGACTAGCCCCATACGACTGGGAATCCCTTTAAAATACCAGATATGGGAGACAGGGGCTGCCAGTTCAATATGCCCCATCCGCTCCCTTCTCACTTTGGATTTTGTCACTTCTACACCACATCGGTCACATACGACACCTTTGTAGCGAACACGTTTATATTTTCCACAGTGACATTCCCAGTCCTTTGTGGGACCAAAAATCCGTTCACAAAACAACCCGTCTTTTTCAGGTTTTAAGGTCCGATAGTTGATGGTTTCTGGTTTTTTTACTTCACCATAAGACCAGGAGCGGATTTTATCCGGTGAAGCCAAACCGATTTTCATGAATTCAAAGTTATTTACATCTAGCAAGGGGCCAACCTCCCTTTTAATCCTGGTTTAACCGATTCCATTACTTCGTGACACTTTTTTTGCTATCCACCTGGACATCCAGCTGTTCTGCAGGCTGATCGTCTTCTTCGATATCGCGCATTTCGATCTCTGTCTCATCACTGGAAAGAATTTTTACATCCATTCCAAGGCTTTGAAGCTCTTTGATTAATACCTTAAATGACTCCGGCACTCCAGGCTCTGGTACGTTTTCACCTTTAACAATTGCTTCATACGTTTTCACACGGCCGACAACATCATCGGATTTAACGGTTAATAACTCCTGCAAGGTATATGCTGCACCATATGCCTCAAGGGCCCACACCTCCATCTCGCCAAAACGCTGGCCACCAAACTGAGCTTTACCGCCCAGCGGCTGCTGAGTGACGAGTGAGTATGGTCCGGTTGAGCGTGCATGTAGCTTATCATCGACCATGTGAGCCAATTTGAGCATGTACATAACACCGACTGATACTCGATTATCAAAAGGTTCGCCTGTACGGCCATCGTACAGAACGGTTTTTGCGTCCCGTGGCAAACCTGCTTCATCCAGGGTTTCCCAGACGTCTTCCTCATCAGCACCGTCAAATACCGGCGAAGCCACATGAATGCCGAGCTGTCTGGCTGCCATACCGAGATGAAGCTCAAGCACCTGACCGATGTTCATCCGGGATGGTACACCTAGGGGGTTCAACATGATATCCACCGGGGTGCCATCCGGCAAGAACGGCATATCTTCTTCAGGCAAAATTTTTGAGATAACCCCTTTGTTTCCATGTCGTCCTGCCATCTTATCCCCTTCAGAAATCTTCCGCTTCTGAACAATGTAGACACGCACAAGCTGGTTGACGCCAGGAGGCAGTTCATCTCCATCTTCCCGCTTAAATACTTTTACATCGAGAACAATGCCGCCTCCGCCATGGGGGACTCGTAAAGATGTGTCACGGACTTCACGGGCTTTTTCACCAAAAATGGCATGAAGCAGGCGCTCTTCGGCAGTCAGTTCGGTTACACCTTTAGGCGTAACCTTACCCACAAGCAGGTCCCCATCGGAAACTTCTGCACCGATTCTTACAATTCCTCGTTCATCGAGGTTTTTTAAGGCGTCTTCCCCAACGTTTGGAATATCACGCGTGATTTCCTCCGGTCCCAATTTCGTGTCACGGGCTTCAGATTCAAACTCCTCAATATGAATAGAGGTATATACATCATCTTTTACAAGACGCTCACTCATGATAATTGCGTCCTCAAAGTTGTATCCATCCCAGGTCATGAAGGCAACAAGCACGTTACGGCCAAGGGCAAGTTCTCCCTGTTCCATAGACGGCCCGTCTGCAAGAATATCACCTTTCTTCACCCGTTCACCCTTTTCCACAATCGGACGCTGATTGTAACATGTACCCTGGTTTGAACGAACGAATTTTTGCAGGCGATAGCGGTCTAAATCTCCCTTTACTTCTTTTCCGTCCACTTCAGAAACACGGCGAACGAGAACTTCTTTAGCCTCAACCCGTTCAACAATTCCATCATGTTTACAGATGACAGCTGCACCAGAGTCTTTCCCTGAAACATACTCCATTCCCGTTCCCACAATTGGTGCTTCCGGCTGCATGAGAGGCACTGCCTGACGCTGCATGTTTGCGCCCATTAAAGCCCGGTTGGAGTCGTCGTTTTCCAGGAAAGGGATACAGGCTGTTGCAGCTGAAACGACCTGTTTAGGGGAAACATCCATATAGTCTACACGGTCCCGGGGAACCACAATGTTTTCCCCCCGGAAACGGGCAATGACTTCCTCATCAATAAAGTTACCCTCGTCATCGAGACGTGCATTCGCCTGGGCGACGACATAATTGTCTTCTTCGTCAGCTGTCAGGTAGTCGATTTGCGCCGTTACCTTTCCCGTTTCAGGATCTATTCTGCGATAAGGTGTTTCGATAAATCCAAACTTATTGACTTTCGCATATGAAGATAGGGAATTAATCAAGCCAATGTTTGGACCCTCAGGCGTCTCAATCGGACACATACGGCCATAATGCGAATAGTGAACGTCACGGACTTCAAATCCTGCGCGTTCCCTGGTAAGACCGCCCGGTCCAAGGGCTGACAGCCTCCGTTTATGGGTTAATTCTGCCAGCGGATTCGTCTGGTCCATAAACTGAGACAGCTGAGAACTGCCGAAAAATTCCTTGATCGATGCGATGACTGGACGAATATTGATCAATTGCTGAGGTGTAATGGAACTCGTATCCTGAATCGACATTCGTTCACGGACCACACGTTCCATTCTCGATAAACCAATCCGGAACTGGTTCTGCAATAATTCACCAACCGAACGAAGGCGACGATTTCCCAGATGGTCAATATCGTCAGTATCTCCTACTTCATGTAACAAGTTAAAGAAATAGCTGATTGAAGCAATGATGTCGGCCGGTGTAATGTTTTTTACACCATCTTCTACCTGGGCATTGCTGATCACATTCAGCGTTTTTTCGCCTTCGGGATCAGTTGGGTCGTAAATTTTAATGGACTGAATCTTAATCGGGTCATCCAAAACCCCTTCATGAGGCTCTAGAATTTGCTCACCCAGCCTGTTTTCCTCATTTTCCAGGTAAGGTAATATTCTATTCAGCAAACGGCGATCCATTCGGTCACCTTCACGGGCAATCACTTCGCCAGTTTCCGCATCAACAATGTTTTCCGCAAGGATCTGGTTAAATATACGATTTTTAATATGGAGTTTTTTGTTGATCTTATAACGTCCCACGTGAGCAAGGTCATATCGTTTAGGGTCAAAGAAACGGGAGATCAGCAGGCTCTTTGCATTTTCAACAGTGGGCGGTTCTCCCGGACGCAGACGTTCATAAATTTCCAGAAGCGCTTTTTCGCTGTTTTCTGTATTGTCTTTTTCTAGCGTATTTCTCAAAAACAGGTTGTCTCCGAGCAGTTCGATTATATCTTCATCTGTGCTAAATCCCAGGGCACGGAGCAGCACTGTGATTGGCAATTTTCTTGTTCGGTCAATTCGTACATGTACCACATCTTTTGCATCAGTCTCAAACTCAAGCCATGCTCCACGGTTTGGAATGACGGTAGCCGTATATCCTTTTTTGCCGTTTTTATCCATCTTTTCACTGTAATAAACACTTGGAGAACGGACGAGCTGAGATACGATGACACGTTCTGCACCATTAATAATAAAGGTGCCTGTGTCTGTCATCAGAGGAAAATCCCCCATGAACACTTCCTGCTCTTTTACTTCCCCTGTTTCTTTATTCAGCAGTCGTACCTTTACACGAAGAGGAGCTGAATACGTGACGTCTCGCTCTTTTGCTTCGTCCACCGGGTACTTCGGTTCACCCAGACTATAATCTACAAATTCTAATGAAAGGTTTCCGGTGAAGTCTTCGATCGGGGAAATGTCCTGAAACATCTCTCTCAAACCTTCTTCGAGGAACCATTCATATGAAGCGGTTTGAATTTCGATTAAGTTTGGCAATTCCAGAACTTCACTGATACGCGCGTAACTTCTTCGCTGGCGGTGTCGACCATATTGAACTAGTTGACCTGTCAACTGATTCACCCCTCAAACAAACATAATTTAAAAACAAAGGGTCCGGCAAAAAAGTGCATGCCGAACATAGATTATGCAGGCCTCCTCTGCCCACATAAGCATGTTATATGGTACATTCGTTTTATATCACTTAACCGGCCGAAAATTCCGCAAAATACATGGGAGAGATCGGTCGGTCAAAGCCAGTAGATCAGTCCATTTAAACGACGGGATCGCTGCTTCAGAAAATCGTATATAAAACGAATGGCCTATCCTATTTTCATTCTCTCTAACGTTAGACAAAAAGAAAAAGGGTTTTGCTATGAAAACCGCTTATGATTGTTTATTCTCAGTTTTACCATTATATCCCATAACAGAGGTGAAATATACATCTCATGCCATGAAAAATTCCCCTTGACAAGAGTTTTTATATGTTGGCATTTTTCAATATTAGCATAGCTAAAACGTTCAGTCAAACTTTTTTGCAACAATAATGTAATATCCTTTGTTTCTTTTTCTTATATCGGCATGGCCAAAGATTTCCTCAAGTTTTTTCTTCGCGGAAGGTGCTCCCTGTTTTTTTTGAAGAACGATCCAGAGTTCCCCGCCTGTGAGCAGTGCATGAAAACTGTCTTCAAATAGACGGTGAACAATATTTTTTCCGGCACGAACCGGGGGATTTGAAACGATGGCAGCAAACTTCTGTTCCGAAACACCATCCAGCAGATCACTTTCCCGGACAGTAACATTTGTTATATGATTATCCGCTGCATTCTTTCTCGCAAGCTCCAGGGCCCGTTGATTCACATCTATCATGTATACATGACGGGATGGGTAACGATGTGCCAGGGAAAGTCCAATAGGACCGTAACCACAGCCCACATCCACAATCGGACCTTCTACCTCAGGCTCTTCAAAATATTCAATTAAGGTTCTGGAACCAAAATCAACTTTTCCTTTAGAAAAAACACCATGATCCGAAGTAAATATGAATGTTTTCTCCCGGAGATGTTCCTTCCAGGTTACCGGTTCACTTTTGGATGCCGGGTCTTTTGAATAGTAGTGATCCATGCTAACACCTTCCAGAATTCATTTTTACCAGATGGCATCATCCTTAATCAAAATGGCTCATGAAAAAATGCCCTGGAATAAGATATAAAAAGCAAAGCCCGCCGGTAAACAGCGAGCTTTACTCATTTCATTTCAGCGACTTACTTCAACTCTACAGAAGCACCTGCTTCTTCAAGTTTAGCTTTCAGTTCTTCAGCTTCTTCTTTTGCAACGCCTTCTTTAACTGGTTTTGGAGCGTTATCGACTAAGTCTTTTGCATCTTTCAAGCCAAGACCAGTGATTTCGCGTACAGCTTTAACCACTTTGATTTTAGAGCTTCCTGCATCGGTAAGTACGACATCAAATTCAGATTTTTCTTCAGCAGCATCTCCACCAGCTGCACCGCCTGCAACAGCCACAGGAGCTGCAGCAGTTACACCAAATTCTTCTTCAATCGCTTTAACAAGTTCGTTAAGTTCAAGAACAGTCATCTCTTTAAGCGCATCAATAATTTGTTCTTTCGTCATCTTAATTCCTCCTCAAATATTTTGTTTTATCAGACGTTCAGAATCAGGCGATTAAGCACCTGCTTCTTCTTTTTGGTCGGCAATGGCCTTTGCGGCATATGCAAAATTGCGCACAGGAGCCTGAAGCACGCTGAGCAGCATAGAAAGCAAACCTTCGTAGGATGGAAGATCTGCAAGCTCTTTAATTTGTTCAAGAGAAGCGATGTTTCCTTCAATCACTCCACCTTTAATTTCAAGAGCTTCGTGATCCTTTGCAAAGTTGTTTAACACTTTGGCAGGAGCCACTACATCTTCGTCACTGAACGCTATGGCAGTCGGTCCAGTAAGAATGTCATTCAGTTCCGTTAAATCTGCCTTCTCAGCAGCACGGCGAGTCATCGTATTTTTGTATACTTTAAAATCAACTCCCGCTTCACGAAGCTGTTTGCGAAGTTCAGTTACTTCTTCAACATTCAGGCCGCGGTAGTCAACAAGAATCGTTGACTTACTGTTCTGTAATTTTTCAGCAATTTCAGTTACCATTTGTTTTTTGTGTTCAAGGGTTTTGCTCATCCATTCCACCTCCTGTTCCCGTCACTATACCGCAGGTGCGAAAATCTAAAAAAATGCCTCCATAGACATGGAGGCACGTATCGTAAATCTGCACAGCTAAACCATGCAGTTGATTTCCGACTCGTATACCTCGGTAGGAAATTAAGCGAATGAACCGCACCTACTGTCTACGGTATAATGCATGTATTCATTTTGCCAGAGCCATTATAACGAACTCCAGCGTGAAAGTCAATTTTTATTTGCGTACATATCCGGAAACATCCACACGGATTCCAGGACCCATGGTAGAAGAAATGGCTGCATTGCGCATGTAAGTACCTTTTGAAGATTGTGGTTTAGCTTTGATTAGGGTTTCTACAAGCGCTTCAAAGTTTTCCACAAGTTTTTGATTATCAAAGGATACTTTTCCGATTGGAACGTGAATGTTACCAGATTTGTCCACACGGTATTCAATTTTACCGGCCTTGATTTCTTTTACAGCTTTTTCCACTTCAAATGTTACGGTTCCTGTCTTGGGGTTTGGCATGAGCCCTTTAGGTCCAAGGACACGTCCGAGTTTACCGACTTCGGCCATCATGTCAGGAGTAGCAACGACTACATCAAAATCAAACCAGCCTTGATTGATTTTGTTGATAAGATCCTGCTCACCTACATAATCTGCGCCGGCTGCCTCTGCTTCTCTTGCTTTTTCACCTTTTGCGAAAACAAGAACTTTCTGGGTTTTACCAGTTCCATGCGGTAGTACCATAGCTCCGCGAATTTGCTGATCCGCTTTTTTCGGATCGACCCCGAGACGGAATGCAGCATCAACGGTTTCATCAAATGAAGCCGTAGCAGTCTTTTTCACCAGTTCCACTGCTTCATTAATGCCGTAAGCTTTTGTACGATCAATCAGTTTTAAAGCTTCTAAATACTTTTTTCCTTTCTTAGCCATAACATTTCCTCCTCAAATGTGGTTTTAACGGCTGAACCTCCCACTAATAAAGGTTGCGAAATGGTTCCCCATCCTCGCAACCTTCTCGCACAACACTAAGCATTACTGCATGTGGGATTAGTCTTCAACTACAATTCCCATGCTACGCGCGGTACCTTCTACCATGCGCATAGCTGCTTCCACGTCTGCAGCGTTTAAGTCAGGCATTTTCATTTCCGCAATTTCACGCACTTTATCGCGCTTGATGGTTGCTACCTTATTGCGGTTCGGTTCACCTGATCCTGAATCGATACCGGCTGCTTTTTTCAACAGAACAGCAGCAGGCGGTGTTTTGGTTACGAATGTAAATGAACGGTCTTCATAAACCGTAATTTCAACAGGAATAATCATACCAGCCTGATCTTGTGTACGTGCATTAAATTCCTTACAGAAACCCATGATATTTATACCAGCCTGACCAAGAGCAGGACCAACTGGCGGCGCCGGGTTTGCTTTTCCTGCAGGAATTTGCAGTTTCACTACATTAACAACTTTTTTAGCCACGAGACACACCTCCTTAAGTCCGTGATGTGGTAAATGGGGTATTCCCCTCCCACTCAGCTTTAAAACCCCATATTTACGAGGCCATAGAGAACAAAAAAATTTTAGCATGTTTACTGGTGAATTTCAAGCATTAACCTTATAATTTTTCAATCTGTGAAAAATCCAATTCTACCGGAGTCTCCCGGCCAAACATATTGACGTGCACCTTCACTTTTTGCTTATCCACATCAATATGTTCAATGGTCCCTGTAAAGTTGGCAAATGGCCCATCTGTTACTTTAACGCTTTCCTTGATTTCAAAATCCACACTGGCTGCAGGTTCATCCACACCCATTCGTTTCAAAATGGCATCCACTTCTTCGGGCAAGAGAGGGGTAGGCTTAGAACCAGATCCGGTGGAACCTACAAATCCTGTAACGCCGGGTGTATTCCGAACGACGTACCAGGAGTCATCAGTCATAATCATCTCCGCCAGCACATATCCCGGAAAGACTTTTTTCATGGATGTTTTCCGCTTTCCGTCTTTGATTTCTGTCTGTTCTTCCTCCGGTACAATTACCCGGAAAATTTTATCCTGCATTCCCATGGATTCTACACGTTTTTCTAGATTGGTTTTCACTTTGTTTTCATATCCTGAATAAGTATGAACAACATACCATCTTTTTTCCATCACTATAGGACAAGAGGCTGCCCTTCCCTCCCTTTTTCATCAAACTAATCCTTCATAATCGTAAAAAACAAGTCAGCCCAGCACATGGCATTGTGCAAAAGAATTCAAATTAACCAAAAGATAAAAAAGGTTCCAAACGTATGAAAAACCCGTAAAACGGGTTTTGCTGAAAAAACTTGTATTTTCCATTATAGCATATTGTAGCGGCACTTATTCAAATAATAGTTCAAGAATTTGAGTAATTCCTAAATCTACTAAAGCAAAAAACACAGCAACAAAGGCCACAGTCGTTACTACTGTGATCGTATAGCGCACGAGCTCTTTGCCCCTGGGCCAGCTGACCTTGCTCATTTCCCGTGTTACATCTTTTAAAAACTTGCCAACATTCATGTTCGAACCCCCAAACTAGCGAGTGCAAAGATCAAATTTACTTTGTCTCGCGATGAAGTGTATGCTTTCCGCATTTTTTGCAATATTTTTTTATTTCTAAACGACTGCCGGATGCTGAATCACGTTTTTCAGTCGTGTAATTACGGCTGGAACATTCACTGCAGGCGAGTACGACTTTTTTTGCCATGTTGATCTCCTCAATCTTTTTCACTATTTCCTAATGTAGCACTTGTCTTTCATACTGTCAAATCAGCTTTTAGTGGGACAATTCATTGACTTCCAGATAACGTTCCAGTTTCCGTTTCACCCTCTGCAATGCATTATCAATGGACTTGACATGGCGGTTCAGTTCATCTGAAATCTCCTGGTAGGACCTCCCGTCCAGATAAAGGTTTAATACTTTACGCTCGAGGTCACTTAAAATTTCTTTCATTTTGTACTCCATATCTCCGTAACGTTCCCGATTGATGATTAGCTGTTCAGGGTCCATCACCCTTGAACCTGATAATACATCCATCAGTGTCCGGTCAGATTCTTCGTCATAGATGGGCTTGTCCAGAGAAACGTAGGAATTGAGCGGGATATGTTTCTGTCTTGTGGCGGTTTTAATAGCAGTAATGATTTGCCGGGTTACACAAAGTTCGGCAAAAGCTTTAAATGATGATAGCTTGTCCTCCTGATAATCCCGAATGGCCTTATATAAACCTATCATTCCTTCTTGCACAATGTCCTCCCGATCTGCTCCGATCAGGAAATATGTACGTGCCTTGGCACGCACAAAATTCTTGTACTTGTGAATCAGGTATTCAAGTGCTTCGCTGTTCCCGCTGTGAACCAGCTCTATCACTTCTTCGTCTGACATTTTCTCTAAATCTTTCTCACCATGTCTGATGCTCACACAGGATTCCCCCTGATTTGATAACCGTAAATATAGAAATATTATACAGGATTTGTTAAAACAGCGTCAATAACGCCTGTTTTCACTTTTCCCCCCTTCTCCATTTTTCAAACACATCCAATATTTCTTTTTTTATCGGAATTTTTGCCTGTGTTTTCATCGTATTTTGCTTTTTTACGTCTTTCTCGATATTTTTTTCGATGGTTTCAATTTCTGCAATAAGCTCCCGGGAAGACTTTCTTAAAGCCCCCTGAGCAAAAATGGTACGTTGCTCTGTATAATCAGATGTTGCTACATACACCTGTGTCCGAACATTTTTTATTTCCTGCACGAGTTTTTCAATCCGTTCATCAGCCGTCTCATGCTCCCGGGTATAAATCATTTCCACCCGGTGATTTTCTACTTTTTTTTCCAACCCCTGAACATTGTAAGCATCAAATACAATGATGACCCGGTGTCCGGTGTATGCCTGGTATTCTGCCAGCTTTTCTGCCAGCAGATCCCTTGCCTGTGCGAGATCCTGATCCCGCAAAGCTTTCAGTTCAGGCCAGGATCCTATAACGTTGTATCCATCGACGATTAATACGATCATCTCTATTCACCTAACGGATTTCGCTTGCGATAAACTTCATACATTAAAAGACTTGCTGCCACAGATGCATTTAAGGAGGAGACATGTCCTTTCATCGGCAGGCTGACCAGCCAGTCACATTTTTCTTTGACGAGGCGGCTCATTCCCTTCCCTTCACTGCCAATCACAAGGGCCAGTCCGAGATCCCCTTTCAAAGACCGATAGTCTGTTTCCCCTTCGGCATCGGTCCCCACAACCCAGACATTCCGTTCCTTTAATTCATCGATGGTTCGGGCAATGTTGGTAACCCTTGCCACGGGCACGTATTCTACCGCTCCGGCAGAAGCTTTGGCCACGGTTGGGGTAATCTGAACAGATCGTCGTTTCGGAATGATAATGCCGTGAACACCAGCCGCGTCAGCTGTTCGTAAAATGGAACCTAGATTGTGGGGGTCCTCCAGCTCGTCCAGAATCATAAAAAATGGCCATTCTCCCTGTTCATCCGCCCTATGAAAAAGATCATCAATCTGGACGTATTCATAAGGAGATACTGAAGCTGCAACCCCCTGGTGATTAGGGCCAATCTGGTCCAGTTTTTTCCGTGGAACACGCTGGATATGCACATGATGTTCCCTGGCAAGATGGATGATTTTCTGTATCGGCTGCTGTTTCAAGCCTTCCGCCAGCAAAACTTTGTGAATGGTTCTGTCTGACTTTAGCGCTTCCATTACAGGGTTTTTTCCTACAATCCATTCTTCGCTCATCATGATCAGCTCCTTTCTTCCACAAATTGAAAGGCAAGATGTACCAGCTGCTCCAGCCGATCGATATTGCCCAATAAATAATGATAACCAAGAAGTGCTTCAAAGGCCGTGCTATATCGGTACGTACCTATATCGGTGTTTTTAGGGTTTGATCCTGATTTGGCATTGCGTCCCCTGCGTACCACACCCAGCTCTTCTTCGGTTAACAGATCGGCACCGAGCCAGTACTTTAAGACATTCGCTTGAGAGACAGCAGAAACAAAACGCACCGCAGCTTTGTGGAGTTGCTGCGGCTGAACAGTCCCCTGATATATGAGATGCTCCCGGACATATTTTTCGTAAACCGCATCACCCATATAGGCTAAGGCAAGGCTTTTCAGCTGTTTCACATCGAGTTGATTGGCACTCATCTTCATCCCCTTTTCCACCGGGTTCCCTGTGGTGTATCTTCCAAAATAATGTTTTTGGCTTTCAGTTCATCCCGGATCCTATCAGCTGTAGCAAAGTCACGGTTTTTCCTTGCTTCCTCCCGCTTTTGTATGAGTTGTTCGATTTCCTCGTCCAGCAGTTCCTCTTCTTTTTGTTCGATTGAGAGCCCTAATACATCGGCTAATTCGTTAAAAACCGCTAAAAATGAATGGAGCACCTTTTCTGAGGTTTGTTTCTTTTGTATATATACATTCCCTTCCCTGGCCAGATCAAACAAAACCGATATGGCATTAGCGGTATTAAAATCATCATCCATTTCTTCGATAAATTGATGTTTCAGACGGTCGATCTTATTCAGCCATTCCTGATCATCCTCCGTCAAATTCGTGCTTGACTGTCTGCGATGTCCAAGATTCTGATAGGCTGTGCGGATGCGCTCAAGGCCGTTTCTGGCGCTTTCCAGAAGCTCCTCACTGAAATTAATTGGATTGCGGTAATGGACACTCAGCATGAAAAAGCGCAGTACATTCGGATCATGCTTTTGAATCAAATCGTGAACGAGAATAAAATTCCCCAGGGATTTGGACATTTTTTCGTTGTTAATTTTAATATACCCATTATGCATCCAGTAGTTTGCAAATGGTTGTCCGTTCAGCGCCTCCGACTGGGCAATTTCATTTTCATGGTGTGGGAACGCTAAATCTTGCCCTCCTGCATGGATGTCAATCGTTGTGCCAAGATATTTTTTTGCCATGGCTGAACATTCAATGTGCCAGCCCGGCCTACCTTTCCCCCAGGGACTATCCCAGAAGATTTCACCGGGTTTGGCTTTTTTCCAGAGGGCAAAGTCAAGGGGGTCTTTTTTCTTTTCTCCTACTTCAATTCGTGCTCCTGCCCGAAGTTCGTCAATAGACTGATGAGATAATTTCCCGTAGTCTTTAAAGGAACGGGTTTTGAAATAAACATCTCCATCCGCTTCATAGGCATAGCCCTGGTCAATTAATCCCTGTATGAACTCAATAATTTCATCCATGGTTTCCGTAACCCTCGGATGATGGGTAGCCTCTTTGACTCCAAAAGCCTGAACATCCTCTCGATAGGCCTTAATGAAGCGTTCTGCCACTTCTCGGACCTCTTCCCCCACTTCATTGGCAGCGCGAATGATTTTGTCATCCACATCCGTAAAATTGAGGACGTACTCCACTTGATAACCCCGATATTCAAAATAGCGGCGTACGGTATCAAACACAATGGCGGGACGGGCGTTGCCGATATGAATGTAATTGTAAACAGTTGGTCCGCAAACATACATTTTGACCTTCCCGTTTTCAATCGGTTTAAATTTCTCTTTTTCACGGGTTAACGTATTAAATATTTGAATCGCCATTATGCATCACTCCTTTTTTCAAAGATTCAATTTCTTCTTTCAGCCGCTCAATTTCTGCTTCCATGGCTTTTAATTGATCAGAAACGGGGTCAGGCAATTTGTGGTGCGCCAGTTCCCGTCGAACTTTTTTTCCGTTCTGAATCACTACCTTGCCCGGAATACCAACAACAGTGGAGTTATCCGGGACATCCTGAAGAACAACAGAACCCGCTCCTACTTTTGAATTTTCGCCAATGGTAATCGAGCCTAACACTTTGGCGCCTGTAGCAATGAGTGCATGATCCTTGATCGTCGGATGCCGTTTTCCTTTTTCCTTACCTGTTCCACCCAGCGTTACTCCCTGATAAATGGTTACATGATCCCCGATTTCGCATGTTTCACCAATGACGACACCCATTCCGTGATCGATAAAAAAACGCCTTCCAATCTTCGCACCAGGATGTATTTCGATTCCGGTAAAAAACCGGCTGATCTGGGATATCGCTCTGGCAATAAAAAACCATTTTCGTTTATAGCATGCATGTGCAATGCGATGAGCCCAGATGGCATGCAGGCCGGAATAGGTCAAAATGACTTCCAGCTTGCTTCTGGCCGCGGGATCCTGATCAAAGACCACTTCAACATCTTCTTTAAGCATTTTTAAAAAACCACCCATACCTGGACCCTCCAATCCGTTTTCATTTTAAAACGACTAAGCATCGTTCAAGTAAATTCGGCAATGCCGAAATATGATCACAAGATCCGTTTAACAGTCTGCAAAAAAGCGCCTCTGCCATATGACAGAGACGCTTTGTGCGCGGTTCCACTCTGTTTGGGAACAAAACATAAATCGGTTCCCCAAACTCAAATAACCGGTAACGGAAGTCACCCGCCCTTACCTACTGTGCATTCAATAAGGGACTCCGGGGTGCATGTTCAAAAGAGGTCCTTAGAATCACTTTCAGCCAGAGGTGATTCTCTCTGTGTAAGGATGGTCTCTTTTTACTTTTCCCCATCATCGTTTATCATTTATATTACTACACCATATTAGTTATGGAAACAAATGTGCATTTACCGGTCCAGTTTATTTAGTGCATCATTCAGGCGCATGATCACTTTATCTCTCCCGAGCAAATAAATGGCATTAGGAAGTTCAGGCCCGTGGGTCTGTCCGGTTGTAGCGACCCGAATCGGCATAAACAGTTTCTTGCCCCTTTGCTTCGTATCCTTTTGGACAGCTTTAATCGCTGCTTTGATTTCATCAGGGTTAAATGTTTCCAACTGTTCCAGTTTCTCCCTAAATGTTCTCAATACATCCGGCACCTGCTCGTCACTTAAGACATTCATGCATTCTTCGTCATACTCAATTTCTTCTTTGAAAAATAATTTCGTTAACTCAACGATCTCCGCACCATAGCTTAGCTGATCCTGATACAGGGCTACGAGATCTTCCGCCCATTTGCGTTCTTTTTCTGTCATATGTTCGGATAGCTTTCCTGCTTTGATCAAGTGTGGAATCGTAATATCCAGAATACGATCTAAATCCGCAGCTTTAATATACTGGTTGTTCATCCACTTCAACTTGTTCGGATCAAATACGGCAGGTGATGTGGCCAGACGATTAGGGTCAAAAATTTCTATAAATTCTTCCCGGGTGAACAACTCCTGTTCCCCAACCGGTGACCAGCCCAACAGGGCAATAAAGTTGAATAACGCTTCAGGCAGATAGCCTAAATCCGCATACTGTTCAATAAACTGGATGATGCTTTCATCCCGTTTGCTTAATTTTTTGCGCTCTTCATTCACAATCAGCGTCATATGGCCGAATTTTGGGACATCCCACCCGAAGGCTTCATAGATCATCATCTGCTTCGGTGTATTGGAAATATGATCTTCTCCCCTTAAAACGTGAGAGATTTGCATAAGGTGATCATCGATAGCTGCTGCAAAGTTATACGTTGGTGTGCCGTCTTTTTTCATGATGACCCAGTCACCAAAATCCTTTGATTCAAAGGTGATCTTACCTTTGACAATATCGTTGAACGTATAGGTTTTATTGTCCGGGACCCGGATGCGAATACTCGGTTTTCTACCTTCTGCTTCAAACTGCCTTCTCTGTTCCTCCGTTAAATTTCGATGGGCACCGGAGTATTTAGGCACTTCTCCCCTTGCCCGCTGTTCCTCCCGCTCTTTTTCCAGTTCCTCTTCGGTCATGTAACATTTATAGGCAAGCCCCCGCTCGAGAAGTTCTTTCGCGTATTTTTGATAAATATCGAGGCGTTCCATCTGACGGTATGGACCATATTCGCCTCCCACATCAATACTTTCATCCCAGTCAATCCCCAGCCATTTTAAATATTTGAGCTGGCTTTTGTCTCCGCCTTCAACATTACGCTTTTGATCCGTATCTTCAATCCGGATAATAAATGTTCCCCCGGCATTGCGGGCAAACAAATAGTTAAACAGGGCCGTCCGGGCGTTTCCAATGTGAAGATGACCGGTCGGGCTCGGTGCATATCGAACACGTATATCTGTAGACATATGAATAACCCCTTCCTTTGGCGATTTCCGCTCCTTCATCCCATCATATTTTATCATCATTTTACGGTTATTGCCCGTTTTTTTGCAAAAGAATGACTGCCTGAGCCGCAATTCCTTCTTTTCTCCCTGTAAACCCCAGGTTTTCTGTGGTGGTTGCTTTGACATTGATCCGGGACGCATTTGCTTGAAGAATTTCAGCGATATTGGTGCGCATTTTATCGATATAAGGTGCCATTTTGGGTGCCTGTGCAATAATCGTACAATCGAGATTCCCCAGCTGATAGCCCTTCTCCTGAACTAGACTCCATACTTCCCGAAGAAGATCTTTAGAGTCGGCATCTTTATAAGCTACATCGGTGTCCGGGAAATGCTTGCCGATATCACCTTCGCCAATGGCACCAAGACATGCATCAGCAATCGTATGTAGTAAGACGTCAGCGTCAGAGTGGCCTACAAGCCCCTTTTCATGAGGGATGTCCACACCCCCAATCATACAGCGCCGGCCCTCAGCCAGCTGATGAACGTCAAAACCCTGACCTACTCGAAACACCGTTTGATCCTCCCCGCTTCCTTCATATTTGGTTTGTTGTATAATCATTTCGGCTTTTTTCAAATCCTCGGGCGTAGTGATTTTAATATTATCATAGCTGCCCTCGACGATGGTTACCTGTTTTCCAAGCCGCTCCACCAGTGAAGCATCATCTGTTCCTAAAAATTTTTCTTCACGGGCTTTCTCATGGGCATTTCGAATAATAGAGAGAGAAAATCCCTGAGGTGTCTGGGCAGCCCATAATCGATTCCGATCCAGCGTACATATGCCTTGATCGCCTCTCAGTTTCATCGTGTCGGTAACTTTTACTCCGAGCAGCGCAGCTCCATGGCTGTCCACCGCTGCTACCAGACGGTGAATAGACTGACGGTCAATGAAAGGACGAGCCCCATCATGTATCAATACAATCGTTTCCTGATCAAATACCATAAGCCCGTTGTACACACTGTCCTGACGTTCTTTTCCGCCTGGAACAATGCGACTGACCTTTTGAAGACCATATCCCTTAACCATCTCTTCCATCTGTCCCTGTTCATCCGGGTGGGACACCAGGATAATCCCGGAACAGTCATCATCCTGTTCAAAGACAGACAGGGTATGAATAATTAGCGGTTTCCCGGCCAGTTGAATAAATTGTTTGTTCCTTCCCGCTTTCATCCGTTTCCCCTGTCCGGCAGCCAGTACAATCACATGATAATTTTTCATCTTCTTCAGCCCTTAAAATCAGTATTTAACACATGAGCCCGATTCCCGCTATCAAACATACAGGAAGCGGACTTCATTTTTAAATCCCTTTTAAATGATCTTTTCTTATATAAAGAAAGAAAAGCGATAACAAACCATGTTGTTATCACTTTAAATCTTCCTTATACGTTTATACCTTTTTTAAAGGGCTTTTTCAAGTAATTTTGGTTTCGCAAAAATCATTCTTCCTGCAGAAGTCTGCAATACACTTGTGACCAACACTTCGATCGACTTGCCGATATAGTCTTTGCCTTCTTCCACAACAATCATGGTGCCATCATCCAGATAGGCAACTCCCTGGTTTTCTTCTTTTCCGTCTTTAATGACGTGAACATTCAACTCTTCACCGGGTAGCACAATTGGCTTTACCGCATTGGCCAGATCATTGATATTTAAAACTTCAACATGCTGAAATTCGCAGACTTTATTTAGGTTAAAATCATTGGTAACCAGAACACCGTTCAGCAGTTTCGCCAGTTTCACCAGTTTGCTGTCGACTTCATGAACATCTTCAAAATCACCTTCATAAAACTCGATATTTATACTTATTTCTTTTTGCATGCGATTGAGCACATCAAGACCCCGTCTTCCCCGATTTCTTTTCAGTACATCTGAGGAGTCGGCTATATGTTGCAATTCCTCCAGAACAAACTGAGGAATGATGATTGTACCTTCCAAAAATCTGGTCTGGCAAATATCCGCTATTCTTCCGTCTATAATTACACTTGTGTCAAGTATTTTCGGCTTAACTAGAGGTTCCAGCTCTTCTTTTACCCCATCAGGAGACTTCTTTTTGTCCTTTCTCGTATTTGAAATTAAGCTGACAAATTCATTTCTCCGCTTAAAACCAACCTGAAAACCTAGATAGCCTAATATCACTGTAAGAAAAATCGGCAAAACCTGTGATACGAGCTGAATGTCTATATCCTTAAGGGGAATATTAACCAGGAACGCGATAATTAAACCGATGATTAAACCTATACTTCCAAACAGCAAATCTATAACTGGGACCTTAACGAGGGTTTCTTCGATCAATCTTAAAAATCCAACAATATAGTCTACCACCCAGAACGTCAATAAAAATAAAATAAGTGCTCCCAGACCCATTCCTGCATACGGGGTTTTAAGCCAGGCAGGCAATGCTAAATCAAGCAATCCGATTACATCCGGGATATATAAATATCCAATCGTACCTCCTGCTATGATCATAAACAGCTGAATGATTTTTTTCAGCACGAAAGGTCACCTCCTGCCTCTAGTATTCCCAAAAAATATAAAAAAATAAGTATGATGCAAAAAAGAAAAAATTCAAATAATTGGTAGTACATAATTATAACACGCCTATAAGTTCCAGTCAAAATTGTTAACCAACAATTTTATCACTCTTTTTTTATTGTGTCAATTTTGCAACAAATTATATATTCCTGTCAATCAATAATTGTTCCTGTATCCGGGTAAGACCTTCCTTAATATTATTCGCCCGGACTTCGCCTACCCCGTCAACTTGTATCAAGGCATCTATAGAAGCTTTCACTATCGGATTAAAGCTTTGAAAATAAAGGATTAGATTTTCGACAATCTGAGCGGGAAGGCGGGGTACTTTTTTTAAAATCCGGTAACCTCTTGGTGCTACCCCCTGCTCCACTTTTGTAGAAGCAGAATAGCCTAAAAGTTTCAGGATTGCCGTATCATCCATTAATACGGTTTTCGAGGACTTCTGGATTTCACCTAAAACATAATCCGGATCTGTATCCGAATCTTTACAGTAGTCTTTAATGAGCAACGCCGCTTCCTCTTCAATATTGGCAATCAATTCTTTCAGTTGAAGCTCTATCAGCCGTCCTTCTGTTCCGAGTTCATCGATATAGGAACGAATTTCATTTTTGATGCGTAAAACCATTTCCACTCGATGGAGAACCTGAATCACTTCCTGCAGCGTGACGAGTTCTTCAAATTCCAGGGCACCTAAATTGGTAATAGACTGTTTGAGTTCATGACGATACTTTTCCAGTGTCTGGATAGCCTGATTGGCTTTTGTCAATATCACTCCTATTTCTTTCAGGGCATAACGAATGTTTCCTTTGTACAGGGTGATGACATGACGGCGCTGTGAAATCGCTATGACCAGACTTCCTGTTTGCCTGGCTACTCGCTCAGCTGTTCTGTGACGCATACCTGTTTCATGCGATTCAATCGCAGAATCCGGAATGAGCTGGGCATTGGCATATAAAATTTCCGTGCCACTCTCATTTAAAATAATGGCACCGTCCATTTTGGCAAGCTCATAGAGATAAGCAGGGGAAAACGGTGTACGGATATAAAAACCGCCGTCTACCACATCCTCTACTTCATCCCTGTTTCCTAACACAATCAATCCCCCGGTTCTTGCACGGAGAACATTATCTACCCCCTCCCGAAGAGGAGTACCTGGAGCGATCATTTTTAAAATGTCCTTCATGTTCGTGCCGCTGTTATGGGGGTGCATTTATGCTCCTCCTAACGCAATCTGTAAAGCTTCCTGTACCGACCGGACGCCCACCACCTCGATCGTATCCGGTTTGGACCAGCCGCTTAAATTTCTCTCCGGAACAATTGCCCTTTTAAATCCAAGCTTGCTTGCTTCCTGTATTCGCTGTTCAATCCGGGATACCCTTCTCACTTCGCCAGTCAGGCCTACTTCACCGATTAAAATATCATCAGGTCTTGTTGGCTGATCCCGAAAACTGGAGGCAATGCTGATCGCTACAGCCAGGTCAATAGCCGGTTCATCTAACTTCATCCCCCCGGCTACCTTCACATAGGCATCTTGATTTTGCAACAACAATCCAGCCCGTTTTTCCAGCACTGCCATCAAAAGGGGAACCCGGTTATGGTCAAGACCTGTCGCCATTCTTCGCGGATTCCCGAAACTTGCTGGCGATATTAACGCCTGAATTTCCACAAGCACCGGACGGGTCCCTTCCATGGAAGCTACTACCGTTGAACCGGCTACCCCCTGAGACCTTTCTTCCAGAAAGATTTCAGATGGATTTGTCACTTCCTTTAATCCTTCCTCTTTCATTTCAAAAATTCCCATCTCATGAGTACTGCCGAAACGGTTTTTCACACTTCTCAAAATTCTGTACGTGTGGTGCCTCTCCCCTTCAAAATACAGTACCGTATCCACCATATGCTCAAGCAGACGGGGACCCGCAATGGCACCTTCTTTTGTCACATGACCAACAATAAAAATAGGTATGCCCTTCCCTTTAGCTATGCGCATTAAATGGCCGGTACATTCCCGTACCTGTGATACACTGCCGGGGGCAGACGAAATTTCCTCCTGATAAACTGTCTGAATCGAATCCACGATGACTAATCCTGGATTCATCTCTTCTATAGCATTCGCAACTTCCTGCAGATTTGTTTCGGCCATCACGTAAAGATGTTCCACATTAATGCCAAGACGGTCAGCTCTTAGTTTCGTTTGTCTGACCGATTCCTCACCAGAAACATACAACACATTGATTTGTCTGTTTGCCAGCTGTGAGGATACCTGAAGCAGCAGTGTAGATTTTCCGATCCCGGGATCTCCCCCGATTAATACGAGGGAACCAGGAACAATTCCTCCGCCGAGGACCCGGTTCAACTCAGGCATATCGGTCGGAAATCTCATTTCCTGTTTGGACTGTATGGCAGTAATGGATTCAGGTCTGGATGTTTTTTGGGACGGATTTTGGCCGATGGCATGACGTGAAGATATTCGTTTTTCTTTTTCTTCCGCCATCGTATTCCATTGGTGGCATCCGGGGCATTTACCCATCCATTTTGGAGATTCATATCCGCAGTCCTGACATATATATTTTATTTTGGTTTTTGCCATAATATCCCCCTTTAGCGATGACTTTCAGTAAGTTATACGAATCATATAAAAAAATGTTACATTTTCTTTGAATATTAACAGATCATCAAGAAAAATGCAGGCGCCCCGCTTAGCCTTGTAGTCTGAACGCAATAGCTGGATCATAAAAAGAGCCAGTCTTTCTTTCTGCCAGAATCATAACGTTTTTTTATAGCATTTTTGAATAAAAAAACGGAAGGCCGGCACCTTCCGTTTCTTAAAATCATTCCATAAGGCGGATTTCCATTCTTTTTAACCTGAGACGACGAATTCACCATCTTTATTGATGTCAATTTTTACTTTTTTGCCTTTCTCAATATTGCCCTTCAGCAATTCTTCAGAAAGGAGATCCTCAACGTTTTTCTGTATGGCCCGACGGAGAGGGCGCGCACCGTATTCTAGGTCAGTGCCTTCTTTAGCAATTTTTTCAATGGCCTGATCTGTCAGCTCGAAATCAATATCCTGTTCTTTCAGGCGTTTTTTCAGTTGTTCAGCCATCAGTTTGACAATTTGTTTCAGGTGTTTCTGTTCCAGTGAGTGGAACACAATGATTTCATCAATACGATTCAAAAATTCTGGGCGGAACACTTTCTTCAGCTCATCCATTACTTTCGATTTCATATCCTGATAATCATGTTCTTCATCACCAAGGTTAAAGCCGACATATTTGTTACGGCGTAGTTCCTGGGCACCTACATTGGAAGTCATGATCAGGATCGTATTCCGGAAATCGACTGTACGCCCTTTTGCATCCGTCAGCCGCCCGTCTTCCAGTACCTGAAGAAGGATGTTAAATACTTCAGGATGGGCTTTTTCAATCTCATCCAGAAGCACAACAGAATAAGGTTTTCTGCGTACTTTTTCGGTTAACTGCCCGCCTTCTTCATAGCCTACATAGCCTGGTGGTGAACCGACAAGACGGGATGTGGAGTGTTTCTCCATATATTCCGACATATCGATACGAATCATGGCATCCTCATCACCAAACATCGCTTCTGCCAATGCCCGTGCCAGTTCCGTTTTCCCTACACCGGTCGGTCCCAGGAAAATAAAGGAACCAATTGGACGTTTCGGGTCTTTCAGTCCAGCACGTGCCCGGCGTATTGCTTTAGAAATGGCTTTAACCGCTTCATCCTGACCGATTACACGGTTGTGGAGAATGTCTTCCATATTCAATAACCGTTCACTCTCATCCTTTTGCAGTTTGGCTACCGGGACACCGGTCCAGCTGGAAACCACATTGGCGATATCTTCTGTCGTCACTTCAGAACTTTCCTGCCCCTGTTTTTCCTTCCATTCATCTTTTGTTTTCTCCAATTCTTCACGAAGCCGCTGCTCTTTGTCACGAAGGGATGCAGCTTTCTCAAACTCCTGACTCTGTACCGCAGCGTCCTTTTCTTTGCGCACTTCCTCCAGTTTTTGCTCCAGCTCTTTCAAGTTTGGCGGAGCTGTATATGAACGGAGTCGAACTTTTGATGCTGCTTCATCAATGAGATCAATCGCCTTATCTGGAAGGAATCTATCTGTAATATAACGGTCTGACAGTTTAACCGCTGATTCAATCGCTTCGTCTGTAATCGTTACACGGTGATGGGCTTCATATCGGTCCCTCAGTCCCTGCAGGATTTGAACAGACTCTTCAATGGTCGGCTCATCAACCTGAATCGGCTGAAAGCGACGCTCTAAAGCCGCATCCTTTTCAATATATTTGCGGTATTCGTCCAGGGTTGTTGCACCAATGCACTGCAATTCACCGCGGGCCAGTGCCGGTTTTAAAATATTGGAAGCATCAATGGCTCCCTCTGCTCCGCCAGCACCGATCAGCGTATGCAGCTCATCAATGAACAAAATAATGTTACCGGCCTGGCGAATTTCCTCCATTACTTTTTTCAGACGGTCTTCAAATTCACCGCGATATTTGGTACCGGCAACAACCGTTCCCATATCCAGGGTCATCACTCGTTTGTCTCGTAAAATTTCTGGAACTTCATTGTTTACGATTTGCTGGGCCAGTCCTTCAGCAATCGCCGTCTTACCTACTCCTGGTTCACCGATGAGAACCGGATTATTTTTCGTACGGCGGCTCAGCACCTGAATAACCCGTTCAATTTCTTTGCTTCGCCCGATCACCGGATCAATATTGCCTTCCTTAGCAATCGCTGTCAAATCCCTGGCAAGAGAATCAAGCGTCGGTGTACTGGCATTGCCAGACTGGCGATGTCCCCGGTGACTTGATGTTGATTCATTGCTGCCTAAAAGTTGCAGCACTTGCTGACGGGCCTTATTTAAGCTCACTCCCAGATTATTTAATACCCGTGCTGCAACTCCTTCACCTTCTCTGATCAGACCGAGCAAAATATGTTCCGTTCCCACATACGAATGACCGAGTTTTCGTGCTTCATCCATGGATAGTTCAATGACTTTTTTCGCCCTCGGCGTGTAGTGGATGGTTTGACTGACTTGCTGTCCAGTACCAATTAATTGTTCCACTTCTTTCTGAATTTGATCGGCTTTTACGTTTAAAGCCCCGAGAGCCTTTGCGGCAATTCCCTCACCTTCCCGTACAAGTCCGAGTAGAATATGCTCGGTTCCAATATTGTTATGACCAAGACGCACCGCTTCTTCCTGAGCTAAAGCTAACACTTTTTGTGCTCGTTCTGTAAAACGGCCAAACATCATTTTCATCTACCTCCTTATTCCTTTTCTAGTTTCAATCTTTCTCGGATTAATTCTGCTCTTCTAACATCCCTTTCCTCTGGCGAGAGGGCCTTCTTTGCGTATTGCTGCAAGAATCCCGGCTGAGTTAAGACCATTAATTCATTTAAAATCGTTTTAGAAACGTTCTGAATAAGCCCCAAATCAATTCCAAGTCTTACATCAGATAAACATCTGGATGCTTCTTTTGATTCAATCACCCGGCTGTGAGCCAGCACACCATAAGAGCGGAAAATTTTGTCCTCCAGCTTTATGCCTGACTGGTTCATAATCATCTGACGCGCGTTACGCTCCCTTTCAATTAGCTGCTGTACAACACTTTTTAAGTCCTCTACTATATCCTGCTCTGATTTACCAAGGGTGATTTGATTTGAAATCTGAAAAATATTGCCAAGGGCTTCGCTTCCTTCTCCATATATTCCTCTAACCACTAAACCTAGCTGATTAATCGCTGGAATAACCTGATTCATTTGCTGGGTTAAAACAAGAGCAGGAAGATGCATCATCACTGATGCCCTCATTCCAGTTCCCACATTGGTAGGACAGCTGGTTAAGTATCCCCGTTTTTCATCAAAGGCATAATCAATCTTTTCTTCAAGCCAGTTGTCAAATTCAGAAGCCTTATCCAGTGCTCTTTCCAGCTGAAGACCGGGATAGTAAAGCTGAATGCGGATATGATCTTCCTCATTGATCATCACAGAAACCTGCTCATTTTGTGAAATTAATGCTGCTCCTGTATCTGTGTTTTCTGCCAGATTGGGACTGATCAAATGTTTTTCAACAAGCACACGCTTTTCAATAGGCTTTAAATCAGATATTTGAACAAGCTCAAATCTTTGATAATCTCCGAACGCCTGATGCTCAAATTCTTGTGAAAAAAATTCAAGTATTTTTCCTAACTGGTCCTCACTCGCAATAATCGGGAAAGGAACATGGGCAAAGTTTCGCGCTAGACGGATTCGGCTGCTCAAAACGATATCGCTGTCTGGGCCATCCTCTTTCATCCAGGGACTTACTGCTTCATTGATAAACTGCTGTAATGACATTATTCCTCACCGTCCTTCTTACGGTTTAATTCATTTTCCAGAGAACGGATTTTATCTCGAATCTTTGCCGCTTTCTCAAATTCTTCTCTTTGGATTAAATCCTGGAGTTCTCCCCGATAACGTTCCAGTTCCCGTTGAATATGCAAATTTCCTCCCATTCTCTCGGGGATTTTCCCGTTATGCCGTGTATTTCCGCTGTGTACCCTGCGCAAAATGGGATCAATTTGAGCATCAAAGGTTTGGTAACAGTGAGCACATCCAAATTTACCGGTTCTCTTAAACTCATCATATGTCATCCCACATTTTTCACACTTCAACCCTGAATTCGGGGTAAAAGTTGTTGAGTGACCGCTGGTTAACGGCGAGGATTCAAAGTTAAATAATCCAGACAACAGGTTTCCGATGGAGAAGTCTCCCCCATATTGATCCATCATGTACCCTTTTTCCTGAGCACATGGTTCACATAGGTGAACCTCGGTTTTATTTCCATTAATCACCTGTGTAAAATGAACCGTAGCTGGGCGCTGATGACATTCTTGACATTCCATGATGGGTCACTCCCTTCTGTTATATTTTAAAGCGGAAAACATTGCTGTTAAAATTTGTGAGCGTAACTTATCCCTCTCTGGCAGCTGAATAGTTAGCACCTCGCGTTTCAGTGCATTCATCATCAGTCTGGCTTCTCTTGCAGTAATTAACTTTTCCTCCAGCAGCCGTTCGATCATATTGAAGCTTGCTTGCTGTGATACTTCTGGTTTGGCGAGCTTGATTAATTCATCTATCAGTTCAGCCCTATTTTGAGGTTTAACACGTATGATACGGATATACCCTCCACCGCCACGCTTGCTTTCCACAAGATATCCCTTTTCCAGTGTAAATCGGGTGTTAATGACATAATTAATCTGTGATGGAACGCACTGAAAACGGTCGGCAATTTCACTGCGTTTAATTTCGACTGCATTTTCCTGGCTGGATTTTATAATTTTCTTTAAATATTCTTCAATGATATCCGATATGTTCCGCATCTTCCCTCCTCCTTAGCTACATCATCAAAATCTGTCGTTTGACTTTGACTATCTTTGACTTTACTTTTATTATACCCACTTTTCTCGAGGTTTCAAACATTTTGCCTTCATTTTATGTTATGTTTTTCCCCTTTTCTTGATCAGGGAAATATGGATGAGGACCCCTTACCGATGTTTTTCATCAATCCTGTTTTTAATAGCCGTTGAATCATTCCGTTTTAAAATATTAATGAAAAACCTCTCTGCCTGAGGAATAGCAGAGAGGATTCCCATTCAATTTATCCTTATGGTTTCCTTTCAAACGAAAATTTTACATGTGGAATTTTAGAAATTTCATCAATGAATTGATCATGGTCCACTGCCTGCCCATCATCCAGTTCAATCTTTAGGTGGCGCTGGTCAGCACTTTCATTTTCAATTTCTACTTTTTTTACAGATAGATTCATCAAATCAAAAATATTCAAGATATCAGCAATTTTAACATCCTCCTGAATAGTCACAAAAACATGCCTTCTATCCTTTCCCCTTGTCACTATTCGTTCAATGTTGTTTAACAAAACTAAACTCAAAAGCACAATGATCGTTGTAAGAATGGCTTCCGGATACATACCGATTCCCACGATTAAACCAATCCCCGCCACCGTCCAGATTGAAGCAGCTGTAGTCAGCCCCCGAATGGTCATCCCATGGACCATGATTGTGCCTGCACCTAAAAAACCGATCCCGCTTATGACATATGATGGTATTCGCGCTGGATCAAACCGGATGTTTTCATGATTATTTAAGTATTCATCAAAGCCGTATAGAGACATGAGCATCATAATACATGAACCGACTCCAACGAGTATATGGGTTCTGAATCCAGCTGAATGTTTTTTTAGTTCCCTTTCAAATCCGATCAAACCACTTAACAGAGCTGCCGTTAAAATTCTATAGGTCATGGTATCAAAATCTTCCCCCAACCATAAAACAATCGGTTCCATAGTGTTCACCTTCTCATTTCATAAAACTTCAAAATCGAGTATAGTAAAAACATTTTAGTTGAATTTTCCCGGGAATACCTTTTGCTGCAGGTATTTATAGAATATTTTATAAATTCATCAAAGTCTATTCTATGGATGAATTTAATGTTCTTATAAGGTAACGTCAAGAATTTTGTGTAAGCAGCTAAGGTATCCTGCAGATTTGCGTTTTTTTTTCGTTTCATCATCCCGAAGACCACATGATGAATTTTCAAAAGGTTCAGTCAAGGGCGAAGCAAAGCGACGGGACATTAGTCCGAACCC
>NZ_SMAN01000010.1 GCF_004342905.1 Melghiribacillus thermohalophilus | reverse complement strand
GGGTTCGGACTAATGTCCCGTCGCTTTGCTTCGCCCTTGACTGAACCTTTTGAAAATTCATCATGTGGTCTTCGGGATGATGAAACGAAAAAAAACGCAAATCTGCAGGATACCTTACCTGCTTACACAAAATTCTTGACGTTACCTATTTACTGTCTACAAATTCTATTAGATATTTTTGAAAAATATTATTGGTGACTTGTTCTTTTTGTAAGGTAATATATTGTTCATAATACATAATCATTGTTTTTAATCAGAGATCAGTTGTCCATCGGATGGCATATGATTTCTTTCATACTCAATGAATAAAGCTGTGGACTCCTGATATTTTTTTGCCTTATCACTTTCTCCAAGAACGTAGTCATTATTTTTATGTATTTGTGGCTCGTCTATGTCTAGTTTTGCACGAATATCCTCATTTATCCTTTCCATTTCATCTCGGTCTGTTTTCGTAACCCCTTGAGCCAAAGTTAAAAAGACCTTGCTCATATCTTCTCTAAACAAGTAAACGAGATAAAAACCTTCTTGAGTAGTGGTAGTAACTTCTTTATTCATAATGGCAATCCAGGGGACTTTAGCCCAGTTTCCTTGCCCTACTGAACCTTTCACCACATATCTATCTCGATCAACATCTGCTACTTTAAAAATCTTTTCGGGAATTTCACTTCTCACCAGCGTTCCAAGAGGATGCTCCGCAAAACGCTCGGTAATTGCGTTGCCGTACTCATTCATTACCTGTAATAATAGTTCCCTTAGATTAGACATTGTAGATTCCTCACTTTTCATGTTCTTTCCCATTTTCATTTTGCTTTTTTAATTCATGTTCTCAATCCTACATCACTTAAAAAACGATATTAATCAAGCCAAGGGCGTTTAATTTCAAGGATATTATCAGCATCCGTTCGGATATAAGTTACATACCAGCATTTTTCTTCTCTATTTTCTATTTATATACAAACACATGAATTGGATGTAAGATTTTCTGTTTAGATCGGTCTTTATTTGCGTTCAAGAGATTGATGTTTCAAGCTTTATATATATGAGGTTTTGTGGGCACATTTAATAAAAGGTTTATCACAGCGGATTAAGCGCGAGAACACAAAGATCTTTTTAAAACTTAAGGTTTAGGATTGGATTGGCAAAATATTTAGTTATATTTTACCATATCATATCGTTATTTGTTGAAACTTCAGTACATTTACAGCTTTTCCTGATTAAAAAATAGAAATTCTTATGGAACTTACACTCAAATTAAAAATAGTGAAAGTTTAGCTCCCAACTGTCAGATGATCTTTCAAAGTATAACTAGAGATCGTCGAAAATGTAAGGTGCCTCCAGTGTATACTTGTGGCAGATTAATGGTATAGAAAAAGATTTCATCACTTTGAAATGTTACAAAATCTTCTGCAAGCAGTTCTTTTAAATACTGAACTAAAGGAATGTTTGTGAAGCTGTTACTTTTGTGTGACCTGGAATGATTTGACTCTGATTTTACCAAGCTGTATAAATGAGCATAAAAATAATAAAAGAGATATACCATTTCTGGCATACCTAATAATTTATAAACTATTAAATGGTGTCTAACTCGTAAAAGTTAATATTTGTTGTATATCTCCACAGGGAAATTAATCCACGCACCCAAGTAGGGTGCGACCTAAATGAGACACGTAATAGATCAACAGGCTAATTTCAATCCACGCACCCAAGTAGGGTGCGACTAGATTACGTAACAGGCATGATCGCAGCATTTTTCATTTCAATCCACGCACCCAAGTAGGGTGCGACAAGCACAGGCACTACAAATACTAAACAACTTGAAAGATTTCAATCCACGCACCCAAGTAGGGTGCGACTTTTGATGTATTAGCAGGCGTAGTAAAAGTCTTTGGATTTCAATCCACGCACCCAAGTAGGGTGCGACAAGTACACAGGTGACGGCACATCCCACTCATGGGAATTTCAATCCACGCACCCAAGTAGGGTGCGACGCAAGTCGGCGACCGTGTAATTGTAGTATCTGATATTTCAATCCACGCACCCAAGTAGGGTGCGACTGCCCAGCTTTTTAATATTTTCAGAGTATGAAATATTTCAATCCACGCACCCAAGTAGGGTGCGACTTGATGGTGATCGTATTGATTTAGTAGATTATTTAATTTCAATCCACGCACCCAAGTAGGGTGCGACGCGACTTGCAGGTCTAAATACCATGACCGGCGCAACCGATTTCAATCCACGCACCCAAGTAGGGTGCGACTCTTTTGTTTTGCGGGGCTTCCAGCCTTTGTCCTTATTTCAATCCACGCACCCAAGTAGGGTGCGACGGGATTTTCATGACCCGGTATCCGATCGCTTTTTTATTTCAATCCACGCACCCAAGTAGGGTGCGACCACATCAGCCCCATTTTCACCGTCTTTGCTAAAAATTTCAATCCACGCACCCAAGTAGGGTGCGACGGAGATCCGGGAAACGCTGCACGAGCATAATGTCCATTTCAATCCACGCACCCAAGTAGGGTGCGACTGTATGCATCTTGTGTTAAAGCATATTCTTTTTTTTATTTCAATCCACGCACCCAAGTAGGGTGCGACGACATACATCTCTCGCCCATCTACCGTGACTCTGATTTCAATCCACGCACCCAAGTAGGGTGCGACCGGACACCAGGGAGATCGCCATCAAAAACTGGGGATTTCAATCCACGCACCCAAGTAGGGTGCGACCACATCAGCCCCATTTTCACCGTCTTTGCTAAAAATTTCAATCCACGCACCCAAGTAGGGTGCGACGAGGCGGCGAAAGCCCAAAATAAGCAGGATTGGGTTATTTCAATCCACGCACCCAAGTAGGGTGCGACTGCAGTAGATAACCAGGCGTTAAAAGACTCAAACATTTCAATCCACGCACCCAAGTAGGGTGCGACACAATCAACTGGTGTAAAGACAGATCTTCCTTACATTTCAATCCACGCACCCAAGTAGGGTGCGACGCCTTTGGCAAGTCGTGGCTCACTCCGCTCGGCTATTTCAATCCACGCACCCAAGTAGGGTGCGACGACATACATCTCTCGCCCATCTACCGTGACTCTGATTTCAATCCACGCACCCAAGTAGGGTGCGACTCGTCCGCCAGACGTTCAGCGTTACCTTTATTTGCATTTCAATCCACGCACCCAAGTAGGGTGCGACCACTTTTGTCGGACTATCCACCGTTACATTCGCATATTTCAATCCACGCACCCAAGTAGGGTGCGACCGTAGTTATCGGTAGTATTGGTAGATCCAGATATTTCAATCCACGCACCCAAGTAGGGTGCGACACTTCCATTGTTGCGATGCCGCAGAGATTGTAAATTTCAATCCACGCACCCAAGTAGGGTGCGACGATTATATGACGGTTTCAGAGGCCGCGTATAAGTGATTTCAATCCACGCACCCAAGTAGGGTGCGACCTTTTGGCAAAGCGGCTTCTTCCCCATACTGTGTGGATTTCAATCCACGCACCCAAGTAGGGTGCGACGTTTTTGTCTTCGGTATCGCTTTTCTATTTCTATATTTCAATCCACGCACCCAAGTAGGGTGCGACCGGGGTTAGTGCTTCCCTTCGTTTTGTGAACGGGATTTCAATCCACGCACCCAAGTAGGGTGCGACACTATATATCCAGCAGCCATAAAGGCGGGCAATATATT
The DNA here is from genome assembly GCF_004342905.1 of Melghiribacillus thermohalophilus. Taxonomy (GTDB): domain Bacteria; phylum Bacillota; class Bacilli; order Bacillales; family Alkalibacillaceae; genus Melghiribacillus; species Melghiribacillus thermohalophilus. Next base: position 90,334 of record NZ_SMAN01000010.1, on the reverse strand, counting down.
TCAATCCACGCACCCAAGTAGGGTGCGACGGCGTTTTGTCATCTAACTGCCGCAAAAGCCGGATATTTCAATCCACGCACCCAAGTAGGGTGCGACTCATAGCACTGGTTCAGCCGGAAGTCTATCTTTGGATTTCAATCCACGCACCCAAGTAGGGTGCGACGACAACCGAACCGGGGTGTTGAATCCTGTTTCACATTTCAATCCACGCACCCAAGTAGGGTGCGACATATAAAAAATATATAAAAGGGGTGATAATTATGATTTCAATCCACGCACCCAAGTAGGGTGCGACCTATACAGAAGATCTATTGATTATTTTTGACGATATTTCAATCCACGCACCCAAGTAGGGTGCGACGGTTCTTTTAGCGGACCAAATCCGAGCGGGATTATTTCAATCCACGCACCCAAGTAGGGTGCGACAAAGTTAAATCATAGATTGGTAGGTGTGTAGAGTATTTCAATCCACGCACCCAAGTAGGGTGCGACCGGATACGGATGGTTTTCTCACCTATCCAGGACGATTTCAATCCACGCACCCAAGTAGGGTGCGACCAGTGTGGCCGGTAATCCTTCATAGGCAACGCTGATTTCAATCCACGCACCCAAGTAGGGTGCGACTTTCAATGTCCGTTTGAAACATAACCGCAATTTCTATTTCAATCCACGCACCCAAGTAGGGTGCGACGCCGAAATCAGGACTGGTTTCATCGTTATTTTCAAATTTCAATCCACGCACCCAAGTAGGGTGCGACGCTAAACAAGTGTGTGACTTCGATCTCGAAAAAGATTTCAATCCACGCACCCAAGTAGGGTGCGACACGACGTAACAATTCCAAATCATACGCACACAGTATTTCAATCCACGCACCCAAGTAGGGTGCGACCCTAAGCACCTGCTGAGACAAGAGGTCACCTATATTTCAATCCACGCACCCAAGTAGGGTGCGACGCTACTGTCGCACCGCCGCCTTCTGTGGCTTGCATTTCAATCCACGCACCCAAGTAGGGTGCGACAATGATGCTTTGATTCAAGCTGATAAATACAGAATTATTTCAATCCACGCACCCAAGTAGGGTGCGACAGCGAAAATAGTGTAAAAGTATCCTTATTACGAATTATGAAACAACATCTCGACAACTCCTTTCCATATTCTTCAAGAAATCCACTATAAATCTCATAATTTACTTGTTATTCTGGTGCGAATACCCCTGGGATTTGATGTTCACTTCCTATCCGCACCATTATAGTTCAGATAATCAATGGATCATCCATATCAACTGTTTCCTTAGCACCAATATGATCAACCTTTGTTTTATAATTGTTCCCAAGTTTATAAAATCTGAGACTATCTTTATCTTTATCTATTAAATTCTCCAGTTTATATTTAAGTTCCTTTAATTTTGTGGAATCAACATTGCATTCGAAGACGGAGTTTTGTACTCTCAACCCATAATCCTGACATACCTTAGCAACTTTTCTCAACCTCTTTTTGCCAGCCGAATCCATAGTATTCACATCATATGTTATGACAACTAGCATAATTCAGTCCTACTTCCAGAAAAACGGAGGATATCCATCCAAATCACCCCTCAAATGTCTTGCAAGTAACAATGCCTGTGCATGTAAGACCAACCCCCAGGGTATCTTTTCTCCTAAAAATGGATGTGTGATTTTTTCTTGCTTCTTTTCCTGCCAGGCTTTTAAAAACTTTTTTCTGGCCTCATCATTCATAATAACTGCTCCACTTTCTTTCTTTGTAAAATCCTCAGGTTTTACGCTTCTTTTATTGATTAAGGAAATGACAAACCGATCGACATAGACACTCCTTACTTCTTCCATGAGGTCAAGTGCAAGCGATGCTCTTCCCGGACGATCCTGGTGCATAAATCCTACATATGGGTCTAACCCCACTCCTTCTAAAGCTGATTGTGCATCGTTCGCTAGCAATGTATAACCAAACGATAGCATAGCATTCACATTATCCAACGGTGGTCTTCTGCTTCGTTGGTTAAAGTAAAAATCTTCTTTTTGCTGCAGGATCATCTGGTCAAAAACTTTGTGGTACAAAATAGCTGCTTGTCCTTCATATCCCCTTAATGTTTCAAGGTTTTCAGAATCTCTGATCCTATTCATTAGCTCTGACAGATGCTTTGAAATTTCTTCAAATAATTCAACGTTTATTCTTAAAGGATGGTCTCTTTTGGCTCTTTCGATCACCCATTTAGAATTAAAAACTTTCCCTAGTATAAAATATTTGGCAATTGAAGTTGATTTTCTTTCGTTTTCAGAAATAATATATTGCGTTTTTCTTAGTACTACATTTCCCCGTGTTTCACCCGATACTCTGGCTAAAAACCTCCCATTTTTTGATAAGAATACAATCGGGATATTTTTCTTTGCACACTTTCCCATCAACCCCGGGCTTGCACCAGAGTATCCAAATGTATAGATAGTTTCCAGATTATGCAGTGGGAACCTTGCTACTTTTTCATCATTTTTATTTACCACCACATTTTCGCCATCCAATGACAAATATACTTCAGGCGTAGTAACAAATAATGTATTTAGCAGCCTTTTCATTCTTTCAAATTCCTTTCAATATAACGACTGACAGATTCTTTTTTCATCAATCGCGGTACACAAATGTTTTTTAGAGAACAGTTATTACAGAAAGATCCCGTTTTAACTTTTGGTGTATGTTTTTTCGTAAAATAATGATGCATTTCCATGAAAATATCTTTTACTTTATTTTTTAACGAATCAGTAAACTTAATTTCTGTTCTGCGCCGTATCTCATTGTAGTATAGATACCCTTTTTCCACCTTACAAACCAGCATTTCTTCCAGACACATAGCCTGCGCCGTTAATTGTAAAATATCAGCATCATCTTTTTTAGGCTTTCCCCGCTTATACTCAACAGGAACGGGAATATATTTTTTCTTGGTTCCTTGTATAGATACACCCAGTTCATTCTCAACAAATTCCACTACATCACAAACTCCGGTTACACCCAGGGTACTTGATTTTATGGGAAGAGCACGGACAATCAGTCTGTCGGATCGTTTCTCTTTAATTGCTGGTTGATCAACTTTTTTATGTATGTGCTGACCTTCTAAAGTCCGTACATTCTCTTCCCATTGTTGTTCAATATGGATCAAGGCCCACTGACGCTTACAAAACTGAAAGTGCTGAATTCCAGATATCATTAAATATTCTTCTTCATTATTGTCCATCATAAAATTCAACTTCCAGGTCCTCTAATTGATCCAAGTTAATTTTTATATCATCAATAGATTTCGGTTCGTCAGTCAACGGCTCAACCTTTAAAGAACGATGTACTTTTGCCGAAGAGTATTGTCCCAGTTTTGAATGGTGCTTCCACCAATAAACTTTATGAACTTCCATACTACCGTCAGGACGTGCAGAAGAACTATCATTTTCAAACAATGTTAGAAGGGCTTCTTTAATTTTTTGAGCATCTTCATTTGTAAAGCCGGTTTTTTCTGCAAGTTGTGTATTGATGCTCCCGTAAAAGACATAAACCCCAAAATCTACTCGATGTTTCATTCCCATAGTGTCCGCACCTTTTTTATCCGACGAAGTTGAATTTACACTCTTCGTGATCTGTAAACTAGATATATCAATAGGATGGACACTTACAGCAGGATGAATGGAAACAGGTCCACGTATTCCTACAGATAGCTTATCCCATGCAAAAACTTGTCCAAAACTTCTTACGTCCACCCATGTAGAGCATGCAACTTCTGTAAACTTTTGAGGGTCTTTTTCCTTTTGTGCTTTTTTCAACCCCTCTACACTATCGGCCCTGTCCTTTAAACTCTTAAACCCATCCAAATTTCGGTCATTGGATTGAACAAAAATCGATTCACCCATATCCTGTAAACGATTTCTAATCTTCCGTTTTAGACATACATCCGATACTTCACCATAACCGTCATAATTTTGTCGTGGCCGATTTCCATTTAAAGGATCCCCATTAGGATTTGCATTTTTCACCGTAAAAACAACTGCAAAATCAATTTTATTTTGCAAAGGTTTCATGTTTCTCATCTCCCTCATTTTTATTATTGTTTGATTTATAATTGTATAGTTCATATCGTTGGCTATAGAAACCTAGTAAATAGATTCCACTTAACGGTTTGTTGTTAAAATCTTCAAAGCGTATTTTTGAACCAACTTCATCAATTAAGCGATTAAAATATATAGCTTTATCCCCTAATCTAGCCTGATAAGGCTGTAAATTAGCCTGAATTATTTCCCATGTTCTAGCTGGATGTCTTGCGAAAGCATTCATGTAACGTATGGCATTCGTAGCGCGTTTTGAATCATCTGATAATGCTTTCCTTTCTAACACATCGGCAATCGCTAACAAGCGACCAAACAAATAATCACGATGAGTGTTTTTAAGATCTAAGGACACATTGTATTCCTCCTTTTCGTATTGTTTTCTCATTAACGCACAGGCTATACTTAATGTTTGTTCCCATTGCCATGTTTCCATAGACACTGGATTAGAGGCTCGGTTATACACACTTCTGATGATATCCAATGGAATATTTCTGCGTTCAATAATACATGGAAGCAACCTCTCTACCAATCCTTTTTGTACTTCTTTTTTTACATTAGGACCATAAGCAGCCTGTGCAATTTCCTTTAGTGCTGGAGCTCTGATAAATTCAATGATCTTCTTGTCTTCGTTCTTGTAACGATGCAGCCAGCTGCATGATTTATGCCAGCTTTCAATATTTTCAAGATACTTTTCCTTTTGTAAGTTTCGATAGTAAACAACTGCCATTCTTCCTGAAGTTGCAGAGTCGAGAACTAAAATGTTTACTTCTGATTTTTGGTTGTACTTTAGATCTTTTTTGTAGCCTGCTAAAGCCTGATTGACTTTTTTGGCAAACCCTTCATGTGTGCGATCTTCACTTAGGAAATCTGCGGGATTCTGAATACCTAGATCATGAAAGAAACTGAGCGTATCCTTTTGCGGGGCTGCCACTTTTGTTTCATCATTCCCCCAGACTAAAAACACTCGCTGATCGATTTTTTCACCTTGTTTTTGAATTAACCATTTCAGTGCTTGATGGGCTTTTTGCGAGACATCATAACTAATATTTGCTGCTTCATTAGGTTCTTTAAATCGTCCTTTATAGGTAAAATTTATGCTATCATTTGAGGAAATTAATTTAGCCCTGTCTGCTGCATGTCTGATTTTAGAAGAATGCTTCTCGGTTTTAGGTAAAACACTTCCGGAAACATAACATATGTCTTTCTCTCTTTCAGATAATGTTGATTTGTAATAGTTAATAAATGAATCAAATACATCTTTGTCCTTCCATACCTTTGTGTTGACTTCATTTGATAGATGAACATCGAAACGAACATAGGCTTTTTCCTGGGTTTCATTAATCACTTTAAAAATATCTGGTTTCTCACCAAATGAGTTTTTCCATTTGCTTATTAATTTTTGATTTTGATCTACATGTAAGACACCTTCTTGCACAAGATCATGAATTAAAGTACCTTTCCTTACATAAGAATAAATCGCTATAATTTTTTTATGAGCAAATGACGAGGATGCCCATTCTCCCAATTGATTAATATAATCCTGATAAAGATTTTTTCCTTTTTTATACGGTTGTACAAATTGTTCATAGTCTCCGGCGACATATTGTAAACTGTCGTGTAAAGGATGTGGTACAGGAGCGCTTGTTCTGCTAAATGAGTCTTCGGTACATGGAATGATGGTTGTTGCATCATTTTCATCTACTACCTGCGCCGACAAAAAGTCCCCTTTTTCATTAACAACGACTTCAACCTGGATCTGTTGAGTGGTATGGGCAATTGGCAGAAGAGTATAATTTTGGTCACTTGAATATTCCTCAAACTCTCCCACTCTATCAGCATTTAACTCATAGGTTTTATATAAGTTTAAGAGCCAGCTCATTCTATTATCACCCCTTTCTATTTAATTCTTCATATAAATCATCCACAGAATGGATGGAATTTTTGTCAAACTGTTTTGGCTTCATTTCCCTCAATGGGCGTATTAATTCACATTCTTCTGGTAAAATAAATTCGATATAACCATCCTTCATAACCGGCTTCCACAATCTTGCTTCCATATAATCTTTGCCTGTTTCATCTGGATAATTAATTCCATGTACCATTGTGCCGAGATGAATTTCACCGTAGTTGTCATAAAAACCTTCTCCTTCCCCAAATGTACATGGTTCTACATACGCCTGGCATTCTCTTGCTCCAAAATAAACGTCCCTTCTCCCGCCTGCTTTCACACTACGTTTTGCAATGTTATGATGTTTATGTTCATTTCGATCATATGCGAGATCAGGCCGGTATGGGTTAAAAATAAAATGGGCTTTGACTTGATAACAAACGTCTTTTAAGTAGGTATAATTGGCAAGCTCATTTTCTCCGTTGTTGTATTTAATGGGACGTACACCTTTCGATTCCATTTGGATCGGATTCATTACACGAACTGCATCGATTATCCACAGGATCGTAGGTTTCCAGTAGATGGATTCTACTATACCTTTTAGAGCCTGGTAGGTGGGAACCTGATACGATAACTTTTCACCCCCTATTTTAGTTATGGGATCTGTAAACAACGCATATTTCCCATAGACTTTAAATTCTATTTGATTTCGCATGTCATCACCTCGTATTCAGAGCATTTATATGAAAAGACTTTCCATTTCTCCATTGCCTTCAATGTTCAATCCAAAATTTTTGTCATAAGCACTTTGACGTAAAACTAAAAATTGGCCATCTTGCAGAGGTATTAAGTCCCCACTTTTTATTAATTCATTTTTCTCATGTTCGAAAATATCAATCGTGTATTGTTGTGCTCTTTTCAAAAGTACAGATACATCCTGAATGGTTAATTCTCCATTTAAGTCTGTGATAATATCTTCCCCTTTGCCATAAGGGACGATGACTGATGTGGCATGTTTATCAATAACCTTGAAATATTTTGCTGCCGTATTAAAACTTGTATTTAGTATTAGTGGATATTGATTATGTTTTCGATCGTAATTTTCACGAAACTTTTGATTTATGGATAACAATTGATAAATTGATGAATTTAGTTCGGGGATCATATAATCAAGTTCTCTTTCTAATTCATGGTAAAATTGTTTAAAATATAAACTGATGGACTCATAGGACATTAAATGATCTAGAGAGTTTCCGGAACCTTTCTCAAGTATCATTTTATAGGTGATCTCTGAACCAATTTTTATCGATTTTAAATGGTTTAGATGCTCTTCCTTATGCTTGATAATATAAACATTCCCAGTCTTTAACTCACCATGTCTATTACATCGCCCAGCAGCCTGTGCTATAGAATCAACTCCACTAAGCGAACGAATAACACAGCTAAAACTTATATCTACTCCTGCCTCAATTAGTTGTGTGCTGACACAAATGACTTTTTCTTTATTATCAAGCTTGTTCTTTATTTCGTTTAATATCTCTTTTCTATGAGCAGGACACATTGACGTACTAAGATGATAAATACTGTATTCGTTCGTATTCAACTGCTTTTTAAGCTGTGCATATAACTTTTTTACGACTTTTCTCGTATTTAAAATACATAGGATACTGTCTTCCTTTCCTATGTTTTTTAAAATAAATTCAGAAAGTTCTTCAGTACTCCACCCTTGAGAAGAAGTTTTGTCAAACAGGGCTACTCGTTTGAATGATTGTCTAACTTCACCCATGTTTTGTATGATTTCATCATCGATCTGATCAATTTTATTCTTAACGAAATCTAAAGCAGGTTGAGTTGCTGTACAGAGTAAGATTGTTGTTCCACATACATTCTTAAGGAAATTTATTGCTTCATTAAAAAGAGATACACAGTGAACAGGAACAGATTGTACTTCGTCAAAGATAATGACAGCATTCGCTAAACTATGTAATCTTCTGATATTTCTAGTTCCTTTAGAATAGAAATTATTTAAAAATTGAACCATTGTAGTAAAAATAATGGGAGAATCCCAGTTATCTTTTGCTAATCCAATTGATTTATGCTCTGTATAATTCCTTTGGTCTGTATCTTGCACAACGTTTGAATGATGTTCTAAAATATGATCTTCGTCTTGTAAAATCGTTTTTACCTCGTTAGCATTTTGTTCAATGATTGTTGTGTATGGTACTACATAGATAATCCTTTCTTTCTCATATTTAATGGCATGTTTTAGTGCATACCTTAAACTTGATAGTGTTTTTCCGCCTCCTGTGGGAATAGAGAGTGTGTAAATTCCAGTTGGCTTTTCAGCAAACTTATCACACTGATCAGACATATTGGCTCTGAGAGTATTTATTTTAGAATTGACATCATTATTTTTGTTTAATAAATTCAAATGCCTGATTAACTTTTTATAATAATTCTTAAATAACGGTATATTGTTCTGAGTTATATTCTTATAATTATTTTCTTCAAACATTTGTGTATCAGTACGATCAGCATCAATTAATGCACTAAAGATAAATTTAGTTAGGAATGAAAGAGTCAAAAAAGCTTTGTCAGTGCTCTTTGCATTTTTTTGTAAAACTTCTATCAGTTCACTTTTGCTTTTGTCTAAAAATTGTTCTATTTTTTCACGACCTATGAATGTTTCTAAACGATTCGTGATGTCCTTGTAATCTTCAATCTCCTTATCACATATTCTTTTTAAAAAAGGAGAGTTGTGATCAGGGTCTATAAAGTCCTGTAATCCCATGTGATGAGAAATAATAATATTCCCCAATATTTCTCCAATCATTTTGGATGCTTGATCATTTTCATGATGTGCCAGATTAAACACATATCTTCCTCCGGCCGTAGAGTGGTCCACACTACCCCTAGGTGGTGCATTATCAGGATCAAACACAGCACTGGTAATGTATTCTTTAAAAGAATCACTATATTTTCCCATATCGTGCAGTATCCCGGCCAATAATGCTAAATGCTTTACCCCAATTTTTTCTCCAAATTTTGCAGCTAACTTTGATACTTCTTCCAGATGTTCCTCCACTGATTGAATAGCATGGTCTTCATTTCTGATATGTGCAATATATCCCAATTTAAATCACCTCCTTAAAAAACACCCTTTTTAAAAGAATTACTGCACACCCAAGCAGGGTGTGACAGATTCTTTGAGCGAATGGCTAGATAACAAAATTATTTCAATCCACGCACCGAGGTAGGGTGATTCAGTCAAAAAAAATGTAATAGTACCTATATTAGGAATTTTGAAACATTATAAGGTAACTTCTTTACCAAATACTTCACTTCTTAATCCAAATTTATGTGTATTTTTCTGATGCGAAACTTCCGGGGTTTTTTGTTTACTTCGTATTCGCACCCAAAAACTCTATAGCTTAATTACTCCCATCATCTACATTTTACCATATAACCCTGTTATTTGTAGAATTTTCTGTATATTTATGGATTTTTCTCGATCAGGTTCCGGTATTTTAACGGAACTCCCACCTCTAATACAAACGGCTGAAAGTCCAGCTTGACATCGATGATATCATCGGTGGCTACGGGATCTGGATAGCTACAATCACGCTTCGTTCAAAGTTGTCGTCTCCATATACCTGAAGATAGGTTCCTTCACTGTCCCTTTCTGGCTGTACAAAGATTCGTCCGTAAAATTCCACCCCTATGCCGATATAGCCTGCTGGATTTTGAAAGACTTTTGCAAACTCTTCTGGCGGAAGATCTTTTGCTTCGGAATTGGCAGACTTGCCGGATGAGTTTGCGCAACTTTTTGTTCTGGGTTTGTGTAGAGCTATTTGACTCAGAACTGGCTGTTTAACTCGATTCGCTTCCTGGATCCGATAATAACTCCTCACCGCAGGCTGTCAGACTAAAAATCAGTGCAGCAAAAAATCAAAGCCATTATTTCCCCACAAATACTGTTTTTCCAGTAGATTTCTCATGTATCTAGTTTCGGAAACTATTTCACTTACCTTTTTAATGTAAGTATAAAAAAAGAGGTATACCATTTCCGGCATACCTACCTTTATGAAACTTTTTGGGGAGGTTTTCTAATAGAAGAATTTAAAAGATGCCCTTCATAGGTAAGGTTTTTACATTTACTGAATATCTCTTGATGAACATTTCAATCCAAGCACTCGAATAGGTACGACAGTGGCTTTGTGTGTAATAAGATCCTACTTGTAATAGATATATCCATCACCAATGACCCCTCTTACGCTGCCTCTTCTTTTTTCGGTATACGAAATGCCAGAATGCCGCTGATCAATAGGAAAATAAATCCGATGAGATAAAATAATCCGTTATACCATAACCCTAACAGTCCAATGACAATGATGGCTGTTCCACTTACTTTGGGAAACTTCCAGGCTGTAAATCCTAATATCATGGCCAGGGCTGACAGCCAGAACATCAGCGAGCCGTCATTGGCCATCTCGTTTTCCCCAAATAAAGATCCTGCAGCAGTCACAAGAAATCCGCTTCCGATGCCGAATAACCCTCCAATTATCGCCAGTACAGAAACCCATGTTTTCATCTGTTAACGCCTCCTTTTTTAATGAAGATGGTGTAACGGGGAGATGGTTCTCCCCGCCCGGGTTACTCTTGAATATCGCCCGCTTCTATTTTCCAGATCGCCTGTCCTGTGGTGAACGGGTCTTCAAAGATGAATTCGTAATAGTCACTCTCCTCCACATCAAAGACGATTTCGCCTTTCATCTTTCGGCCTGGTCCTAATTCTCCATCAAGACTTCCTTTTCCGTCGACCAGTGCCATATCCATGGTGTAGCCATCAGCAGTCATCAGGCCCATGTTGAGCATGGTTGAAATGGCTGCGCTCTCATCGGAAGTATTTTCAATCTCGAGCTCAACGGCTACAAACTTATCATATTCCGGATCAAACAGATCGTCCTCAACGACTCTTGCACCGGTTAGTGTAAGGTTTAGGTCATCAAATTTGACCGTATCTCCAACGGCAAATACGTCTGTTTTCGGTTCTTCATCCTTGCCTTCTTCCGATGTTTGCCCATCATTCTGTCCTTCTTCCTCTGAAACCTCATCCGTTTCATCCACTTTTTCCACGGTTGATTCGCCGCATCCGGCGAGAATGATTCCAAAAACAATGAAGAATCCAGGCATCCATGTGAATTTGTGTTTCATGTTCAAATTCCCCCTGTATGAATTCGAGTTTTTCATTCGTACCTTTCCATCCGTTCAGTGCCAGTGAACATGTATTCCCAATCTTCTCCCTCCTCCTGGATGTATTGAAAAAAGATCAGGTACTGCTCGGATTTTAGGTACGTTTTCCTTTTACCTTTCATGTATGAGTATAAAAAAAGAGGTATGCCATTTCTGGCATACCTGAGTGAAACTTTTTAAGCATGTTTTTCGTATGGGAGTTTTTTTCGCAGTTTTGAGTTGCTGGCTTTCTACCATTTAGACTCCAATCCTGCTTTATTTTTCAGCGTTGATTGAATTGCGCCTGATGCAAAAGAGATATGTTTACTCATAAAGCTTTTGCATTTGCTGAATCTCTTCTTTAATTTCTCCGGCCAGCCATTCGGGGGCGATGACCTTTGCCTGATGGCCCCAGGTGAGAATCCATCCTTTGAGTCCCTTACTGATTTTGGCTTTCGTTGTTAAAAGAAAATGCTCGTCATCCACCTGTCTGATATCCGCATCGAGACCAAACCGGTCAAGTACAACATTAATGAGGTCGTTGTGGAATTGAATTTTGATCCACTGGTTTTCGCCCGCGAACATGTGGAAGGACTGATCAATGTACTGCTTAATGTCGAGCTGTTCGCGGCGGAACTTTTCATCGGCTACCGTTACGTCTCGCATCCGGTCAAGCCTGTAGTGGCGAAATTCTTCAGTGGGTCTGAACTTGCCGATTAAGTAATAAAAATCGTTTTGCCAGATGAGGGCATAGGGTTCAACGTCATACCAGCTTCCCTCCCGGTGGTATTCGAATTCTTTTTTGACGTTATGTTTGCCGTACTTGAAGTGGAGCACATGATTACTGGAAATGGCCTCGTGAATCCGGTCGATGTTGAGTTTGATCAGGTTATAGTCCGGGTTGGCGGACTGATAGTAAATGAGTGGATCTGGCAGGGATCTGGCGATATGTCTGCTGGTGAGCTGTTTGATTTTTTCGATCAGGAGCTTTTTTTCTTTTTCGGTGATGAATCGGGCAGACAGAATCGCATCCACCATCAGCCGGAGCTGGTATGTTTCAAACAGGCGGGCCTGGTGGCTGTACATAGCTTTGCCGTGGGGCCCGGTGTTGACGATGACTTCAAAATTTTCATCGTTTAAGGCTTCGATGTCCCGCTTGAGGGTTCGTTTGTCGAAGTCAGCTTCTTCCCCGAATTCCAGTTGAAGTTTGGTTATGATTTCTTTCATGGACAGCTCATGCTCTTCATCCGTTTCCCGAAACAGGATTTCTTTCAGCTTGAGCAATCTGCGACTCGCGTTAATGTCGGGCATAACGAGAACCTCCTTCTTTGCCGGTGCCTGTTACTAGTCGAATAATCTTTGTTTCATGATTGCGCTTCCCCTTAGAAAATTCATTATTTTCCATTCTAATACGTTTACCAGATATAATCCAGACACCTTATTCCGGTGCCAGTCACCTGTCGAAAAGTTTTGAAGACTTTGAAGGGTTTTTGATTTAACTGCTAAAATGAACAAAAATGAATTAGTTTACCAGAATCTAGGTACCCTATTTGCCAGTGAAATGAATGGTATTCCATATTACTTTTTGGATGAACAAGCATCTCGCAGGTTAACGCAGGCTTATATGCCAGGGGGTGTTAAGATATGGTCAAATTAAGCTTGTTTGAGATGAAAAGAACCAGAAGAGGCTATACCGCCACCAGAAGGCAACATGAGGAAATGTTGGATGTTGAAATAATCATGGATGAATATGACAACCTTCACCCTGATGGAAAATATGTTCACAGGAAAACCTCCTCGATTGAAAATACGAGAGATGTATCACTATTGTAAAAAGCACGGGATTAAGCCTGAGGATTTAACGGATGAACAGCGGGAAAATTTTAGGTATTAATTTTATAAATCCAGGAGTTCCAAAAACCAGTAACCCCATAACTGTATTCAACCACACAGTTATGGGGTACTTTTTAACTGTTTAAACAGCTGATTGTTTTCAAGCAATCCTTCTGTCTATGTTCATCAGTGCTTACCAATCAACTGAAAATAGTTTACTTTAAATAAATACCTTTAGGAAATATGAAACCTACACTCTCTCCCTCTCCTCATAATTCCCCCACAGATGATCAAACCTGGTGTAAGCAAGGGGCGGGCCCAGGTTTAAAATGTTATCCGCAAAATCAATGATTACGCACTCCTCTGTCCCGCCAAATTTCGGTCCCCGAAGTCCCCGGCCGACAATTTGTTCGTACAGCACTTCGCTTGTGGTTGGGCGGCAGATGACAATATACTCTGTTTTTGGAGCGTCAAAGCCTGTAGTGAGAACGCCGAAGTTAAACAGAAATTCAATTTCACCATTTTTAAAGGCTTCAATATGCATTCTCCGTACTGATTTGGGTGTTTTGGCTGAGATGGAGACAGCCGTTCGCCCGAGCGAATTCATTACGGATGCTAAAAATTCGGCATGCTCAACGGTACAGGCATATACAAGCGTGGGACTTCCTGCTGGTATATTTTGCAGCTGCTCTACAATGATTTTATTGCGCTCCTGATCTTCCGCAAGTACACGGAGGAATTCCGGAGTAAATTCCCCTTCCTTGTCCCTAATGTCATCTTCATCTATTTTGATTGGCCGATTATTTTCATAAACATAATGTTTCGGTACAGCTAAATACCCCTGGTCACGGAAATATTTCAGGGGATTCTCGGCGTACTCCGGGTCATCGTGAATTTCCGGCTTAATTAAATAAGCCTCAAACTGATCCACCAGGGTATGGATGGAATGATCGCTTCTCCCGGGTGTTGCTGTTAAGCCGCATACTGCAAAAAGCTCTGATTCTGTCCATTTTTTTGCTTTTTGAAACAGGTTCTGGTACATGTTTGCCGCAGCGTGGTGGGCTTCGTCAATAATCATGGCGCCGCAGTTTTTCAGGACTTCTTTTATAAATGCATCTTCTTTTTTTAAACGGGAGTGAATCTGGTGGATGCTGGCGACCACCGCTCCGCCATTTAAAGCATCCGGTTTGATGTCGTTTCCGCCAAAATATCGGTAAATTCGCAGAGTCTCAGGAAACTCTTTATCCATCCACATATCTGCAATACAGGTGATGGCCTGTTCACACAGTTCCTCACTCTGGGCAATCCAGATCATATATTTACCTTCATGGAAGCGGGGCTGCATCCATTCGATAAAACTTTCCACGGCGATCCTCGTTTTTCCCCCGCCTGTCGGAAGGGACAGCATGCATCGGGTGTGATTGCCCTCCAGCCGAAGGACCTCAAGCATCTCTTCTTTCATTTTTTCCTGATAAGGGGCAAGTTTTGGAACCCTTTTCCGTGGTTTGATATCTTCAAAAACTTCTTTTTTCTCAGTTTGCGGGGCTGAGATTCCGGCAAAAATGATTGGCAGGCCAAGTGCTTTCACAAAATCCCGGGGCCAGACGCCACCTGAAAACCACCTTTTTGTGGCCAGTTCTCTGTACATGTAGCTCACGCTTGTAATTTTCTTTTTCGGATTGGGGTGTTTTTTATATAGTTCTTCTACCTTTTTGTCATCCAGTTGTTTTAAAAGATAGATTCTCAGTTCCCGAATGGCTCTGGAATGACCGGCAAACAGCTCGGCTCCTTTTCGCATGATGTATAGCCGCATCAGTTCTCTTCTATGTAATATATCCTTCCCGAGGTCTGCGAGAAGCTGATTTAGTTTTTTTAGCTGATCCTTCCCAAGCAGTGCATGAATATGCTTATCAGGTACACCATACACATGGATGAGCAGATCTAGCGCTTTTTCGATGTCCTGCTCCGATGGATATTCCTTCATGCTCCTCCCACCTTTATCTCCGAATCTATTACCTAAAGTATAACATTATTTGACAAACAGGTGTGCTCCCCCACATGGTGCCAGTCACCTGTCGAATAAACGCTGCGTAGCAAAGTGTAATGGCCGTATGTATATTGCCGAATGAAGAAAGGTCCTCCCTGAAAGGATCTCGTACCAAACCAGAAATGAGGAGGGATGACCCTGTGGACGAATGACTTTTACAAAACGACCAGCTTAAATACGGAGGTGAGACCAGAAGAAAACCCCATGTACGCAGGAAGGACTACTGGGAGAATGGTACCCCGTCGTATGAGAGAGGCTTTAAGGAGGATGTGACTTATGGAAATGGACCAATCTATTACTCTAAAAGACAAGTCAGGTCATAATGGTCATACAAACAGTATACAAAAGAAAGGGTTTTGTAAAGCCGTTACATCAGGTAGGGTTTCGTCAGGTCCCTGGCACAGATCGAATGGTTGCAGGTACCTGATAAAGGACTGAATTTTAAAAAAGATGCAGGGGTTCTGGCAGATGTTTGACACCATCTGTTCTATATAAATTTCCACAAAATTAAGGGAGGCGATGTGATGAAACTGGCAAAAAGAAATCGTAAGTTGTTCGATGACTGGATCAGGAATTTTTTTAAGGAGGAGCGGAGAGCGACAAGCAAGGAAATATGGGAGAAACTACAACAGGACCAACCTCGTTTAGGGAAAGCCATTAAGCGTGCCGGCGCCAGGGTTGGAGCCAGCGCCTATATCGGCCGTTATTTACTGAGACCCATCACGAAGGAAGGATGGCTTCATGTTTTGAATTGGGAATGGATGGTTCAGGCGACTCCTGAGAGATGTTATCATTGTTTTTCTGCGATAGACGATATCTATGTCATTGATGCTGAAGAAAACCGATATTGCAGTCTGGACTGCCTGGAAGAATGTCCGGAGGCTCGTGATCCTTATGACAGCTACTGGGATGATTATGTGTTTTTGTATATGGATTTTGCCGACTTTCATGGTGAGGCAAAAGATTTGCGTCATTGTCTGCCTTCACCCGAAAACCATCTCGGGGTTTGCCGTCTTTTAAAGAAAATGGATCAGTGGTTTGAGTTTCCTGACTATGATGATATCTGGTTTAATGGCGGTGATGACGGTCCCATTGCCAGGGAAATGTATCGGATGCTGCGTCTGCTGAATCAGGATGATGAGCAGTTGAAAAGCCTCGAACGGGAAATGCGGGAAGCCAGGGGAAAACAAAAGATGATCTATTCGATAGAAGTTTTGAATTTGGAAGGCCAGTTGAAGGAAAACAGGGCCTTTCATTGTTTTTTCCGCAAGAATATAAAATATTTTGATGAAATACGGCATATGTTCTCAACGGAGGATGTCTGGCTGTGGCACGACTGGGGGAAAGAGCTGGAAGAAATACTCCCTGGTGCCTACCGAAGTATAAATGAATTTAGGTGCCCGTCGTGTGGAAGGATCGGAGAAGACAACCGATTTGAAAGATTGGAAGACAACTATAAATATTGTGAAGAATGTTATGAGATGCTGGATATTTAAATACAAGGGTGCCGGGTGTCAAGCCCAGAAAAATTGACAGGGGGCTTTTGGGTTTCTTTTTCATCCCTCTTTTCCCTGTTTGGACAAGCAAGCATGATCCAGGGATACACTGTATCGCGATGCACGCTTGAATGATCTGGCAGTCGCAATCACTGGTATCCCTGTTCTAAATGTTGCCGTACCGTTTCTCCTTTCCTTTCAAAACGGGTTTGTTTTCGTGTATCATTCATAAATAAGCTTCTCAGGCAGGGTATTCGTGTTTGTCGTATAAATGTCTGTGATAAGGGCATCAACCACCGTCACCTGTCGAAAAAACCAGAATGTATTGACAGGTGACTGGCACCAAAACAATTCAAAATTTTTGTAACTTTAAAAATAGTTAGATATAATCTACCTAATAAGGTATGAAAGGATGATTGTATGGAACCTAAGCGAACCGTTTATATCAATGAATTTACAGATGGTATTTTAGACCCCTTTCAGGAAATGAAGTATGCGGTCAAGAACGGCGGCCATATCGTCGCAAATACAACACCCGGCTGCTGGGGCCCGATGATTACACCTCAATTAAAAGGCGGTCATGAAGTCACAAAACCCGTCTATGTAGAAGGAGCTGAGGTTGGAGATGCGATTGCCATACATATTCAGTCCATCGAAGTCACTTCCATCGCAACTGCCTCAGGCAATGATCAACCCATCGAAGGCCGATTCCTCGGAGACCCCTTTGTCGCAGGAAAGTGTCCAAACTGTAACACCTTAAACCCTGAGACCGAGATCAAAGGAATTGGTGAAAAAGCCGTTCGCTGCAAAACCTGTGGAGAAGACATCACCCCTTTTGTTTTCACCAATGCGTATACGATGACCTTCAATGACAAACGGACAATCGGACTGACCCTTGACCAAAAGGGTGCGGAAAAAGTAGCAAACGATGCCAGACAATATATGCAGACACCGGAAAACTCCATCCAGAACCCCATTGTGTCTTTTGCTCCCCACGACCTGGTCGGAGTCATGGCCCGGATGCGTCCGTTTCTTGGACAGCTTGGCACAACACCGGCAAGACCACTTCCGGATTCCCATAACGCCGGAGACTTTGGTCAATTTCTAATTGATGCTCCCCATGACTATGGCATCACAGCTGAGGAACTGGAAGACCGTACAGATGGACATATGGATATTAGCCGTGTACGGGCCGGCGCTGTTGTGATTTGTCCGGTAAAAGTACCAGGAGGTGGCGTTTATTTAGGGGATATGCATGCGATGCAGGGAGACGGAGAAATTGCCGGTCATACGACTGATGTATCGGGCATCGTCAACTTGAAAGTGGATGTTCTGAAAAACCTCCACCTGGAAGGCCCCATTATTTTGCCTGTTGAAGAAGATCTGCCCCATTTAGCCAGACCCTTCACAGATGAGGAGAAAAAAGACGCCCGAAAACTAGCGGAATCCTGGGGGCTTCCATCCGTTGAAGAATCCCTTCCCCTTCAGTTTGTGGGAACAGGCGCTAACCTCAATGATGCGACCACCAATGGAATGGAACGGGCCGCAAAACTTCTAGGCATTTCCGTTCCTGAAGTGATGAACCGGGTAACCATCAACGGAAATATTGAAATCGGGCGCCACCCTGGAGTTGTAACCGTCACATTTCTAGTGCCAAAAAAGATGCTGGATAAAGCTGGTTTACTGGAACTGGCTGAAGAACAATATGAATAAGCAGTCTGACCAGTCCGATCTAACTACCTTTTCCAGAAGAAATCAAGTCATCACACTTATGCCTGTTTAATATAAAATAATAGATCTGTCACTCGAAGCAGGATTCAACATAAATCACTTTCCCTTCATTCACAACTGCATGACTCCAATCACACTGCACTTTCTTGTACCTTTTCCGAAACAAAGAATCCCAATTGTGACACTACAAATCGATCGATTGTTTGCTAGCCTGCATCTCGCAGGCTGGCTTACGAAATTATTCTAGCGCTTGTATGTTTTCTGTTATATGTAAGCGCTTACTATCTGTATTTTATCGAAAAGAGGCGATGCTGGCACTACACGACAAACGTTTTTCACATATCCCGGAAGTGACCCTTCAGAACGAAAATCACAGGATCATTTCATCTCCCTTTAACGCTCACCAAATAAAATGAGGAGGTATTTTAATGGAAATTCCAAAGGAAAAACTCATCTGGATGTATGAAACCATGGTGAAAAGCCGCTATTTTGAAGAACAAATGGAACAGGCCTACATGGAAGGAAAAGCACCTGCGTTTAACATTGGGGCTGGACCCGTACCGGGCGAAATGCACTTGTCGAATGGACAGGAGCCTGCAGCGGTTGGCATATGCGCCCATTTAACCGATGATGATACGGTCACATCCCCCCACAGGCCCCATCACCATGCTATTGCCAAAGGGGTAGACTTGAAAAAAATGACCGCGGAAATTTTCGGAAAAGTAACAGGGCTCGGCAAAGGAAAAGGCGGGCATATGCACCTGTTTGATCCTTCCGTCAAATTTTCATGCGGAGGAATTGTGGGTGCGGGCATTCCCCATGCAGTGGGAGCAGTATTAACCGCCAAAAAAAGAGGAACCGATGATGTGGCGGTTGCGTTCATTGGGGAAGGTGCCGCCAACTCTGGCGCTTTTCACGAGTCACTAAATCTGGCAGCGCTGTGGAATCTGCCTTTAATTGTCGTCGTGGAAGATAACAAATACGGCATTTCGGTGACAAAGGAAAGCTCTACCGCTGTGGAATCTAATGACCTGCGCGCTCCTGCCTATGGAATTGCCGGCGAAAAAGTGAAGGACAACGACCCGATGGCCATGTATGAAGCATCCAAACGCGCCGTTGAACGGACCCGTGCCGGTGAGGGACCAGCCATCATTGAAATTGAAACCTACCGTTACCTCGGGCACTTCCAGGGGGATCCCGAGCTGTACCGCCCGGAAGGTGAAGCCGATTCACTGAGGGAAAAAGACCCGATCATTCGCCTGAAAAACTATATGCTCGAACAGAACCTGTACACTGAAGAAGAACTAACAGAACGTGAAGAAACGGTGAAAAATGAGGTGGATCAGGCCTTTGAATTTGCCCGGAATAGTGCTGATCCCGCCCCTGAAGATGCGCTTCAGGATGTTTTTGCGGAATAAGTTGGGAAACAGGGTGGGATTAAACTGCCACATGAGTCAGCGGTGAAATAACGATGAATACATTCAGCACAGATGATTTTAGAGAGACCGTTTGTAGCATATCTTTCTTCATTCCACAATAAGCAAAACTCAACGAAAGGAAAGTTGAGGGCATCCCCCCGCTTGTCACAGTGCTGAAGCCAGCTGCAAAATCATTTAAAAATGAGAGGAGTTTGTGAGATGGAAACGACCAAAAAAGAACGGATGTTAACGGGAAATAAAGCCATGGCTGAGGCCATCGCTCAGGAAATGGAAAAGAACCCTGAGGTTTTTGTCCTTGGCGAAGATGTGGGAAAATACGGAGGTATTTTCGGATCAACCGAAGGGTTATTGGGTAAGTTTGGGCCGGATCGGGTCATGGATACACCAATATCGGAAACAGCCTTCATCGGGGCTGCTATAGGTGCTGCAGCTGAAGGCATGCGGCCGATTGCGGAGTTAATGTTTGTGGATTTTCACGGGGTTTGTATGGACCAGATTTACAACCATATGGCTAAAATTCCATATATGTCGGGAGGAAATGTAAAACTTCCCATGGTGTTAACCACAGCTGTCGGCGGCGGCTATAACGATGCTGCCCAGCACTCTCAGACACTCTATTCTTCCTTTGCTCATCTGCCGGGTATGAAGGTGGTGGCACCTACCACTCCATATGACATCAAGGGTATGATGACATCGGCCATTCGGGATGATAATCCAGTGGTATTCATGTTCCACAAATCCCTGCAGGGGCTCGGCTGGATGGATCTGATTGAGGCTTCGGTCGGCCATGTGCCGGAAGAATCCTACACTGTACCCCTCGGCAAAGCAAAAGTGATGCGTGAAGGAAAAGACGTGACCATTGTTGGCATTCAGATGATGACGGTGTACGCACTGGAAGCTGCGAATAAACTGGCGAAAGAAGGAATCGATGCGGAAGTCATAGATTTGCGTTCCCTTGTACCTCTGGACAGGGAAACGATTATTCATTCCGTTCAAAAAACTCATAATCTACTCGTGGTAGATGAAGACTACCGATCCTATGGGATGACAGCTGAAGTCAGTGCCGTAGTTGCCGAGGAAGCTCTGTACGATCTGGAACATCCCATCAAGCGCCTCGCTATTCCAGATGTACCGATTCCTTACAGCCGTCCGATGGAAAACTATGTCATTCCTAATGCAGATGCGATTTACAAACAGGTAAAAGCCATGATTTCAGAATAAACATGCTCATACACACTAGCACGGTAATATTTATGAGGAAGTCTGACACAGAGAGGTGATCAAGCTATGTTTGAAATAAAACTTCCAAGAATGGATGATGACCACGAAAAAAGTTCGATTGTGTTCTGGTATAAACAGGAGGGGGATGAAGTATCCGAGGGAGATACCCTTGTGGAAGTGCAGACGGAAAAATCCGTATCAGAAATTGAAGCCGAGACGGATGGAATTTTAGAAAAAATCCTTGTTCCCCGGGGTGGGGTTGCAAAAGTCGGGGATGTACTATGCATCATTAACCCAGAACCAGGCCAGGCTTCAAAAGATACGGAAAAATCTGGAGCAACGGTCAGCACAGACATAAAAGATGGTAAAAAGAAAGAATTTGTCCGCGTTGCTCCCCGCCTGCGCAAAATCGCTAAAGATCTGGGGGTCGATTTAACAGCAGTGATCGGAACCGGACCAGGAGGAAAAATTACCGAAGAAGATATCCGAAATACAGCGGCAGAAGGGGTTTCTTCGGAAGAACGTCCTGGCAGGCCGCTTCAGGGAATTCGCAAAACCATTGCTGCCCGGATGATGGGAAGCCTGCATAACAGTGCCCAGCTGACGGAAACAGCCTATGCTGATGTCACCAGTCTCTCGGAACGGCGCAGCCAGCATGAGGTAAAATTGAGCTGGAATACCTGGATTCTGTCTGCGGTCATTCAGGCCCTTAAGGAACATCCTTATATAAACGGAACGCTGGAAAATGGAAAGTTAAAGCAAAGTGAGAAAATCCATCTGGGGATTGCAGTAGATACTGATCATGGGTTAATGGTGCCGGTGGTGAACAACGCGGAGCAATTATCTCTGACTGAGCTGGAGGAAGAAGTGAACACGAAAGCAGAACAGGCCCGCTTCCTGAAATTGTCAAAGGATGAGCTCTCTGGAAGCACCTTTACCGTGACAAACCTCGGAGCATACGGCATTCACTTCTTTACCCCCATCATCAACCCGCCGGAGATCGCCATTCTCGGCGTGGGACAAATTGAAGAGTACCTAAAGAAAGAAGATGGGGAAATCGTAGAACGAAAACGACTCCCCCTGAGCCTGACCTTTGACCATCAAGCTGTCGACGGGGCTCCCGCAGCCCGATTCCTAAAAACTCTGACCAGCATCCTCGAAAACTAATTCAATCATATTAACTGCTTCGGAATCTATTTATAAAACTAAATGATGAAAGTGGTAAAATTGTCATATGGCTTTAGGAGAAATCTGGCATGACATTTAAATCTATTTAACCATAGTGGTGGTAAACATATAACTGCATACGGATTGGGTGTAGATGGTAGATGATGGGAAAAAGGGACACTGAAGCCAGGCAATTACCATTTAGTTCGAGCGGCTCTGGCGGAATAAGACGTTTATAATGACTAAACTTCCAATTTTGCAATACTTATTTACTGTAAAGGACGTTTTCTTTATATGATTATACGTCCCTTAACTTTCGAAGGGTAGACTACCTGAATCAGCAAAAACAGGCACAAACCTATAAACTCCAGATTCCGAGTAACAATTTAAAGCATATCTTGTGATAAAGAATGCCCCATAACTGTGTCAGGACGCACAGTTATGGGGCAAAATACCTATCCAGATTCCTCACACAAGCCTCTTCCGGAGTTTTCCGGAAATATAGTCGATCGCGATGACGACCACCACAATGGAAATAATGATAAAACCGAGCTGCGGCCAGTTGCGGTTCTGGGCTGTGATCAAGATGAGCGTGCCGATTCCCCCGGCACCCACGAGTCCGAGGATCGTGGAAGCCCGAATGTCGATTTCAAACCGGTAAAGGGCAAAGGATAAAAATTCAGGCAGTACCTGGGGCATGATGCCATAGAAGAGTATCTGGATTTTGTTTGCCCCGTTGGCTTCCATGGCCTCCACTACTTTCATGTCAATGCTTTCAATGACCTCGGCATACAGTTTCCCCAGCATGCCAAAGGCGGTGAGGCCAATGGTGAGCACCCCTGCAAAGGCTCCGGGACCCACGGAAATGACAAAAATAATGGCGAGAATTAGTTCCGGAAACGTCCGATCCAGAATCAGAAACCATTTTCCCATCGTATTCCACACAGGCGATTTCACCATGTTTTTGGCAGCCCAGAATCCAAAAGGTACGGCCAGAATAGCAGCGATCAGCGTTCCAGCATAGGCGATGAAAATCGTTTCTAATATTTTATCAAACACTTTTCGCCACTCCGTAAGATCTGGGGAAAACAGTTTCGGCAGCACCTGTCTGATGTTTTCATCCAGTTTTTGCAACATGGACCAGTCCATCGCCCGAATGACCCCTGAAAAAGCCCAGATGTAAATCACCAGCAGGATGACGGCAATCACAAGGTTTCGGATCCGTTTCTGTTTCAATCTTTCTGGCTTAGGAGGGAGAGACCCATTGTTTTCCATCAGACCACCCTCCTTCTCAAGAAGTTACTGACGGTTTCAATAAAAATGACCGCCGCCAGAAGCAAAATTAAAATAGCCATCACGTTTTTGTACTGCAAGAAGTTCAGCTGCGTGTCAATGATGGAACCGATTCCGCCGGCGCCCACAAATCCGAGTACAAGGGATGCGCGGACATTCAATTCGAAAACATACAGGCCATATGAAATGAACTGGGGCAAAACCTGAGGTACGACACCATACCAGATGACCTGCAATAGATTTCCTCCCGTTGACTGAATGGCTTCCAGCTGACGGGGGTCAATGGTCTCAATCGTTTCACTCAAAAGTTTGGCGAGAATGCCAAGGGAAAACACCGTTAAAGCCAGAATTCCCGGCAGGATACCGACCCCGAACAGACTGACAAACAGTGTCGCGAGCAAGATATCGGGAATGGTCCGCATCAGGTTCAATAGGTTTCGGAAAAAATAGTAGACATATTGATTTTTGACGATCGTATTCGCCGAAAGCAGGCTTAATGGAATACAGATGATCACCGAAAAAGTAGTGGCCACAATCGCAATCTGGATCGTTTCAATCAGCGGCCCGATCGCATGGGGGATATAATCCCAGTTTGGTGGAAACATACTTAACAGTTTCATGAAGACTACATCTAGATTGCTGAAAAACTCAATGAAATCGGACTCGGTTTTATGCAGGCTGAAAAAATAAAACAGTGCAACCATCACCAGGGTAAGGGTCACCCGCATTTTCATGCCCCTGGGGTAAATGGAAATGTGATGTTGAGTAGACTGCATCTTACTCACTTCCCCTCAAATCATGTTCTCGAATGGGCCGGTTGTAAATCTCTTCAAACGTTTTTTCGGTTACTTCACTGGCCGGCCCGTCGAACACAATTTCGCCGTCCCTCATGCCAATGATGCGGTCTGCATACTCCATCGCCATGTCGATAAAGTGCAGGTTGACAATGGTGGTGATGTGGTCTTCCTGATTGATTTTCTTTAAATATTTCATCACCTGATGGGAGGTAGGCGGGTCGAGGCTGGCAACCGGCTCATCAGCCAGTATGATTTTCGGCTCCTGGGTCAGAACTCTGGCGATGCTGACCCTCTGCTGCTGCCCCCCGCTCAGCTGATCTGCCCGCTGGTATACATACTCCTCAATGTTCACCCGTTTTAAATTTTCATAAGCAAGAGCCCGGTCTTTTTTGGAATATAAATTGAGAATGCTCCGCAGTGTGCCTGTATGACCGAGTCTGCCGCTGATCGTATTTTTCATCACACTGGAGCGGTTGACGAGGTTGTAGTTTTGAAAAATCATGCCTACTTTGGTGCGGAGTTTCCGCAGTTCTTTTCCCTGGAGTTGGATCACGTTTTCTCCATCCACATACAGTTCACCGTAAGTCGGGGTAACCATGCGGTTGATGCTTCGAATAAATGTAGATTTCCCGGCACCGGACAGGCCGACGATAACGACAAATTCTCCTTCATCAATGGTGACATTGACATGTTTCAGCCCCTGTGTGCCATTGGGATAAACAAGTGATACATCTTTAAATGTAATCATGCAAAACTCCCCTTCATCTTTCATGCCCTGTCATGATATGCGAGGCATTTATCTCGTTCTCATTCTTAAAAAACAGGGAGAAGCATTGATCCTCTCCCTGTTCCGTCAGGATGTCTTTGTTCCGATTAATCCCTCAGTGTGTTTATCAATGGGTTGATTGGTCACTCTGTTCCGTCAGGATGTTTTTGTTCCGATTAATCCAGCGGTACGTTTCCGCCCATCGTGTTATACGTTTCTCTTACGATGTCATAGTCCTCATCGGACGCTTCACGAATCGCATCCCAGTTGTATACTTCATTCATGATCTCAATCATTTCCTGGTCGTCATTGAAGCTCAGGAATGCCTCTTTAATTTCCTGAGTCAGTTCATCGTCAAGGGCAGCTGGAACGGTAACAGTGTCATTCGGAATCGGATCCGTATAGCCGATGACTTTTAATTCTTCCATAATGTCCGGATAATCCTCTGTCAGGGTCTCCCGGACATCTTCAAAGGTTGTTCCGATGTCAGCCTGGCCATTCAGAACAGCAATGGCTGTGTTGTCATGACCGCCGGTTTTCAGTACCTTTTCAAAGAAATTTTCTTGCAATTCTGTGGTATCTTCGATGTCAAATTTTTTCATCAGCTGGGCAGCCGGATAGAGGTAGCCGGAAGTAGATGATGGATCACCGAAGGCCCAGATCATATCACCAGCATGCTCCTCAAGATCATCCAGACTTTCCAGCGGAGAATCAGCACGGACGACATACTGGGCCCGATAGGTAACGCTGCCGTGACGTTCAGACTTCAGCAATACTTCTACGTCATATTTGCTGCTGGCCAGTACATAGCCAAAAGCCGGCAGGAAACCGATATGTACCTTATTGTTTCCCATGGCTTCAACAAGGGCGCTGTAACTGGTCACTGTTGTAGCTTCTACTTCTTTTCCCAGAATTTCACCCAGTTTGTCTGCCAGCGGCTTTGCCGTATCTGCTATTTTTTCAGAATCCTGTGACGGGACAAAACCCATGACCAGTTTATCAGGGTTCAGGTTTTCATCTGAACCGGAACCTTCTTCACCACATCCGCTGATAACAGCCAGAAGCAATGCGGCCAAAATCAGGAAGCCTATTTTTCCAGTCATTCGTTTCACTGTAAAAATTCCCCCTTATATTCATTTTCCTACTAAAATTATACGATTTTATCAGCACAAAAACTATAAATATTTGGACTTTTTTACATATTATTAATATTTCCGAAAGAGTGCCAGTCACTTGTCGAAAAATCTTTAAAACACCTGGATTTTCTAAAATTATTATATATTTCTTCAAATCAGCCCGATTTCGGCCGGTGGACAAAGTTATGGGTTTTTTAGCAAGGTAAATGAATGGGAAAAAGGTTCAGGGGAATATGGATAAATATTTTCTTCAAACAGGATTAATAAAGCAAAATAGAAGGGTTCCAGGGGAATGAACGGTTGGAAATATGGCAGTGGGACTCGACCATTTTTTCCCTAATCTGTGAAAAGGGAAAAAGGCAGTCACAAATAAGTGCTAAGGTTACTCTCCTGTAATTGAACTATAATCCAAAAAACCTTTTCCCCCGGTGAGAATTACAATTTCACATACCAGATTCTTACAGTAACTTTAGACTTAATATATGGACAAAAATCCAATTGATATAAATAAAATTAAGTGATAGAAACATTAGTACAAGATCGCGTCAATAATTTTTGGGAAGAAACTAGGGTATTCTTCAGTTTTGCGTTTGTTCGATCCATCTTCCCTAAAATCAGATTTTATCTGAGAATACCCTACCTTTTTTTCAGTAAAAAACATCATTTGCATAAACTTTTATAGGTCATCTAGTTAAATGATAAAATTGGTATTTCTCAATTTTTCCCCACAACTACTCAGCGCTTCTTCATCTGCAATTACAGTAACATTAGAATGTCTATGAAGAACGGAGGCAGGGAGGTCAATAGAAATGGATTTCTCCATTAGCTGCCTCATAACAGGCGCTTTTTCGACACCTGATGCCAGTAACAGTATTTCTCTGCTTTGCATAATGGTATTGATACCCATAGTAATGGCATTTTCAGGGACCTCAGAAGGGGATTGGAAAAAACAGGCGTTAGCTCTTCGTGTTGAAGGCGACAATTGAACAACGTGGGTTTTGCTGGAAAAAGGGGTTCCAGGTTCATTAAATCCAATATGACCATTTCTTCCAATTCCCAGAAGTTGAAGATCAATTCCTCCTAAATCCTCTATAAGCTTTTCATACTTTTCACATTCATGATCCAGATCTTTAGCGTTGCCATTTGGAAGGTGGATATTTTCTTCTTTTAAATCAATCAGATTGAATAAATTTTTCTTCATGAATGCGTGAAAACTTGCAGGATGATCGGAAGGAAGTCCGACATATTCATCCAAATTGACGGTTTGAACATGATAATAAGATGTTTCGTTTTTCTGATGATCCTCAATTAAAAGACGATACGTTCCAAGGGGAGTGCTGCCGGTAGCCAGACCCAAAACGGCATGCGGGTTATGTTTGACTTGCTCAATTATTTTCTTTGCTGCTATTTGGCTTAAATGATCGTAATCTTTTGAACGGATTAATCGGATCACTCTTTCACCTCCCAGGCAATATGTCCACGGCAAATCGTGAGAACGACATTACAGTTTTCATCCAGTACCGTTACATCTGCATCCTTTCCGGAGGCAAGGCTTCCTTTCCGATCAAAAATATTCAGCTGTCTGGCCGGGTTTTCCGCGGCCATTTGAATGACATCCTTAATTTCTGCAGATGTGAAGGTCATCATATTTTTGAAGGATTCATTCATTTTTAAAATGCTGCCTGCCAGCGTTCCATCCTTAAGACGGGCTCTATGTCCGTCCACCGTCACATTCTGTCCTCCCAGGTCATAAGTTCCGGTTTTCAGGTATTTAGCCCGAATCGCATCCGTTATTAAAATGATTCCTTCTTTCCCTTTATTTTTGTACACAAATTCCAGAATTTCAGGTCTTGTATGGATACCATCGGCGATCAGCTCAACTTTCATTTCGGAATGAATCATGGCGGCACCGACTACTCCAGGTTCCCGGTGATGCAGTCCCCGCATTTGATTAAACAAATGCGTTGAATGGTTCGCTCCTGCCTGAATGGCTTGAACAATCTTGTCATATGTAGCATCGGAATGACCAACGGAAGGGACCACGCCTGCTTCCGAAAGAAACTTGACCAGTTCCAGCCCCCCATTCTCTTCAGGGGCAAGGGTAACCAGGCGAATGGAGTTTTGGGCTTTTTTCTGATATTTTTGAAATAGAGAGACATCCGGCATTGTAATATGGGATTCAGGCTGTGCACCGGCCCTCTTTCGTGATATAAATGGACCTTCCAGATGCACGCCAAGTACTTCTGCCTGTCCTTCGGGCTGCTTTTTCATAAATTCACCTGCATTTAAAAGTGCCCGATTAATGGCATCCTCAGATTGTGTAATCGTAGTTGCCAGAAAGCTTGTAGTTCCCTCTTTGGGCAATATAGATGCAATCGTATTCAGAGCTTCCGGAGTGGCGTCCATGGTATCCGCTCCGCCCGCTCCATGAATATGGAGATCGATGAACCCCGGTACTACCGATAAGTTTTCAGATAACTCAATGATCTGAAAGTCACCCGACGGCAGTTCCCTGCAAAATCCAATATCAGCAATTTTACCTTGATCGATCAGGATATAACCGTTTTGGATTTCATGATGCTCCTCGTAAATCGTTCCGCCTTTCAGAATGAGTGATCTGTTCATTCTACAAACTCCTTTAAAGAATATCAACCTTATCAGGCCAGTGCAGTTCGATCCCTTGTTTTATCAGGAGAGCCTGAAAGTCTTTTAATTTTTCTGTATCATAATTGATGTCAAAAGGAATCAATGTATATTCTGCACAAAAGGCTGCCAGAAATCCTGCTGATTCTCCGATATTCCATTCGACAGGATGGACACGAAAGCAACCATTGGTGATATGGGTAGACCCTATATTTTTTCCTGCAGCAATCAAATTCTTCATTCTTACCGGAATTAAGCTGCCTAGAGGAATTTCAAAGGGATAACTGGGTGCATAAAACAGCTGATGAGTCAGGGTAGTAGGATGCAGGTCAATACGGTAAGCACCTATACCCACAGAATTATGCCACCTTTTCATCCCTTCCCTTAGTTCTGCATTAATATCCTGCTCTTTTACAGTTGTCAAAGCTTTTATTCTTCGTGATTCCCGTATATACGGATGCTTGGCTAGACCATCTCTGGTTCCTACAACATCTCCCCGAAGCCGTATTCCGGGATAACCTCTTCCTCCATCAGGTCTCGGGGCTTCTGTCTGTAGCCAGTAAATAAGCGAAAGTGTCAACTGGCGTGCACCTTCAAGATGTTTTTTTCTTTCTTCTTCGGACACCCCGTAAATAGGACCAAGCATATAATCATTCTGGGGCCAGTTTATTAAAGTGATATCCCCCTCATAAAACCCTGTTTTGAATAAAGAAGAATCAATAATTCTTCGGTAATCCCAAAGAGAAATACCCTCTCCGGGAAACATAGAAAATCTCTTGGCTTTCCCGGTTTCTGCATCAGGACCGTACCAGCTTAATTGATTGTGACTGAAAAATTCTGGTCTGTAGTGACGCCAGAACTCATATTGTTCCGGTTTTTCAATCGTGTAATTGCCGTCTTCTATATAATCTACTGCAGCTACATGTGTGATCGGCTGCATATCCAGGGGCAAAGGGCCGTCATCTCTAGCATGGGGCTCTTCTGTCTCTGATTTTGCCTCTGCCCCCATGACATATTCAGCATGAACAAGAGGAAGAAGATCACCGCACTCCGTTGCATCTATGAAAAACTTGCCGTTAAGCTTTGTCCATTCTCCCGATGACAGATGTTCAACCAGGACATAATCGATAAAATCTCCATTTCCTTTTAATTGCGCTTTGACTGGTTTTGTGCAAAGCAAAAGTATTATCATACCGCTGCTGATATATGGGGTCAGCATATGATTCAGGACGTGCAAAGATACAAGTGGTTCATGAGCAATTCGGGTGACCCATGCATTTCCGGGGTTTAATTGTTTGTGTTCCTTTACTGATTCAGACACGGGATAATGTTGAAGGTAAAAGTCCCTGATACTGTTCCGAAATTCACGGTATGTACGGGTGCAGCCAAACTCTTCAATCCACTTATGTTCATCAGGGGGTACAGCCTGAGCAGTCAACTGACCTCCAATCCAGTCCGTTTCTTCAGTCAAAACGACTTTTTTCCCCATTTTGGCTGCGGAAAGGGCGGCAATGGTTCCCCCAATTCCCCCACCCAGTATAACAATATCCCGGGTAATCTCCTCCATGCTCTCACCTCCTCAATCTTTTCCGTTAACCTCTGAATTTTCAATCAGCAGAATTCGAATGCCCATTTCAAATGTCCGTTTCCACGGAAGGAAAATCTCCTGAGGAATAACCCTGTTGTTATGAATCAATTTCTGAATTGAAGGTTCCTTTATAAAATGGCTGAATTTGTCCAGAAAGCATTCTATCGCATATGCTTCAAGGGCTGATGTATCTACTTTGGCTTCATCTAAACACTGGCGAACTTCATCTCTCACAACGGTTTGGTACAAATAATCCTCGAGAATCCTGAGCAGAATTTGTTCCTTAAGAGGTTTGCACATTAGATCTAACCCCTGTTTTTTCCTCAGGTAAACCATCGAAGCCTGTGCCACAACTGTTCCAATTGTATTGCCTGCTGTATTCCATGCAGCAAAACCGATAAGATAATTTAATAAATCTTTTTCTGCCAGTACACGGGAAATCATAGCCGGATCGGCACCATTGGCATAGGCCAGATCAGCTATAGCTACAGGATAATCCTTTCTCTGAAAAAAACGGATTTTTCGTATCCACTCGCCCAAGTTGCGACCGCTGGTATCTGCATATTCCAGATCTGCCTGCAGTGCTAGGTCACCCTGCCTCTCACCGGGAACATTGACGGCAAGAATCAGGTCGGCCTCCCCTGCTGTGTCGGATAGAAAACTTCCGGAAGCATAGATTTGACCTTTTACTGATTCATAGATGGGGCGATCTTCATATAGTGCAGGCTTTAATTTTCCTGCTTCACCAGAAAAAAATGCATAAAAAACCGGAGGGGACACTTGTTCTATTTCCATGATGGATCTGGCTGTTAACATGGTCGCCACTTCATCCGCCCCGGGGTAAATCAAAACCTTATGAAAAAGCCTTTTCTTTTCAATTTCAGCTGACAGAAATTCCTGTTCCATAATATTTAGGCCATATTCGGACGTATCATCCTGCGGAAAAATTAAAAGATCGATATCCATTTCCTCAACTTTATCCAATAGTTTTTTATTAATCTTGAAATTTCGCTCGCGGGTTTGAAGATAGTCGAGTAAAATATGATCAGGAATTAAGTCTTTTAATTGTT
Organism: Melghiribacillus thermohalophilus; assembly: GCF_004342905.1. Taxonomy (GTDB): domain Bacteria; phylum Bacillota; class Bacilli; order Bacillales; family Alkalibacillaceae; genus Melghiribacillus; species Melghiribacillus thermohalophilus. The sequence continues at coordinate 58,891 of NZ_SMAN01000010.1, read as the reverse complement.
CAACTCTTATCTTTGCTTCCTCAGAAGAAGTTTTCTTATATCTGTGATACTGATAGGAGTATTCCCAGATTTCCCTGCCATATCTGTCCCAGTAGTCCTTTTCCTCTTCATTTACATAGCTGTTGGAAATCCGCATAGTGGAACTGAATGCGTAGATCTTTTTTTCAGGGTATCGCCGTTTTATTGCCAGTACCTTTTCAATTCTATTCCAGACAGATGAAAAATCATCTTCAATAACGCGTGATGGCACAAGTCCACCATAGCCAATCATGTCCAGGGATACGATAAATCCATCTACCTCATCAGCTACAGAGGAGATCCACTCTAGAATGTCATCTCTTTTCCCGGGTGTTTTTAAGAAACCAAGTAGTTCACAGTCTGGAACCAAAACTTCCCACCCGGCGATTGCAGCGATTTGCCCCGGGAGTTCACGTGTGATTGGCCTCGCATCTAACGGAATAAGCGCCAGCTTGCGTTTCATTTTGTTCCCCTCTTTCATACGGATCTGTTTAAAGCTGATCCTTGTTCACTGATACAAAATCAGCTATAAAAAAACTCTTTGTTATCCTTTTATAGCGCCTTTTGTTGCACCAGAGATAAAGTAGCGTTGCAAAATGATAAAAATGGTCATAATCGGGATGACGCTCAGAATGGATCCTGCAGCAATAATTCTCCAATTGGATGAAAACAGCCCCGTCAATTTTTGAAGACCGAGCGGAAGGGTATACATCGACTGGTCATCCAGGACAATTAATGGCCACAGAAAGTCTCCCCATGCCATAACAAACGTAAAAATAGCCAGCGTTACGATAGAAGGTTTGACCAGCGGCATCAGTACCCGCCAGAATATCTGGAAACTGTTTGCTCCATCCATTCTGGCAGATTCATCAAGTTCATGCGGAACAGATAAAAACGCCTGGCGCATTAAAAATACTCCGAATGCAGTGGTTGCATGGGGGAGGATTAATCCGGCGTATGTGTTTTTGAGCCCCAGATCTAGGGCTAAGATATACACAGGAATCATTAATAGCTGAAACGGAATCATCATGGTTGAAAGAATGAGTATAAAAATAACATTTTTTCCCCTGAACTTCATTCTGGCCAGGGGGTATGCTGCCATCGAACAAAAAATAATATTCAATAACACTGTAAAAACAGCTACTATAACACTATTCATTAAATATCGCCAAAAAGGAAAAGCTTCCAGGGCAGCTGGAAAGTTACTCAGTGTAGGACTTTCCGGAATGAATTTTGGCGGATAAGCAAAAATATTTTCATTTCCCGATTTTAAAGCCGTTGCAAATAACCAGACAAAAGGCCCCACCATAATGGCCATAATCAAAAGCAACAAAACATAGTTAACTATGATTTTGCCGGCTTTTATAATAGATTTCTGCAACGATGACAATTGGGCAGATGTATGCGTTTCTGTTCCAATTTTATTATGCTGGGTTTTCAACTAAATCCCCCCTCAGGCAACAGATTGCTCTTTTTTTCGTGCAATCAGTAAATTTATAATTGAAAAAACCAGTGTAATCAGGAAAAGCACTACACCAGCTGCACTTGCATAGCCCATGTTCAGCTTGTCAAAAGCCTCCTGATATATAAAAAACACAAGTGTCTTTGAGCTGTTTAATGGTCCTCCACCCGTCATGATATAAATTTCTTCAAATACTTTCATGGCAGCTATGGAAGACATTACAGACACAATTACTATGGATGGAGTCAGCATCGGAATGGTGATCCTGATGGTTTTTTGCCACCAGCTGGCACCGTCAATCGTTGCTGCTTCATACAAATCATCCGGGATAGCCTGCAAACCTGCAAGATAAATAACCATGTAATATCCCAACCCCTTCCATACGGTGACGGCCATAACAGCAAACAGCGCCGTATTTGTGGAAGTCAGCCAGTGTACAGGATCATCGATGATCCCAATGCTTTGAAGCAAAAAATTCATTACACCGTTTTCGGCATACACCCATTCCCAGGCGATCCCTGCCACCACCCAAGATGTAACAACGGGAATATAATAAGCCGAACGAAAAAAGCCGATTCCTTTTAGCTTCTGATTTACTAAAATCGCCAGAAAAATAGGAAGAATGACAAGAGCAGGAACCACGCAAACTAAATAAATTAATGTATTTGTTAGGGTTTTCCAGAACAGATCATCTTGAAACAATGCTTCATAGTTTTCCATTCCAACAAAGTTCGGGGCCGGAACAATCATGTTATAATCCGTAAAACTCAGCCAGATTGCCTGCAGCATCGGATAAAAAATAAAAGCTCCTAGTATCATACATCCGGGCAGCAAAAACAAAAATGGTGTCCATGGCTTGAATTTCACCGTACCCCCTCCTTCCGAACAGAATCCAGGGCAAGCCTCGCGGCACCATATATGCCAGCTTCATTGCCAAGTTCAGCAGGTTTTATCCGCAGTGGAATTTTATACCTTTTTAGTTTCTCTTCCAAAAGGCCCCAGAACATCTTACTTGATTCAGCTACTCCTCCACCGATAATGACTAAATCAGGGTCAAGTCCGTTGGAAATCGTAACAAGGAAAACAGATAAATTTTCCAGATATTCTTCAACTGTTTGCTCAGCTTCCCTGACTCCCTCTGAATACAGTTCAAAAACTTGTTTTCCATGACTAACTGCCGTTAACCCATTTTGACGTGCCATTCTGATCAGGGCATTTCCGGACAGGTACTGTTCCACACAGCCATTCAATCCGCAATTACACTTTATTCCCCCCGGTACAAGGATTGTGTGACCCCATTCACCGCTGTGAAAATGATGGCCATGGACTAACATTCCGTTTATACAATTGGCGCCGCCCACACCGGTTCCAAGTGTCAGCATAACTACTGTATTTTCAACATAATTAGCCCTCTTCCACAATTCTCCCATCAGAGCGGCATTTGCATCATTTTCAACAAATACCGGCACATGATATCGTGTGCCAATTTCTCTTTTTAGATTGATTCCCTGCCAGCCTTTCAGATTATCTGTTGCATACAGCACTTCACCGGTTTCAGGGTTTACCCGTCCTGCCGTCCCTATTCCAATAGCATCAGCAGCATGCTTCTCAGTCAGTTTATTAATCATAAGACATAAGGATGAGAGTATCTGTTCTCTTCCGTCTGATGATTTTACTTTAATTTCCAATTGATCCAGTTTATCCATGGTTTCCGTTATGACTGCACCTTTTATAGCTGTACCGCCTATGTCCATTCCTAAAACATTCATTTTGTCACCCGCTTAGTAGATTTTATTAATCACTGCCCTGGCCGTCAGTTCCTTGTATTTTAGAGATTGTTCCTTATTTCTTAGGGCGATTCCGGTACACAGCAAGTCTATGATAAATAGTTGTGAAATTTTTGCCGCCAGGGATCCCCCCTCGAGAGGGGACTCTTTTCCGCCGCTTAGAAGAACTAAGTCAGCAACTTTAGTAATAGGGGAACGCGCATGGTAGGTTATGGCTATAACGGAAGCCCCGCTTTCTTTTGCCAGTTTCAAAGAATCAATCGTGTCCATGGTACTCCCGGAAACACTGATGCCGACTACAATATCATCTTTATCCAGAGTTGCGGCTGTCATCGCCTGAATATGAGAATCAATCACAGCTTCTGTTCTTTTTCCGATCCGCAAAAAACGATTTTTAGCATCCAGTGCAGTTAAACCAGATGTACCCACTCCGAAAAAAAGAATAGAGTTTGCCTTTTCCATCATATTTAGAGCCGTTTCAAGTTTATCCTCACTGTTTAATGCAACGGTTTCCTCAATGGCCTTCACATTATTCAGAGCAATTGATTTGATCATACCTTCCTCAGTTTCATGATTTTCTTCCGGGCTTCCTAGATCCTTGGCAATGGCCAGCTTAAATTCCTGATAGCCTTTGAATCCTATTTTTCTGCAAAATCTTAAAACCGTTGTATCACCAACATCTGCTTCATCTGCTAGATCTGTTACTGAAAAATACATGACTTGATCCATCTTTTCGAGAACGATTTCTGCTACTTTCTGTTCAGATTTGGTTAATGAAGGATAATAACTATTTATAACTCCTGTCAACCTTCCTTTCACTCCGATTTTACCTGCTTCCATTTTCATCACCTCTATTTATATATTTCACGAATCTTTTGGTGATTTCCTGCGGCCTTGTAATGGCTGATCCGACAACAACCGCATGGGCTCCCAGCCTCAATGCCTCTCTGGCCTGTTCCGGAGTGCGAATTTTCCCTTCAGCAATGACAGGAATGTTCAACTCGCTGCCAAGCCTTCTGACAAGTTCAAAATCTGGTTCACTATTTTGTACGGAATAAGAAGTATAGCCAGATAAAGTCGTTGAAACACAATCAAACCCAAGTCTTTCGGCCTTAAGTCCTTCCTCATAAGTCGATACATCAGCCATAACCGTCTGGCCTCTTTCCTTAGCGTACTGGACCAGTTCTTCAACTTTTTCACCGCCAGGACGATATCTGTCCGTACAGTCCAGTGCTAACATTTCGATGTCTGCATGAATTAATTGATCAATTTCCTTTTTTGTTGGGGTAATGTATACATCACTGTCTGGATAAACTTGCTTGATCAGACCGATAATGGGCAGTTTCGTTACTTTCTGAATTTCCTTAATATCTTCACAGCCATTGGCACGAAGACCTGCAGCGCCGCCGATTTCTGCAGCGAGTGCCATTTTGGCCATCGTATCCGATCCATGTAATGGCTCCCCTTCCAGGGCCTGGCATGAAACAATCAATGATCCTTTTATCCGCTGAAATAATTCCTGTTTGTTCAATTGCTACACCACCACATCCGTCTATTGTTAGAAAAAAGAAGAAGGGGAAAGGGCTCCCCATCTTCTTCAGTTCATGTTAGTTGCTTAAAATCTCATTCCATTCCTGTTCTGCTTGATCCAGTGCTTCATCTATTGTCATTTCCCCAAGCATAGCTGCCTGCAGGGCTTCAAATATGGAGGTTTTGAGATCTTCATAATTTTTCATCGGCGGAACCAGCACTTCACCATTTTTTAATTGGCTGGCAGAAACAATTCGGGCCCTGTCAATAGGAGTCGGATTTTCCGGAAGCTCATTAAAGAAAGGATCATCAAGGGCTGATTCAATTGAAGGCAGGATCGGAACAATCTTATCAAATTCTATTTGATTCTCTGCATTTGTAATAAATAGTGCAAACTTTACTGCTTCCTCCTGATGATTGGACTGTTTTGGAACAACCAGGTTCATCGCATCTACCTTCATTTTCCCAGTTTTTCCGGTGATTTGGGTAGAGCTTCGGGTAGCTTCCAATATTTCTGGCGCATTCTCTTTAACTGTATTTAGGAACTGTGGACCAGAAGCCAGAATAGCCAATTCTCCCGCCTGGTACATATCAATAGCTTTTCCATGACCTTCGGTAAGAGCTTCTCTTGGGATTAGCTCATTCTGGTATAAATCGACGAGAAACTGAAAAGCCTTTTTCCCTTCAGATGAATTAAAGGCTGCTCTGGTCATGTCTTCATTGGTCAGATCAGCCCCCATCATAACCATTGTTTCAAGTAAATGGCTGCCATCAAGTGGGGGGAAAAATGCATATTTGCCTGTTTCTTCTTTCATGGTTTCAGCAACTTCGTAAACCTCATCAAAGGTTTTTGGCGGATTATCAGGGTCGAGTCCGGCTGCTTCAAACATGTCTGCATTGTACATGGTCAACTGAGTGGATAAATACCATGGAATTCCGAAGGTTTTTCCGTTAAATGTGTTCGATTTCCAGACTCCTTCAAAATAATCATCCCGTATATCAGCAGGTACAGCCTCATCCATATTTACTAATGCATCAAGTTCTGCTAACTTTGAGGCAAACTGAGGGTTTAAGTTGGCAACATCTGGAGCTGTTTCCGATGCAACTGCAGAAAGAATTTTCTTTTCCATATCTGCCCATGGGACATCCACCCATTTCACCTTAATATTGGGGTTTTCCGCTTCAAAATCTTCAATTACACCATTGATGTAGTCATCAAATGTCGGAGAAAGTTGCATGGTCCAGAATTCAATTTCGACCTGTCCAGAATTGTCTCCCTCCTCCTGATCCTGTTCATTATTCTTATCCGACGTCTGCTCGCCTGAATTGTCCGAACATGCTGCTAAAAAAAACATTAGCCCAAAAAACAATAGAAACGTTAAAGCTTTTTTCATTTAAATCCCCCTCAAATAATTAATTTTATACTTACCTACTTCTCAAAAAAGTAAGATAATGCCCGTACCAAATCATTTCGCCAGAACTCCCAGCGATGTTCTTCATCTTCCTCATAATAATCTGTCCGAACTTCCATTTGTTTCAACTTGTTGTAAAGCTTTCTGTTTTCAGTCAAAATGTCCAATTTTTGGCCTGTCAAAGGCGACTCAAAATGATCTTCTTTCAGACCAACTACCTGGTAAACTTTCCAGTGATGTACCTGCTCACGGTTTAACCCTTCCAGGAATTCCACAGGACGATATGCTGCAGACTGCAATAGCAGATGTGTGAAACGCTGGGGACAATGAGAAGCTAAAGACACAGATGCTGTTGCTGCAAGGGAATCTCCTAACATGCCAATTTTATGTATCCCTTGATTTTCGGAGTTAAAGAACGGAAAAAATTCTTGATGAAAAAACGTAAGAAATTTCTGGTGTATGGGTTCGTCCTGATGATATAGATGATATCTTTCCCATGAGTCTCCCGGATGAATGAATAGAATATCTATTTTCCCCTGAAAATTGCCATCTCTTATGGTCTTACCAAATGCAGCTTCAAAATTTCCAAGCTCAAGGTAGTTTAAACCATCGTGGACAAAAAGGAGATACTGCTGCCCAAGATTGTCAGTATGACACTTCAAATGGAAGAAATTAATCTCCTTGCGCAAAGAATGGCTGAAGAAAACACATTCCTTAATAGAGTAAAATTAAATCTCCCCCTTTGTAATTGGTTTGATAATAATTTAACATAAATATTCCGAAAAATAAATATTTTTTTCATTTTTTAAATATTTAGCGGAGATATCCTCCAAAAATTACAAAGTATCGATTAACAGATAAAAAAGCTGCCCACAAAGGGCAGCAGTCTGAGTTCGAATCATTTTTCTGAATAAAAACTAGCAGATTAACATACACACAAATGATGTGCCAGATAACCGGTTATTGATCTTGTCTAATCATCTTTAATAGCCCGGGAATTTTATGCGGAGGTTTTGATGGGTTTTTAAATTCTTCTTCAAGAATATACCACCATCCATATTCCTCAAGGTAAACAAGATCAAACAGCATAATTCCATGAGCATTGTCCATAACGGTACGTAGGGCTTTTCGAAATTGTTCTGGATTATTCTCGTACTGTAATAAGTACAAACTGCCATACAAAAATGTTGCTTCATTAACCACATCCATAGCAATGTCCACAGACCCTTCAACGCTATACCAATCTGGGTTTCCTACTTCCACAGCTTCTTCTCGCGTTACTTCACTGAAATAGTTTCCAGTCATTAAAAAATCCAATGTTTCAGCATAACCGGTTTTATGATAATCCGGACTTGCCCAGTCATAATCAGGTTGATACGTGTTCGAAGCCCAGTTGACCCCTTCACTAAAGTAAAGGGGATACCAGGAACCAACATAAGTGCTAAAGAATAGATCTGAATCATGACTGTGTACTAGCTGCTCCGCCTTTTTAAAAAATGATTGTATATTCCCGGCTCTCCATTCAATCCATTTCTGGTAAAGAGGACCAGGTACAATTTGCTGACTTTCCCCGGTAAATGTGATTTTATAAATATCTTCCGGCCAATTTTCAACCGTTTCCCCGATATATTCTTCAAACTTGTCTCTGCTCAAGTCGCTAAAGTCAGCATGGATATTCGAATAACGTGCACGATCCAATACAATTCCATCTACGTCATAATTTTCAATTATTTCTTGTATAATGCTTAACTCATAGGTTTGAACATCTTCTCGAATTGGATTAACAAATGTGGAAAATGTCGGATATTCAGAGGCTGGTACTAATTTAGTTTCTCCTTTAGACAAATCAATTGTTTGACCAGGCTTTAAATTAGATAAAATCCATTCTCTTGCCTCTCCATGCCCTGATAGCACCATACCATTTTCTGGAATATCAAGTGGCGGGGCACCGTTGATTCTATCAACAATTTTAACTACTTCTCCATCGATAATTTGGACTTCAGCTCCCCATTGATTTGTCGGGGTCTTGTCGTACTGAGAGGGTGTGTAAAGAACCAGTTCATTTACACCTCTCGTTTTATTTATCCCGGTAATCTCATAAAGGCTCCCATTTTCAGCTTCTGCTAGCCTAACTTCCATGTAGAAAATGGACTGCCAATCAGGATTCTGAAATGCCGGACCATCTTGATACTGGTTATTCCCTTCGGAAAACACGTTAACATTAGCATGTACATCTATTCCCTTTTCATGAGCTGCCTTTATAACTTCCTCAAGTAAATCGTAACCTTCAGGGAATTTTTGATATTCTGGAATGCTTGAATTACTCATATGGGGTGCTATCTCGCTTATATACCCAACATTCCCCGTGTAATTTTTAACATCTAATATTATTGTGTCTATATTTGCATCAGTCGTTTTCTCTACTATTTCCCTTACTTTATCCGGAGTGTCGAGATTTTCAATATTTGCAGATAGATCATACCACAAGATCTTTGCTTTTTTCCCCTGGTTTCTTTCCAGGTTCGTCATAACTTCTTCCATTGCTGTTCGATCGGCTGCTAAAACTGGAAAAGCTAAAAACAAAATCAAAAAGAAACTCACTACAATAGTGAAATTTTTTTTCAACCATTTTCCTCCTTTAATATCCCCCAGACAGTATATTGGAAAATTCCTCCTTTATGAAAATATTAGGGGTTTTTAAAGATATTAACATAATTTTTTGAATTATGGAAACATTTTTCGTATTTAAAAATTTTAGTGGAATATACCTCCATCTAAACATATTAGAAGGCATAATCTATTCTTATAAATTTTTGAATACTTTTACCTTTAACAGGTCAGGGCGTTAAATAACTATCAAACATACGTAGGATAATTTAAAAATATATTGGACATCTATCTTGTATTTAAAGACATTTTAATCAACCAGTAATGTTCGTAATTTTTAATGATGCTATATCCTGACTAGCCTTTTATCTGATTCTCACCCCGAACACCCCTTTTTAGCACTTTAAACTTTTTCGGTCTCCGTCAGCTCTGTTTATTCCCTGTTTCCGCGAGTTTCACCCTGATTTCATGCTCAAAATCCAGATAATCATGGGTGTACAGGTAAAGTCTAATCAGGTCATTCGCTTCCATATAAGCTATCCGGTCCCTGAACAGTCCCATCGTTACAAAGTGATAAATCGCGAGCCGCTCAAACAAATGAACCATATAATCGTTATCAGACCGCAGAGAATCTTCCGTATCAAACAAGTATCGTTTCCCTTCAACCTCCACTACACCAAAACCGAGCCGGATGGCCGGATCAATGTCTACCTCCTGAACGTCAATGACAAATTCTTTCATGTGATCAACATCATGGATAGGCATAAGACTATATCCATCAAACCCTCGATCTTCCAAATACCTCTTAAAAACAACCTCACTGATGTCAATATAATCGGATTCTTTCGTTCCAGTGAAAGAGAAAAATGGATATCGGGAATAATCCTCCTCATCCATCACCGCATAGGACAAAATTTTGCCCTTTTCCGGATTAATTTTCGTAAAACGCATATCCATCTCACCTTCCTGACAATAATTTCACATATATATGGCTAAGGAAAGTGAGATTTGTACACGGAATTTGTTATTTTTACCGGTCTCTTTTTAACGGTTTTGCGGATTTGAGCCTCTCCTTACCCATAAGCATGCATTGCCAGCGAATTGTTATTTTGTAAAAATTACCTTATACTGTTGTAAAAAGGTGGTTTCTTATGATGATCAAAAATAAAATTCGTTTCACATCATCCTTGATATCTATTGCAGGGCTGACGATTTTACTATTAAGCTACTATATTCATGCATCCGTAATATTCATAAAAGGAATGTTTTTTACATCACTCCTATTCATTGGAATTGGTCTGGTCTTCAGTTTTTTCGCAATCATACGAAAAGAACATGGCCTATTCAAATATTCGGCTATCGCTGTTCCGGTTCTTATCCTGTTAGGAGTAGCCCTGGTCCCTCTATTCATGGGGATGTTTGGGTTTAACAATCCTTAAACATCAATAGGAGGGAGGGGACGAACCCCGCCCTCCTACCCCATCGTACAGTCAAGTTTTTTTGATGAACGATTGACCCATTTTAATGGTGGACCTGTTTAAATGGATGTGGATACGAAAAAACTTTAATCTGCAGGATATCTGGTTGCTTACATAGATTCCTGACGTTACCGCTTCCAAGTGACATATTTTTATTCCCTAAAGACCCTGGTTGTTATTCTCTTTAAAAGTGATGCGGATAATGCAGACATTGCCTTTTGCCCAGAGGACGATTAACAGGTATGCTATCCCTTTTCCAGGTCAATCAGCAGCCAATTGAACGTGAGATCACGGTCATGTTGGAATACATGGCCTGTCCTCTTTATGATTTTGCTGGTCAGTGTACGCAATCAGCTCATTTAAATCATACGGAATTGCGCTGAATGATATATTTGAAAATGGACGAAAACCAGATATATACCATATCCTGAAATGACACCCAAAAAATTAAATACGATATCGTTTATATCCACAATTCGTTCAGCCACACCAGTCGAGTAATTCAGTACAAATTGTGTTCCCTCAATGATGACTGGAAATAGAATTGCCCAGAGCAGCACCTGGCGTTTTTTTGTGATGTTTTTAATCAACGGAAGCAAGAAGCCAAAAGGCGCAGTCAAAATAACATTGAGTATAGCATTTTCGAGAGAATTGTTTTGAAACGGAATGAGATTCAGTATCTTTATGACTTCTTCACGGTCTGAAAGTTCAGATACGAGTCTGATTGGAAATAACGTATGTTTCGCAACCATACACATGTATATATAGAAAAGACTCCAAAACAAAATGTAATAGGAATTCACTTTAACTTTCACTTTCATGATCAATAGAATGAACAGTAAAATCATCCCTGCCATCATCAGATAGGGACCCTCAAAATAAATAGCCATCCGATCACCCCATCTCATTTACTATTTAATAAAATATGAATGTATATGGTCCCCGCAATTTTCCAGTTGCTATCTGTCTAGTATAAATAAATCAAGATCATTGGAGTCAGAGTTTTTATTTGCTGAATCAGGAAAACGTCATGAATGATGCATGAGGTGTTCTCGGCGTAGCCGTTTCGAACCAGGCATCGTGATGATCAAACTTTCTTTAAAATGGACTGGTGTTTTTCAGGTTTAGATGTTTTTTCGTAGATCGTAGACATCCAAAGGCCTTTCCCGGCTTCCATGTTTTGCTAACCTTTTACCATTCATATTATATTCATAAGTTGATGAAGCAGTAAAGTTTGGAATAATTGTAAAAAAGGAGGGAAATATTTATTGCGGCTTCCTGTGTTATTTAACATCATATGGTTCTAACTGTCTTTGTTAGCGGATTCCAATTTATTACACAGGTTAGTATGATTTGCGGATTTGAGAAATTTATTAGGAGGTGTTCAACCATGATGCTATTGATTCCGGTCTGGGGAATCATTCTGGGGACCATTCTGTTTCTGTTTGTCTTCATTTTATGCAAGAAAGCTAAACAATACCATTTAGCTTCACTCATTACATTTCTGTTTTCCATTCTCGTGATTGCTTACGGCTATATCATCGTCAGGGGATTTGAAGGATTTGGATACTTGCTTTTAGGTGTTGGTATCTTATTTCCCGGTATCGTCGGTACGATCTGGATTCCTAAACGGGCAAAAAAACATACAAACCAGTCTTCATTCAATCAACGGGATAAAATTCTTTTATTCACACTCCCGGTTCTGTTTTTAGGTACGATCAGTTTAATGCTTTTGTGGGGATAAAATGGGTCAATTCCAGCCGCGGTGAACCTACCCCGGCTGGATTCTATTTTCACGTGCAAAAGAAAAAGACGAATGATTCAGTGCTGTCACTTGTCGAACTTCTTTTCTTATTCTCAACATGCAAAACCCTGGCAAATCAGCGGAAAGGGCAAGAAAAGCTTTCCGCTTTTTGCGTCTAATCACCCCTATCTTCCATTCCGACAGTTGCCAGACACCTCCCGAAAATTCCCGAATCTTAGTGATTTTTATCGAATAGCCTTCCTTTTCTCCTTGAATACCTTGTAGTCGAATGGTACACTACCTTCGTGAACGAGTGGGGAATTCGAGGGAGAGGCGTGAGACGATGCAGATATTTTTAGGTATCCTTGCCATTCTTGTGATGCTAGCCATCATCATCCATTTCTTTGACTGGGTTTTGATCATTGGGGGAACTTATCTGCTATATCAGGCAATTCAGGCTTTTAGAGGAAAAATCGAGATGAAAAAATACAGAAGAGTGCTCAGTATCATCTTTGGCTCTCTTATTTTTCTCACCGGTATCGGAATGGCTGCCGGTAGTAAAGTTGAAGAAATATCTCAAGACGAACCGCATCATGTAGAAAGTCAGGATAATGATAAGGAACAAAATCATGAAGAACAATCCTCTACTGTCGAGGATAAAGATGAACCAGGTAAGGAAGAAAAGCAGCCAGATAATGACCCACAACCAAACCGTTCTGAAAACAAAAATGGTTCAGAAACCAACAACATTCCTGATTCATCCACACAAGATCAAAAGTCGGCCGAACACTCATCGGATGAACAACAGGAGACAACCGGTGATCAGGAAACAGATAATCAAGGGGCCGCTCCGGGTGAACCTGAACAAGATCAGGGAATTCCAGCAACCGTAACCCGGGTAGTCGATGGAGATACCCTTGAGATATCGATGAATGGGAAGACGGAAACCGTCCGTCTGCTGCTCGTGGATACCCCGGAAACGAAGCATCCATCGAAGCCGGTTCAGCCATTTGGACCTGAAGCATCACAATTTGTCAAAGATAAACTCGAAGGCAAGCAGGTACATGTAGATGTCGGGATTGAAGAACGGGATCACTATGGACGAATTCTCGCGTATGTCTGGATCGACGGGGAAACCATTCAGGAGAAGCTTCTAAGAAAGGGACTGGCCAGAACCGCTTATCTTTACAATGATGTCAGAATGCTCGAGGAATTTTATGAAGCACAGGATATCGCCATGCGTAAAGAAATAGGCATCTGGTCCATTGAAGGATATGCTTCCCCGGATGTTGATGATGGTTATCATTATGAAGAGATCAGTCAGGATACAGGTGTTGAACAGAGTAACAGAAATGAGCAAGTATCTGAAGAAGATTCTAGTAGTGCGGATGAGTATGAATATGACCCGTGGGGTCCAGACCGGGATTGCGGGGATTTCTCCAGCTGGGAAAATGCCCAGAAATTTTTTGAAGCTAGAGAAGGTGATCCCCACAGATTGGACCGTGACGGAGATGGAATCGCCTGCGATAGCCTGAAGTAGTGTTGATAGGCGTTATTTACACACGTAAGCAAAACCTTGAAATGACAATGGAAAGGGCGTATACCCTTTCCATTTTTTAAAATCAGCCCAATGTTCCGTTTGACAGGTGACAGTCACCCACTTACCATCTTCTAAATTCAAGATGAACTCCTTTTCCTACGCTGGCCGCCTGTTTCAATATTTCTCTGGTCATTCCATCAATCCAGTAATATTGAGGCTTTGTTCCGAAACAGGTTTTTACTTTCCAGGCTGTGGACAGGTTATTCTTGCCTGCTGTAACCTCTTCTTTACCCTCTACTTCAATCTGGATCATCATTTCCTGTTCAGCATGCGCATGAAAAGCATGTAACCTGAAAATATGGCCCGTTTGTAGAGGAAGGAGTCTCAGAAGCATTTCGACGGAAAAGGAATCAAAACACCCCTGATTTTTCAGTTGAATCGTCTTTTTTTCCGTACCTTTTCTAATCAAGACATGATGATTTTGATACATCGCTTCTATTTGCATGTCATCTGTGTAGCTGAAATAAGATACTGGTTTGAAACTTTCCCTCTCAACAATCGTGATATCCTGTCTGTTCCCCATAACCTTTGAATCCAGTATCTGTTCTCTCTTTATAACCTTACGTCCATGAATGGTTATGGGCTTGATCTTTTCTTCTGTCATTCCAATCATGTTTTCCATTCCCTGTTCCACTAGCACGACTTTCTTTTGGTCCACTGATTCCCCAGGCATCATCCACCGAAAACGGGAGTCACCAGTTTTGATCCATTCCATACCCTCATCCCTTTAAAACAGATTACATTTTCGGTCAATTATAACACATATACTAACAAGCACACTCAAACGTAAAAAAAACCCGGCATTTTGCCAGGCTGAAAAAATCACCTCAAATAACAGGCAAGTCTGCACCTGCCTAATTGATACGGATGGATCGCGCTTATCGTATATTCAAATATACATTTAACAGTTTTTTTATTTGCCTCTCATCTTCTTTATTCCTGGTTTTTATATGATATTGGTCCCCGGTCAGTTCCACGGAATATTCCTCAAATCCGCGCTGGTTCAAATAACGTTCAACATCGGAGGGCTGATCATTTGGGGTTAATAGCGGTTTATAGCCTACATGATCACCATTTACAAAAACCTCGTATCGATCATGGGAAAGTTTTGCATCTTCAACATCTGCTGCTCCACGAGGAAACGGTGGGAGTCCTCCGTTAAACATGGTTATCACTCTTTTCGTTTTTTTTATTATTTGCCATGACTAGAACTTCCTATACATTCCCCCCAGGATACCGTAAGTGGAATGTCTGATTCTCGGCCAGTTTTTTTAGGATCAATTCCATTATGGCGGTAGTCGAATGCTGGATGGATGTCATTCACTCCCCGCTTCCCAACAAATATTTCATAAAAATTCATTCCATCAGTTCCAGGGAGTAAAAACTTGATTGTTGGCATAAAAAACGATGCCCGGGCATTTAAGAAAGCGGTTTTTCCATATCGATCATATTCTTGAACCCTAGATGTTCGTATACGCTTCTTCCAGCCGAGCTGGACCACAATCGCGCCCGTTCTGCCCCTTTTTCTTTGAGCCACGAACATACTTCATCAACCAATATTCGCGCAAGCCCATGATTGCGGTGTTCTTCTAAAGTGTAGACGCTTATAATCCAGCCAAAAAGACTTTGCTCCTCAGCCAGTGGAAAGGCGTATTCCGTTCTGATAAGACCACCAGCACAGGAAACGATATGATCTTCGCTGTCTATGGCAACTCGAAACCTGAGATGGCCTGATGCGGTCTCTTTTAGAAACATGTTCTCAACTTGTTTAACCCTTTGAACATCAGGTTTTGGTATTCCATCGAGTTGTCCCATTTCACATGCCATCCTGAACCAGAAATCTGCCAGAATGGGAAGTTCGTGATCGGCAGCCCAGCGTGTTTGATACATGCCATTCCTTCCTCTCATGAAAAAATATGTTCTCAAAAAGGGGTACACATCCCTATTCGGCTGGCACCCCTGATGCGTTCATCTTTTTTTTCTTCGGTTTGTCTGGTAATTTCGGCCCGCGCTGTGGCCTTTTCGGATGACCATTTGGCCATAATTCTCCCTTGAAACTGACTGTGTTCCAGAAACCAATTGGCACACTGCTATACATTTTCAAAAAAGAGTCGAACGACATCAGCCCCTCCGATAAAGGTTCCAAGGGAGCTGCCAAGGTTCGCCAGGACAATAACCAGCAAGATTCGGGTGACTTTATTATTCCAGAATCCTTTCATGCTGTGAACATCTTCCGCAAGTGCTTCAAAATCTCCCACGTTCGGCCGTCTGATCATAGCCTGTACAAGCCCTGCAAACCACCCGGCGGCAAGCAGCGGATTAAGGGAAGTAATGGGGGCTGCGACAAAAGCGGTCAGAATCGCCAGCGGATGGGCAAAGGCAATTGCCGCACCAAGTGCTGAAAAAGAGCCGTTCCACAGCACCCAGCTGATGGTCTGCTGCATTCCAGCTGACGGATTTGCCAGAAACGTATATAAAATAACCGAGACAATTAAGATCGGGATTGCCCAGCCAATCATTTTTGGTGTCTTCGATTTCGGAGGCACTTTTGACAGCCTGGCCAGATTATGTTCTTTATGGATTTCTTTCTTAATGCCCGGAACATGGGCTGCTCCCACAACCGCAACCACTTTTTCACCAGAAGCCTCTTTAATTTTCTGGGCCAGATATTGATCCCGTTCATCAATCAACGGTTTCTTCAGGCGAGGGAAGTGTTCCGTAAATTCGTTCAACATGGAATTTAGCATATCCTGTGATTTCAGCCTCTCCAGTTCCTCCTCTGAAATTTCCTCCTTACTAAAAATGCTTCCAACAATCTGCATGAGGAGCTGCGCTTTTCCCCAGAAGCCCAGATTACCCCAGATGCGCGAAAAGGTGACCTGAATATTTCGGTCAGCAAGCACCAGTTCAGCTCCCACATCCTTTGCGGATTCAATTCCCTGAATCATTTCCTGTCCGGCCTTGATGCCGAACTGTTTTGCCACCCGCTTCTGAAAGGAGGAAATCACCAGGTTCATCAGGAGCAATGTTGCCCTTTTTTCTTTGATGACCTTAAAGATGTCCATCTCCTTCCACTGATTGCCTACCATGATGGACTGATAGCGTCCTTGATCCAATTCCACACACACTGAATCTGGCTGCTCCGCTTCAATCACTTCTTTTACTTCTTCGGCGCTTTTTTTGGAAACATGGGCCGTTCCGATTAAGATAATTTCTTTATCATCTAAATGAATTCTCGTGACATTCTGTTCCATGAACCCTACCCTTCCTTTACGAAATCCCGTCAGTCAAGCTATTACACTTGGAGTTCGGATTAACCTGTCTCTATTTTATACTGTATCATGTTCACACCTTTCCCTCCATAAAAAATCACATGATATTTTCAATACTACCCATTTCCCCATGGTAAAAACGCCCGAAATGGATATACATGAAAGAAAAAGAACATTTCCCCTATGAGCCCTTTACATTTTTTAAAAAACCATTTAATATGTTTGATTAAAGTTTTAAGAATGTTTCGAAAAGGTGTGAGTCCATTGGATTTTGAGATCTCCCAATCTCTCAAACATTTGCCTGAACAATTTTTTGCCCGGCTGGCATCGGATGTTCAGCAGTATGTTCAAAAAGGCTATGATGTGATTAACCTGGGTCAGGGAAATCCTGACCAGCCCACTCCGGAGCATATCGTCCAGGCGATGCAGGAAGCGGTCGCCAAGCCAGAATATCACAAGTATTCCCCCTTTGGCGGTCAGCCCTTTTTAAAAGAGGCAATTTGTGAATTTTACAGGCGTGAGTATGGGGTCCATCTTGACCCTGAAAAAGAGGTGGCCATTTTAATCGGTGCCAAACACGGGCTGGTTGAGCTTCCCCGGGCACTCTTAAATCCCGGAGATATGGTGCTGGTGCCTGACCCCGGATATCCGGACTACTGGTCAGGAATTGCCCTGGCGCGGGCGAGAATGGAAAGAATGCCTCTTACAAAAGAGAATGAATATCTGCCTGACTATGATTCAATCCCGGAAACCGTCAAACACCTGGCCAGGATGATGTTTCTAAACTACCCCAATAATCCAACGGGAGCAACCGCATCCCCGGCATTTTTTAAGGAAACCGTGCGTTTTGCCAGTGAAAACCAGATCTGTGTGGTGCATGACTTTGCTTACGGGGCCATCGGGTTTGACGGGATCAAGCCGCCAAGCTTCCTCGAAACGGACGGGGCCAAAGAAGTTGGGATTGAAGTATATACCTTATCCAAAACCTACAATATGGCCGGCTGGCGGATTGCCTTTGCTGCGGGAAACAAACGTGTGATTGGGGCTTTGAACCTGCTGCAAGATCATCTTCACTGCAGTGTGTTCAGTGCGATTCAGGAAGCAGCCAGAGTGGCCTTGACCGGCTCTCAGCAATGCGTAAAAGAGTTAAGGCAAATGTATGAAAAGCGCAGAAATAGGTTCATAGAGGCAGCAAAAGACATTGGCTGGCATGCAGACGCACCAAAGGGATCTTTTTTTGCCTGGCTTCCGGTTCCAGACGGGTATACGTCGGAATCCTTTTCACGTGAAGTTCTGGACAAAGCTCATGTTGCTTTTGCTCCGGGAAACGGTTTCGGTGAACATGGCGAAGGGTTTGTCCGGGCAGGATTGTTGACAACAGAAAACCGGATGAAAGAAGCGGTTCAACGAATAAAAGATTTGGAGATTTTTTGAAAGAACTCCCGGGCTGGCTCCGCATGGCCGGCCCTTTTTTCTTTTTCCAGCGGTACTGGTACCCACCACATTCTGCAAAATAGAAAAAATTATGCTTACAGTAAAGAGAAAATTTGTTTTACAAGTGCTGGACTACTGAGGATAAATACAAAAAATTTTAAGGGCGAGGCTGAATAGAAGAGAATGATACTTGGTTTTACAGGTTGACAATAGCTTTTTTCATCACTTCGATATCGATCTCATGCTTTTTGACGAGGGCCGTTACATCATCAAGCTTTTTTTCAATGGTCTGCAGCTTTTCTGTATTTTTGACAACTTGAGAAAGGATGGTTTTCTGATTTGCTTCCACCTGATCGAGCCGGGTTTCGAATTTGTCGAAACGGGTTTCTAACTTTTCCAGATGCGATTCGAGCTGACCCAGACGTGACTCAAACTTATCCAGATGCGATTCGAACTTACCCAGGTGTGACTCAAACTTATCCAGACGTGATTCAAGCTGACTCAGACGCATTTCAAACTTACCCATACGCGAATCGAGCTGACCCAGACGCGTTTCAAGCTTACCCATACTAGATTCGAGCTGACCCAGACGCGTTTCAAGCTTACCCATACTAGATTCGAGCTGACCCAGACGCGTTTCAAACCTATCCAGACGTGATTCGAGCTGACCCAGATGCGATTCCAACTTATCCATGCGGGTATAGATTGGGGCAAGCTTCTCATCGAGCATATTCGAAAACATCTTCATCAATTTTTCTTCATTCATCCATTTTCACCACCTTTCTTAAACTATAATATATCAAAAATTTCTTAAAAAAAAGTTACAAATCTTTTTAAAAATTTCCCAGTAATCATCGTGTCATACACTGTCCATGTAAGCTTCATGTGCCCATTCCGTTAAGATTTCCCACTTATTACAATATACTTTCCGAAAAATCATTAGGGGATTTGCCTCAACTTTCTATAAACTGTTTAAAAATCGTAGAAAAGTGCTACTGTAAAGTACCATATATAGATGCATTCCCACCTCATTCTCTTATTTTTGCATCGAATGGAAGGGAGGTGATCGAAAGACCCTTTCATTCCGATCTGAACTTGATCCCTCCTAGATATTTCGATACGGGAAGGGATTGGTAGACTTCAAGATACAGAAACTTGGAAAATATAACACGATGCCAAAAATGTGTATTTTCCATGTATAACGGAATGTACCAGAAAAAACATATGAATATGCAATCTTATCTAAACTCTCATAAACGATGAGCTGTTTGAATCTCTGAAAGTAATGCTGGACGGAAAATATACCATAACGTATTCGGCCAGATTTGTTTCCTTTATACTTTTCCAGACTTTCAAATTCCTGGTCAGGACTACCTCATCCGTTTAAATTCACGAAGAATCCTTAGATTATTCAGGGTCAGAATCCCTTTCCACTCATCCCTTGCTTTTGGCCAGTCTTCCTCATAATTCCCAAACCAGTCCCAGTTTGGTGCCCAGTTTCCTTTATCTTCCTGTTTATTAATTAAATAGTCGAGGTTTTTCTCAATGAGTGAATTGTCCACAACTTCTAAATATGGAGATTTTGGTGAGTCAATAAACGTTAAAGGGGTAGCGCTGTACTCCTCCCAATCCTTTTCACTCTTTCCGATGACCTGTGGAATACACCTTTTCAACTTTTCATAAACTGTTTCTTTTGGAGGATCAGCCAGACGCACCGCCATCCGGTCAAAACACAGGATTTCATGCATATCCATCTTATCGGGATAAGAAAGCAATGTATCAAGGGCCCGACCGGTCAACTCTTCCAAAAATTCTCTCGGCACTAGTTCGGCATATTCGTGAAGATACCCAATAATCTCTGCGGTGGGATTTCCCCAATCGCCTTCATTTTTCTCCTCCGAAACATGCCACCAGGGTGCGTGGGGATAATCATTTACCTTTTCTGGGACAGCCATCCAGCATCCTTTTTGTTCATCATATGTCTGTAAAAAATATCGGATTCCCTTCTCCACCATTGGGTGACTGGCATCCAGACTGATCCTGGACATAACCTGAAAAGCCACAGTTGTGGCTAACGGCGAAGAGTCGGACAGCCTGAAATCTGGTTCCAGACCATGTCCAAAACCTCCGTCTTCGTTTTGAAAAGTGTTCAATTCCTCAACAACCTTCTCCCTGCTGCCATTTTCAAATTCATATGCATACAGTGCTGCTTCAAGCGGGCGTGCCTGATGGATTAAAAACTCCCGTGCCTTTTGGGCTTGTTCTTTTGTCATTTTCATTAAAAATTCTCCTTTTCTATTCTAGATTTTCCCTCTTCTGTGTCTTTTTGCCAAAGTCGTATGAGCGTAAATGATGGTCTCAGCACTTTTTTGGTTTCAGATGCCACAGACCATTTGGCTTAGGGAAAAGATGACGGGTATAATGATGACCAAACCACCCATCGACTTTTACTTGCCAGGTGACATGATGAGTTTTCCAGGATTATAACGACAGGAAAGGGAATTCATGAATATTTATATCATTACAATTAAACAAAGCTGACTTTCTTAATCAATCGTCATAAACTGTTACCTTAGGCCAGATATCACTCCATTGTTTTTCAGTAATTCGTTTTTGATAAATGTCCATCAGTTTTTTAGACGCTTTAAAATAGGGGGTAGGCCGGACTTCCATGTTGATGACATCTTTTACACCCCATGGAGCGGCTAATTGTATTTCATTGCTTTTATCTAATTTGATGCCTAAGGCCGTGACAGTTTCAGGGAACTTTGAAATACCATCTAAAGCAGATTCATAAGGAGGAATTTTGTTGATCTTGTGCATTCTGGCTTGATTTTTAACGGACCAGGGAAGACCAGGCCAAATCTTATCCAGCTCCTTTTCAATCTTTTTTTCTTCCGATTCACTTACATGTTGTTCATCAAAAAAGATTACATCAATATCGCGGACTGGTGTTCTTTCTTTAAATCCATGCAAATTGTCCCAAATTTTGGATCGAATGAAGCCAGCACAAATCCACCAATCTGGTAAATTCATAGACTTAACAGCTTTTAATATGTCTATTATCCATTCATCATGGTGAAAAAGTTGAATGATATCCTTCTCATCTCTCAGTTTCACTTTACTTCCGTCCCCCTTACCAAACAGACATGCGTTTAACCATCCATATTTTTACTATTGTACCATATTTCATTGAACAAGTGTTGGATAACGAATGGGAATTAAGGCGATGGAAATGATCTTTTTCAGGTGAGAGTTAACTGATCCGTTTCTGCTAAAAAGCCTGCTCCATATAGAACGGAAGCAGGCTTCATTGTTTTATTCTGATTTCATTAGCAAATATAAAAAATACGGTGCCCCCAGGCAGGAGACTACAAGACCAACAGGAAGCTCAGACGGCATAATAATGACTCGGCCAATCAGGTCAGCAAGAAGGAGTAACAAAGCGCCGATGAGCGCACTGGTCATAATCAACCGTTCATGCTGGGGACCCACCAACTTTCTTGCAATGTGCGGGGCAATGAGTCCCAAAAACGTAATATTGCCACTTACGGCAACAGCTGAACCGGCCAGAGCGACAGCCAGAATAATCAACAGCTGCCGCTCCCTTTCCACGCGCATTCCCAGCCCAGTAGAAAGTTCATCACCTAAATGCAGAACATTCAGTGATCTGGACTTACACATCACAAATGGAATCAACAACAACACAGATGGAACAGTTACCGTAACATAATCCCAGTTCGCAGCCCATATACTTCCCGAAAGCCAGACGAGTGCTTTCATAAAGTTGTTGGCTTCCATCTGCAGCTGAATGACAATGAGCAATGCAGACAAAATGGCATTAAGGGCTACTCCTACCAGCACTAACCTCAGCGGGGAAACTCCCCGGTTCCAGGCAAAAACATAAATGAGTACAGCTGAGAGCATAGCTCCTGAAAAGGCAACGATCGGCAGCAAAACTTTAGACGTCAGGCTCAGTGACTCAACGGTTCCCCCGGTTAAAAAAATAAAGGTGACGATCGCCACACTGGCACCGGCGTTAATGCCAATGATCCCCGGGTCAGCTAATTCATTCCGGGTAATCGTCTGAAAAACAGCTCCTGAAACCGCAAGTGCCGCACCTGCCAAAATGGATAGAATCATCCTGGGCATCCGAAAATCAAAAAATAGTAAATGATGATTGTCAGTCCCCCTGCCCAATAATGTTTGAACCATTTCAGCAAGTGATAACCGAATCACACCCGAATTTAAGGAAATAAAAAAAGTAACGATGATCAGAACGATCAGGACGATGACCTTGCTTTCAAATGAAAATCGGTTTTCTTTCTGCATCATTTGCCCCCTTCCCTTCTCGCCAGATATAGGAAAAAGGGACCACCAAGGAGAGTTGTAATGGCTCCAACCGGCGTTTCAAATGGTGGATTGACCATACGCGCCCCAATATCTGCAACGACTAACAAAATCGCACCGAGGACACCGGAAAAGGGAATGATATACCGGTAGTCCACTCCGATTAACATTCGGGCGATGTGGGGAACAATCAGTCCGACAAAGCTAATGACTCCGGCGACAGCAACGGACATCCCTGTCATAACCAGAATAACCAGGGCTCCGGTCACTTTGACGATTAACGTTCGCTGTCCTAGCCCCTTAGACACTTCTTCCCCTAAACTCAGCACGGTTATTGATCTGGCAATGATCATCGATAGGGCAAAGGCGATCACACCAATGATCACCATGGGATATACGTACACCCATTTTACACTGGAAAAACTGCCAGCAAACCAGAAATTCATTTCTTTGGCAACGTCAAAATGAATCGAGATAGCTGTAGAAAGGGATGTAAGAAGTGCACTTACAGCAGCACCTGCCAACACCAGTTTAACAGGGGTTAACCCTCCTCTGGACAGGGCACCTGCCCCAAAGACCAGTGATGCACCCAGCAAAGCCCCTAAAAATGCGGCAGTCATCAAGGATGTGGTGGATAAACCAGGAATAAAAGCAAAACTGACAGCGATGGCAAAGGCAGCACCACTGGTAACACCCATAATCGATGGGTCTCCGAGTGGGTTTCTTGTCATTCCCTGCATAATCGAGCCTGAAATAGCTAAAAATGCTCCAGTCAGTGCACTGGCAATCGTTCTTGGAATGCGCACATCCCGGATAATCTGGTGTTCTGTTAATTCGGGATTAAAATAAAACAGGCTTTCCCATAGGACAGGAAGATCAATACTGGCCACTCCAAGAGAAATGGACAGAAACACGGATATTGACAAAACCAGGAAACCAATCAGAAACCACCAGAAATAAGTCTTTCCTGCTTTCTTTTCAATGACCTGTATGTTTTCTCCATGTTCATCTTTTCTTTTCTTGATGCTCATATAAATACCTTCCTTCACTGGATCAGCATATGCGTCTGTCAGTCCTGTTACTTGAACCTTTCGTCATTGGCTGCATATGTGCTGAATTCCCGTGTTTCATCCACTCTTCCTATCCATTCATGTAGGGGACGCCGTTTTTTAGGTTCAGGTACTTCATCCGGGTCAAAATAGCCTAAGTGAACCGTACCTATAATCCGCTTCGATGCAGCTATACCAAAAGCGTCCCTGAATTGATCATCCAGAATATAAGGATTGGTACGCCACACCGCACCAATTTGTTTCTGCCAGGCCAGCAGCTGGATATTTTGAATAAACGTTGATGTAGCACAAATGGACTCCAGATCTTTTTTTTCATCTTGAAAAACATCTGTAGCCACAATAAGGCTGACAGGTGTATGGAGCATGACTTTCTCATAGGCTTCCTTGATTTTTTTGACCTTTTCATCAGAATAATCTGCAAGAATCTGGTTGCGTTCATAGCTTTCAAATACACATTTCAAAAAATATTGATGTTCTTCCAGCGTTGATGCAATGGTTACTGACCAGGGCTCAACTTTGCTGTGGTAAGGAGCAAATGAAGCCTTTTTTAAAATGTCATACACCCGTTCAAGGTCGATTGGATCGCTTTTCGGAATTCGAATGGTACGGCGGGAAGTGATAATCGATTCAAGTTCAGACATCATAACCTTACACTCCAAGCTTAATTCGTTTTTGTTCATCCTGATTGATCAGGTCATACGTTAAACAAATCGGTTTGTTTAAACGGGGATCTTGAACAATTTCAGCATCAATGTGAAATACTTCCCTTAAATGTTCTTTTGTCATCACTTCATTGGGATTACCGCTGGTCAATATTTTGCCATTACGCATGGCAATAATGTAATCAGCAAATCGGGAAGCATGGTTTAAATCATGTATAACCATGACAATGGTACGATGTTCCCTGCGATTTAACGAGTACAGGATTTCCAGAATTTCGAGCTGATGTGCAAGATCCAAATAAGTTGTAGGCTCATCCAGTAAAATCAATTCGGTTTCCTGGGCGAGTGCCATGGCAATCCAGACCCGCTGCCTCTGACCGCCGGAAAGTGCATCGACCGAACGATGCTTGAATTGAATGGTCCCGGTAATTTCAAGGGCCCAATCAATCATTTCCCGATCCCTGGCTGTTAATTTCCCAAAACCTTTCTGGTAGGGAAAACGCCCATACGAAACGAGTTCGTAGACGGTTAATCCGCCGGGAGCAGAAGGTGTCTGAGGAAGAATGGCCATTTGTTTGGCAATTTCCTTTGTAGATTGTTTTAAGATCTCTTTTCCATTTAAATAAATCGTTCCTCCATCTGGCTTCATAATGCGGGCCATAGATTTTAGGAGTGTGGATTTACCGCACCCGTTCGGACCAATAATGGTCGTAATCTTCCCCCTGGGAATGTCAATATTGAGCTGGTCGATAATCGTTGACGTACCGTAGGAAACGGTTACGTTTTGTCCCTGTAAACTATGCATGCCATCGCCTCCAGCTTAAATGGGATTACCTATAGCCACCTGATCACTCCTGGCTGCCCGTGATTTTTTCCACCATCAGCTCAAGCTGAGCTTCTAATGAATATGGGTCAGCATAATACATGTGAAGGAAGTTCATGAGATATACCTGATTGTTCTTAATGGCATCCAAATTGCTCCAGACCGCACTAGATTTCATTTTTTCAAATAGTTCTTCATCTGGACCCTGGGCCTGAGAATTATAAGTGGTAATAAACATGTGATCCGCTGCGTATCCAGGCAATGCTTCAAGAGAAAGTTCTTTATACTGAGTGCCCTCTCCGATTAGCTCCTGCATTAGTGCTGGCGGATCTAACTGTAATGCCCGGTAAAGCACATGACCTCCCCGGCCCCAGTTATCCCCGAAAATATAAATTTTTTCATCCGCAATTTCATAGATTCCAAAAGTTTCGCCTTCTTCAATAAAAGGTTTTATTTTTTCCCGTTCAGCGGCTGCCTTTTCTTCAAACGAAGCAATCCAGTCTTCTGCTTCCTGTTCTTTGCCGATAATTTCAGCGATTTTTCGGAGCTCTCCGTAAAAATCTCCTTCAGAAGCGTAAGGAATCACAATTGTCGGTGCAATTTGATTTAATTTTTCATAGTTTTCATCTGATTGCACAACAATTAGATCGGGCTGAAGCTGCAAAACTTTTTCAACGGAGATCGGTGCACCTATATCTTCAATCCCATCAATCTGGTCCTCAATAAATGGATTGCGAAGAGACCATTCATTGGCTCCGACTGGTTTAACCCCAAGTGCGAGAAAATCGGCGAGATATAGATCCGTCACGATACGTTTCGGATTCGCCGGAACCTCCACTTCCCCTTTGACTGTTTCAATAACTCTAGTTTCATCATCTGATGCAGAATCACCATCAGAATTGGAATCCGATGTTTTTTCGCTGGAATCTGCTGTTTCATTTTCGCCGTTTGTTTCGCCGGCACAGGCTGACAGCAGCAGAAGGAATAATAGACTAATGATACTCCAAAATATAAGGCCTTTCTTTCTATTCATATATACCCCTCCCGGTTGACATTGAGAATCATTATCATTTTCATTTAAAAATGTTATCACAAAATGATTGCATCTGTCTATCTTTTTTTGAAAATGATTCTCATTTAAGGAGATTATATATTACAACCGGGAAACGTTTTCTGATTTATTTTCTTCATGACAAAAAAATCAGAGGGACATCTGCCCCCTGATGATAGCTGTCCTACTTTACTCTTTTGTCTGATTCGGGTCCGTTCCTGGTATCACACAGCCTTCCGGA
This sequence comes from Melghiribacillus thermohalophilus, assembly GCF_004342905.1. Lineage (GTDB taxonomy): Bacteria > Bacillota > Bacilli > Bacillales > Alkalibacillaceae > Melghiribacillus > Melghiribacillus thermohalophilus. The sequence goes on along the minus strand of NZ_SMAN01000010.1, from coordinate 32,350 downwards.
CCGCAAATCATATCCCCCTGTTTCTTCGCTTCTTCCGCTCGTTCCTTTTCCAGCTGTTTTTGCTGCCACTCGATATCGATTGCAGGAGAAAATTTTTCCGGATAACGAATATACCAGCGCTGTTTTCGAATTAAAAAATTATCCGGATCGAGCAGCAGTGCCTCATCGAATTCCTTTAAAGCTTGATCTTTTTTTCCGTTATGCACATATTCCATACCCAGCTTAAATTTTGTCTGTGCCAGCTGCTTTTCTAAATCACTGATCTGCCGGGCTGGCTTGTAATACGCATCATCCAGTTCCACTGTCTCTGCTTCTTCAGTTATAAGCTGTTTGACGGCATCCGTATGTTCTTCATTGGAAACATACAATCCCTGCTGGATCATTCGAATGTTGCCTTCCTCGTCAATAAAAATTCCATTGGGAACAATTTTAAATCCAAAGAAGTTCGCTAATTGATTTTCAGCATCCACAACCGTTATAAAAGGTCTGTCTTCCGCGTAAGGTCTTGCTGCTTCAGGGCCCTGAACATCCACTGATACTGACAGAATCTGAAAATTTTTATCCTTATACTTCTCATAAAATTTCTGCCATCCAGGCAGATGATTCCGGCAGCGTCACCAGCTGGCCCACATAAAAATCAGCGTCTTTTTGCCCCGGAAATCCCGTATGGAAACCTGATTTCCATTTAGATCGGGCAGCTGAACATCCGGTATCGTTTTCCGTAACATGGTTACCTCCCTCTCAAAATAGTTTCTACTTCACGTATTCCTTTTTTGGCAAATTCGAAAACTTCCTCTTTAAAAAGGTTTCACAGACATTAAAATGATGAGAATGACAGCAGATGAATGGAGAATCCTGTTTAAAGTCCGAAGACTATGGTTGATTTCAGTAAATGCATATGGAAGGTTTGGTTCCTTGTGGTTTTCAAGGGACTCAGCCGTTTTTCCCATCTTCTTCGGCAGTATTCCTGCTGAAATCGCCTGAACTGCCACGTTCAGAATTGAGAGTTCTTGATCATTCCACCGAAATGAAGCAGTAAATGTAACATGCTCTTTATACCCGTTTTCGAATCTGAAAATTGTCTTGCAATAAAGCCCAGTTTTGCGGGAACGGATAGCCAAGAACCCAGTAGCTGATTCCCCTCAAGCCATACTCCTTGACCAGATCAAATTTGGCCTGTGCACTTCTTGCATCTTCAAACCATACCTCATGGGCACGCCCCTGTTCATCGGTGTAACGGAAAAACGGGGACTGAGCGGTTGTATCGTATTGGATCTCAGCACCATATCGAACAGCCCGCCGGACGGCTTCCTGCATATCAAACGTTTCCGCTTCCTGACCTTGAACATGGGGGAGGAGCCAGTCGCGGGCATACAGCTGAAAGCCCATAAAAATCTTGTCAGCTGGCATGACGGATACAGCAAAATCAATAACCCTCCGTATCTGATCAAGGGGCGAAATGGCACGTGGCGGCCCCAGCCGATATCCCCATTCGTAGGTCATCAAGATCACAAAATCAGCCATCCTTCCATGGGCGGCATAATCATGTGCTTCATACAGGAGGCCAGGCTGATCCGGACGGGTTTTTGGAGCGAGTGCAGTGGAAACAAAATACCCTTCCGGATGGAGGCGGTCAACCGCACGCTGCAAAAATTGATTGTACCGCTCCCGGTCCCGGGGATACACATTTTCAAAATCAATATTTAAGCCGAGATACCCCTTTTCCCTCATCACGCGGATCATGTTGGTAAGCAGACGTTCCTGAAGTTCCGGACTTGCCAGTATCGTACTGGCCAGCTGCGAACCTGGATCCCGGTACGTAAAGTTGGTGATGGACATCATGGGGACAACCTGTTGATTATAGGAAGCCAGAATCATGGGGTTGTCGTTGATGGAGGTGAGTCCTCCATCTGCCTGAATAATGTAGGCAAATGGCGAAGAATAGGTTAAATACTCTCCTCTCTGTCGAATGATTTGAGCTCCTTCATTCCCCATATTGATGAGATAACCATTGACATCAATGGCGGGATTTGGAAAAGGAATGATCAGACGTGTACCTGGATAAATGAGGTCTGGATTCTGAATCCGGTTTTCATTGATGATCGACCGGGTAGTTGTTCCATAACGCCGGGCAATCTGCCATAACGTTTCTCCAGGCTGAACCTCATGGATCCTGGGAGGAATGATTAGCGGGGTTCCCGGATAAATAATGGAAGGGTCCGACATCTGGTTTGCCTGCACGATCGTGTTTACGGTTACGCCATATTGCCGGGCAATCTGCCAGAGGGTTTCCCCGGGACGAACGATATGCTGACGGTCTGGAGTTGGAATGACGAGGGATTGACCTGGAACCAGCTTATTGGGATTGGGAAGTTCATTGATGCTGGAAATTTGAGCAGCGTTGACTCCAAATCGGTTTGCGATCGTCCACAATGTATCTCCTCTCTCCACTACATGGATAAACATGAAACGGTACCTCCTCAAACGAAATCAATCATAACAGTATATTCACCCCCTCTGTCCCAATATGAAAAGAGAACGATGCCTGTCATCTGTCGATTGTCAGGCAGTTGTAAAAAAACCGCATTCTCTTCCGAAATCACTGAAGGAATGCGGTTTTTCCGTAACGATTTCTCGACAGGTAACAGCCACTATATATCGGCTTTATCTTTTTATTGAAAGGCCTGGGTGATGTCATAGTCAGCGGGATCCAGCTCTGTTTTCATTCCAAGAGCCAGTCTGGCTATCTCCAATCCTAAAAATGGTCCGGCCGTTAATCCGGTGGAGCCGAGGCCATTGGCAACGATTAAATTTGTATAGGTCGGAGCATAGCCAAATACCGGAAGATATCCCGGAGTATGGGGACGAAATCCGACTCTCGTCTCCAGCAGCGTACTGTCTCCAAGACCCGGTGCTACTGCTAAGGTTTTTTCTAAAATTTCTCCGACTCCTCCGGCGGTTGGCCGCAGATCAAACCCTTTACCGTCTTCATGAGTTGTACCCGCGATGATCCGTCCATCTTCAAAAGGAAGAAAATAATAATGCTGGGGCGGGATGACCACAGGCCAGTTATCGGTGTCCGTTTCCTCCAGCCTTAAATGTAGAATCTGGGCCTTCTGGGGAACGACTGAAAACGTTAACCCAATAGGTTCCAGAATTTCCTTTCCCCAGGCACCTGCTGTCACAATGACCTGATCCCCGCTGATCTGTTCGCCATTAACTTTCACGCCAGCGACTCTGTTTCCATCCGCAATCAGTTCCCCATTTCCCTGAATATATGAAGCACCCTGTTTCTTTGCCGCACGTAATATGGCCTTCCGGAGTGCCCTTCCATTTACCCGAGCTGCGCCAGTAATATGCAGGGACATATAGTCGCCTTCCGCCAGAGGGGGAAACAGCCTTTTTGTTTCTTCCCTGGACATACAAGTAATGTCTCCGATTTCCGGAGCCGTCTCCTTCCTCGTTCTTACCAGTTCCTCCAGCGACCTTACCCGCTCTTCATCCGTATGTAACCGAAGAGCTCCCACTTTTTTATAACCTGTATCTTGCTCCCCTTCATCTTCCAGTGCTGCAATCAATTCCGGGTAGTATCGGGCACCGGATGTGGCCAGCCGATACCAGGCCTTATTCCTCCGTCTGGACAGCCAGGGGCAGATCATACCGGCTGCTGCATCAGTAGCCTGACCCGGGTCATTTCTGTCGATTACAGTAACCTCGCCCCCTTCTCTTGCTAAATGATAAGCTGCTGCCGCTCCTAAAATTCCTGCACCTACTACGATGATACGAGTCATGTTTTACACCTTTTCTCTATTCATTTTCTACAGTTATTGTACAGGACATCTTCTGTTTTTTAAACGAATTCACCATTTTTTCTAATAGGACGTCCTATAAACTTTACCCCGCAGTAAATGAAACAAGGATTTCATAATCACCCATCTGCTTGACCAGCTGCATCTTTTGCTTAGTATGAACTGATTCTAAAGCATGTCTTTCATAGAATTTTTTCTGTCATTTATTTTACCGTAAGCACCTTCATTGCATAACAACACAAAATGTTACATAATATTATTATTAACATGTAATATGTAACATGAGGAGGAAAACATGAACTTTGTTGATCCGATTCGGAATATTGAACATATCAGACACATGAAACGGTATTTAAAAAAACACTCCTGTAGAGACTATTTGTTGTTTACCCTTGGCATTAATACAGGACTTCGAATTAGTGTTCTTCTTAGATTGACGGTTTCAGATATCCTGACTGAAAATTTGACGCCAAAAACTTATTTATTAGCGGAAGATCAAAAGTCTCCAATATACATAAATTCTTCTGTAAAAGATGCCCTTCTTCATTTTCTAGATCACACCGAAATTTCTTTTGACAGCTATTTATTTTTTTCCAATAGCCCTTCTAAGCCCCTTACCAGGCAGCAGGCTTACCGAATCATTAAAAAAGCCGCCTGCGAAGCCGGAGTTGAAGCAAACATAGGCACCCACACTCTCAGAAAAACCTTTGGATATCATGCCTACCGTCAGGGAGTGGCAATATCTTTGCTTCAGGAACGATTTCATCATGCTACCCCATCAGAGACCCTGCGATACATCGGGGTCCTAAAGGAAGAAAAACACGTTCCGCTTATAGACGTGAGACTTTAAGAGGTGATTGAATATGCCAGGATTAACTAGTCCAGATTCTACAGTTCTTTTACTCGGTCTTTTCCTGATTGCCGGAGTACTGACGGCTAAATTTTCAACACGAATGGGGGTCCCTGCACTCGTATTATTTATTGCAGTTGGCATGATTGCCGGGAGCGATATAACTGGCTTTATCTATCTGGATAATCCGTATATCGCGCAATTGATTGGAATATTAGCGCTGATCATTATTTTATTTGAGGGTGGATTGCAGACAAAATGGACAACCGTAAAACCCGTTATGAAGCCAGCTATATCACTGGCCACGATTGGGGTAATCATTACTGCTACCATTGTAGCAATAGGAGCGAAACAGATACTTGGTATATCCTGGGCCGAAAGCTTCTTATTCGGTGCCATTGTCGGTTCTACTGATGCGGCCGCAGTATTTGCAGTATTAAAAGGACAAAATATAAAAAATCGACTTACGGCAACCCTGGAGGCCGAATCCGGTTCCAATGATCCAATGGCCGTATTTCTGACCCTGACATTAATTGAACTTTTACTTATTGATCATGAAGGTATTTTTACCCTGCTCACTTCTTTTCTGGTACAGATGGGGATCGGGATGATCATCGGACTGGGATTCGGAATGCTGGCATCTTTTTCAATTAATCGCATTAATCTCGATTCCAGTGGATTATATCCTGTATTTGCCCTGGCATTTGCTTTATTAACCTATAGTATGGCTGCTCTAATGGGAGGAAGCGGTTTATTGGCTGTCTATATTGCCGCCCTTGTCATCGGCAACCAGGATCTGACTTATCGCCATTCCATTTTTCGTTTTAATGAAGGATTCGCCTGGATGATGCAAATTTTAATGTTTATCATTCTGGGATTACTCGTTTTCCCGAGTCAGGTTTTTCAATTGGACATCATATATAAAGGACTCTTACTTTCTATTCTTTTGATGACTGTGGCAAGGCCAATCGCTGTGATTTTATCGACGTTAAAGATGAATTTTGACATGAAAGAAAAAATTTTTTTGTCATGGGCAGGACTCCGCGGGGCTGTTCCGATCGTTCTGGCTACCTTTCCCCTGACTTCAGGTCTTGAAAACAGTCAGCTCATGTTTAATGTAGTTTTTTTCGTTGTTTTAACGTCTGCTCTCATTAATGGTTCAACTATTAAACCTCTTGCTAATAAATTGAAGCTAACTGGGCCGGCCCGACCCAATCCAGTTCATTCGTTAGAGCTTGTGTCAATCGGAAAGGCTAATGCAGAAATTGTAGAATATGAAGTGAATGAAAAAACTTCGGTACTCGGGAAAACCCTTGAGGAAATTCCGTTTTCAAAAGATATTCTGGTCAATGCCATCATTCGAAAAAATGAATTAGTAACCCCTACCGGGAAAACCCACGTGAAAGATGGAGATATATTATATATTCTGGTTCCAAAAAAGAAAAAGAACGAATTGAAGCGGATTTTGAATGAACCGTCAACGGAGTTAAGTAACAGAAGTGAATGATCAATGGAAGATCTTTATTTTTCAAGCTATATTTGAGAAAGTGACATACTCCTACCACCTGCGCTGACGCTTAGAGTCCTTTGGATTAAAAGGATGGGAAAAAGCTCAAAAGAAAACGAAATGAGGCCGGGCTAAAAAAGGAAGAGACGGTGGCAAAGACGAACAACTTTGCAACATCATTTACGTCGTCCATTTGCAAGACACCTGCGGGGACAGCGCGAGCCAAATATCGCGTAGACAACGAAGCAGGACGTGCCCGCGGAAAGACAGGAATAAAGGCGGAGGCGACTGTCTGGCCCCGAAAGTGCTGGAAACCTGTGAGGAGGCTGTTGCCGCCACAACAGGACAGAAGCACCCCAGGGGCCAGTGTAGCAGCTGGATCATCCTCCCCTGCATTAGTCCTTTTTCACAAAATTCTCCGGCATGACAACTGCTACCACCTCACCTGTGGCACACAGCGTGTCATTCGCATAAACTTCCGTATGGACTTTCCATTTTTTCGGATGAATCTCTTCCACTGTCCCGACTGCTTTTAGTGGCACATCCTGGGGTGTCGGCTTTAAAAAGTTTACATTCAATGAGGCCGTAACAAATCTCGGAGGCTCCGTTCCATCCCCTGGTTCATGCCCGTTTTTTCTATGTAACGCAAGAGCGGCAGATCCTGTGCCATGACAGTCAATCAGCGATGCAATCACTCCTCCGTATACGAAGCCAGGAATCGCTGTATGTTCAGGCTCTGGTTGGTAAATGGTCACGGTACGATCTCCATCCCAGTTCGTCTTAAAATGGTGACCTTTTGCATTCAATCGCCCGCAACCATAACAATAAGAAAAATCGTCAGCATAGTAGTCCTGAATTCCTTTTTGCACTTGTCCTTTCATCTTTCTCCCCTCTTTTTTCTGCATATTATAACACATATTTGGGATAAGGTTTGTAATTTTTCGCCATAAATCTATAACTCGCTGATTTTATGTTTTTCTACATATTTTATATATGGAACTCGATTTGAGACAAAGAATTGACATGATTTTATAAACTATTTCAGTCTGAAATGGATCAACTGGCATGAAAAGCGATGAAACATGAATGGTTGCACCAGCTATTCGAAAACACGAAGTTTAGGTGTTACACCCATCTCCCGCTGATACATAGACTAATATAAGAGCTTAATTTGCGATACTGAAAATAAATCAGGGGTGTTTAGAATGAGTTATAAAGTGAGTCCACAAAGCATAGGATTCAATCCCGCAGAAGCTGAACGGGCAGCCAGAGCGATGAATCAATATCTGGCTAATCTTCAAGTGTTGTTTATCAAGTTTCACAACGTTCACTGGAATGTAATCGGGATGAGTTTTTTTGACATCCACGAAAAAACCCAGGGGCTTTATGAGCATGTGGCTGTGGAGATTGATTTAATTGCAGAACGGATTAAAATGATTGGCTTCTATCCGGTAGGGTCGCTAAAGGAGGCCTTAAAACTGGCAACCATTAAAGAATTGCCCAGCAACGTTGATCTGAATGGCCCTACAGTTGCAAGCATCGTCGTTAAAGACCTCCGGAAGCTAATCGCCCAACTGAGGGAAATCAGCCAGAATGTGGATAGCACCTACACCGGCGGGTTCATTGAGGATGCCCTATCTTACTATGAAAAACAGCACTGGCTGTTCAGCGCTTATTTGACAAAGGAATAGCTCATCAAAGAAGGTAAAGAACCAGTTATGACAGATATTCATAACTGGTTTTTGTGTTATGCTGTAAATCGCTTGGCCTCTTGAGCATTGATCAAACCTTTTTTCTCCAGATAATATAAAAAAACTTCCCTGGATGTTAATCGGGGCGTGTACCCAAATTCCGTTTTCAATTTCTTGTTGTCGAGAACAGGACGATAACGGAGAAAATTCACCTGTTCCTCCCCGTACTGCGTCAGGGATAACCGCTTCAGGACAAACAAACCCGTTTTTACAAGCCATGCCGGGAGCCTCAGGACTTTTTTATTTAAAATCGCTCCGATCTCATCAATGGTCAGTTTTCCGTCTCCGGCTACATTAAAAATCCCGGTTTTTTCTTCCGTTATTCCCTGAACCAGACATTCCACCACATCCTGATCCCAGATGAAAACAAAGGGACTGTCCGAACCCGCAATTCCCAGCATCACCTTTTTTTCAAACAAAGCGGTAATCTGATTATTAACGGTTTCTCCTAAAATAGTGCCGATCCGAAATATCACCTGTTCAAGCTCCGGATATTCCTCGGAGTAGGAAGCGAGCATCTCCTCAACAAGCCTTTTATGATAAGCATAGGAAAACTCCTCATTCCCTCTCAGGGCCTGATCTTCTGTAATCCATTCCGGGTTGTCCGGATAATAGCCATAGGCCGCCCCGCTGGATGTGATCACAAATCGTTTGACATGATGTTTCACACAGGCTCGAAGCACATTTTCCGTTCCTTTTACATCAACCGAATACTCAAATTCCCGGTTGCTTTTTTTCCCGGGGGTGACAATGGTGGCCAGGTGGACTACGGTATCGATATGATTGGTTCTGATGACCTCTTCCACCTGATCCGAACGAACATCCAGCTGAACATACTCGACTTCTTCCCCTGCTTGAAACGTGGGCGTATCCCGAATATCGGCAGCAACAATCTTCCACTTTTCTTTGCGTTCCCTGTTTAATTCGATCAGACGGTTGACCAGCAAATGGCCAATATACCCTGATGCTCCTGTGATAAAAATATTCATGTGGACAGCCCTCCATTTACTGGAATATTGGGTTTCGGCTCTCTTTTGGACCAGAATCCCGCGAGTGTCAAGCCGGCGATAATATGCCAGATGGACCACCAGGCCGCTACAATGGCCATTCCTCCCAGTCCATCAAAAAAGTTAAAAATCAAAATCAGTCCCAGCCCGGAGTTTTGAATCCCGATTTCAATGGAAATGGCCCGCCTGTCCGATTCGGGCAATCCAAAGGCCCGTGATGAAAAATAACCAAGACAAATCGCCGTCAGATTATGCAAAAATACTGCGATTACTACCATGCCCACATACTCCAGAAAATAGTTAACATTCGCAGCTAATGCACCAAGTACAAACAGAATAAAAAAGACAATGGAAAAGCGTTTCATCCATTTATTGGCCTTTTTCGCCCAGTCCGGATATCGGTGATGGATATACATGCCGAACGCAAGGGGAATTCCCAGCAAAATCACAATGGTCACGAACAAATCAACCGGACTGATGCTGAACGACCGCAATAAATCACGGGTCGGTTTGTATAATGAACCCCAGAGCATGGTGTTCAGCGGTGTCATCACAATGGCCAGGGCTGTTGAAATGGCGGACATCGTGATGGATAATGGAGCATTTCCTTTCCCTAAATAGGTTAAAAAATTCGAAAGATTTCCGCCCGGGCAGGCGGCAACCAAAAACATTCCTAATGCAATGCTGGGCAGGGGTTGTATGATTATCACAAGCAAATACGTAAAAGCCGGCAGCAAAAGAAACTGTGCGCTTAATCCGATCAAGGCGGGCTTCGGGGTCACCAGCACGCGCTTAAAGTCAGACGGCTTTAAGTCCAGTGCCACACCAAACAAAATAAATCCGATTAAAATGTTCATCATCATCAGGGTGGCCGGACTGAAGTTTAATTGTACCTGATCAATTCCCATGATTACTTACCCTTTGGTTCCTGATGCATATCTTTAAAATATTTTAAACCTGGCGCCCACATATGCTTGACCGGATCAACTTCAGCGTGGATCACCGCACATTTTCCGGTCTCAAGTGCCCGCTCCAGTGCCCCTTTTAGCTCTTTCGGATCATTGACGTATTCCCCATATGCCCCCATACTTTCCGCCAGTTTGTCAAATTGAATATTTTCTAAATCCGTATTAATGCTTTCTTCCGGGCTTAACGTTTTCTTCACAATCGTTTTAAAAGGCTTTAAGGCGAAATGCTGATTCATTTTCACCATACCCCATTGCTTGTCGCACATGACGACATAAACGACTTGCAGATTGTTGCGAACAGCGGTTTCAATCTCCTGCGGATGGAACCCCATGGCTCCATCACCGATGATACACAGTACGGGTTGATCCGGATTGGCTGCAGCCACACCGATGGCCTGTCCTACCCCGGCCCCGAGCATGCCAAATTTATAAGTGGAAATGGCGGATCCGGGTTTTTCAATTTCATAATAAAAATTAGTCCAGATCGCGGTGTTGCCTCCATCGATGACCATATACGTATCATCTGAAAATACTTCCTTACATACAGCTGGGACATGGGCGGGGTTCATCGGTGCATCCCATTCACTTAAGTTTTGATCCAATTTTTTTCTTGCCTTTTCTTTATCTGCTAAAAACTTGTCAATCAGGGTCTTCCGGCTTGAATATCTGATCTGTTCTTTCCGCTCCAGGAGCACCTCCTTTAGTTTTTGCAAAAACGTTTTCACATCTGCCTGAATCGCCTGAGTGACAGGCTTGTTGGCACCAATAATGGATGGATCAATATCCACCTGAATGACTTTCTGATCAGCCTTCCAGTAAGGTGCTTTCCCCCACCAGTCCGTTTCCCCAATCCGTGAGCCAAGCACGAGAACAACATCTGCCTCATTGCGCATCTTGTTATTCGTTTCAATATAAATCATCGGCATCATCAAAGGATTGCTTTCCCGAAAAGCTCCCCGGGCCGCCCAGCTTGTGGTGACCATCGATTGCAACAGTTCTGCTGTCTGTTCCAGCTCTTCATAGGCCTGTGCATGAATCACACCGCTTCCGGCATGGATGATGGGAAATTCAGCATTGATCAGCAAATCAGCTGCTGCCTCCACCTGATGCCTGGATGGTTCGGGGAAATCCATTAACCGATATTGATGTGGTTCAAGAAAATCTATGTCACATTTAAATTTAGAGTTTAATATATTTTCAGGAACATCAATATGAACGACTCCAGGTCGTCCTTCATAACATTTCCGAAATGCCGTCCGCATCAGTTCTGGTATCCGCTCAAAGGACGGAACGGTTTCACTCCATTTGGCTATCTGCTTGATGACCCCTGTCTGATGGAAACATTGATAGGTTCCTCCCCGGTCCGGGTACATAATGCCGGTTCTCCTTGAGCTGGTAATCACCAGCACCCGATTTCCCTCGGCCTGTTCCACGACCAGACCCGGCAAAATATTGGCAACACCAGGGCCGTTACTGGCCATACATACACCTAATTTCCCTGTTACCCGGGCATAAGCACCGGCCATATGGGCAGCACTCGTTTCATGGCGCGGTGTCAACAGATCAATATGGTATTTCTCAAAATTAGAATATAATCCGAAATACGTCCCATCGATAATGCCAAACACCGTTTCCACTTTTTCTAAACTTAGCATTTTTGCAATGACTTCTCCACCAGTCATTTCTGCCATTCACAACCACCCCTGTTATGTAAAATTTAAAATAAATCTTCTATCAATCTTGCATAAACCTCAGTCACATCATCCTCATTCGGAAGCTTTCGATTCGTTTGAATTCCGTTGCCGGACAAAGCATCCCTGACAAGCTGGGGAATGGCCTGAACCAGCTCCTGTTTATGCATAAAAGATTTTCCTAATTCGTACAGGTTAAAAACCTGATTCAACTTCTTCACAATCGCTACGGCATCTTCAGCACGTTGATTCTGACCCGTCTGATCAAGAGCCCGCGCTACGTTTTGATAGCGTTCCTGATTGACATCAAGTCCAAACTCCATCACATAGGGCAATACCAGTGCCACACTGAGCCCATGGGGAATGTGAAATCTTGCTCCCAGCGGGCGGGCTGCTGCGTGGGCGAGATTGGTAGATGCATTGGAAAACGCAATCCCTGCCAGACTGCTGGCCAGCAGCATTTTTTCCCGGGCCTCCAGATCATCAGGCTTTTCATAAACCGCCGGCAAATATGTCCCGATTAAACTCATCGCCTCCAGTGCCAGCACATCGCTTATGGGATTGGCCAGCGTCGATACATAGGCTTCCATCGCGTGGGCCAGAGCATCCATTCCGGTAAACGCCGTGATAGGCTTCGGGAGTGATACGGTTAATGCTGGATCCAGTATAGCGATATCAGGAATCAAGCGGGGGTGTCCCGGATTGATCTTCACCCGGGTTTTTTCATCGGTAATGACCGAAATTTTTGTCACTTCTGAACCCGTGCCCGCAGTTGTGGGAATGGCAATTAAAGGGAATCTGTCAACATCGGCTAATGTCTTCATGCTTTCCATCGTGACCGCAGGATTTTTTGCCGCCGCAGCCACAGCTTTAGCCAGATCGATGGCACTCCCACCTCCTATAGCCACTACACAGTCAGCTTGAGAATCGATGAGGATGCGGGAAGCTTTTTGGACGTGATGAGTATTCGGTTCGCCTTTGTAATCCGAAAAGAAGGTTGCCTTTAGACCTGCATCCCGGGCTATTTTACGCACGGCATCTCCAACCTGTTTCTTTACACTCAAGCTGATCACAATAAACATATGGGAAGCCTGGAGTTCCTGAACAGCTTCTCCGAGTTCCTTCAGACTGCCGGCTCCCAGCCTGATTTGATTCGGAAAATAGAGATGTGATATCAGATGATTCACCACCCTTCCAAAAATTGAAATCGCTTTCAAAATCGAGCCTTATGGCGTTTCGTTTTAATCCGAAATACATACATTTCCGGCTTTATGGTACTCGTATAATATTCAATCATTTTTCCGTGATGATCCGTAATGGTACGTTCTACATAGAGAGCATTTGAATCAATGGGGACTTCTAAATTTTTGGCATCATCTCTGGGGACTGGTTTGCAGGTGATGAGCTGCTCTGCCTCAACCATATCGATCCCTAATTCATGTTCAATGAGGTCATAAATCGTGGAAGTCTGGAGATTGAATTGGGAAAGTTGTTTTCCTAAATCACAGCTGTAATAGTGTCTTTCGATCGCGATGGGTATGGAATCGGCTGTTCGAAGTCTCTCGATTAAATAAAACTGTTCTTCATGAATGATTTCCGATACATATTCCGGTTCACTGACGATTTTATTTGTCAACAGTCTCGAACCCGGCTTCATCCCCATATTTCTCACCGTTTCTGTAAAACTGTGCAGGGAATTGAGCCAGTCCTGAACCGGCCGCCTTCTGGCGATAAATGTTCCTTTTCCATGAATTTTATGAAGGATGCCTTCATGCACTAAATGATTGACCGCTTCCCTCACCGTAGTGCGGCTGACAGAAAAACGATCCATCAACGCCCTTTCACTGGGGATTTTTTCTTGATACTGTCCATCCAAAATTTCTTTTTTCAACGTTTCCTTAATTTGATAATGAAAGGGTACGGGATTATTTGTATCTACCAAACTCATATCCCTCCTCACTTGTCATAACGTCACGACCAGTTAAGTAGCAAAATATCCTCCCATCCATGCGGTTATTCATCCCCATTATAGCTAAAGATCGCATCAATCACAATGATATTTTGGAAAAACTTAAAATTTTCTGTAAATATCTTTGATTTATGCTGATTTTCCTTTACGATTCTTCACAAACTGGTACTGGTATGGACCACTTGTCACTTGAGTGAAAGACGTGTAAATCCAAGGGGAGCGCGTGACAGCCCAAGCAGGAGCGCTAATGCCCAAAGTGAGTGCGTAATAGCCCAAGCAAAGGCTCTAACGGCCCAAGGGGAGCACGTAACAGCCCAAGCTGGGCAGCTAACAGCCCAATGGGAGCACGTGACAGCCCAAGCTGGGCAGCTAACGGCCCAAAGTGGGTGCTTAATGGCCCAAGCAAAGGCTCTAACGACCCAAGGGGAGCGCGTGACAGCCCAAGCTGGGCAGCTAACAGCCCAAGCTGGGCAGCTAACGGCCCAAGGGGAGCGCGTGACAGCCCAAGCTGGGCAGCTAACGGCCCAAAGTGGGGGCGTGATGGCTCAAGCAAGGGAGCTAACGGCCCAAGGGGAGCACGTAACAGCCCAAGATGGGCAGCTAACGGCCCAAGGGGAGCACGTGACAGCCAAGCTGGGCAGCTAACGGCCCAAAGTGGGTGCGTGATGGCTCAAGCAAGGGAGCTAACGGCCCAAAGTGGGGGCGTGATGGCCCAAGCTGGGCAGCTAACGGCCTAAAGTGGGTGCGTGACAGCCCAATCAGGAGCGCTAACGGCCCAAGGGCAGCACATGACGGCCCAAGCTGGGCAGCTAACAGCCCAATGGGAGCACGTGACAGCCCAAGCTGGGCAGCTAACGGCCCAAGGGGAGCGCGTAACAGCCCAAGCTGGGCAGCTAACGGCCCAAGGGGAGCGCGTAACAGCCCAAGCTGAGCAGCTAACAGCCCAAGCAAGGGAGCTAACGGCCCAAGGGGAGCGCGTGACAGCCCAAGCAGGAGCGCTAATGGCCCAAAGTGAGTGCGTAATAGCCCAAGCAAAGGCTCTAACGGCCCAAGGGGAGCACGTGACAGCCCAAGCGCGAGGAGCAACGGCCCAGGGGGAGCACGTAACAGCCCAAGCTGGGCAGCTAACAGCCCAAGGGGAGCGCGTAACAGCCCAAGCTGGGCAGCTAACAGCCCAAGCTGGGCAGCTAACGGCCCAAGGGGAGCGCGTGACAGCCCAATCAGGAGCGCTAATGGCCCAAAGTGGGTGCGTGATGGCCCAAGTCGGGAGTGCAATGGTCCAAGATTGGTGATCCACAACGCCGGTATTTCCCACCGAAGTCCTTTTCACGATTCTAGACTTGAGGTGCTGAAAAAATGTCCTTAACGTAAATGTCAATGGGACTATTACCATGACCCACTACACCCTCCCTCACATTTGAAGTCACAGTCGTGGTGACTACCGTAGCTGGATTTCCCCTCTTTATGACAGAACCGGATATTCCGCGGCAAACACGCCCTGCATGGATTTTTTGAAACGCTGAGGACCGAATTGGAAGAAAAAAGCGGTACAGATCCTCATCGCCTGCCCCACTTTTATGAAAATAGCCATGGGACACACCGCCCTGAGCGACGACGGAAACCAGGTTTCCAATCAAACAACAGACCGTCGGAAATGTGTTGACTCCGGATGTTGTGGCCGATCAAATTGTAGAAGGATTGCTTGTCCGAAAAAAACGTTTGTATATCAGCCTGGTTGCCAAAATACCCCTCTGAATTACCAGACTGTTTTCAGGCCTTTATCAAAAAAATCAAGATCCATCATATAAAACCTGGATATAAAAAGAAACAATAGAAATCGAAGTTGGTGACATTTCAGGGTACGAAAGAGAGACGCTCTGACAGAAGAATAGCGCGGAAAACCTCTGTTATTCAAAGTAGACCTAACCAGTGCTTTCAATGCTGAAAAACAGGTTTCAAAAAAACCTGACACCTATCAGTCTATAAATAAGTGTCAGGCTTTATCATTCATCAACAACTCGTCTTTACCCAAAGTGCTTTGTATTTTAACCCCAAAGCCAGTGTTTCATGATTGATTTCTATCCTGAGAAGATTCCTGGTTACAGTTTAATTTGCCTTATGATGCGCAGCTGTTTTTGGTTTGTTTTTCACTGTAGGAGCTGTTTCTTCTTCCTTAGCCAGCCGTTCCTCATTGGCATAATTGACCAGTGCTAAATAGCGGTACACAAAGTGAACAAACTTTGTATATGGAGCTGTAAAAAAGAAAGCAGCAACACTTCCTAAATGGATCACGAGCAACGAATTCATCGCTGCGGTCTCACGGAAGATTAACAATAACATGCCCGTTACATTCACTGTCCATAATGCCATAATAAAAGAAGCACCGGATTTGCTGGCTTTTTCGTCAGTGAGGTCAGGATCCCGCTTTAATTTAAGATACAGCAATCCAGTAGTTCCAATGATCATGCCGACTCCTCCCAGTGTTCCCAGGATGACAACTGGATGGAAAACTGGATATGGTGCCGGGATGTGTAAGATATGTGCATAAAAGGCTGCCAGGGATGTAGAGGCAAAGGTTAAAAGAAAACCGTAGCCGACAAAATGGTGAAGCCACCTGCGATTGGTTGCCGGTTCTTCATCCGTGTCCGCACATCCTTCCCCTTCTCCTCCGAGATACCGGAGGCTCATCGCATATTTCGTCGCAGTCACGATATCCTGGAACATCACTTTCTCATTTTTGGATGATCGAATGTCACGCCAGAATTTTCTTGCCCCTATCAGCCATACGCCTATCATCCAGAGGCCCAGTGCTGAAAATACACCAATCATGAAATATTCAGGAATAAGTGCATAGAATGATCCTTCCCCCGTGTATTTCTGCCATACACTGGCAGGATCATTGGTTGCAAAAATGAAACCGAAAAATAATAATGTAGCTAAAAGAAAAGCAATCCAGAACCCGCTAATCTTTTCACCCAGTGCCTTTCCCCAGGCAACGGGCCAGGTATACTTTTGATAAGTTTTCTCCCTCAGCTGTGCAAACAGTTTTGGAGGGTTGATTCCAAATTGGTGCGGTGTGGTAAAGGGACAAGCATAATAACAGTCACCACAATCATGACAGAGATTTGCCAGATAAGTCATATCATGATCATCAAAATCTCGCCGCCATTCAATCGCCTGCCAGACAGCACAATATCCTTCACAATAACGGCAGGCATTACATAATCTCATTTGCCGTTTTCCATCATCGAACAGATTCTTGTCTGATTCCATTGGCTGCTTCCCTCCCTGCAATTCTTCCAAGTGTAGCTCCTAACGTCAGTCCAAACCCTGCCAGATACCCCCGTTTGAGGACATTTCCGGCCGTTATTTCTCCACTGGCAAACATGTTTTTCGCAAGACTGCCATCTTCCATGATCATTCTTGCATGCTCATTCACTTTTACACCGAGATAGGTGAAGGTAATCCCGGCTTTCAACGGATAGGCATAGTATGGGGGCTGATCGATCTTTACCGCCCAGTGACTTTTTGGGGGCTTTAACCCTTCTGTTCTACAATCATCTAATTCAGCTGGATTAAACGTCCCCGGACGAGTGGCTTCATTGAATTCCTTTACTGTTTTTTCCACTGCATCCGAATCAAGGCCTAGTTGTTCAGCCAGCCCTTTGATCGTGTCGGCAGATACAGGGTCCCATACAGACGGCATGAATTTTCCAATCATTTTGCTGTCAAAAATGGAGAATGCAATCTGGTCAGGCTGGCGAGCAATCAGTCCGCCCCAGATAGCATAACGCTTGGGCCAGAAATCCTCTCCTTCATCGTAAAACCGTTGACCGTCTTTATTCACCACGATGCCAAAGGGAACACTGTCCAGTCGGGTCACAATTCCTCCATCATTTTCCGGTGCTCTCCCGTCCACCGCTACTGCATGGAAGGCATCCGGCTCTCCAACTCTGGCCACTCCATAGTCGAGGAGGAGCTTGAGCACATTTCCCTGATTGTATGGAGTCCCGCGTATGATAAAATTGTCCGCCGCAGATCCCCAGTATTTCCGATGCCATTCCCGATTAGCTTCAAATCCTCCAGAAGCGACAATGATTGCTTTGGCTTTAACCGTCACAACTGAATCCTTTTTGCGGACTCTGGCAGCCTTAAATTCATTACCTTCAATCTCCATATCCTCCAGCATGGATTCATACCAGACTTCGATTCCCTTTTTTTGCGCTGTCCGATAATAGGCATTCATCATCGCCTTTCCGCCGCCAAGCTGAAAAATATTGGTCCGTGCTAAATGAAGTGTGCCTGACAGTGCCGGCTGCCAGGAGACTCCCTGCTTCCCCAGCCATTCAGGGAGTGTTTCGGATTCTCTTACAATTAACCGGGCGAGGTCTTCATTGATTTCACCTCCGGCTACCCGCTTTAAATCATCTACAAACTCGTCTTCTGTATACCGTCCGATCATAAAGTCATTTCCTTTGATGTTCATCACTCGAAAATCCCGGGTGTGCCGGCTGTTTCCTCCGCGATAAAACTTAGGAGCACGTTCAATCACAAGTACCCTTGCACCATGATCTCTCGCTGATAAAGCTGCACAAAGGGCAGCATTTCCACCGCCGACCACTAATACGTCTGTTTCCATTTATAAAGCTCCCTTCCAGAAGTGATATCCCTTAGCATCAATATAATCGATTCCTAACAATAAAAAAAATATTAATTTTCTATTTATATTCATAAAAAATATTTATGAATAGGCACCAGCTGGCTTCTCTTCCTTCACCGTTCAGTCATATTGACTATTTTAGACTAATGTATAACCTTCCATGATGCGCCTTGCAGTCCGACCAATTGCCGCTCTGGTAACGATGTAGTTTCCGTCTTTCTGATCAACCTGGCCTTCAACGGTAATCATTCCAGATGGGTGCCCAATATTAATGGATCCCTTTTTAGAAGTATCGACCATCGAATGGATAATCGTTCCTGGTATTTGTGCTCCGGTCGCAATGGCGATTCCACCGCTGACTGCAAAGGCCTGATGCAGTTTGCCCATCGCAACATATCTGCCTACAATGTCAATATCTGCTTGATCAATCGGTTTGTTGTTGCTACTGATATAGGATTGAGGTGGGGAAACTACTGCAATTTTAGGGAGGGCATGACTGGCTGGCGATGCCTGTTTCTTATCGGGAATGAGGCCAATTTTATGACCAATTTCCACCCTGATTTTCTCCAGTGTATCTAATAGTTCAGGCTGGTTAAATGCATCCCCGATTTCGGTTCCCTTGATGTTTAGTTGCTCGGCAGAAACAAAGGATACAACATTGGCAGAATCGATTACGGAAACATGATACGTTCGGCCATCGTCTATTTGAATCGCATCAAGGACATGCCCTGTCGGCAACAAATGACCCGTGATCGCTCCTCCAGAATCTAAAAAATTTACCATGATCTTTGATGCCGTTCCCGGGACTCCATCAATTTCAAAGTCCCCTTCATATTGAATTTCACCATTTTTTACAGGAATTTCCACCTCGATGATCTTATTAATATTGCTGTTATATATTCTGACAACCGTAATCGGTTCAACCAGCTTTACATATCCCTCTTCGGCTGCATATAATCCTACTGCGGTTGCAATATTGCCACACGTAGGGGTATAGTCAATCTCTTTGTCCTCAAGACTTACCTGACCGAACAAATAATCAATATCGACATCTTTTCTGGATGGAGCATCAATGATTGCCAGTTTACTCGTTACGGCCGTGCCTCCGCCCAATCCGTTGATTTGTCTTTGGTCAGGACTTCCAAAAATTTTTAAAATCCATTCATCTCTCTCTTTCGGGTCGGCCGGGAGGTGATTTTTCCTCAAAAAAACACCCTTACTTGTTCCTCCCCGCATAATGACGCATGGAACTCTTGTAATCTGGCTCATTTTTTCCACTCCTTTATTCAGAACATAATTCAATCAGTTCACCGATATGTTCAACCTTCTCTAATCTATCCACTAAACTCATAACCAGAACTGCTTTTTCTCTGCCAATCACACGGCCGGCAAGGGCCATAAATTTTTCCTGAAGCTCTAAACGGGATAATGGGTATCTGGGATCGCCTTTTGCGTCATCGACAACTTCCACAAGGTGTTGCCCATCATAGGTTTCGATCTCGAGCTGACATCCCCATTTCCGGGGATAAACCTTACTAAAGGTTTCATCTGCTTCAATCTCCACTTTTGCTGCAAGCTCAAGTACCTTTCGATCTGTTATGCGATCTTCGGTAAATTGTTCCAGCAATGCTTCTCCATCATAAAAAGCGACCGCTATGCCATACGGGATGCTGAAACGCGCCTCATTGACATTTTTCGGACTGCTGGTAAACCCGCATTGTACTTTAGCCACCTCATACGTTTTTACCTTTACCCGTTTAATTGACTCCGGTTCTACGCCTTTATCTTTTAAGGTTAAGGCTGCCTGAATAGAAGGATGCATACTGCGGCAGCAGGCATATGGTTTATGGGATACCCTGGTGATCTCATACTTCTTACCTATATCCCTGGTGATGACATCAAAATGAAAATGATTTGAGGAAGCCCGAAAAAGCCCGCCGTCTTCCGCTTCTAAAATGTAAGCAGGACCTGTTAATCCTCCTCTGGTTAACGTTGCGGCCATATATCCGCTGGAAGCCGCACTTCCCGCATGAAACTTCTTACAGTTCGCCCCGTCTGCAGTAAAGGCCCATAAACCGGAAGACTGAGTGCCGGCTAATCCAAGGGCGCTGACAAACTGTTTCAAATCAAATTGTTCCAGTTTGGCAATGGCAGCAGCAGCTCCAAATGTTCCGCAGGTCCCTGTTGCATGCCAGCCCTTCAGCCGATGCTCGGAAGCATTGATGGCACTTCCAATTCTCAACATAACCTCATATCCAATTATGACAGATAAAAGGAGTTCCTTTCCGCTGACCCCCAGATGCTCACCGTAACTGAGGGCTGCAGGAACAACGACTGTGCCTGCATGGGATTTTGCCTCTTTATGAACATCATCCAGTTCGACAGCATGACCCATGGTGGCGTTTAAAAGCAAGGCATAATGAACAGACGTCTTTTTTCCGAATCCGATTACCGTCGATTGCTCAGGTAGTTCATCACCTGTCAATTGTTGTACAATGGCAGGCATATCTTCGGTTTGTGCACCGGCCAGCATACACCCTAATGTGTCCAGGATGGCATTTTTTGCCGCATTTACAGCATCAGGCGGAAGATCGTCATATTGAAGGCCGACTAATGGTTCAGACAGCTGAGTTGTAACTGACACCCGCATCACCTCTTCGGTTAAAAAATATTGAGAAGCCCTTTTGGCCAGTACAGATTCATCATGTTGCCAAATAAAAGAATGATACCTATCGTAATGGCTGTACTGACGGAAGTTTTAATGATTCCAAATTTCGTTTCAAATAATAGAAACAATACAAGGAATAAGGTTGTTGTAATCATAAATCCCAGGATATAAATGCCTGTGACATATCCGATGATCCAGATCATGTACCTTACCGTACCTGTGAATTCCTCGGTATCTTCCTGGTCCTCCTGCTCCCTTTGCTCAGACTTTCTGAGTTTCAGGTAGCGATATATATTGAGTATCAGGTCCATCAATGCAAAGAACACAGCGATGGCTGCTATATATAATGGAAAAAACCTTGCTAATTTGGCAAACGTAAGGGCATCAATCACAGCATAAGTAAAGATGACTAGAAGGAAGATGGAAAAATAGATCGAATATTTTGCTTTCGCCATAGTTAGCCCTCCTCAGGAAATCGATGACATTTCATTGTTTTTCTTGTCTTTGTTCAATTTTTTTATAATGGTTCCGCTGCTCAGGATTAAAATAATGATGATTCCGATGATCACTACCCCTGTATTGGTAAGCCAGCTGAACCCGTACCTTGACATCGAAATCCAGAGATACCGTTCAGCTGCCGGAGCCAGCACAAAACCGATCAGCAAAGGCGCTCGCGGCCAGTCCAGACGTTTCATGATCCAGCCTAAAAGACCAATACCCACAAACAAAAACATATCCCCAATATGTCTTGTGCTCTGATATGCCCCTACGAGCAGCAGCACCAATAAAAAAGGAACCAGTTTTTTGGCTGAAATCAAGCTGAACTTTGCAATCGGTTTACTCAGCAAAATACAGGCGATTGCCCCAAATATGTTTGCAAGTACCAGCGTCCAGATGATCGACAGCGTAATCGGCAAATCTGTGGTTACCATTTTCGGCCCTGCCTGAAGGCCCATCAGGGTTAATCCCCCCAGTAAAATAGCGGTCGTTCCACTTCCAGGGATACTGAACAGCAGGGTGGGAATCAGTGCTCCACCTTCTTTCGCGTTGTTCGCACTTTCTGGTGCAATGACCCCTCTGATATCTCCTTTTCCAAATGAATCACTGTTTTTGACCGTTTGTTTGGCCAGGCCATAACTGATCCAGTCAACCACACTACCCCCCAGTCCCGGGACAAAACCAATCAAAGAACCCGTCACGGCACTTCTGAACATGAGCCATTTATTTCTAATGGCATCGACTATTCCATCCTTCCAGCTTCCTTCCAGTTTCGTTTTCGATGAAATTTTCCTGTTTTGGGCAAGTAAATCCACCATTTCTGGAAAAGCAAAAAGCCCAAGTGCCACGACAGCCAGCGGAATCCCATTAAATAAGTAAATCCAGTCAAAGGTATATCTGTATTCGGAAACAGCCGGTGCTCCGCCAATGGTCCCCAGCATTAAACCCAACAATCCTGCCAGAAGTCCATGGCGGGCATTTTTGGCCGCCAATACCCCTACCATACTTAAACCAAGTACAGCCAGCATAAATAATTCAGGAGAGCCGAAAGCCAGTACAAGGGGTTTGGCTACAGGGATTGCTAAGAAAAGTGTGATTCCCCCGATGATTCCGCCTACTAATGAACTGAAAAAAGCTGCACCTAAAGCCCTTGCAGCATTCCCGCTCTTAGCCAGTGGATAACCGTCCATGATCGTTGCCTGGGAACCGGAAGATCCGGGAATTCCCAGCAGAACAGAAGGAAATGTATCACCTGTGTGCAAAACTGCTGCCATTCCGATTAATAGCGCCATTCCTGTATATGGATCCATGCCATAAACAAAGGGAAGCAAGATGGACATGCCAACTGTCCCGCTTAATCCCGGCAGTATTCCAACAATTAATCCCATTGCTATCCCTAAAAACATAAATGGAAGTCGCTGAGGATCTAGAATCATGACTAACGCTTCTATTGCAGCTTCTAACATATCCTGGCCACCTTTCTATGAAGAAAAACCATTCATTCTGTTCATAAAATGGGTATATTTTGGGATGTATGTTCTCAAAAAAATTAAATGTTATTGGAGTAATAAATGAGGGAAGTCTCCTTCCCCCATTTTGATGATTTCTTTAATCCAGCCTTTCTACACCATAGTTATCTTTTAAAAATTCTTTGACCCAATCAACCACCTCTGGATCAACATTCAGCATTCCATTGACGACTTGATCGACTTCTTCTCCAACATATAGATCATATCCGCCTAGTACTTCTCCACCCTTTTCCTTAAATTCACTGTCCTGCGCCATTTCTTCAGACGCCTGTTTTAACGCATCGACTGCATCAGACGGAGCATCGGAATGTAACCAGAATACTTTTTGTACGGTAAAAGAAGCTCCTACAAACGTTTTATAAGCTTCCCATGCTGGACCTGATGGCTCTTCGCCATGCAGCTCAACATAGACTTCTTTGATGGAAGGCAAATCAGGGAACGCAGGGTCTCTCACAATATCTCCCTCAGCATTTAATTGTCCAAAGCTGTACATCGGAATCGCATCTCCTGATTCTACCAGAGGTGTCACATTGGTTAAGAATGCCGAAGATGTCTGATAATCAATGTTGCTTTCACCTTGCTCAAATGCTACTCTCGAAGGCCCTCTTCCGTCATAACCTAACACGGCCTGGACATCCAATCCCAGAACCTCAAATGAGAGCAATGTAACCAGATCCAGTCCGGTTGCACTAATTCCTGCATACACTAAGTCTTCCTGGGGATTCAGGAGATCTTCCGGACTTTCAATACCAGTACTTGGAGACGTATAAACAACCCCGCCAGTCGGCAGTCCCGCTACTGGAATCATTTCCTTTAAATCAAACCGGACTGCTTCCTCTCCCAACAGGTACGGTGCATGTGTAGAAGCACTTGTCACCAGAACATTTAACCCATTATGTTCCCTTAATTCAACAAATTCATTTGCCCCATTAATACTTCCTCCACCCGGAACATTCACAACTTGAACATCCGGATTTCCTTCTACAAAATCGCTAAAGTATGGAGCCATAAAACGGGCAAAAGTATCCGTACCTCCACCAGCTCCGAACGGAACTAGAAATTCAATGGTCTCACCTTCATAGAATACTCCATCGGCTGTATCAGTTGATCCATCTGCCTGTCCATCATCACTGTTCTGATCTGTTGAAGCATCCTCTGATCCACAGGCAGTTAGAAAACCAGCAAAAAACGTCAATGATAACAATAAAACAAGCAATTTTTTACTTTTCAAATTGTTTCCTCCTTTTGAAGTTTATTTATGTAGCGTCTTTGTTATCCCCCCTTAATGAAACGCTTACATAAATAAAATTTCTATTTTTCTATTTGTTAAAAATTTTATAACAATTCTCATTATAAATACAATAGATTATTTTTATCTATTTTCATAAGTATTTTTTATGAAAATTGGAATAAAAACCAATATATGTGACCCGGACGACAGGATTCCTAAGATATTTTACAGAAACAGCACGCTGATAATGAATGGCAGAAATGTAACTAACATAGACACCCTGAATAGATGCATAAGGGTGACCAGCTGTACATCTGCATCAACATCTTCTGCTATTATTGAGATTTCACTCATGCCTGCTGGGATACTGCCGCACAGGGCCGTGAACCAGTCTATTTTTAGAACTTTCTGCAGCCAATATGCTACGATCAGTGCTAGAATAAAATGACTTAACGTTGCCAGCAGCCCCGGGAGAAAAATAGCTTTGAGTTCATTAAGCAATTCACTGTTGATATTTAATCCTGCAATGCCTCCTATCGTCATTTGAATAGCCCGTTTTGACCTCACTTGTAAAGGCTTTGCCCCTAATCCAACCATTTGCGCAATGGCAATGGTCAGAAAGCTACCCATTACTGCACCAATGGGCAACTGGAAATAAACCCCCAGAGCACTTCCTGCCGCCATAAGAAAAAATACCTTTACCACTCTGAAATCAGGCTTAATCATCATCCCTCCGATCTGAACCTTTTATAAATCATTCTAAGAAAGACCGGTACAACTAACATCAGCACGATGATCCTCATGAGTTGAAACATAGCAACTGCCTGAGTATTTGCTTCTACAGAACTGGCTAAGGTTAACATTTCCGGCAGTCCCCCGGGAACAGTCGCTATAATAGCTGTGATCAGAGACAAATCCGTGAGCTGATAAACGACAAATCCAATCAATAAAGCTGACAGGACACTGACAACTCCAACAAACAAAATACCCCCAAGCATTTTTTTGGAATAGGCTATAATGTCCCTGGAAAATAAAAGACCAAGCATCATTCCCAAGCATGCCTGGCTTCCCCACCGAACAATTTGAGGCACATCATTTAAATTTAGTATATTTGCAGCCTTGAAGGATCCAACTAAAAAAAGCGGTCCTACAAGTGCTCCTGCAGGGATTTTTAATAAAGTCCCTAACATACCTCCAACAATGACCAAGATCATAAAAAAAACCATCTCCATAGATATCACCATGTTCACATTCAATTTAAACCAAACATCCCTATTATATTTTAAAATAAGAATATTTTTTTAGAATAACACGAATTATTTGAAATATATTTACATTTTATTGTACAATCTTTAATAAATACAATATATATTTTTTATCATCTTTCATAACATTTTTTTATACTGTATAGCGAAAGAGCTGATATTTTATGATTGAACGAGATTTTGAACTGCTGAAAATCCTTCACGAGGAACAAAACATTACGAAAGCAGCTGAGAGGCTCCACATTTCTCAGCCCGCCTTAACGTACCGAATTAAACAGATTGAAAAAGAATTTGGAACGAAAATTATTTTAAGGGGAAAAAAAGGAGTCTCATTCACAACACAGGGAGAATATCTCGTCCAATTCGCCAACAAAATGATGCTGGAGATCCGCCGGACAAAAGAAAACATCCAGAATATGAACAACAGGGTGGAGGGGACTTTGAGAATTGGGGTTTCAAGTAATTTTGCTCATTATAAACTGCCAGTTATCTTAAAAAAATTTCTCAGCAAATATCCCAATGTGGAAGTGAACGTTAAAACCGGCTGGAGTACACAGGTCATGGAACTGATTCAAAAAGAAGAGGTACATGTTGCCATTGTCAGGGGTGGAATAAACTGGCACCATCAGAAATTTCAGCTGAAAGAAGAGGCTTTATTTATTGCATCTAAACATGAAATCAAGCTGAAAGATCTACCGTTTCTGGGGAGAATTCAATACGAAACGGATGTTCATTTAAAACACACCATCAATGACTGGTGGCATCATACTTTTGATAAACCTCCGTTCATTACAATGGAAGTGGATAAAATTGAAACATGCAAGGAAATGGTGTTAAACGGGCTCGGGTATGCGATCTTCCCGAGTATTTGCTTAAAGGAAGAAGACCCGCTGCATCGAATTATTTTAAAAGATGAAAAAGGAGAACCGATCAAAAGAAAAACGTGGCTGCTCTGCAAAGATTCATCTCTGGAGCTGTCCGTGATCAAAGCATTTGTAGAATTTGTGAAAGATATTGATTTTTAACCATGTAATTTGACAGATTAGTAAAATCCACTTTGCCTTGATTGATATTCAGCAATTAACAACAGCCGGCTGCTCCTTAAGCCGGCTGTTGTTTCATCCTCCATCCCTTTGTCTGCTCAATCACCCATTTACTTCTTCAAGTGCACCGTTCCCATTGCAAACAGGACAGACCGTATAGTCCTTTATATCATTATCCCGTTGCTGACCTGCTTCAGTATAAAATCGCTGTTCCTCAATTTCACCATTTCCATTGCAGTGCGGACAATCGTTCATGTTCGAACCCCTTTCTGTTATACTACAGTTATTTTTTATTTGTTTTATTATATAACACAATGTATTTTAACACAATGATTTTTTGAAATTTTCCAAGGTATATCCTCTTCAAAACCCTTTCTCGCCGTATTGATCCTTTTTCGGAAGATGTTTCATTCAAATAAAGGATTCGTGCGATTTTTGTCGAATTAAATTTTCAATCTCATTTTTATTTTTTGGGGGTGGGTACTTTTTATCGTTTTGTAAGCGCTCGCAATCCATGTTTTGACGAAAATACGGAATGGAGGATATGAGATGGAATCAAATAAGAGCGGAAGTATCTCCCTGGTGAATCGCTTCAGAATTGCCACCAAACTCAGGGTGCTGCTCACTGTGCTTATTTTGATTATCATCATTACAAATGGCATTAATTTTTTAAACACAAACAATATTTTTAATGGTTTAAAAGCTCAGCTCTATGATGAACTGTTTATTGGGGAAGGTTTGCTTTTAAATGCTGATCGGGATTTTTATCAGGCAAAAGTAGCCGTTTTTAAGGCAATGAAAATGGAGAACTCGCAGGAGGCAGAGAAACTCCTGGCTGATTATAAAGAAAATTTACAGCAGACGAAGGATCGTGTGATGTCGGTGGAAGAAATCTTTAACAACAATAAGGATGCCTATCAGTCGCTGCAATCAGATGATGGGAACACTGTTTTTGATCATTGCCGAACAGACCAATCTGCTGGCACTGAATGCAGCCATTGAGGCAGCCCGGGCCGGTGAACATGGACAGGGGTTTGCTGTGGTAGCAGATGAAGTACGAAAACTGGCCGAAGAATCTACAAAAGCCACAGAAGATATATCCGGCATTATTCAGGAGATTCTCGCGGAGTCTGATAATGCGGTTCAGGCTATGGGAACCGGAACCGAATCATTGAATGAAGGAATCACACAGGTGGAACAAACCGGTAAATCGTTCAAGGAAATCACGGACAAAATCAAAACTGTACTTGAACAGGCCCAGTCTGTAGCAAATATTGCCAGAGATGTCTCAGGCAATACACAGCAGATGGAGACCATGATGCAAGAGATTAAAACTGCATCAGAGGAGGCATCGGAAAGTGCCCAGAACGTTGCCGCCTCCACTGAAGAGCAGCTGGCATCGATTGAGGAAATATCATCTACTTCTGAATCACTGTCGCAAATGGCCGAGGAAGTAAAAGAATCCATCAGCCGATTTAAAATTTAATAGGATTATAAATGAAAGACCTTTTAGGGATGGAAATGAAAATCACCCTAAAAGGTCTTTTTAGGAACGGACATAGACGACGTTGTTATGAGGTCAGCCATGAGAAATAGGATTGAGCCTTCCATTGTAAGCTGGAATGATTACGATCCCAGATTGACTTAATCAGTTCGATGAATCCATAATAAGGGATTTAGGGCAGCCAGTACTGCGCCACCTTCTAAGCCTTATATAATTTTGAATGTCTTCCTCTTTGTTCCGCTTCATACCAGGCCTCTTCCTTCCTCACAAGATGATCATTTGTATAGATGGAATGTTAGAATCTTTATATAATATGCACCGATTTTCCCATACTTCAAAGTAAAAGGGTTCATGTTCGTATCCATAAAGGCCTGATCTAAACTTATGCACAAAAAACAAGGTAAGGAGGATTCGGATCCTATCCCTCACCTTATTTCATTTTATATGGTCAATTGGGTAATAAAAACTACTATAATCCCTCCCAGCACTACAATCATTAAGTTTAATTTCATGAAAGCTAATATAACCGACGTTATTCCACCAATCACGGCTGCTTCCATGTTATTTACAGCATTTAAAATGCCAGGAAAAATCAGGCTTGCCAGAACAACGTTAGTACATTATCCCATTACTGCTGAGCGCTAAGAATAATTGAGTCGTTTTTCAAAGTTGTTTAGCAGTCTTTATTGTAACTCCCAAATAGCATTACCTTTTCTAAATAATGTTTCAATATCAGCTCTATATTTTTCAATGATCTGTTTCGCCATGTTGTCACCTTGATCTTTTTTTACAGGGTTTAAATGTTGATCAACGTAAATCTCATAAGCTTTTCCGTCTTTTTGTAACCTTACACCGTATTCATATCCTCCAAATACTAATGGCCAAATTATTAAAGATTCACCCTCTTTATTATTTGAGACAGTTAAATTTCCCGTAAAACTAAGGTAATCTGGCTTCTTGACGCTAAAAGTATATCCATCTTCTTCTATAAAATGTACTCCAAAATCATTTTTGGGTACCTTTTCCACGTAAGGTTTATACATAATAGTGATTGTAGAAAACCATATAATGTTCCATAAGATAAATAGCGATACAAGGGTAAGGATGATCTTTTTTATACTTAATTCTTTTGCAAATTTTTTCATAAATTTATCACCCTATTTCCTTGTTTTTTAACTTCTTCATCATGTGTAACCATTAAAACTGTCTTACCTTCTTCATTAAACTGTTTAAGATAATTTAGCACGATTTGTGAATTTTTTTGGTCAAGAGAACCGGTCGGCTCATCAGCTAAAATAATATTACACTTCTTCAACATCAATCTTGCTAAGGCCACTCTTTGTTGTTCTCCACCAGACAATGTAAAAACTTTATTGTTTAGTTTATCCTCTAAACCGACACGTTTTAATGCCTCCTCCATTGTTAAATCTGTTCTACAATCTTTTCTAATTATTTTAAGATTTTCTTTCACCGTTTTATTATCAATCAGAGCAAAGTTTTGAAATAAAAACCCTACTTCATATCTGAAATATGTCAAATGTGTTTTTTTATCACTTAAATCAATTCCATTTACAACTATGCTTCCTAAGTCAAATTCTTCTAAAGCCCCAATCATATTAAGTAATGTCGTCTTACCACAGCCACTGGGTCCAGAAAATATGATGAATTCTCCATCTTCTATATTTAAATTAAAGTCTGAAAAAATAACTTTATCCCCAAAAGCTTTTGATAGATTTTTAATAATAATCATAAATTTCCACCCTTTAAAACCCTTACTATCTTTGCCTTTTCAATTTTTTTAATATTATACATTATCAATAATAGCTCCAAAAAAAGAATCATGAATCCGCCAAGTACTATATATAAAAGGTGTCCAATACCCATAAGTACCCCAATTAACAAAACTGCAATAATGCTCATTAAAGATGTGGCTATGGTCACTATCGTAATTTTCCTATACCTTCCCCATTTGCTATGACCAAATACTTTTTTTATAGAAAGTTCCACAGCATTTACATCATATTCCAGTCTTATTATAGAACTAATAATGATCACTTCTAGACTTAAAATTAAAATACTGAAAACAAAGTTCATATATAAAATCCTTTTTGCAATCGCCCAATTATATGCATATTTTTCAAGCACATTTGTTTTGGTAACGATTTGACCTGTTAAGTCGTTTTCTTCAACAAATCTATTAAACTTATCTTCAGATAGGTTATACATTATATCATGCAAAAAATTCGTTTTAGCAATGTTGACGATGTTATTTGATTGAATTTTTTGAAACTCAGCAGGTGTCATATTATCATAAACAATAATGGGGTTTTCAACTAATTTACTGCCATATTTAGAGTTTTCATCTATACTGATCAACTCTTGGTTTTTATCATAATAAATAATTTCGTATTCGTACTTAAAATCACGCCCATAGTAATGCATTACTGCCTCATGAACTTCAGAAATAATTCTGTTGTTTTGTTTCATATTATTTGGAATTAAAAAATAAAAATCTTTGATCAGTTTAATCCCTTGCAATTCATCTATATGGTTTGACAAATAATCAAATGCATTTTTATTTGCTATAATACTGTCGTAATCAATGATATTTGATATATCCGCAATAAGCGTAGCATCAAATTCATAAAAAAACTTTTGATAAAATTCTACTTGAATATCTGCACTTGATCCTAATGTGTCTACAATTTCTCCGTCTTCCGTCATCAGGGGTTTATATTCTAATTTAGTGTAGTAATAATCAGCGTGTTTTTCAAAAAAGTCTTTCTGCCTATATAAACTATATGAATCAAATATTAAAGCTATATTACTAGCTATTATCAGCGGAACAATAATCGCTGCTATAAACTTTAAGGTGTAATTTAGGGATAAAAGTTTTCTGGAACCTTTAACGTTCGAAAATGTTTCTTTTAAATCATAAAAGTATAGATTCAAATAAATAAGTCCATTTAATATAATTAATATGACAAGACCAATAATTGAAATATTAAACATAAAAAATACAAATGTTACATTTGACAATATATACATAACAAGTAAAAAACAAATAATTATAGCACTTGTATCGAATAAGATGTTCTGGATAATAATTTTACTTATTCTTTCCCCAAAAGAGATCCGGATCATATTCTCCTTCTTTTGGAGGATGGAGTCATAATAGGTTAACATAAAAGTTATTAATATAATTAAAATCCATATAGCAATTGCTGTATTTCTCAACTCTTTACTAGCATACCCCTCATTGGGATGATTCCCGGCGTATTTGTTAATTAGGTCCATCTTAAATTCATGAACTTGTTTATTACTACCAATAACATAATATTCGTGCGTGTTTGACATGTCTGGAATATCATTTAAACTGTGAAAGTGGAAGATAACACTCCCCATAAACAGACTATTATATGTCCTATCCGTTATATTTAGATTGTTGTTGATATAATCGATTGCCTTAGTCGTACCGTAAACATGAATTTCTGTTTGAAATGTACTACGAGGGGTGTTCTTAATCGTAAAAACCTCAACTTTATTTTCCTTTGCTGATTTAAGTATATCCTTTTTCATTTCATTATCAGTTGTATCCGGCTGCAAATATAAAGTTGTATTATCAAATTCCGTGTAAAAATTATTTAGTTTAAATATATGGCTTTCGCCGATTATTAGCATCCCAATAAAAAAGATGCAGAAGATGATGATATACTTAATTTTTTTCATAATGATGTACCCCTCGTAGTTTTCTTTTGGGACAGTATGCAGCAATTTTCAATTAATATGAAATGCTGTAATAAACTGTCGAACCACTGTGTCGAACAGAAATATTTGCTTTTGCTCCAGCATCATCTTCATCAGTAAAGCTACCATTAGCATTACTTACTGTTGCTGTATGATGTCTGCTTTCATGAAACGTTGTTGTATAATCCTCATTAATCCAAGCTGTATTATAACCATATTCCATAAACCATTCATCTGTCCCCGCGTAGTTTTCCCATGCCTTGTCAAAACCTTCCCCAGCACTGGAATAAGTATGAGTTGTAGCAAATGATGATGTTGCTCCTACAAAGGCAAACACTAACAATAGCAAGCCTGTAATTGCCAACTTTTTCATAACATCCCTCCTCTCTACCCTGGTCCGAATTAAAACGGACCTTTTTATTTCCCATATCAGTACAATTTTCCATTAATCAACATTACTGATATGGATTTTATATAAACAGGTTAAACTTAACCTGTTTATATAATTCTTTAATCTTTGTGTAAATTTCCTAGTTTAATACATATTTTATATAATATTGGTTCTCCGCAACAAAATGTGCTTGATTCTTCCTCTATCGTATGATTGCTTTCAAATGCTAGGCTGGTTGCTGACATTCCATGCGAATACGCAT
>NZ_SMAN01000009.1 GCF_004342905.1 Melghiribacillus thermohalophilus | reverse complement strand
AAAAGAAATTAAATAACCTGAGTCCTTATGAATATAGGACTCAGGCTGCATAAGTGTGCTTTTTTATTCCTGTCTACTTGACAGGGGTCACTTCACCAGGGCTGGGCGCTTTTTTTAATGAGGGGGATAAGTCAGGGTGAGACTCTATGTAAGGAACAATAGAGTTCTTGGATGCATTTCCTAACTTAAATGATAATGATAATTATTATCATTGTCAAGGGGGAAATTTATATTTTCTTTAGTCAGTTCAAACCTGACAGAGAGATTTCCGTATTTCCAGCGTTCATTACTGTCCATGTTTAAATGAAAACGTCAGTGTTTGTTCACAAATCATCTTATTTTTTTCCCCATTAAATTTACCGGGAAAACTTTTTGTCCAAAAAAAGAAGCATGAACAGAATGCTTTATTTTAAAATAAACGATTCAAAGGGATTTAGTCTTATTTTTGTGTTATGATGTCTCATTTGTTTTCCGGTAATCAGGTTTGTTAATGGGGAAGTACAAAACTCATCCGGAAGCTGAAAGTCCGTTACATGGTCACTGGGATTTAATACAACCAGTGCCTGATCGCCTTCACGTTTTTTTACAAATGCAATCCAGTTTTCATCATCATGGGCGGGCTGGATGAATGTTAACTCACCTTCATTGCCGAGTAACGGATAATTGTTTCTCAAAGCAATTAAGTGTTGAATATGGTGAAATAGATCTCTGTTTTGTTGATCTCGATTCCATTCCATACATTTCCTGCACCCGGGGTCTTCCCTTCCGGTCATTCCAATTTCATCCCCGTAATAAATGCACGGAGTTCCAATAAACGTCAGTAAAAAGGTAAAAATCTGCTTCACTTTTCTTACGTCACCATTACATTCCGATAAAATCCGGGGGGTATCATGACTTCCGACCAAATTAAACAGCACTTGATTGATCTGATCGGGATACATAAATAAAATCGTGTTCATCTGTTCGACGAACTGTTTTGGCGTGAGGTTTCCCCTGGCATAAAGGTTTAAGATGTTCGTAGTAAAAGGATAATTCATCACTGCATCAAACTGGTCTCCTCGAAGCCATGGCATGGAGTCATGCCAGATTTCCCCAAGAATATAGAGTTCAGGTTTAATGGATTTGACTGCTTTTCGGAATTCTCGCCAGAAGGCATGGTCCACTTCATTGGCCACATCAAGCCGCCAGCCGTCGATATCAAACTCCCGCACCCAGTAGCGCCCCACTTCCAGCAGGTATTCTTTTACTTCGGGATTTTCGGTGTTTAGCTTCGGCATCGTGTGAACGAAAGCGAAGGTGTCATAGTTCGGTTTTGGTTGTAACCGGAGCGGGAATTCCCGAATATGGAACCAGTCTTTATAACGGGACTGTTCACCATTTTTTAGCACGTCCTGAAAGGGCTGAAAATAATAGCCGCTGTGATTAAAAACCGCATCCAGCATCACGCGAATACCCCGTTCATGACAGGCTTCAATGAGGCGGTGAAGTGTATCTTTGTCACCGAACTGAGGATCTATTTCCATATAATCAATGGTGTCGTATTTATGGTTGGAAAAAGCTTTAAAAATAGGTGTGAAATAAATACCGTTCACCCCCAGCTCCTGGAGATAATTAAGCTTTTGAATAACCCCTTCCAGATCACCGCCAAAAAAGTTATCAGGAGACGGTTCCTGACTTCCCCAGGGCAGGGTATTTTCTGGGTCGTTATCACGGTTACCATTAGCAAATCGTTCCGGGAAAATCTGGTACCAGACCGTATTTTTCACCCATTCGGGAGCCCGAAATACATCTGCAGGATTTAAAAAAGGAAAACAAAAATAAGAAGCAGGGTCATCAATTATCTTGTCAAAGAATCCTTTTTCACCAAAAAATAAACGGTCCGTTCCGTCATCGAGCAGAAAACCATACCTGATTCGCCGATATGGCGGAGAGATTTCGACCTGCCAGTAGTCAAACAGATCATCACTCCCTCTTTTGAACATGTCCTTTTCATGTTGTACCCAGTTCTCATGTATCCATTCATAGGGATCACCATAAACCAGTTTCACCTGTACAATGTCATTTTTCTTTGTCCGGATTCGAATGTGAAGACGGTCATTTGTGCAAGCGTATGCATAATTATCTTTTGGGCGATGGTAAATGGATTCACGAAACATGGCTTTTCCTCCCGGGGTAAGATAGATATATATTAAGAGTATGGAAATCTGTTATTTCTGTCAATTTATTTTTAGAATTTTTAAATAAATATTGAGATTTTGAAAAAAAGGTGTATAATAAAACACAAAACATGCAACCGTTTTCATGATTTTATTTTTTGCCTCTTTGTGCAAACGGTTGCGCAAAATGATAGGAGGGATTATTATGAAGAAAAGCATTTCCTTTTTGTTTTTGTTTCTCTTCCTGCTTGGACTGTTAGCCGCATGCGGTCCATCCAGAGATACGGTTAAAGACAGTGGTGCAGATGAACAGAATCCAACTGCATCTGAGGGCGAGCAAGAATCAAGCGCAGAAGGCGACAAACCCGAAAAATTAGTTGTATGGATAAATGATGAGGAATCTCAGAAGAAAGCCCTTGAAGATATTTTTGCGAAATATGAGGAAAAAACAGGCATACAAATTGAAACTGTTCCCATGAGTATGCTGGATCAGGTAGAGGCCATATCGCTCGACGGGCCTGCAGGCAGAGGGCCGGACGTTTATTTCCAGCCACATGACCGAATAGGGGATCTAGTGCTCCGGAGTCTAGCTGAACCTGTGGATTTGAGTGATGTCAGGGAACAGTATGTAGAAACCGCCATAAACGCAGTCACGTACGATGGAAAAATATGGGGAGTGCCATCCGTTGTTGAAACCTATGGTGTCATTTACAACAAAAAGCTCGTTGACCGTGCTCCTGAAACCATTGACGATTTAATGGCAATTGCAGAGGAATATACGAATCCTGAAAAAGATGAGTACGGCTTTTTGATGGAAGCTGCGAACTTCTATTTTGCTTATCCATTTTTCAAAACTTATGGAGGGTATGTGTTTCATAAAGAAGGCAGTACTTATGATATAGAAGATATCGGCCTTGCCAATGAAGGCGCAGTAAAAGGCGGAGAATTGATCCAGTCATGGTTCAAGAATGGATATATTCCAGTAGAAATTAATCCAGATATTATGAATGGCCTGTTTTTAGATGAAAAAGCAGCCGTTGTGTTAACCGGCCCGTGGGCACTTCCGGATTATAAAGAAAAGCTGGGAGATAACCTTGGCACGTCTGTTCTGCCTAAAATTGAGGGAGAAGTGGCAGAATCATTTGTCGGGGTTAAGTCATGGATTCTATCTCCTTATTCCGAACATAAAACATGGGCAGTCGACCTAATGAAATTTGTGACAAATGAGGAAAACTCACTGCAGTATTTTGAAGTAGCCGGGGAGATGCCGGCAAATCAGGCAGCTTTAAACAGCAATACAGTACAAAATGACGAATTAATCAAAGCATTTGCGGAACAAGTGCAGTATGGTGATCCGATGCCATCAGCTCCAGAAATCCAGCAAGTATGGGAGCCTATTAACAACGCCCTTTCCTTTATTGCTAATGGGGAGCCTGTTGAGCCTACTCTCCAGGAAGCGGTAAACCTGATTAAAGAGAACATTCAAGCTGCAAAACAGTAGGATTGACTGGATACACACCTGACTCCGAACAAATACCTGATTCCAGTCCGATTGACCCATTGATCGATGATTTAACGGATGGATTGAATCAGGGCTGATCTAATCCCCATCTTTCCTGAGATAAATTTTACCGGGATAAACACTGCCCTGATTCCTTCTCAAACCATATCGATTAAATACGACAAAAATCGATAGATGACAAACACCCCGTCGGGGGAAAGGGAGGGGATTCTGGTTGGCTACGCAGGGGGCACCAGTTAAGTACAGCAAACATAGTCCGGCACTCGCAATGACTTTGTCACTTATATTTGCTGGATTTGGGCAGCTATATAACCGGAGATATATCAAAGGAATATTGTTTATTGTCCTTGAGGTGTCTTTTATCTTCACTTTGGGGAGGTTTATTAATTATGGTTTATGGGGCCTGCGCACGCTGGGAGTGACACCCCTTGAAGACCATTCCATTTTCCTGATGATTTATGGTCTTATATCGCTCTTATTGATTGCATTTGCACTCGGCTTGTATATATTGAATATCCTTGATGCGAAAAGAAACGCCGAAAGACTGAGACAGGGTGAGTCCAATCCAAAAATGAAAGAGACCATTCGAAATGTCTGGGATCGTGGATTCCCATATTTATTCATCACACCGGGACTTTTTATGCTGACGTTTATCGTCATTCTCCCTATTTTATTTACGCTTTCACTTGCATTTACCGATTATAATCAATATAACTCACCACCCGGTAATCTGCTGAACTGGGTTGGATGGGACAACTTTAAAAAGTTAGTCACCCTAAATACGTGGAGCGAAACTTTTTTCGACGTATTTACCTGGACAATTGTATGGACCCTTGTGGCAACAACACTGCAAATTGCTCTCGGTTTATTTCTGGCTCTTATCGTCAATGATCCACGCGTGAAGTTTAAAAAATGGATTCGGACAGTCCTCATACTCCCATGGGCTGTTCCGGCATTTGTCACCATATTGATATTTTCTGCCATGTTCAACGGAGAGTTCGGAACTATCAATCGGGATCTTCTAGTACTGTTTGGTTTAGAGATCCCCTGGATGCAAGATCCTTTCTGGGCAAAAATCGCCCTGATCATGATTCAGACCTGGTTAGGTTTTCCGTTTGTGTTTGCTTTATTTACCGGTGTGCTTCAGAGCATTTCAAGGGACTGGTATGAGGCTGCAGAAGTGGACGGGGGAAGCCGCTGGCAAAAATTTCGCTACATTACATTCCCTCATGTAATGTATGCAACAGCCCCGCTATTGATCATGCAGTATGCTGGAAATTTTAATAACTTTAATATTATTTATCTCTTTAATGAAGGGGGCCCCCCAATTCCAGGGAAACGTGCCGGGGGTACAGATATTTTAATCTCCTGGGTTTATGATTTAACCTTTGAAATTAATCAATACAACATGGCAGCGGCTATAACGATAATTCTCGGGCTGATTGTAACGGGCTTTGCCTTTTATCAATTCAGAAAAACCCGTTCCTTTAAAGAGGAGGGGAATATGTAATGAGCAGGAAAATGAAATCGCGCCTGGAAGTTTCTGCTATTTACTTTGTCATATTTGTGATGTTTGTTGTCATTTTTTATCCGCTGTTATGGACGGTGGGGATGTCATTAAATCCGGGAAAAAGTTTATATTCTGCTTCTCTGTTTCCGGAAAACTGGTCACTCGAGCATTATAAATGGCTTTTTACAGATCCGGACAGTGAGTATTTACTCTGGTATAAAAATAGTTTAATGGTGGCAACGGTTAATGCATTTTTTTCCGTTATATTGACTTCGCTGATTGCCTATGCGTTTTCCCGTTACCGGTTTATCGGGAGAAAATACGGGCTTTATGCCTTTTTGCTACTTCAGATGTTCCCTGCTATCATGGCCATGGTTGCGATTTATATTTTATTAAACCTGATCGGGCTGCTTGATACTTTAACCGGCTTGATTCTTGTTTACATTGGCGGACAGATTCCATTTAATGCCTGGCTTGTCAAGGGGTATTTTGATACGATCCCCCGGGAACTGGATGATGCAGCAAGAATTGACGGGGCAGGTCATTTCGGCGTCTTTATCCGAATCATGCTCCCCCTTGCGAGGCCGATTTTAGGAGTTGTCGCACTGTTCAATTTCATGGCTCCTTTTATGGATTTTCTGCTACCGCGAATCGTCCTTCGCAGTCCAGAAAATTTCACCCTGGCGGTTGGATTGTTTAATTTTATTAACCAGCAATTCGCGAATAACTTTACAAGATTTGCTGCAGGCTCCATACTAATAGCGGTACCTATTGCAGTCGTTTATCTGCTCTCACAGCGTTATTTAATCACAGGTCTAACTGCTGGAGGTACAAAAGGATAATCAGCAAGGAGGAGCACTGGTGAAAAAAATGGTGGTATTCGTCGCGGCATTTTTGTTCTTTCTTTCTTTTTTTTCGTTTCTTCCAGAGTCCATTTCTGCTGAAGAACATGAAGACAGAACATGGCAGGATGAAACGATTTATATGATTCTGATTGACCGATTCAATAATGGAAACTTCAGCAATGATTATGAAGTCGACCCTGACGATCCATTTGCCTATCACGGCGGAGATCTGGAAGGAATCATCAAGCGATTGGATTACTTGAAAGAACTTGGTTTTACAGCCATATGGATCACGCCGATTATGGATAATCAGGAAAAGGTTATCATGGCTACTGGATTACGGATTTTCAAAACGTTGAGGAACATTTTGGAACATTAGAAGACGCCAAACGTCTGGTACAGGAAGCCCATGATCGGGATATGAAAGTGATTCTTGACTTTGTTGTCAATCATACTGGCTATGACCACCGGTGGCTCAATGATCCGGAAAAAGCGGACTGGTTCCATGAACAGACACCCATCCTGAGTGACAACCAGGAAAATTTAGAAAATGGCTGGCTGGCCGGTCTTCCGGATCTGGCCCAGGAAAATCCTGAAGTTGAGCAATATTTATTCGATACAGCCGAGTTCTGGATTTCAGAACTGGGAGTTGACGGATTTCGTCTCGATACAGTCAAACATGTTCCGAAATCTTTCTGGGAAACGTTTGTCGACCATGTAAAGGGCTTAGATCCTGATTTTTATATGTTGGGAGAAGTCTGGACCAATAATCCTCAATATATAGCGGAATACGAAAAAACAGGAATTGACTCCTTCGTCAATTATC
The DNA here is from genome assembly GCF_004342905.1 of Melghiribacillus thermohalophilus. Classification (GTDB taxonomy): domain Bacteria; phylum Bacillota; class Bacilli; order Bacillales; family Alkalibacillaceae; genus Melghiribacillus; species Melghiribacillus thermohalophilus. The sequence continues at coordinate 88,397 of NZ_SMAN01000009.1, read as the reverse complement.
CGATGTATGAGACAGTGGTTGACACATTTAAGCAACCCGGTCAGTCTTTAGATCCGCTCTTTGCCATCTGGGAACGAAATAAGTCTGTTCTGGAACGTCCGGAATGGTTAGGAAATTTTATTGACAATCATGACAATCAACGATTTATCAGAACGGCTATAGAAAACCAACAGCATCCAAGAACACGTTTGAAACTTGCCCTGACTTATTTATATACAGCTCCGGGAATTCCTGTGATTTATCAGGGAACGGAAATCCCAATGGATGGGGGGGAAGACCCTGATAATCGAAGGATGGTCAATTTTGCGGCTCAGGATGAGGAGCTCAGGGATTATATCAAACGTCTCGGTGAACTCAGACAAAGAAATCCTGCTTTAAGGCGGGGGGATTTTGAACAGGTGTATCAAGAAGGGGCCTTTAGCATTTTTCAACGAACCTATCAGGATCAGACAATGTTGATTGCGATTAATAATGATACCGAGGAACACATAGGATCCATTCCGGGATTAGAAGATGGATTGCAATTGCGCGGGCTATTGCATGAAGATCTGATTAAGCAAACCGATGAAGGGGAGTATAAGCTGGCCATTCAACCGGAAACCGCGGAAATTTACCTCGTGGAAGAAGATGAGGGATTAAACTGGTCATTGCCCATTCTTATTGTAGCGGTTTTTAGTGGTTTTATCTGGTTTGTGTTTATGGCTGGTCGAAAACAAAAGAATAAAGTGTAACTGCATGGGAGGGGACAGCATGTTAAACGATACGAGTTTTGCCATTCATCCACAAAACAGTGAAAAGATCGGAAATACATCATATCAGGATATTGGAGAACTGCTTGAATTCAAGAAAACTGAGCGGGGATATCGATTTCAATGTACCGGGGGTTACGTATATATTTTGTTTTACCGCCCAGATATTGTCCGGATTGTGATGAATCCCAATCAAATCCCTGAACTGGATGATTCCCGTGCTGTGGTGGGAAAACAGCAGCTGACAGAAGTTAGTGAAGTCAGAGAAAATGATTTAACCCTGAATAGCGAAAAGCTTCAGCTCAGGATTAGCAGGAAGCCATTCCGCATTCAAATTTTAGATCAACAGGGAACTCCGCTACTGATGGAAACAAGCCGGGGCATGGGATTTAAAAAAACCGGCGAAGTGATTGGTTATAAAGTTATGCATGAGGATGACCATTATTATGGATTCGGTGAGAAAACTGGCTTTTTAGATAAACGAGGAGAAAAATATGAGATGTGGAATACAGACGTTTATGCTCCTCATAACCCGGAAACCGATCCGCTGTATCAGTCGATCCCTTATTTTATGACGCTCCGCAATGGCCGGGCACACGGTTTGTTTTTTGATAATACTTACAAAACAGTGTTTGACTTAAAATCGGAACCTGATTATTTTTCCTTTATGGCTGAAGGAGGACAGCTGGATTATTACATGTTTGCCGGTCCATCACCGAAAGATGTTGTGGAACAATATACGTACTTGACCGGGCGCATGCCAGTGCCGCCAAAGTGGGCACTTGGCTATCACCAGTCACGCTACAGCTATGAGACCGAACAGGAAGTAAGGGAAGTTGCTGGCGCTTTTCTTGAGAAAAAAATTCCTCTGGATGTGATTTATTTTGATATTCATTACATGAATGGCTACCGGGTTTTTACCTTTGATCATGAACGTTTTCCAGATCCAGAAAGGTTGATCGCTGACTTGAAAAAGGCCGGTATACGAGTCGTTCCTATCGTAGACCCGGGTGTCAAAAAAGATCCGGAATATCCGATTTACCAGGAAGGGATTCAGGGCGATCATTTCTGCAAATATCTTGAGGGGAATCTTTATACCGGTGATGTCTGGCCGGGGGAAAGTGCGTTCCCTGATTTTACCGATGAAAAGGTAAGAAAATGGTGGGGAGAAAAGCATGCTTTTTACCGGGAACTTGGGGTTGAAGGAATCTGGAATGATATGAATGAACCCGCAGTTTTTAATGAAACGAAGACCATGGATACGAGCGTCATGCATCGAAATGACGGAAAACCGGCTACCCATCGGGCTCTCCATAATATTTACGGATTCATGATGGGAAAAGCAACCTATGAAGGAATGAAAGAAGGTTTACAGGGAAAGCGGCCATTTTTGCTGACAAGAGCCGGTTTTGCAGGGATTCAGCGGTATGCAGCGGTCTGGACGGGCGATAATCGAAGTTTCTGGGAACATCTGCAGATGTCCCTGCCAATGGTCATGAATCTGGGGCTTTCTGGGGTGGCTTTTGCAGGAACCGATGTCGGAGGCTTTGCCCATGATTCAAACGGTGAACTGCTGACCCGCTGGATGCAGGCAGGTGCTTTTACGCCGTATTTCCGCAACCATTCAGCCATAGGCACAAGACGTCAGGAACCATGGGCATTTGGGGAAGAGTATGAAGCGATTATGAAAAAGTATATTGAACTACGCTATCAGTGGCTGCCGCAGCTCTACAACCTGTTTCGCCAGGCCCATCAAACCGGAGTTCCTGTCATGCGGCCGCTATTGATGGAGTATCCGGATGATCCGAAAACATACCGTCTCCATGATCAATTTATGATAGGAGACAATGTGATTGTAGCGCCGATAATGTCCCCGGGAGTCACTGACAGGGCTGTATATTTGCCTGAAGGTGAATGGGCCGATTATTTCAGCGGCGATATGTACGAGGGAAATAAAGTTCATCTCATTCATGCTGAACTGGATCAGCTACCGGTTTTTATCAAACGTGGTACAATAATAGCGCATGGATCGATGAAACAATCTACTATGGAAAAAGATAAGCAGATGACGTTTCATGTTTATGCTCATCATCAGGGAAATTATCAGTATACGTTTTACGATGATGATGGGGAAACGTTTGATTATGAAAAGGGAAAATTTCTTGAAATCCATGTCAGCATGAACTGTACAAAAGAAAAAGTAGAACTGGAATTGAAAACCGTACAAAATGAGTATCATCCATTATATAAAACGATCCAGGTTGTCATTCACCATTTGGACGAAGGTCAAAAAATAGAGGTCAATGGCAAGTCGATTGCCCGACAACAGAATCAGGCGGTGATCTCTGTTCCAGTTGAACGATCATAGAGTAGGTGAAGAAAATGGGAGTTACCATAAAAGATGTAGCAAAAAGAGCAAATGTGGCTCCATCAACTGTGTCAAGGGTTCTGGCTAACAGCCCGAGAATCAGTGAAGATACGAAAAAAAAAGTGCGTAAAGCTATGAAAGAGCTCGGGTATCATCCAAATGTCAACGCCCGGAGTCTGGCCATCCGATCTGCCAGGGCGATTGGGCTTGTTATGCCCCATTCTGCAGACAAAGCACTGCAGAATCCTTTTTTCCCTGAAGTCATGAGGGGAATCAGCTCCATTGCCCATCGTTTGAATTATTCTTTAAACATTTCCACCGGTGAATCAAAAGAGGAAATTTTTGAAGGTATTGAGAGGCTCGTTCAGGGCGGACGGGTGGATGGATTGATACTTCTATATTCCAGAGTGAATGATCAGGTCGTGCACTTTTTACTGAAAGAAAACTTCCCGTTTGTCATTATTGGCAAACCTGACGAACACGAAACGGAAATCACCCATGTGGATAATGATAACATCCGGGCTGCAAAGGAAATAACGAACCACCTCATCGATCTGGGACATCGAAAAATTGCTTTTATCGGAGGAGGAACTGAATTGATGGTAACCCGTGACCGCCTCCAGGGTTATCAGCAGGCTTTGCAGGAAGCGGAAATTCTACGACTGGATCAATATCGGGTTCACACAGAGTTTTTACGTTCCGGAGGACAAAAAGCAGTAGATCAGCTATTTAAACTGGGTGAACCTCCTACGGGAATTGTCATAGCAGACGATTTAATGAGTCTGGGGGTAATTACCATGCTGGAAGAGTATGGTTTACGTGTTCCCGATGACGTTTCCATTGTAAGCTTCAATAATGTTTATCTTTCGGAAATATCAAAACCTCCATTAACAACAGTCGATATCAGGATTTATGAATTAGGAGCCCAGGCAGCCAAATGTTTAATTGAAAAAGTGACCAATAAAGATGAACCAGCTAAACGAATCATTGTTCCCCATGAAATCATATACAGGCAATCCACGAAAGAAGCTCCTGCTCTTGAATAAAGGCAGGAGCTCTTGGATTGTTTGGAAATGATAAAAATCAGCGGATATGGATCATTTTGTATTGGTCCTGGTGCAACGCCATCCTCTGAGACCCCTGCCATTTCCAGTGTCGGCAGGAACCTACTCGAGTATTCGGTGCTGAAAGGGTTATGAGTTGTTCTTTTTATCCCTGAACAGGAGAGGAGGGTTACCTTCTTATCTATCGTTATACATTTATCGATGTATCCCGGGAAACATGATGTTTGCTTTCTGAGGCGGAAACAATTACGGCAGCCGATCCGTCACCGGTGACATTCAACGATGTTCTGAACATGTCAAGAACACGGTCGATACCGGCAATCAGGGCGATACCTTCCAGCGGAAGATTGACAGAAGTGAGCACCATCGTCAGCATGATCAGTCCAGCTCCAGGTACTCCAGCAGTACCAATGGAGGCCAGGGTTGCTGTAAGCACAATGGTTAATTGTTCAGAAAAGCTTAAATCTATGCCGAAAAACTGGGCTACAAACAAAGCACAAACTCCCTGATAGAGGGCCGTTCCATCCATGTTAATGGTTGCTCCAAGGGGAAGGACGAAACTGCTGACTTCTTTTTTGACGCCTAAATGTTCTTCTGCACTTTTAATCGTTACCGGGAGAGTTCCGGAGCTGCTCTGGGTACTAAAGGCGACAATAGATGCGGGTGCAATTCCCTTAAAAAATTTCAACGGGCTCATGTTTGCTAAAAATTTGACGGCAAGAGAATAGGTGACTGCAGCATGAACAGCCACTCCAGCAACGAGGGCAGCCAAGACTTTAATCAATGGCATTAAAACGGACAGACCGTATTCTCCAATAATGGGAGCCACCAGGCCAAAAACCCCGATTGGGGCGTATCGCATTACTATTCCCGTAATCTTATACATAATTTCGGCAAACTGTTCAAAAAAACGGCGTACTGTTGCTGCTTTTTCTCCTAACATGGTTATCCCTAAGCCAATAAAAATAGCAAAAAATATGATTTGGAGGATATTCCCTTCAGCAAGGGAGCTAATAGGGTTAGTAGGAACAATATTTAGGATTGTATCTACTATTTCCGGCGGTTCCTGGGCTTCAACGGATTCAGCAGACTCTTCTGAGATGTTTAAACCTGATCCAGGGGAAAAAAGATTGCCTGCTGCCAGACCAATGACAATGGCAATCGCTGTGGTAGCAAGATAATATAGAACGGTCTTGCCGCCCATACGCCCAAGTTTTTTTACATTTCCGGTACTAGCAACTCCAACAACGAGTGAAGCGAGTACAAGCGGAACTACAATGAATTTAATTAAACGCAAAAATAAGTCCCCGAGCGGCTGTACATAGCTGGCATGTTCACCTAAAAGGGATCCAGCAAAGATTGCCAGAATAAAGGCAAGTAAAATTTGAGTCAAAATATTTTTCATGTGTTGCCCTCCTTTTCTTAAAAGGTTTTGGTATGGAAAAGTGCGATGAATGTTTTAGACGATTTCTCCTGGTGTGTAATCACCTCCTCTAGAAAAAATGATATATTACGGAATTTTCAAAAAAATACATCCATATTTTACTAAAAATCGTTCAAAAGATGAAGGGGGACAGTGCTGAAATAGTAGAAAATCATCCAAGGCGTGACGAAATGTTGAGAAGACAATAAAATAAAGGAGGGCTGATCAAGGGGCAGATCGGATTAGGCATTCTGATAGGCAGACACTGCCCCTCGATCAAGGAGTTTTTTAAAAAGTATCCGATAATCATGAATGGGAAGCTCCCCATTGATATATTTTTGCTGGCAATAATCCAATAAATGATTCACGGACTCGGGATACTGGTTTCGTTCGTTCATATAATCCTGAATAAGCTCGTTGATGTTCATCGAAATCCTCCTTTGTGTACAATCGTATGAAGCTTGCCAGCAAAAGTTGTCTTTTTTGAAAAAAATTTATGTTCCATCTTTTTGAATATTGCACGATTAAACGTTTCAAAAACATTTCTGATGAATAAATGACTTACTTGATTTTTTCCTTTAGTCAATCAGGACTGAGCTTCGGTTAATCTTGCTCGACAGAAATGCCGGTTGTCAACGTGGAGCTTTGAATAGTCTTATCCTAAACAATTGGATCATGGTTCTGAGATAACGAAAAAACCAGCCATGCTGTCATAAACATGACTGGTTTTTTAACCGGACATAATAAGTTGACATTCAGCTGCAGTTAAAGGACTGCTTAAAGTTGAACATACAAACATAGCTCATGCCCTATTAGCTGTGTCTGTATTTCGTGTGGCTGGAGTTAAGGAATTCAGCGAAAACTTTCCAGGATGGATGGCCCATGGCCTGCCAGCATAAACACGGTGCACTACCGTGGATTATTTATACGTATTATTCAAAAAGAAGAGTGCGATTGTACCCGGGCCGGCGTGGGCACCAATGGCCGCTCCGATGGTATGAATGATGATTTCCCTGGGATTATATTGTTCCCGAATCATAGCCGCGAGTTTTTCGGCGTTTTCAAGATCATCTCCGTGGCTGATGGCAATAACCTGATTGTCTATGTCAGTCCCCCGCTCCCCGAGTATGTCCACCATGCGTTTGTAAACTTTTTTCGATCCCCTGATTTTTTCTAGAGGGACGAGTTTTCCGTCTTCCACATGTAAAAGAGGTTTGATTTTTAGTAAACTTCCCATAAATGCCTGGGTGCGGGTCACCCGTCCGCCCCGATATAAATATTCCAGGTCATCTACGGTAAAAATATGTTCCATATGGGAAGCATGGTATTTGGCCATTTCGAGAATGTCTTCCCGGGACGCGCCTTCTTTTGCCAGTTTAGCCGATCTGAGAGCGACAAGACCATATCCAAGGGAGGCACATTTTGTATCCAGTACATCGATCTGTGCATCTGGGTAGTCTTCCTTAACCTGTTCTTCAGCGATTTTTGCACTCTGGTATGTACCGGATAACTCTGAAGAAAAGGCCAGATAAATACACGGCTCACCTTTTTCAGCATATTTCCTGAAAACTTGCTTGAACGATTCCGGTGTGGCCTGGGCGGTTTTTGGGGCAGCTCCCTTTTTCATTTCTTCATATACTTTTTTTGGCTCAATCGTTCTTGAATCTTCATAATCCTGCCCATTTAAATGGACCAGAAGCGGCACCATATCTGCCTGAAATTCTTCATAAAAGTTTTTTGGTAGATCACTGGCGGAATCAACAATGATATTGACGTTCATTTTTAACCCCCACTATAATAGTTCTAATGATTTGTTGTTATTAGTTTATAGCTAATTACAGCTGTCCGTCAATGTTCATGGAAAAAAATAGTGTCAGGAGGACGTTATGTTTTTATTTGAAATGAAACGATTTATGATCGTCATACTCGGTTCTTTATTTAATGCGATCTCACTGAATTTCTTTTTAATTGAAGCCAATGTCTATGCAAGCGGATTTACCGGGCTGGCTCAGCTCTTGTCCAGCTATTTTCGAGATTTTATCGGCATTGATGTCTCAACCGGTATTTTGCTTTTGCTTCTAAATATTCCAGTGGTGATCCTCGGATGGCAAAAAGTCGGAAAAGGTTTTACGATTTACAGTTTACTATCCGTACTCATGATGACATTCTTTTTAGAAATACTACCTGTTGACGCCCAATCCAGCGATATCATTCTTAATGCCGTGTTTGGAGGAGTGATTGGGGGAATCGGTGTAGGGATAACGCTTAAATGGGGGGCTTCAACAGGCGGGATGGATATCATTGCTATGATTTTGTCCCGGATGAAGGACAAACCTGTAGGAAAATACTTTTTAATTTTTAATGGGATCATTATTGTTATGGCGGGTCTTATGCACGATCCGGAAAAATCTCTGTATACCATGGTTACCCTGTATGTTTCAACCAGGGTGATTGACGCCATTCACACCCGCCATGAAAAACTGACTGCCATGGTGGTCACATCCAGAGCAGAAGAAATCACAGAAATGGTTCACAAAAGGATGCTCAGAGGTGTAACAGCTGTTCCGGCCAGGGGAGGATTCACGAAAAAGGAAAAAAGTATGCTATTTATTGTCATTACCAGGTATGAACTGTATGATTTGGAGAAAATTATTAAAGACATTGATCCACATGCCTTTACAAATATTGTTCAGACAACAGGTATATTTGGATTCTTCCGGAGAGATGATGCGAAGATGTAACTTCTCAATATACGAAACGTCTATTAAGTGACAAATGATGTTGAAAAGGGTGTGTAGCCAAACATGAAACAATTGCTCCTGACAATGATGGCACTTCTTTTTTTGTTAGCGGCCTGCGGGACAGACGATCTGTCCAATGGTGATGGAGGAAATCAGGGAAACCTTGATGACCAGACCGGGCATCAAACGAATCCGAATGATCATGGGGGTGGTCAGGTGATCGATCAGCCCGAAGAATTGACAGAAGAAGAATTGTTGGCGATGATTGATCAATTAAATTATCGTACTGCTGTTCAGCCGGATATCGAACAGACTATCTTTACTATGGAACTGATAAACACTGGAGATGATACGGTTGAATTAGGATTTTCTTCCGGCCAGCAATTCGAAATTGTTGTCACAAATGCTGAGACAGGAGAAGAAGTTTATCGATACTCGGAAGGAAGGGCGTTTACCGAAGCTTTTGTGTACAAACCAGTTGAACCAGGACAGTCCCTGACCTGGAAAGAAGTGTGGGAATACGGTAATGACATTCAGCCAGGAACTTACAATGCCGAAGTCACAATACTTGCATCCCAAATCAATAAACAGGTCATTGAGGGACAGCCATTTGTTAAACAATTCTCATTTGAAATACCAGAAGAAAAGGAAAGGTCAGCTTTCCACAATGTGAAAGTTGAAGGAACCGCCGGCAAGTACAAGGTAACAGGGGAAGCAAGAGTATCTGAAGGTGGATTTATGTATCATGTAGAAGATGGGCATAACTTGCTCGTGGAAGATACCCCGGTGCAGGTTGCAGAAGATGCTGACTCCAGCTGGTCTGAGTTTGAACTAGATATTGAAATCCCTGAAGAACAGCTTCCTGTTAACGGCACTTTAACACTGGTATTATATGAAGAAAATAAAAAAGAAGGGAAACCTGGAAGCCAACATCATGTAACCCTTGAGCAGATTATTCAGTAATCATAAAATGCCGTCCAATTCAGCGGGATGGCATTTTTTCTATTCTCAACATTTATGGTCATATCTATCGTATGAAATCAGAACGGATAAACATATCAGGTATACGGCAATTATCCGCGAGTGTTGTTTTTTTGAAAAATGTACAGTCCATTGTGTTGACCCTCCTGTTGCAGGAGACTCTACAATAGAATTGTCATTCCACATCATTCCCGGAGGATTTATAGCATGTACAGAATCGGAATCTTTTCTCAAATGAACAGGGTATCCGTAAAGACGCTCAGACATTATGATCAAATCGGGCTTTTTAAGCCCCGTTATGTCGATGATGAAACGGGTTATCGCTATTATTCTTCCGACCAGATACCCGTTCTCCATCAAATCCTTGCCTTGAAAAAAATCGGGTTATCTTTAAAGGAAATCCATTATGTTATCCATGATTATGATACAACAGAACAGATGATTTCTTTTTTGGAACAAAAACAAAAAGAAACAGAAGAATTGATTATGTCTGAGCAAAAGAGGCTGATTGAAATTGGTTTATTGATAAAACAATTAAAACAGGAGGGTGAAATGATGAAGTATTCTGTCATTATAAAAGAGCTTCCAGAAGTCATCGTTGCTTCCGTGCGGCAAAAAATTGCGAATTATGATGAATTTTTTAAACTCTATCCGAAAATGGGAAAACAGATGAGGAAGCAGAATGTCACATGCGCAACGCCTGAATATTGCTTTACGATCGATCATGACGGAGAGTACAAGGAGTCGGATATTGACGTAGAAGTTTGCGAAGCTGTAACCGATTTTGGAACGGATACCAATGATATGTTATTTAAAAAGATACATGCGGTGGAGAAGGCAGCATGCGTCATTCATAAGGGCCCCTACTCAACGATTGGGAATGCTTATGCAGCAGTCATGAAATGGATTGAAGAAAACGGGTATAAAATGGACGGGATGCCGAGGGAATCCTACATTGATGGCATCTGGAATAAAGAAAATCGAGAAGAATGGATGACCGAAATACAGGTTCCCATCAAATAAAAAAACGACCTGCCCGGAGTATGAAGGGGCAGGTCGTTTATCATTGATGAACGCTCAGTGGATGTGGATTACTTTGAATTGGGGTGCAGCTGCAGTGCCCGCTCCCTTGAGCTGTCCCTCTGCGGTGGCAGTCTCCTCGGGTATCCTCAGGCAGTCTTCAGCAATTTAGCGGGGTGTTTTAAGCTTTTTTGTGTATGTAGCGTCTCAATACCCATGTTTTTTGAACACTTCTTCTACCTTTGGGATCAGCTCATCCCATCCTGCATTCATGCTTTTGTTGACTGTAATAAAATTTTGATATCCAAATACATTGTCAACACCTTCAAGTTCCATAAGATCGTTCAAAATGGCATGTTCACTCGTTTGACCTGGCATAACAGAGACACTGGCATCTCCTTCGAATATGGCCCGGTCTGCTGTAAATTTCATCGCATTTGGATTTGGTGTTGATTCTGCAATCACACCCATATTAATCCCTCCCTCATCTCTTATATATTAGCATGAAAACTGAAAGAGATAAAAGGCCTGGTTGATGAATTATGTTCGTTCGAAAAAAAGTTTCTGGATCCGGCGGGTAATTGGTCCTACACTTCCGTCGCCAATACGTATATCATCAATGGCCTTAACAGGCAGCACTTCTGCAGTTGTTGACGTAATAAAAGCTTCATCCAGCTCTTTTAAATCGTTTAAAGACATGACTTTTTCTTCGCATGGAATTTGTTTTTCCTTGCAAATATTGAGAACAGCCTGCCGGGTAATACCATTTAAAATGAACGAATTGGCCGGATGGGTAATGAGAACCCCATTCTTTACCCCAAAAAAATTAGAAGATGATCCTTCCGTCACATGGTTCTCGTTTCGATAAAACAGGGTTTCAAAACATCCGCGTTCCTTTGCTTTTTGTTTTGCGATGACGTTCCAGAGCAGATTTAGACTTTTAATGTCACAGCGGAGCCAGCGCAGATCTTCAACAAGGGTCATTCGGATTCCGTTTAGTTGTTCTTGATGTGGTCGTGTAACTGGCAGAGGATAAGCAGTAAACACAGGTTCAGGATGTTCCGGGAATCCATGATTGCGAGGGGCAGCCCCCCGGGTAATTTGCAGGTAAACAGCTCCATCACGGATATAATTCTTCTTCATAATTTCTTTCAGTTTGTTCTCAACCTGATGCTCCTTTACATTGAATGGAATACCGACTTCATTCAGGCTATATTGAAGACGGTCGAGATGCTCCTGTAACATAAAAAAATTGCCGTGGTACATCCGGATGACTTCGTATACTCCATCTCCGAACTGATAGCCCCGATCTTCAAGATCCACATTCGCTCGATCCCGTTCAACAAGTTCTTGGTTCACCCATACATACATTTCAGTGTCTCCTCTCCACTACAGGGAAATTCTTTTTCATCATATTATCCCTGTTTAGCAATCATGTAAAGGGGAAAGCATAAAAAAGCACAACCCTATCGACAAAACCTGACAAGTGACAGGCACCATAAAAAAACAGGGGTACTCATGAGAGCACCCCTGTTCTTGTTATTACTTTAAATGGTTTTCGATCTGCCGTTCCAGTTGCTCTAATTGTTCCTGTTCTTCAGGAGTAGATTGTTGATATGCAGACTGGATCACATTCCGAGCAACTGCGATTTGCCGTTCACGCTCTTCATTTGAGGCCTGTCCCATGTTTGTTAATCGATTAACAGCTTCACGGGCCTGCTCAATCATACGATTGGCCATCCTAAAATCCTCCTAACGTGTGCTGATCGGCTTCTTCCCTTTTCCGTTCCACATCGGTAAACCGCTCTCGATAAGGGAACCGTTCAGCATGTTTCCGAACAGCTTTCGTGCTTTCTGATACAAAGCGCTTTGATTTACTTCGCTTGCTCAAGGCAAGATCCCCCCAACATAAAACCTGAACGCCTATTTAGCGTTCAGGTTTATTGTGTGCAGGTTGAAGGGATTCATACGTATGAAATTTTCTTGTTTAGCCTACAGAAAAAGGAATTTTTAAGTATTCCTCCAGAAAAATGGAAATCCCATCCTCCTGGTTGGATTTTGTCACGTGATTGGCGATGGTTTTTAACTCCTCAATCCCATTTTCCATAGCCACGCCAACACCTGCATAATCAATCATTTCAAGGTCATTATCCTCATCACCAAATGCAATGATACGCTCTTTTGGGATATGATAATAATGAGCAATTTTTTTCAGGCCGACTGCTTTGTTTAAACCGGCGCGTACAATTTCAATTACATTCCATGGTGCTCCCCATTTACGATGCTCAATGACTGACGCATGACGGTGATGCAATGTATTTCTTAGTGCATCTACGTTTTCTTCATAAGGATAAATTAACAAAGAAGTGGGATCTTCCTTTAAATGATTTCGCAGGCTTCCAATGGTTATCGGATGATTTTCAACATCAGCATGAAACAGTTCCAATACTTCCTGATCAAATTTATCTAGATAAACATCATCTTTAATTTCAGCCATAATATTATGGACCCCGAAATCATAGCAGGTGTGGACAATTTCTTTTGCAGTTCGAATCGGCATCGGCGAATGGATGACGTCCCATCGTTGATCCTTTGGGTGATGAATAAGTGCACCATTCATATTAACCATTGGCGTATTTAGCCCAAGCTCCTCATAATATTCAATGCTGGCACGATGGGGTCGCCCGGTTGCAATAACGACAATATGTCCCTGGTTTATGGCTTTAACAATTGTGTTTTTTGTACGGTCTGATATGATTTTTTCATCCGTCAGTAGAGTTCCGTCTAAGTCGAGTGCAATTAAATGTCTTTCCATCGATTTCACCTCATTATTTCTTAATAGTTTAGCGGGGAAGGCGGAACTTGTAAAGGGGTAGATGGGATTCCGTGAATAAAAAATTGGTTGAAGAAAATTATGATATCCTTGAATGATTCATACATGAAGTATAACTTTCCATTTGAATCCAGCACAACGAACGGAGGATCATGAGTTAAAATCTTGGTATTTGTACCAGAATTTGATAATATAATGCTATCTATTGTCTTTTGTTCAATATGGATTATGATTTGAAAAACAGGTACAAGTTAAACAAGAAAATTAAAAAGGTAGGGTAAATCATGATAGTCGTTGAGCGGATAACCATTGAAGATATACCTGTTCTCGCGGTGACAGAAGAAAAACGAAAGAATCAGCCGCTTCCTGTGATCACGTATATTCACGGATTCACCAGTTCTAAAGAATTTAATCTTCCCTTTGCGTATTTAATGGCCGGGAAAGGATACCGGGTGCTGCTGCCTGATTGTCTGTTTCACGGCGAACGGAACCAGGGAATCTCCAGCGATGAACTACAGCTGAACTTTTGGAAAATCGTCAAACAAAATTTGTTGGATTTGCCAGTGATCAAAAAGGAACTGGAACAAAGGAATTGGATTAAAGAAGGACGTTTTGGTCTTGCCGGGACAAGCATGGGCGGCATAACCACAAGTGCTGCTTTGACTCAGTTTTCATGGATCAGAGCATCTGCCGTATTGATGGGATCCCCGAAATTGACTGAAATGGCTTACTTCTTAATTGACCAGGTAGAGAAAAGCGGCACGGAACTTCCCCTTACAAAAGAAGAAATCAAGGAGGAAATCAGTCAGCTGGACAGCATTGATCTTTCCCGTCACAAGGAAGTACTCAATGAACGGCCCCTTTTTTTCTGGCATGGAGATCAGGATCCAGTGGTTCCTTTTGACCACTCTTATTCTTTTTACAATGAAGTCATCCGCGAATATAAAGATCCAGAAAAAATCAGATTTTTACGGGAGGTAGGACAGGGGCATAAAGTGAGCCGGTTTGCCGTGATGGAAACCGTAAACTGGTTTGAAATGCATCTGTAATCCCGGAAAAAAATTGAGAGGGTTAAAAATGATGCCAAAATTGTTTATAATAAAAGTAGAATCCGAAAAAAGGAGGATTATGATTGATGGATAAAGCCCTTGAAGAAAACCTAATGGGTGCACTTGAAAACGTAATTGACCCGGAACTTGGGATTGATATAGTCAATCTAGGTTTAGTGTATGGTGTGGATCTTGATGATGAAGGGACATGCACGGTGACAATGACCTTAACGGCTATGGGCTGCCCATTGGCTGCAACGATTGAGCAGGATGTTAAACGGGTAATATCGGATATACCGGAAGTAAAGGATGTAAAAGTGAATATTGTATGGAATCCCCCTTGGACCAAGGACCGTATGTCCCGCTATGCGAAAATTGCACTGGGCATCCCGGATTGATGAAAAAAATCAGCCCGCTTTATCTAGGGCTGATTTTTTTTTTATCAAATATGGAATGTTTTAGATTACAAAAACAGAAGTACAAGTATTCCGACAACTAAACAGTACAATGCAAAATATTTTAAGTTTCCTTTTCTCATAATATCCATAAACCATAGAAGGGCAAAGTATGACGCAACGATCGATCCAATAAATGCGAAAATATATGGAATCACAAGCGACTCAAAGTGGGGATCTTCCATTAAATCTGTAACGGAAAAAATCATGGTTCCCATACTCACCGGAATATACAGCAGAAAGGAGAAACGTAAAGCGGTATCCTGCTTCATTCCTAATAGCATGGCTGCGACGATGGTAGCTCCGGATCTGCTGATTCCGGGCATCAGTGCAACTGCCTGGGCGAATCCAACAATCAACGCATCTTTTAAAGTCAAATCTCCATCCTGTTTTTTCCCCCGTAAATTACGAATAATCCAGAGAGCAAAACCGGTCACAATCAAGGTTGTACCAATCATGCGTATATCCTCACTAAAAATCCCTTCAATAACATCTTTAAATAGTACCCCAATCATCCCGGCCGGTACAGTGGCAACCACTAACAATAAAACAAAACGAAAATCCCCTCTATTTTCTTCGCCTCTCTGTATAACATATTGAAGACTATTCACGGAGAGCCGATACAGATCTTTTCGGTAAATAATCAATACAGCGATTAATGATCCAAAGTTTACAAATCCTTCAAAAGAGATTCCTACATCATCCATTTCCATGAAGTGGCGGACAATCATAAGGTGACCGCTGGAAGAAATAGGGATAGGTTCTGTAAATCCCTGAAATATCCCGAAAAATAAATATTTGATCAGAGTCCATAATTCACTCATCATAAACCTCCATGTAAACAGTGTTTTGAACCGCACGTGATGTTGACCTATTGAATAAAGTGGTAGAGACAACATTCAGTCACTACAGGACGCATGTACTTTATGTCAAAGGCATATTCATCAATATGTATTTATTGAAACTATTCATGGAGAACAAAAAGATGGCACTATCGTAGGTGTGGAACCGGATTATGTTTTTCTGGAAGTGTCGATTGGTGTCCATCCCCAGATGCCTCAGGACAGTCACGAACGATTCTTCGGATGGGGCTATCCCGTCAGTTCATATTTTGGAAGTGGTTTTGCCCGTCTCATGTTGCCGCTAAAGTTACTGGAAGCTTTACGTTTTTCTTATTTCTGATAATTGTTCATAAAAAAAGGGACTGTCCGTCCCACAGGTACTTCGTATGCATGGTCATATCAAAATGGGCACGCACAAGGAGCATAACGATAGGCGTGCCCATCTACCATTATTTATCAAAATGGAATGAGTAATAACTGAATCAGGAAACGTCTTCTTGTTTTAATAAACCCTCTCCAAGTACTACAGATGCAACCGTAAAGGTTATGGATAAGACAATGGCAAGGGTTAAGTCAAAATGAGCGCCAGTCATGCTGCTTACGACGTATACTACCATGCTGCTAAGCAGGAAGCTCCAAATAATTGTCCAAAATAGCCTCATATATGTCACCTCATTTATGGTCCATTCTCTTCAAATAGTTTACCAGAGGATACATAAAAAATAAAGCAAAATTTCCCCCTTTAAAAACGACTGTCTTACTGAAAAACAATGTGTTGATCAGGGAGGATTTAAATGAAAGTAGTAATCGAAAATTGTTTCCACTGGCTGGGGTTTCATTTGACAGGCACATATCTTGATAAGGGGTATTCAATCATAGGGATAGATCCCCTCGATGATCCGAAGAAGGAATTTTTATATGATTTTTTTGGACGAAACAGTGAATTCATCTTTTTTGACCGCTTCGATGCAATACGTTGCCATCCAGACCAGGAATTTCTGATATATAGGTTCCCGCCAGCGTCCGGATGCATGCCCGGTAAAAAAGGGAAGACAGAAAGTGTCCGCATTACGGATGAGGACTTTGCCAGCCAACCAGAACCAGATGATGGAGGAATCGTGATCCAGGCTCCTAATGTCATCGGTCCCTGGATGGATCAAAAAGACTTTGTAAAAAAATCAAAGAAAAACAACATTATTTATGTGGACGATTTTATAAATTGGGTGTATTTTCAGCGCTGGCGGAAAGAGGGACAAAAATGGATCACCACCAGGCACAATGATGAATACCGAAAGATCATACATGTTACTATAGATAGAGAAGAGGCAGTAAAAAAGGTAGAGAAACATATTCAGAGTTTTCCGAGCTATTATGAATTATAATTTACGTTTATCAAGACAGCAAGTACAATAAAAGTAAGCTACAAAGGACATCGGCCAGAATGGGAGTGCTCAAGTTGAAACAACTCACCGCTTTTTTATTTATTTTCTTCATTGCGGCAGGCTGTTCCGGACTGCAAATGGAAGACAATAAACAAAATGTCGGCATGCTCGTTGAAAGCACGATCAATGATATGACCTGGGGGCAAAAAGGATATATGGGTTTACTCCTTATAAAAGATCAATTAAATAAGGATGTATTTTTTGAAGAAAATGTCCGCTCACAGCTTGATGTAAATCAACAAGTACAGAGCTTTGCGGAGAAACATGTAGGACTCATTTTTGGACACGGAAGTATTTATGGAAGATATTTTTTGGATATTCATAAAGCGTATCCGGATACCCATTTTGTATACTTCAATGGAAATCAGTATGGAAGTAATATGACAAGTTTAAACTTTGATTCCCATCCCATGGGTTTTTTTGCCGGGATGACGGCTGCTGAAATGTCTGAAACAGGGCATGTTGGTGTGATTGCGGCCCACGAATGGCAGCCAGAGGTAGGAGGTTTCTATGAGGGAGCAAAATATGTAGACCCTGACATTCAGGTTCATTTTCAGTATGTTTATGACTGGAATGATGAAAATCGAGCACTCGAGCTTTATGACATTATGAAGGAACAGCAGGTGGATGTGTTTTACCCTGCAGGCGATGGGTATAGTGTGCCGGTTATAGAAAAAATAAAAGAAGATGGTTTATATGCGATTGGATTTGTTACGGATCAGTATGAATTGGCACCGGAGGCCGTATTAACGAGTACTGTACAGCATGTAGACCGCCTGTACCTGCTGGCAGCTCAAATGTATCAGGATGGGAATCTTCCTGCTGGGATACTAAGTTTTGGTTTTCAGGATGGAGTGATCAGCATGGGAACATACAGTGAGGAGATTCCTGAAATGACAAAGAGAAAAATTGAAGATGCAGTAAATGATTATATTGAAACTGGACGTTTGCCTAATGAATAATTATTGACCAATTTTTTTCAGTTGGTCAATGATCGATATTATGCAGAATCTCGCCGGACAACGGCGAGTTTTTTTGTGCTTCCCTGTATTTTCCTTGGCAACTACTTTAGTTCGGGCGGTGGAATATTGGCAGATCGCGGGGCTGTAGTGTGATGGCTCAAGCTGGAGAGTGGACGGCCCAAGGAAGAGTGCAGACCGCCCAAAGTGGAGAGCTGATGGCCCAAGGAAGGGTTCTGATGACCCAAACTGGGTTGCGGATGGCCCAAACAGGGGTATGGACGGCCCAAGGAAGAGTGCTAACCGCCCAAAGTGAAGAGCTGACGACTCAAGGAAGGGTTCTGATGACCCAAACTGGGTTGCGGATGGCCCAAGGAAGAGTGCAGACCGCCCAAAGTGAAGAGCTGACGACCCAAGGAAGGGTTCTGATGACCCAAACTGGGTTGCGGATGGCCCAAACAGGGGTGTGGATGGCCCAAGGAAGAGTGCAGACCGCCCAAAGTGAAGAGCTGACGACCCAAGGAAGGGTTCTGATGACCCAAACTGGGTTGCGGATGGCCTAAGCTGGAGAGTGGACGGCCCAAGGAAGAGTGCAGACCGCCCAAAGTGGAGAGCTGATGGCCCAAGGAGAGAGTGTGACGGCCCAAAGTAGAGAGCCGATCGCCCAAACATGGGAGACGATCGCCCGGGGAAGGGAACAGATCACCCATAAGAATAACAGATGCCTCAAAATAGAGACCTCCTCACTCGACCTCACTTTCGAAGATCATCTCAATCGCCCATAACTTGATTTGTGAAGCAAAGAAAAAACTGGATTTTTTCAGGAATTTTAATCCGGTGATGTGGGATACACAATACAATCCAGTGTTGAAAGTTCCATTCGAATACATTAAAATTGATACCAGGTCATAATAATTGATATAAATACAACCAGTAAGGGGATGAAATATATGAATGCAGGGATTATTGGCACGGGTCATTACGTGCCGGAAAAGGTGCTGACCAATAAAGAACTGGAAAAAATGGTCGATACAAGTGATGAATGGATTCGCACCCGCACAGGAATAGAGGAAAGACGAATTGCCGATGATGATATGGATACCTCGGATATGGCGTACCTGGCTGCAAAAAAAGCACTTGAGAATGCTGATATCGGTGCCGAAGATCTGGATATGATTCTCGTGGCTACGGTGACACCGGATCAACCATTTCCCTCTGTATCCTGTATGCTTCAGGACCGGCTCGGGGCCAAAAAGGCTGCTGCCATGGATGTTAGTGCAGCATGCTCCGGTTTCATGTACGGCCTGGTAACTGCTAAACAATTTATTGAATCAAGCGACTACAAATATATTTTAGTCGTCGGGGTCGAGAAACTATCTAAAATTGTGGACTGGAAAGACCGGAATACCTGTGTTTTATTTGGGGATGGTGCAGGTGCAGCGATCGTTGGGCCTGTACAAGATGGTAAAGGCATATTATCATTTGAGTTAGGTGCAGATGGAAGCGGAGGCAAACATTTGTATCAGGACGAATATGTGGTCATGAATGGACGTGAAGTGTTTAAGTTTGCTGTCCGTCAAATGGGAGAATCTGCAGTCAATGTAGTAGAAAAGATTGGTTTAAAGAAAGAGGATGTGGACTACTTAATCCCCCACCAGGCTAACATCCGGATTATGGAGGTAGCCAGGGAACGATTAGGCATTGACCGTGAGAAAATGTCCAAGTCTGTTCATAAATACGGAAATACTTCAGCTGCATCCATTCCAATTGCTCTATCGGAGGATGCCAAAAACGGTAAAATTAAGGATGGGGATCTAGTAGTTCTCGTCGGTTTTGGCGGCGGCCTAACCTGGGGTGCCGTAGCGCTTAGATGGGGAAAATAAGGAAGGAGGAAATGTTCAATGGTTAATCGACGTGTGGTAGTTACCGGACTGGGGGCAGTTACTCCGGTCGGAAATGATGTAAATTCCATGTGGGAAAATCTCATTCAGGGTCATTCTGGAATTAACAGGGTATCAAGGATTAATCCGGATGATTTTCCAGCCAAGGTTGCAGCAGAAATCAAAGATTTTGATCCTACTCTGTACATGGATAAACGTGACGTGAGAAAAATGGACTTATTCACACAATATGCTATGGCTGCTGCAAAAATGGCTGTTGAAGATGCAGGTCTGGAAATTACGGATGAGCTGGCTCCCCGGACCGGTGTATGGATCGGATCCGGAATTGGCGGAATGACAACTTATGAAGAACAGTTCCATAAATTTGCAGAAAAAGGTTACCGTAGAGTCAGCCCGTTTTTTGTACCGATGATGATTCCTGATATGGCCGCAGGACAGGTATCCATTGCTCTTGGAGCAAAGGGAATTAATTCCTGTACGGTAACGGCATGCTCATCTGGAGCAAATTCCATTGGAGATGCGTTTAAAGTGATTCAGCGCGGGGATGCCGATATTATGATTACCGGTGGATCTGAGGCACCTCTGACCAATATGGCTTTTGCAGGCTTCTCAGCAGCAAGGGCATTAACATTCAATGATGATCCTAAAACGGCAAGCCGCCCATTTGATAAAAATCGTGATGGATTCGTCATGGGTGAGGGATCTGGAATCTTAGTGCTGGAGTCTCTGGAATCAGCAAAGAAACGCGGAGCCAAAATATATGCTGAAATTGTCGGTTATGGAGCTACCGGGGATGCTTATCATATCACCCAGCCGGCTCCAGGCGGTGAAGGGGCAGCCCGTGCCATGAAGCAGGCTATTGATGATGCTCACTTAACCCCAGAAGACATACAGTATATTAATGCTCACGGAACAAGCACTGAATATAATGATCCTTATGAAACCAATGCGATTAAGGAAGTATTTGGAGATTATGCTTATCAGCTAGCCGTCAGTTCCACGAAGTCCATGACCGGACATCTGCTTGGGGCCGCAGGTGCCATAGAAGCGATTATTTCCGTAAAAACTATTTTGACAGGCATTATCCCGCCGACAATCAATTACGAAACTGAAGATCCGGAATGTGACCTTGATTATGTACCGAACAAAAGTCGCGAAGCTGATGTGAAAGCGGTGCTGTCAAATTCACTGGGATTTGGCGGACATAACGCCGCCCTTCTTTTCAAGAAATTTGAAGAATAATCAATTAGTCTAAAACTGTCGCCAGGAATGATATCTCCCTGGTGACAGTTTTTTTATTAAACAGCCTTCTCTCCCATTGATCGTATGTGAAAATACCGTATTCATTGAGAATCAATCCACGTAAAAGGGGATGAAAATCCGGATGGATGGACGCCCCTATTTTTTCTGTTTACATCAAGGATGCCTTATAAACGTGCATACGAAAGAGGCCAGGACAATAAAGAACGAATGGTCGTTTTGCAAAAAAATGCACGAAGTCAACCTATGTAGACTTCTGTGGGAATAGCACGAGCGGAATATCCCCTGGGATGGTGACGAATGAACTGCATCAGGAAACCTTAAGCGGTATCCTCGGAAAACGGAACATTTTGACGAGCAAAAAAATACCCGAACTCATACAAGGATCCTTGAATGAGTTCGGGTATTTCCAGTATTTTATTTATGAAATTTTATTCGAGCCTCTTCAGGAAGGCGGGACTAGTTATCTGTTTCAAAGAATTCCTTTATAGCCTGACGATTCTTTTCTTCATCGATCGCCAGTACAGCCCCCGCATGATCATATGTCTCGTCCCAGAAGCTGCCTTCTACCGGGATGGTCATAGTCTCAATGCTGTCAATAGGATTAAGGAGATAATCTTTACCCAGTGAGAGAATCGTCGATGTTTTCATATTCGTCTCCACATAAGGGAGAATAGTGCCAATAACCCGGGGAAGTTTGAGGATCCCTCCGACGGAAAGGACCTCGTCTTTCAGTGTATTGATGATTTGCTGCTGTCTTCTGACCCTGCCGAAATCCCCTTCAGCATCATTGCGGAATCGGGCATAATCCAGTAAGTTTTCCCCGTCTAACGTTTGTTTTCCTGGATATAAGTCGATGTAAGTTCCATCAGAATCATCACGATAAACCATCCGTTTCTCTACGTCTATTTCAACTCCATCGGGAGCAATGGTATCTACAACATGAATAAACCCCTGAAAATCTACGATAGCGTAATAATGAATATCCAGGTCAAAATTTTCCTTTAGCGTCTGCCTTAACAGTTCTGGTCCGCCGAAGAAAAAAGCGGCATTGATTTTATTGTAGCCATAACCGGGAATGTTCACGTATGTGTCACGCATGATTGAGGCGAGTTTGGCTGTATCCTTCTCAGGGTCGTATTGTCCAATCATAATCGTATCCGTACGGGATTTTTCCTCCCCCCGGGAATCTACGCCTAGCAGCAGAACATTGATTTTATCGGTTAGTTGTTCAGCTGGATTGAAGTCCGTGTACTGGTTTCCCTGATTATTAGAATCATCTGTATTCATTTCATTGAGCCGGTCCCTGGCTTCTTCTTGTCCTGCCATAAACTCGTATCCTCCATATAACAGCAGGCTTAAAAAAAACAGAATGACAAATGAAAATATATATTTTCTTTTTCGTTTTCGCCTTTTTTTCCTCTTCATCATACGGCTTTCTGCCATGATGTTTTCCTCTCCTTACAAAATACTGTGTATCTTCATTCTTTTAAGAAAGACCCCTCTTCTGAATCTGAAAAAGGCCACTATTATCTAATTTACTCGTTAATAAAAAAATAGTAAAGGGATTTTCAGGGAATGATTGTTTTTTTATGACATATATATGAATAAAAAAAAAATGGACATGCTCTGGAGGATAACATGTGGTATATGTTTTGGTTTTTAATTGGGTTTGGGCTAACGATCGCTGGAGGCGTCAGTTTAATCGGATACATGAATTTTTTTCCCGCTGGATTAACCTGGACGAATTATTTGCTCTTTATTAGTACAAGACCTGAATGTTATCTCTTCCCTATAGGAATTGTGATTATTGCCATATCGATCTATTTCTTTCCCTCTGAATAAAATTTGTTTGTAAACAACAGGATGATAAGAATAAAAATTCCATACATGGTTCATAATGAGGGCTAGAAGGATGAAAATATAAAGTGAGGGTCTTTGGCTTATGATGTATTTGCATGATGTCTGGGTCAACTGGTTTGAAGGTGAAGAGAATGGATATAATGTCTGTCCATTTCATGAATGGCGTAAAGAAGACGGAATTGAACTGCTTGATCAGGTTCCGCTGCTGTATGTTACCTCGTCCCTTTATGACTATATAGAGAATGATCTGCAGGATCTGCCAAAACCTTTATTGGACAAGGTATACCAGAGGTCTTATTTAAGGAAAAATCAGAAGCGAATTCCCCTCGAGTATGCCTTCGTAGCATCTGACGGGACAGCGATCATAGCGGTGGATACGATGGGCTACTCGGTTCCTGTTCGCAAGAGTCGCCTGATCCCTCGTCAGGAAAGACTGGTTTACGATATGATCGAGAAAATGGAGCCGGCTTCGTATTCCTTTACTCGAACAGCTCAAAAAGAATATCACCTTCTGTCTTTACCCCCTGAATACATGGTCGGCTTAACGAGAAAAGAGCGCCAGCTTAAACAGCTGTTAATGATGATGGTCGATCAGATGAAACAAACCGCCAAACTGGCCGAAATCAGATACTGGCTTACGGAATGGCGTCCATATCAATATGAAAAGATTCAGAACATGGATTTTGATCAAGCCTGGGAAGAGCTCTATAGCGATTTAATACATGGCTGGAGCAAATCCCATGAGGAATTATGCCAGAAGATGTCAAAGGGGCAGCCGTTTTTTGAGAAAATCTGGGAGTTAGAACATGGACATGTGAATTCTTCATCGTCAAATGAGGCTTATAAGTAAAGTTAACCAACAGGGAGCATAAGTATTTCCTTTTTACGGACGGAATATGATGGAAAATGGCTGCAACAGGAATAGTGAATAAGAACATACCTCTTCAAGAAGAACGCTGACTCGAAAAGATGAGCTGTCAATTCAAGGGTGCAGTTGTTCAATATGGATGTTCCGAAAGAGAATAAATGTGTTCTAGGATATAAAGATAGACGTGTTGACAAGCATCAGAGCAGACTTTCCGGTTGACGGCAACCCCCTAATCATAAGAAGAGTGCCACCCTGGACAAACGTGGTGGCACTATTTTTGGTTATAAATGTTCATTTTATTTTTCATATTTTTTGCTCTTCACCCGGCCAAGCCCCATGGCTTTTTTTGCTTTTCGGAGTGTCTTTTCGGCAACCAGGCTGGCCTTTTCAGCCCCCATGTCAAGAATTTCGTCGAGTTCATCCGATTCAATCAAATCAATATAGCGTTGCTGGATCGGTTTGATTCCCTCGATGACAACTTGAGCAAGGTCCTGCTTAAACTCCCCATAACCCTTGCCTTCGTATTTATGTTCCAGCTCCTGTATGGAGTAGTCGCTGAAAGATGTATAAATCGTTAACAAATTGGATACACCAGGTTTGTTTTCAGGATCATATTTCACAACCCCTTCAGAATCAGTGACAGCACTTTTAATTTTCTTTTCAATCTGTTTCTCGTCATCAAGCATAAAAATGGAAGCCTTCTGATTATCATCAGATTTGCTCATTTTTTTCTCCGGATTTTGCAGCGACATAATCCGTGCACCCGTTTCAGGAATGCGCGGCTCGGGTACAGTAAAAATATCATTATATTTTTTGTTAAACCGTTCAGCCAGGTCCCGGGTCAGCTCAATATGCTGTTTCTGATCATCCCCAACAGGAACAATATCTGTATTGTACAGGAGAATATCTGCGGCCATCAGCGGGGGATAGGTGAGAAGACCAGCAGTGACTGCCTCCTGCTTTTTCGATTTATCTTTATACTGGGTCATCCGTTCCAGTTCGCCGACGTATGAAACGCACTGCATCATCCAGCCCAGCTGTGTATGGGCGGGCACTTCAGACTGGATAAAAAGGGTAGATTTTTCCGGATCGATTCCGGATGCCAGATAGAGCGCAGCCAGGGACCGAATATTTTGTCTCAGCTTTAAACGGTCCTGTGGTACTGTGATAGCATGTTCGTCGACAATACAGAAATAACAGTTGTAATCATTTTGAAGCTCCACAAATTGCTTCATGGCACCGATGTAGTTGCCGATAGTCAGCATACCGCTCGGCTGTATGCCTGAAAAGATTGTTTTCATGGTTTACACACACCCCTCTACGGAATTTTTTGAATAAATCATTGATTGGGTATTCGTTCGCTGAAGTGCTGAAGCTTTAAACAATAAAAAAGTTCATTCTTTCCCTTCAGGTAAGGGACGAATGAACCGCGGTACCACCCTTGTTATCTCCCGACAGATAGGAGATCTCTCATTGCTTCTCATCGAAGCCCCACTAACGCCTGGGTCGCGGTGATTCTTACTTGAAATGTTCAGAATCACAGCTCAAAAGCCCCAATTTCTGCCGAAAACATGCTGCCCGCTTCCACCTGTTTCGGGCTCTCTGGTAAGCAGAGGTTTCCGTGTACTTTCGCTTTTTCATCGCCTTCAAATTGTTCTTTTGTTTAAACGATTATAGAAAAAAATGATTCAAAATGCAACAGAAGCTTTAAAAAGTATAATAGGCTAATAACAAAAATACCATAATGGCCATCAGCATTGCACCCTGGAAGAGAAAAAACTTCATGAACTCAGCATGAATTTTTTCGGAGGGGAGGGGTTTATCCTCCCAATCGTCTAAATAATCCGGATTTTTAGAGCTTTTATGAATAAACCGGCGAAAACTGTACGTGATCCCGTCGAAAAACTTACCCCTGATGACAAGCAGGACAAGCCCGATAAAAAAATAAAACGATCCTACATAAAATACGCTATTAATAAAATGAAACAGATTATAGACCGGTGCTTTGAGCCAGAATACAATTCCGGCGATGGTGACGTTGATGAATAAAACCATCCATTTATTTCTAATCACGGTTATACAAATCCTCTTTCTATCTGTAATATATTATTTTACCGCTACTATTATAGCATGAATTTCAATCATCGATTCCTGAAACTACACTTTGTACTATGCCGAAAGTGCGAGTTAAACATCCTTTAAAATGTAAACAATAGATGGATCTGGAAATAAACGGCTCGTTTAGGAATGTGACGAAATATAGGACTATTGACCTAAAAATTGTAATCCAATCGCTATCATGAATAGGGGTTCGTTATTTTTTTCTAAAAAAGGGGTGCAAAAATGTAAGAAAACTTGTATAATTTGAAACGTAGATGCTTTATCTGCACAAAAATTTAGAAAATTCAATTTTGGGGAGGTCATTAAACGCCATGAAAAAGACAAAATGGTTTTTGCTCTTAGTACTTGGTTTAGTACTAAGCATGTTCCTCGCAGCGTGCGGCGGCGATGATGGAGACGAAAACGCCGGCGATGATACAGGCAATGAGGAACAAAATGAAGGAGAAAATGGTGAGGATGAAGAGAAAATTCTTCGCATCCTTGAAAGTGCCGAAATTCCAACTATGGATCCTTCATTAGCAACTGACGTAGTTGCACTGAACTTTATTGATGCTACTTATGAAGGACTATATCGTGTAGCTCCAGGCGGTGAAATCGTATCTGGACTCGCGAACAAAGATGAGACAGAAGTCAGTGAAGACGGTTTAACCTGGACGTTCCATCTTCGTGACGATGCTACCTGGTCCAATGGTGAACCGGTAACAGCACACGACTTCGTTTATTCCTGGAGACGTGCCATTGACCCTGAAACTGGATCTCAGTATGGTCCTTATTTCTTCAGCGGTCTGGTGAAAAACGCAACTGAAATTTCTGCTACCGATGAAGACGGTAACCCGCTTTACCCTGACATGTTCGGTAAAGTCGAAGAGCTTGGTGTTACAGCAGTCGATGATTATACCCTTCAAGTAGAACTGGTGAACCCGGCTCCATATTTTGAATCCTTTGCAGCGTTCCCTGTCTTCGTTCCTTTAAACGAAGAATTTGTTGAATCTCAAGGTGAAAACTTCGCGCTTGAAGTTGAAAACATGATTTTCAACGGTCCATTCGTCATGACTGAATGGAAACACGAAGAAAGCTGGACTCTAGAGAAGAATCCCGACTACTGGGATGCAGAAAATGTCGGTCTTGATGGAATTGAAGTTAGCGTTGTAAAAGAACGCTCAACTGCTGTGAACCTGTATGAAAGCGGCGAAGTTGACCGTGTAGGTTTATCAGGAGACTTCATCGATCAGTATAAAACTCGCCCAGATTACGGTACTGCCATGGAACCAGTTACTTTCTACCTGCAGTTTAACCGTGAATCTGCTGAAAAAGCAGAGTACATGAACAACGAAAACTTCCGTCGTGCTCTTGCTACCGGATTTAGCAAGCAGGAATTCATTGACGTGGTATACAAGAATGACTCTGTACCTGCTAATGGCTTAGTGCCGAAAGAATTTGTTAAACATCCTGAAACGGGTGAAGATTTCCGTGACCTGAGCGGTGATCACCTGGTTTCTGATATCGAAGGTGCTCAGGAAGCATGGGAAAAAGCCAAAGAAGAACTTGGCTTTGATGAAGTAACCATTACGTTCATGTCTGGGGACACAGAAACGTCTAAACTTACAACTGAATTCTTCAAAGATCAGTGGGAAAACAACCTGCCGGGCTTAACGGTTGAACTGAAGAACGTTCCGTTTAAAGAGCGTCTTCGCTTAAGCCGTGAAGGATTGTTTGAAGTCGTATTCTCCGGATGGGGTCCTGACTATCTGGATCCAATGACATTTATGGACCTGTTTGTAACGGATGGTTCTTACAATGATGGTAGCTACTCAAATGAACAGTTCGATGAGCTGATCGAGCTTGCGAAGACCGAATATGCTCAAGATCAGAACAAGCGCTGGGAAGCTATGGTTCAAGCTGAACAAATCCTGATGGATGAAGTGGGAATTGGACCCGTGTTCCAGAGAGCACGTTCATTCCTTCAGCAGCCATATGTGAAGAACATGGAGCTTAACCCATTTGGCCCTGACTTCAGCTTCAAGTATGTAACGATTGAAAAGTAATTAGCTATCATTATAAAATGGGGTTGTTGGAAGAGAGTATGTGTCGTGTCCAAAAGACATATACTCTCTTTTTCCCTGTAATTCGGCAATTTTTTTGAAAATTTTCATAACGATCAGGAGGTGCACTTCATGGCGAGATATATTACACAGCGTATCATATATATGATTATTACGTTGTTTTTAATTGCTACAGCCACGTTCTTTCTCATGAAGCTTTTGCCCGGGACTCCATTTAATATGGAAGATAAATTAACTGAAGCCCAGAAGGCAGCTTTATACGAACAGTATGGTCTCAATGACCCGTTGCCAGTTCAGTATGCCAATTATATTTTTGGTCTTGTACAGGGAGATATGGGGATTTCTTTTCAGTTTGACAACCGGAAAGTAGAAGACCTGATCATGGACAGAATTGGACCTTCTGCACAGCTCGGTTTTCAGTCCCTTGTTTTTGGAACCGTGATTGGGTTAATTCTCGGTCTCATTTCTGCAATTAAGAGAAACACAGCATATGATTATTCATCAAATTTGATGGCCATTCTGGGAAAGTCAATCCCTTCGTTTGTATTCGCCGGATTGCTTCAGTATTATCTGGCTGTAAAATTTGGCTGGTTCCCTGTTTCCTTCTGGGACTCCTTCAAGCATACTATCCTGCCTACAATAGCCAATGCCATGTTTACACTGGCCGTTACCCAGCGGTTCTTGCGTACAGAAATGCTTGAAGTATTAGGCTCAGATTATATCGTACTGGCCAGAGCAAAAGGGTTGAAAAACAGTGTCGTTACCTTTAAACATGGACTCCGCAATGCGCTCATTCCAGTAATTACCATTATGGGGCCCCTTGTCGTTTCGATGATGACCGGTTCCCTGGTAATCGAAAAAATCTTTGCCATTCCTGGAATTGGAGAACAGTTTGTCCGCTCTATTCAAATGAATGATTATGCTATGATTATGGGAACGACCATGTTCTTCTCCATTTTATTTGTTGTGGTCATTTTAATTGTTGACTTGCTTTATGTGGTAGTAGACCCTCGGATTCGACTGACAGGAGGGAAAGAATAATGGCAAAAAAAGATAAAGAACTTTCAAAAGATTTATTTCAGCCTGCTGACATTTCATCAGACAAAGGGGAAGAATTGGGACGTCCGGAGATTTCCTACTGGAAAGACTCCTGGAACCGTCTGAAAAAAAACAAAGCGGCTGTTTTGGGTCTGATCACACTCCTATTTATTGGATTTATGGCAATAGCTGGCCCATATATGAACAAATATGAGTTCGATGAAACCAATTATGACGCCAAAAACCTCCCCCCACGGGTACCCGGTATTGAAAATGTGGAGTGGCTCGACTGGCTGGGGCTGAATGGAACTCGGACCGTAGCCGTACAGGGGGCAGATCCGGAAGATGCCCTTCAGCGGGGAATAGAGGCGTTTGAACTGGACGGTATCGATTACACTCACAAAGTTGTCCGGGAATATGATGCCAGCCGCCCGAATCCAGATGAGCGCTGGGCAGAAGTCGAAATTACCTTTAATGATTATGAAGCCCGGGGACTGGAAGAACATTATTACTGGTTTGGTACGGATGCAATGGGACGTGATTTATTCACCCGAACGTGGAAAGGTACACAAATTTCCCTTTACATCGGTATATTAGCGGCAGCCATTGACATGGTGATCGGTGTGGCTTACGGTGGAATTTCTGCCTATTACGGCGGAAGAGTGGACAACTATATGCAGCGTATTATTGAAGTGCTGGTAGGTATTCCTAACCTAGTTGTCGTTATTTTAATGATTATCCTGCTTGACCCGGGACTGATCGCCATTACCATTGCCTTAACGATTACAGGATGGGTTGGCATGGCGAGGATTGTCAGGGGGCAAATTTTGAAACTGAAAAGTCAGGAATTTGTCCTTGCATCACGGACCCTTGGAGCGACTGATTCGAGGATTATTAATAAACACTTAATCCCGAATGTCACTGGAATGATTATTATTCAAACGATGTTTACGATTCCAAATGCCATTTTCTTTGAAGCGTTCTTAAGCTTTATCGGTTTAGGACTTCAGCCGCCGCTTGCATCCTTAGGAACATTAATTGATGACGCCTTTAAGTCGTTGCAGATCTATCCGTATATGCTTGTGTTTCCGGCTATCGTGATTTCCTTGTTAATGATTGCATTTAATGTACTGGCTGACGGTCTCAGAGACGCGCTGGATCCTAAGATGCGTGAATAGGAAGGGAAGGTGAATAGATATGGAAAAATTGTTGGAAGTTAAAGATTTAACGGTTTCCTTTGATACGTATGGCGGTAAAGTACAGGCGGTACGTGGAGTGAACTTTGATTTATATAAAGGTGAAACCCTTGCTATTGTTGGTGAGTCCGGATCCGGGAAATCCGTTACAACAAAGGCTTTAATGGGATTAATTCCGAGCCCTCCAGGAAACATTGAAAAAGGTGAAATCCTGTTTGACGGAAAAAATCTGGCGAAGCTATCTGAGAAAGAAATGACCAAAATTCGCGGAAAAGATATCTCCATGATATTCCAGGATCCCATGACTTCTTTGAATCCGACGATGAAAATCGGCAATCAGATCATGGAAGGTCTGATCAAACACCAGAGAATGAATCGCACAGATGCTAAAAAACGTGCCATTGAGCTTCTGGAACTGGTAGGTATTCCAAATGCTCAGGAACGGATTAAACAGTATCCTCACCAGTTCTCCGGCGGTATGAGACAGCGTGTGGTTATTGCGATATCCCTTGCCTGTAACCCAAAAATATTAATAGCGGATGAACCGACGACCGCACTGGATGTAACGATACAGGCACAAATTCTGGATCTCATGAAAGATCTTCAGAAAAAAACCGAAGCTTCAATCATTTTTATCACCCACGATTTAGGTGTGGTTGCAAACGTGGCTGATCGGGTAGCTGTTATGTATGCAGGAAAAATTGTAGAAATCGGTACCGTTGATGATATTTTTTACAATCCAAAACATCCGTATACATGGGGATTGCTGGGATCCATGCCTACCCTTGATAATACGGAAGAAGAACTGGTGGCTATTCCTGGAAGCCCTCCAGATTTAATCAATCCTCCGAAGGGAGATGCATTCGCTCCCCGAAATCCTTATGCACTCAAAATTGATTTAGAACAGGAGCCGCCCATGTTTAAAGTATCGGATACGCATTATGCGGCAACCTGGTTGCTTCATGAACATGCACCGGATGTGGAACCGCCCGAATCTGTCAAACGCCGAATGAAAGGTTTTGCGAAGACTGGAACAGCACCCGGCGTGGATGAAAAGAAAGGTGATGAGTCATGAGCCGAGAAAAATTGCTTGAAGTCAAGAACCTAAAACAATATTTTAAATCTGGCCGGCATAGTGTGGTCAAGGCGGTTGACGGCTTAACCTTTGATATTTACAAAGGAGAAACCTTTGGGCTTGTTGGAGAGTCCGGATGCGGTAAATCCACAACCGGGCGTACGATTATCCGTCTTTATGATGCAACTGATGGTGAAGTCTGGTTTAACGGTGAAAACGTTCATGCCAAAAAATCCCGTAAAGAACTGAAGAAATTTAACCGTAAAATGCAGATGATTTTCCAGGACCCATACGCATCATTGAATCCGCGTATGACTGTCAAGGATATCATTGCTGAGGGCATTGATATTCATGGACTTGCTAAAAACGATAAAGAACGGACGGAAAGGGTACACGAACTGCTTGAGACTGTCGGACTAAATAAAGAGCATGCTAACCGTTATCCTCACGAATTCAGCGGTGGTCAGCGTCAGCGTATTGGAATCGCCCGCGCCCTTGCGGTTGAACCAGAATTTATTATTGCCGACGAACCTATTTCTGCTCTAGATGTATCCATTCAGGCCCAGGTAGTGAACTTGCTGAAAAAGCTTCAGAACGACCGCGGTTTAACCTATTTGTTTATTGCCCATGACCTCTCCATGGTTAAATATATCAGTGACCGGATCGGAGTTATGTACTTTGGGAAAATGGTGGAACTGGCAGATAGCGACGAATTGTATAAAAATCCGATTCACCCTTATACAAAATCACTGTTATCAGCAATTCCTCTGCCAGATCCGGATTACGAACGAAATCGCAAAAGGGTACCATATGACCCTTCCATGCATGATACGAGTGAAGAACCCGAATTTCGAGAAATTAAATCAGGTCACTGGGTGCTATGTACAACGAAAGAATTTGAACAGTATAAAGCAGAAATGGAAAATAAATAAACCATTATCTATAAATTCCCCAGCTGTCATCATATGGCCGGGGAATTTTATATTTTTTTTGCTGAAACATCAAAAATCAGGTGACAGATTGCATAGGATATGAATAAGAAATTTTAAAAATTACCTCCCAATTTTCTACAAATTTTTACTATAATGATAAATAAGAAAATAAAAATAAAAAATACGGGGGTTAACCAGCTTGAAGAGAAAACACATCCATTCTATGTTACCGCTCATTTTTGCATTATTGCTCCTTATACCAGACATTCACAGGCTTTCTTATGCGGATCAGAAGCAAAAATATATGTCCAGACATCATGCGATGCATCAGCTTGGAATTCAAAAACTGGTGCTGCCTGATCCAGTTCCAAGGTTTGTATTTGATTCGGGGCTTAAATTCGAATACCCGGATGCCGTCAGAGGGATTTATGTAACAGGCCCCACAGCTGGCACACAGCGTTTCGAAGAGTTAATTCAACTCGTAAATGAAACGGACTTAAATGCCATGGTCATTGATATCAAAGAAGATCACGGAAATTTAACCTTTAAACCAGATAAAGATTCTCCTTTTCATGATATTGGGGCAAACTATATCGATGATCCACGGGCATTGCTAAAGCGTCTTGAAAAAGAAGGAATTTATCCCATTGCCCGAATTGTAGTGTTTAAAGATACCTGGCTGGCCCAACAGAAGCCGGAATGGTCATTTAAAGAAAATGGAACGGTATGGAAAAACAACAGGGGAGAAGCTTTTGTGAACCCATTCATAAAGGATGTATGGGATTACAATGTGGATATTGCCATTATGGCGGCCGAATTAGGTTTTAAAGATATACAGTTTGACTATGTACGATTTCCGGAAGGGTTTGAAAAAAGGGATAAAATCCTTAGCTATTCCGAAGGCGACTACAAAGATTTAGATATGGACAATGTACAAAAACGGGTACAAGCTGTAACCGATTTTGTTGCATATGCAAAAGAGAAGCTTGAACCATATGACGTGGATTTATCCGTAGATATATTCGGTTATTCAGCAACTATTCCAGAAGCACCGGGCATCGGTCAAAACTTTACTAAGATAGCTTCACATGTCGATGTGATCTCTTCCATGATTTATCCGAGCCACTGGACGTCATATTTTGGTATATCTTTTCCTGATAAACAGCCGTACAAACTGGTAACCGAATATGCAAAAGTGGAAAATGGACGTCTTGGCGAATTAGATCCACCGCCTGTTTCCCGACCGTGGATACAGGATTTTGAAGCACCGTGGCTATATCATAACGAACCGGTTACTCAATATGGAAAAAAAGAAGTGGAAGCTCAAATTCGGGCATTAAATGAAAATGGAATCGAGGAATTTTTAATCTGGAACCCAGCCAATAAATATACTCCGAATGTGGATTATACTCCGCTTGATTAATGAAGAAAAAGCTATCTTTCAGGGCAAATGTCCGTAAGATAGCTTTTTTTAAAAAGAGGCATCGTAACTGCTGGCCTGCCAGGTACTACAGACCGCAAGAGATTCGCTGCATTATTCTTCCGCTGTTCTAAACAAAATGCGCGTTATTTCCGCAGTCTAACATAATAGATTGTCACAAGGAATCCTACTTTTCACGGATTTGTTTCGGCCAGTTTTTCTGAAATTTTTTTGTGTAATCAGGATATTGATGCTTTTGCTTTCGGCCAAATACGCTTTCACCAATTTTTTGCGGTATTACAGCCAGAAAAGCTGTGAGCCCCACAATCAATATAGCGAAGAGAAAAAAATCCATTAAAAAAAGCTTCATATTTTTCCCTCCATCCTCATTTATATACTATTGTAGATGATGTTTAGCTTTTTTGAAAGTGGGTATTTTATATAACGAAGATTTGACCAGATTTAACATATGGTCAAACTTTCGTTATAATGGGAAACGAATCAAAAAATAAGGAGTAGATTGCAAATCAATGAATTGGTATGAAAAGTTGAATCAGTATTTTCCAGTCGAGGAAATGAAATCAAAGGAACATATGGAGACTTTGCTTCAGGAAAAAGGAGACGTCTATCATAAGGATGAAGGCAAATATCATGTTTTAATGTATGCTGAATTTGATACGTTTATTTTTATTGACTATGTATACGTTTCTAAAGAAGCGAGGGGACAGGGAATTGGGCACAAATTAATGAAGAAATTAAAAGAAAAGGGAAAACCGATTATTTTGGAAGTAGAACCAGTGGACTACGATGACACAGATACGGAAAAAAGACTCCGCTTCTATCAGCGGGAAGGTTTTAAACACGCTCAATCGATTGGGTACAAACGCAGATCACTCGCTACAAATGAAATAAATCAGATGGAAATTCTGTACTGGTCCCCACAGGATGAATCCGAAGAAGCGATTTATGAAAAGATGAAAAAAATGTATGAACATATTCATACTTATAAAGATGAAGAAATTTACGGACAATCATTTCAACCAACTGATGAAGTTCTTACCTTTGACGAAAATCGTGAAGAAAATATTTTTGAAGATATACGTGAAACGGAAGATATTAAATAACATGTGCCATCCTTGGACTGACTCCATATGGAAAAGGGTCAGTCCTTTTCATATGATTTTTTGCGGATAAATGTTAAAGATTTCATATAACACCTTACGTTTTACTCGGAAATGTAGTATACTATAAATAAGGTTTAAAATTAGAGTAATTTTAATTTGATATGTGTTAAAATCAACTGGTTGTTTGGATAAATTTTTCCTTGTTAAAGGAGTGTGAAGCATATGGTTACCTTATTTACTTCACCAAGCTGTACATCATGCCGTAAAGCAAAAGCATGGCTGGAAGAACATAACATAGCCTATAAGGAAAGAAATATTTTTTCTGAACCGCTTACGGTAGATGAAGTGAAGGGTATTTTACGGATGACCGAAGACGGGACCGATGAGATTATATCTACACGTTCAAAAGCTTTTCAAAAGCTTCATGTCAATTTAGATCAGCTGCCGTTAAAGGATTTAATCCGTTTGATACAGGACAATCCTGGTTTATTGCGCCGGCCCATTATCCTTGACGAAAAGCGTTTGCAGGTAGGATATAATGAGGATGAAATTCGTCGTTTCCTGCCTAGAACTGTACGTACATTTCAGCTTCGTGAAGCACAGCGGCTTGTCAATTAAATCTTGATTTAACAAGCAAAACCCTTGCAGAATAAAGCTGCAAGGGTTTCATTTATTTGATGTCATAGGGGCCTGATGCTAAACAGGAGAAATCGAATCAAAATCACACTGTTCTGCCCTGCTTTTTGTTTGCGAGGTACCCGTAGACAATCACAAATAAGATGATGCTTATTGGTAACAGGAAGTGCAAGAAGTGATATTCCTCAAAAAAAGGAGCCAGGCGTTTTTCGCCAAGAATCATTTCAGCAGCCGTATAGGCGAGAATTCCTGCACCGATGTAAACCGTAACCGGGAAACGTTCCATAAAGGAAAGAATCAGCTTACTTCCCCAGATAATCACAGGAACCGAAACCAGAAGTCCAAAAATAACAAGCCAGATATTTCCGTGTGATGCACCTGCAATGGCAAGAACATTGTCAAAACCCATGACAATATCAGCAAACACGATGGTTTTGATTGCAGAAAACAGGTTGTCCTGTGCCTCGATTTCTATTTCATCTTCTTTGTCGGTCAGGAGTTTGATGGCGATATAGATCAGCAGAAAACCCCCGACAAACTTTAAGTACGGAATATTTAAAAGGTAAAGTGCTACAGCAGTTAACAGCACCCGAACCGCAATGGCCAGTCCAGTTCCCCACAGGATTGCTTTATTTCTCTGGTGTTTTGGTAAATTTCGGCTTGCAAGAGCAATGACAATGGCATTATCTCCGCCAAGAACTAAATCAATACCGATAATGATTAAAATCGATTTGAGCATTTCAATATCCAAGAACTCCAACCTGTTAAACCTCCCAGCATATACCTCGTGACAAATGGAACAAAATCATGTAAAATGTGTTACCAAACTTATGATAAGCAATAATGGACCTAATCAAATATAGAGGATTGAATGAATCCTGTCAAGGTGAAGCGGCTATTGCTGATTTTTATTAAACGAAGCGTTTCTATTTTCAATATTCGAAAAAATATCATAAAATATAAATAAGAACAGTTGCATAATCGAGTATAATAATGAAATAAATATTTTTTCTGTGCTCATCCGATGAAGGAGTTCATGAGGTGATTGGTGAATTGTATGATTATAGGAGATGGTAATCAGGTGTTACAGATATATTTTCCTTCCCATTATTACCTTAAAGAAGGGAGAGGTAAGTATGGAAATCGAGCGTATAAACGAGAATACCCTGAAGTTTTATATATCCTATATGGATATAGAAGATCGGGGCTTTGATCGGGATGAAATCTGGTACAATCGGGAAAAAAGCGAGCAGCTTTTCTGGGAAATGATGGATGAAGTGAATGATCAAGAGGATTTTACAATAGATGGGCCACTCTGGATACAAGTACAAGCTCTGGATAAAGGGCTGGAAATTGTAGTTACAAAAGCTCAGATGTCCAAAGACGGACAAAAGCTGGAATTGCCTCAGGAAGATGGCAAAACCATTGAAATGCCTGTGGATGATAAGATCGAAGCGCTTCTTGAACAAAAGTTCCAGAGCAAAAAAGATACCGAAGAACAAGTGGATATGCATCCGGACCTGGAAAATGAACTTTCCTTTATTGTCCGATTTGAAGATATTGAAGATGCCATCCAGCTCAGTCATTCGGTCGAATCAAATTATCCATTCCAGGATCGTTTGTTCCACTTTGAAGATTCCTATTATTTGTGTATTCAATTTGATGATGAGAATATGGATGATGAGGAACAGGAAAATATTTTGAGCCTTGTTCTTGAGTTTGGGGAAGAAACGGGAATCACCATATTCCGGCTGCAGGAATATGGAAAGATTATTTTTGCTGATCATGCACTGGAACAAATCAAACATTATTTTCAATAAAAGTTAGCAGGCAGGTATATGGAAATATGACTGATCAAACCCTTGCTGTGTCAGAAGCAAGGGTTTTCCAGTGAAATCAAAAGGACATGTGAAACAAATGACCATACCATGACGTAAAGAAATGTAGAAAAAGAACAGAAGTGAGGCAGGTCATAAAAATGGTAAAACGTATACAAATTTTATTGTTTATTGGCATCTTACTATCTGTGTTATACATAACGGATGATTACTGGGCCAGCTGGTTTTTGACATTTTTTTCTCTTTTTATGACGGTATCTGCCATCCTCATAGGATTTATTATTTTTATGGAAAATCGTAATCCCAGACAGACGCTGAACTGGATTATCGTACTCGCTGCCTTCCCGGTAGTAGGCTTTTTCTTTTATTTGTTTTTTGGACAAAACTATCGTAAACGGAAAATGTTTGCGGAAAAAGCTGCACTGGATGAGCAGGCGTTTCGTAAAGTTGAGGGAAACCGTTCCATTCATGAGGAAATATGGTCAAAAATGGGGGAACATCAAAAACTGCTTTTGAACCTCGCGCAGAAAATGGGGAGTTCCCCGATTTCCTTTGATACGGAGTCTAAAATTTTAACCAATGGCAAGGAAACTTTTTCTGCCATATTCGATGCCATTAAGGGAGCACGTCATCATATACATCTGGAATTTTACATTGTCCGGGATGACAGAATAGGAAATGAACTGAAGAACCTGCTCATTCAGAAAGCGAAAGAAGGGGTAGAGGTCCGTTTTCTATATGATGCCGTCGGAAGCTGGAAACTATCGAAAAATTATAAACAGGAAATACTGGAATCAGGGATCGAATTCATTCCTTTTTCACCTGTAAAGGCGCCATTCTTAAACAACAAAATTAATTTTCGCAACCATCGGAAAATCGTCGTCATTGATGGCAAAGTAGGATTTGTCGGCGGTTTAAATATCGGCGATGAGTATCTGGGACGGAATCCATATTATGGAAAATGGAGGGATACCCATTTATATTTAAGAGGTGAAGCTGTACGGAGCCTTCAATTAATTTTTTTGCGGGACTGGTATTACATGACAGGAAAGCAGATGATAAAACAGTCCTATTTATCCCCGGAGTTATCAGATATCCGGCGGGAAGGGGGAGTACAGCTGATAGCAGGCGGACCTGATGGGCGCTGGGAAGTGATTAAAAACGTGTTTTTTTCGATGATTGTTTCTGCCAGACATTCCATCTGGATTGCATCACCGTATTTTATCCCGGACGAAGATATTTTGACCGCTTTGAAAGTTGCTGCTCTAAGCGGCCTGGATGTCCGGCTGTTAGTTCCAAACCGTCCGGATAAACGAATTGTTTTTTATGCTTCCCGATCATATTTTTTAGAACTGTTGGAAGCAGGTGTGAACATATATGAGTATAAAGAAGGGTTTATGCACAGCAAAATCATTATTGTTGATGAGGAGCTAGCATCAATCGGTACAGCCAATATGGATATGAGAAGTTTTCATTTGAATTTTGAAGTGAATGCCTTTTTGTATAAAACCGGCAGCATGAAAAAGCTGGTGGACGATTTTAAAGCAGACCTTAAAAAGTCCAACCTCATACACCTCCGGAATTTCAGAAGGCGTCCAGTCTATAAACGTCTTCTGGAATCCACCTGCCGACTCCTCTCCCCACTCCTTTGATTGTTTAAGTGCATTTCATCTTTGTTCGGGAGGTCTTCCCTCCCCGTCATTCGTTCGATATTCATGAGCAAACAGGCTTTTCATGCTGAAATATGCGAGAGGCTTCGAGCAGGATAAGTCTGTGTTTTCAGGAGCAGGAATGAAAGAATGTAGAGTGGATCACACAAAAAGGAGGGTTTAGATGTTAACGGCTTACGATGATCAGGGGAAACCTGTGGTTTTGTACAGGTATTCCCGGGAAGAGATTAAAAGATTGAAGTCGCGGAGCTTTTTTTGTCCTGTCTGTCAGGAGAACGTGTATATCCGTGCCGGTGATCAGGTGATTCCCCACTTCGCCCATTTTCAAAATAGTGCCTGCACAGAACGAAAAGGGGAGGGAGAGAAGCATAGACAGGGAAAAATAGATTTGATGAACTGGTTAATGGAGCAGGATATCCCGGCAGTTCTCGAATATTATCTGCCACGTATTCAACAGAGAGCCGATATTTTAGTTAAATGGAGAAACAGATGGTTTGCCCTGGAGTACCAATGTTCATCGATTTCCCGGGAAATGCTTATCAAACGGACGAGATCCTATCAGCGTATGGGTATTACGCCAATCTGGATTTCCGGGAAAAAGAGGAGAGCTACTTCCAAAGCATCGAAAATAAACTTAACCCACTATGAACGCTTTTTCTTTTACGAGTGGGATGCACGTTTTCCACCAGTTTTATATTTTTATAATCCTGAAGACAAGGCAATCCTTATGCTTCAGCAGCCTTACCCCGTCAAATCATCATTCTATGGCACTCTCCGCCGATATCCCTTGTCCCGGATATCATTTTCTCATCTTTTTCAGGTTGAGCGTCAGCCGGATTCATGGATTTATTCCTCGTGGCTAAACGAAAAAATTAAATTCAGAACTTATCGTTCCAGATTTTTTAGCCATGATGACCATGAATTCAGACAATGGCTTTATCAGCTGGGATATCACCCTCAGCATCTCCCATCGGCCATTCACCTGCCTACCCCCCATCATTTTTATATCAAACCTCCTCCGTATATCTGGCAAAGTAAAATAGTTCTTTTATTCCTTCATCCTATGCCAGTGGGAAGCGTCTTTTCTATTAAACAACTTTCTCATGTCATGAACCGACATAACTCCTTTTCTACTGATCTTCCATTTGTGCTTCGGAGTCCCACCCCCGTTGAAGAATATCTCCATCTTTTGTGCAAGTGCGGCTATTTCGATCAAATCGGTCCGGATAGATTCCGGAAAGTCCGGAACTTTACGTTTTTCAAAACTCTGGAACAGGCATTCGATGGAGACAAAACACTTATAAAGTTTCTTTTATCCTGTTCATCCAACACATCCCCGCACTGCAGGAGAAGGTAATATCCTTAAGGAGCTCCTGAAGGCTTATGCAGGAAAGAAATTGAACTTGAAAGGAAAAGTTAAAGGCGATGTTTCAAAGTTTGTCCGTTGGGTCTAATGTCTTCCCATGGCCCTATGGATGGATAAAATGGATAAAGTTTTGAATATGGTTTAAAATATAGAAGGATTTTCCACGACTAATCAAGAAGTTGAAAAGAGAAGAAAATGAGGAGGGATGAAGGTGGCAAAAAGCACAAAACAATTGCCCGAGAGATATGAAGTTCCGAAAGAACGGACATGGAAGCTTGAAGATATTTTTGCGTCAGATGAAGACTGGGAAAAAGAGTTTGAAGCAATGAAACAACTGTATCCAGAAGTGAAAAAATTTCAAGGAAAACTATCTGAATCGTCCGAAAAATTGCTTGAACTGCTAAAATTTCAGGATGAGATTTCCATGCGGATTGGGAAATTGTTTACATATGCCCATATGCGTTATGACCAGGATACAACCAATTCGTTTTATCAGGATTTGAACAGTCGTGCCGAAAATTTAATTACCCAGGTGTCCAGTGCCATGAGCTTCATTACTCCAGAAATATTATCTATGAGTGATGAACAGATTGACGCATTTTTAAAAAACAATGACGAATTAAAGCTTTATGAACATTATTTAAAAAATACGATTCGTCAGCGCCCCCATGTATTAAATGAGAGGGAAGAGGCTATTCTCGCAGAAGCTTCAGAAGTTGCATCCAATCCTTCTCAAACCTTCAGCATGCTAAACAATGCTGATTTAACTTTCCCGGCAATTAAAGATGAAGATGGAAATGAGATGGATCTAACCCATGGCCGGTACATCCGCTTTCTGGAATCACCTGATCGCAGGGTCCGAAAAGATGCCTTTCAAGCCATGTATGATACTTATGGAAAATATAAGAATACCTTTGCATCAACACTAAGCGGAAGTGTAAAGAAAGACAATTTCTATGCCAAAATTCGTAATTATGAATCCGCCCGTCAGGCAGCGCTCAACCCAAATAACATTCCCGAAAAGGTATATGATAATCTGGTTGAAGCGGTAAACGAAAAGCTTGATCTGCTGCAGCGTTACATTGGATTGAAAAAAGAGATTCTGGGTGTGGATGAACTTCATATGTACGACATTTATACGCCTCTGGTAAGAGAAGTGAAAATGGAGGTTACCTATGAGGAGGCACAGGATCTTGTCCTGAAAGGTCTTAAACCTCTGGGAGAAGAATATCTGGAAATTCTTCAGGAAGGCTTTCAAAACCGATGGATCGATGTAGAGGAAAACAAAGGAAAAAGAAGTGGGGCCTATTCATCAGGAGCCTATGGAACCAATCCGTATATTTTGTTGAACTGGCAGAACAACGTGAACAATCTGTTTACCCTTGCTCATGAATTAGGGCATTCTGTTCATAGTTATTACACGAGAAAATATCAGCCATATCGCTACGGAAATTATTCCATTTTTGTCGCGGAAGTAGCCTCTACGACCAACGAAAACCTGCTGAATGATTACTTGTTAAACGAAACAGAAGACAAGCGGGAGAAACTATACTTACTGAATCACTTCCTTGAAGGATTCCGTGCCACTGTTTACCGCCAGACGATGTTCGCTGAGTTTGAACATGATATCCATGTAAGGGTACAGAAAGGCGAAGCGTTAACTGCTGATAAATTAACGAAAATTTATTACGATTTAAATAAGAAATACTTCGGTGATCAAATGGTGGTTGACGAAGAAATAGGACTGGAATGGGCGCGTATCCCGCATTTTTACTATAATTACTATGTATACCAGTATGCCACCGGATTTTCTGCGGCGGCAGCCCTATCTTCACAAATTCTTGAAGAAGGTAAGGCTGCTGTTGACCGATATGTTGAATTCCTGAAAGCAGGAAGCAGCGATTACCCGATCGAAGTGTTAAAACGTGCGGGAGTAGATATGACATCGAAACAGCCGATTTTAGCCGCTCTTGATGTGTTCGAAGAAAAGTTGAATGAACTGGAAAAGCTAATCAAATAAACATCTCAAACATGGCGAAATCAAAAAGGTTAATGGCATACAGGGGGGCAAATCCTTGAGCCATTAACCTTTTTTCATGCGCGGGGAAGAGCGGTATCCCCGAAAAACTTTCCGATAGAACAGACTATAAAAGAACAAGTAGAGTGTGATAAAAAAGGCCGGGAGGGTAATGTAACGCGGAAAAAGGTTCATCAGACCGAGCAAATTAAACATAAATGCTACGAGAACTATAGGAAACATGATCCATGGAAAAATCTGTTTCATGTCTATTCCCCCTGTCAGTAGAGATGTATATGATGGAGGGGACATCAATATGATTCATCGACACTATGTGACAATTTTGTGAAAACGTTCACGTATGTATTGAGAATTGGTATAACCCCTGTTATATTAAAAGCGTAAAGAAATTTTACATCGAAGCTGAGACCCCCTTTGTTCGACTGTGAAACTTTCTCCCATCCCCCTTTGTCTTATAGACGAAAGGATTTTGAAGGATAGATGATGATCTATCCTTCTTTTTTGTATCTAATCATTTACAATCCTTGCGAAACAGGTCCCGTTTTAAAAAAACATCATTCCGCTGACCTGGAATGATGTTCTTTATTGCCCCTGATCGATATATCGCCAGAACGTCCCGTATTTCACAGGAACTCGCTCGGCTTTTTGTTTCAGTACCATCTTTTTCATTTCCTTTTCTGTTTTTTCCAGTGACCAGTCATAGACAACGGATATCTCTTTGGAAGCGACAAAATGGTAGTGTTTTAGAAATTCTTCTAAAGAAGGTTTGGAAGCCGGGCGGGGTTTTTTCTGTAATACTTCCTGTAAAACCTCAACATAAACATCATACGTATAAAGACCTGTGATCTTTAGTCCCTCATTGTCATCCAGCTGATTAAAGAGAACAATGGTTGGAATATGTTCGACTTCCATTTCCCTTGTGATTTGCAAATCACACCGAAGGGCCAGTTTTGCAGAGTTGGAATGGAGGTCCCGCTTAAATTCCTCAACGTCAAGGTCCGCTTCTTCAGCACATTTGGTCAGGACATTCACATCGGAAATATTTTGTTTATCCAGAAATAAAAACTCCTGCAGTTTACGCAAAAATGTCATGCCTGCTTTTCGGCCCTGAAGTTCGGCTGCTTTTATGGCAAGAGAGGCGAGCCATGGGGAGGAGACAGGGTTTTCAAGCCAGAGATCCCCGTCACAGCTCATCCCAGTGCATGTAGCGG
The DNA here is from genome assembly GCF_004342905.1 of Melghiribacillus thermohalophilus. GTDB lineage: Bacteria > Bacillota > Bacilli > Bacillales > Alkalibacillaceae > Melghiribacillus > Melghiribacillus thermohalophilus. Next base: position 44,851 of record NZ_SMAN01000009.1, on the reverse strand, counting down.
TCTTTTCCCATGTTTCTGCCAGTTTTTTCGGTTCCTGAACCTGATTGAGATTTAATCTAGAAAGGTCCCCGGAAATAATCGGCCTCAGTTTGAAAAATCGTCCGTATTCAATAACGAGCTTTTTTAAGAATGGTTCCATCGACCAGCACCTGGGACAAAGGGGATCAATAAACACATAAATTTCAACTGGCTTGTTTAACAGGTTAAAAAAACCATACTGGGATTTAGGGGGTCTGCTTCTGTTGTTGGCATGCCCAGTATTTTTCCAAGTCACAATGATTCTCCTTTCCCTTCCTCTGGAGTATTAATCATATGTGTAGCAGTCATTGCCAATCGGTCGAAAATGGCACTTCGGTAAGGTTCTGGTATTTCAGCTTCATTCAGGGCCCCCTGCATACACTCAAGCCAGGCATTTCTTCGTGAAGGAGTGATCTCAAAAGGGATATGTCTGGCACGCAACCTCGGATGGCCATGTTCGGATGTATACAATGGGGGACCGCCAAAAAATTGTGTCAAAAACTGTTTTTGTTTTCTTGCTGTTTCAGTTAAATCATCCGGAAAGATTGGTGTAAGAGCCGGATGTTTTCCTACCCGAGCATAAAAGGCTTCCACCAAACGTTCGACGGCCTCTTGTCCTCCGATTGCCTCATAGATCGTTCCGTATGGTTTGCTCATTTTCAAATTCCTTTCCGAACGTTTTGTATTTATTGTAGCAACGTAGAATAGGATGGGCAACTATTGTGACTGCGCGGTTCTTACTTGCTTTTAAAAAAACGTTCTATTTTATTAGGCGTATTTCTAGCCGGAATTTGCATGTTTGTTAGCAAAGCTAAAAATACAGCCCGGCCCTTCTTATATTCTGTGGCTTCAAGCTCCAGTTCAAAATCTTCCGTTCCTTTATATTGACTGTGATCAAGCACGAGAGTACAGTCCCTCCATGGAGTTTCAATCCGGCGGGTAATGAGCTTCCCCTGGTAGACGAGCTGTCTGGATGAAATACCCATCTCTTTTAATCGTTTTCCAACATTTTCTTTTAGAGTGACATTCCCTGAGATCCATTCTGAACATTCTTCTTTTGTCAGCCAGTCATGGGTTTCCAGGAGTCCGTATGCTCTAGGCTGTTTTAACGTACATTGATATTTTCCGTCTTTTTCCCGTATCCGCAGTGCTGCGTTGTGTTGTTTTAACTGGAAGTTTTCTGTTTCGAAATAGTAGTTGGTCTGCACGTTAGATTGGGATTCAGATAAATGGAGTTTTTTTATCAGTGAATGATATTCGTCTTTTGTTAACATATTTTTAAATTCAATTTCTACTTCCTGCATGTTTTAAGCCTCCCTGTGATTTTATTATGACGTAAAATCTGTGATTTTGGCAAAGGGAAAGGATGTTGTCTCAGATTATTTATCTGCTGTTTATGCCACTTTATGGTACAATGATAGCGTCATAGTTCCCATAATATTTTTCCGCAAGGATGAAAAGGGTGGGATCCATCATGGAGTGGAAGGTATTTTTAGCTCCCTATGCACAGGCTGTTGAGGAGCTTAAAGTGAAACTCAGGGGAATGAGAGCACAATTTGAATATGAGTCTCGTCATTCACCGATTGAATTTGTTACTGGCCGGGTAAAGCCGATTTCAAGCATTATCGAGAAGGCTAGACGAAAACGGATTCCCTTTGATCAAATCGAAATGGAAATTCAGGATATCGCCGGCCTCAGGGTTGTCTGTCAATTTGTTGATGATATTTACACCGTTGTTAAAATGTTGAGAGGCCGAAGGGATTTTAAAATTGTCGAGGAAAAGGATTATATCAGCTGCAAAAAAGAAAGCGGATATCGCTCCTATCATGTGATTATTGAATATCCAGTTGAAACGATTCATGGAGAAAAAAAACTTCTTGCCGAAATACAGATTCGTACACTGGCCATGAATTTCTGGGCTACGAATGAACATTCGTTAAACTATAAATATTCCTGGCAAATACCCGGTAATATAAAAACAAGGCTGAAAAGGGCGGCAGAAGCAGCTTTTCAGCTTGATGAGGAAATGTCAAAAATCAGAAATGAAATTCAGGAGGCCCAGCGGATTTTTAAAGAAAAGCAGGAACAAGAAAAACACAACAGAGAATAACATACTTTTCAGACAGAGGGGAACGAATTTGCTATGAAATTTGCACTTAAATGCAGAGGAGATCAGACATCGAAAGACATTGTGACCAAAATCAAAAATTACCTGACTGAATTTGACCTGGAATACTGTGAAAAAGAACCGGATCTGGTGATTTCCGTCGGCGGAGATGGAACGTTGCTTGAGGCGTTTCATTCCTATACCCACCGATTGGATAAAACTGCTTTTATCGGGGTACATACGGGGCATTTAGGATTCTATGCGGACTGGATGCCGGATGAACTGGAAAAACTGGTGATTGAAATTGCGAGAACACCATTTCAAGTTGTCGAGTATCCCCTGCTGGAGATCACGATCCATCCGAAAAATGGAGGAAGTGAAGACCGCTATCTGGCATTGAATGAAAGCTCCGTCAAAACTCCAGAGGGGTCAGTTGTTCTGGACGTAGAGATTAAAGGAGAACATTTTGAAACGTTCAGAGGCGATGGATTGTGCATCTCCACGCCATCCGGAAGTACAGCTTATAATAAGGCACTGGGAGGTGCCATTATCCATCCATCGATCGAGGCCATTCAGATTACGGAAATGGCATCGATCAATAATCGTGTTTTTCGTACAGTGGGTTCCCCATTGATTTTGCCCAAACATCATACCTGTTTATTAAAACCTTTAAATGACCGCAGTTTTTTTATCACGATTGACCATATTACGAAAACCTATAAAGACGTTAAAACCATTGAATGCCGGGTAGCGAAAGAACGGGTCCGTTTTGCTCGTTTTCGTCCATTTCCGTTCTGGAAAAGGGTACATGATTCTTTTATTAAAGATGACCGTCCATAAATCAGGTGATGAAAGATGAAGTGGACGATTGAAAAAAAAGATGCCGGAATGCTTGTGCGGGATTATTTGCGCACGGTACGGGCTTTTTCACGACGTGTGTTAAAAGCGGTAAAAGATGAGGGACGGATTTTGCAAAACGGACATGATGTAACCGTAAGGAGTATTTTGCGGGAAGGCGACATACTGGAAGTTCATCTGCCGAAAGAGACAAAGGGGAAGAAAATGGAGCCACGATATATGCCCCTTGAAATCGTGTATGAGGACTCCGCTGTATTAGTCGTCAATAAACCGGCCGGAATTCCGACTATTCCTTCCAGACGTCATTCAGAAAAATCCCTTGCCCAGGGAATTCTCCACTACTACCGGGAAAAAGGGTTATCATACACCGTTCATGTCGTGACCAGGCTAGACAGGGACACTTCTGGGTTGCTGCTTGTCGCCAAGCACCGTTTCAGTCATTCTTTGCTTGCGCGGGCTCAAAAAGAAAAGGAGATTAAACGTCGCTATAAAGCACTGATTGAGGGCCATTTGGATATGAAATCAGGTACGATCAATGCTCCCATAGGCCGTAAAGAAATCTCGATGATCGAAAGGGAAGTGCGGCATGATGGGCGGCCTGCCGTCACCCACTATGAAGTCATCAGAGAGTTCACAGACTTTTCCCTCGTAAATATCCGGTTGGAAACCGGAAGAACACATCAAATTCGGGTTCATTTTTCCTATATCGGCCATCCGCTGCTTGGAGATGATCTTTATGGAGGAAATAAAAAATATCTTGGGAGACAGGCTCTTCACTGCGACCATTTATCCTTTACGCATCCGGAATCATATCAGGAAATGGAGTTTTCCGCCCCACTGGCTGATGATCTCAAACGGGTTATGAATATGAATGAATAATGGAAAGAATGGGCCATCAAAACTTTGTCCATCCCTGCTTTTCTGAAAGGATCGTAGAACCATGGAAACGTGTGATATAGAGACAGTAAAAACGCCGGCAGCCTATACCGGCGTTTTTAGATAAGAAGTCTTCCGCGAAGTGGTCCCCAGTTGCCAGGAGTAACCGGAGTGCCATAAGTTTAGCTACTCATTTTTTGTATCAAACATAAAGACCTTATGTCGGGACCGGACGTTCATCACAAGACCCATAGCCATGAAATAGGCGATGAGAGAACTTCCGCCATAGCTGATGAAAGGAAGAGGAAGCCCGGTAATCGGCAACAGCTGAATACTCATGCCGATGTTTTGAACGATCTGATACGTAATCATGCCTGCAGTTCCTGCTCCAAGATAGCTTCCAAAGGGGTCTTTGCATGCAAGGGATATGTGAATAATTCGGTAAATGAGTAAGAAGAATACCATTACAACCACACTTCCGCCAATAAACCCGAACTGCTCAGCAATAGCGGTGAAGATCATATCGGTATGCCTTTCCGGAATATATACTTCCAGATTCATCATGCCTTTTCCAAATAGTTGTCCAGAGCCGATCGACAACATGGCTTGTATGAGCTGCATCCCATAAGAATCGGCATGCTGTTCGGGTGCTAGCCACCCGTAAAATCGTTCTAATGCGTGGGAAAAGATCGAGTCCTCGAGCTGTTTAATGATTCCAGGAAACAGGTAAAAGAGACCGAGGGCAGCTCCTGTCACGACAAGAATGATTCCAGCGACAGCGAATAATATACGCCACCTTATTCCTGATATAAGAATGAGAACAGCTGTAATGGACAGGTATACGAGTGCTGTTCCAAGGTCTGGCTGAATCACAACTAGACCAACCGGGGGAAGGGCTATGATTAAAATTTTTATCAGAAGCCACAGATCATCGCGAACCTGGGGGGTTTTCCTCTTTTCATGATGCGATGTAATCACATGTCCAAGGGTGATAATCAAAAACACCTTCATAAATTCTCCCGGTTGAATCGTCCCCACATGGGGAATCGAATACCAGCTGGTAGAATGATTTAAGGTCAGTACCAGAGAAGCTGGAATGTTTAAGGCCAGCCCCAGGAGCAATAGCACGCCAATCCCGTACAAATACCAGGAAAGTTTTCGGTACCAGTCATAATCCAGAATCATCATCATGCCGATGAAAACACCGCCTATGATAAACCAGAGGGCCTGTCTCACATAAAATTTTGTATTTGAAATATCCGGAGGCAAAGCGGGTTGGATTGTATATAATGTAAAAATGCTGATGACAGCAAGGAAGACGAGTATAACAATTAAAAAATAATCTGCGTAATATCGATTCTGGTTATTGTTCATAGTTGAATCCTTTCTATATGATGATCAGTCTATCGAATAATCATTTTGTTTTTGTTAAACTTTAAACCAATATGAATCTCTGTTTTCATGATAATACAAAATTCGTCAAAAGAAAGACACAAATATATTTTTTGTTGACAAACTTTTGAAACATCTTTACGATAAAACGGTCTATATTCCAACTGGCGATAAGGAGGGAAAATCATGGAACATTTGACGGAAGATAAATACGGAGAGCTTATGAACACATTGAATAAAGCTCTGGAAAAGGATGATATAGAGCGATTTCGCTATGAATTTTTACAATTGCATTCCTATGATCAGGCACATATATTTAATAGCCAGACAGACAACGCTCGTCAAAAAATCTATACCTACTTGTCGCCGGAAGAAATGGCTGAGATTCTACAACATTTTGATTCCGATCAGATTGAACCGGTTATTGCCGAAATGGACCCCCGGTTTGCGGTGCAAATTTTAGAGGAAATGTCAACGGATGATGCTGTCGATATTTTAAATACATTAGATAAAAATATTGTAGCAAGCTTTTTAGCGATTATGAATAAGGAAGAAGCATCAGAAATTAAAGACCTGCTTCATTATGAAGAAAAGACAGCTGGAAGTATTATGACAACTGAATTTGTATCTGTTTCCTCATATATGAACGTTCGGGAGGCCATGCTTCATTTGCGGAATGTAGCCCCTGATGCAGAAACGATCTACTATGTTTACGTCGTTGATGATCAGAAGCGGCTGGTCGGTGTCATTTCGCTCAGGGATCTGATTATTGCAGAAGATGATTGTCCGGTTAAGGAAATCATGAGTGAGCGTATAGTATCCGTTTCAGTCGGTGATGATCAGGAAGAAGTAGGCCGTGTCATGATGGATTATGACCTTCTAGCTCTTCCGGTTGTAGATTTTCAGAATCACCTCCTTGGGATTATTACCGTTGATGACATCATGGATGTCATGGAAGAAGAGGCAAGCGAGGACTATTCCAAATTTGCTGCCGTTGCAGATATGGAAAAATTGGATAAAAACTCGTTTCATGCTGCCCGCAAACGAATCCCATGGTTAGTGATTTTACTGTTTTTAGGCATGGTTACAGCAACCATAATAAGCCGTTTTGAAACCATACTCAGTGAGAAGGCGATTTTAGTAGTGTTCATCCCGTTAATTATGGGAATGGCAGGGAATACAGGCACACAGGCATTAGCTGTTGCTGTACGTGGGATAGCTACTGGTGAACTTGAAAAGGAAGGGAAGAAAAAAATCGTTTATCGGGAGGCGGGTACGGGTTTAATAACCGGATTCACCTGTGGCATTCTCATTATGGCTATAGTATATTTGTGGAAAGGTGATATTTATTTGGGTATACTGGTAGGTATTACGATTATGGCAACTCTGTTTGTAGCAACGATTGCAGGCGCATTTGTTCCACTTGTGATGCATGTTTTGAAAATCGATCCCGCAGTTGCCAGCGGCCCATTTATTACGACCATTAATGATATTATTTCCATACTGATTTATTTCGGAATTGCCACGGTCTTTATGAACCTTTTATTATAAATCGAGCAAGGGGGCATTCATTCATGGAACATTCCACGACATCCATTACTTCACTAGTCATTGTAATTCTTGCAGCATTTCTCACACCCATCATTTTGCACCGTTTGAATTTAAAACTGATTCCGGTTGTGGTTGCGGAAATTTTTGTGGGACTCATGATTGGAAAAAGCGGTTTGAATATTGTCGAAGAGGGGATGTGGCTTGAGACCCTTTCCACCCTGGGTTTTATTTTCCTCATGTTTTTAAGCGGGCTTGAAATTGACTTTTCCGTTTTTGCCAGAAAAAAGCAAAACAAAAGACAGAACGGTAAACCGAACCAGACCAATCCCCTGTTGATTGCATCGATTGTTTTTACAGGTATTTTTGCTGTTTCGTTATTGTTATCCTATCTCTTTGTTCTTGCTGGATTCATTGACAGTGTATTTTATATGACATTGATTATATCTACGATTTCCCTTGGAATTGTTGTTCCGACTCTGAAAGATAATCAGATTACCAAATCCAATATTGGGCAGACGATTTTACTCGTTGCCGTGATTGCTGATCTGGTAACGATGATTCTGCTGGCTGTTTTTGTTTCCCTTTATGGTGACGGCGGGGGAAATATGTGGCTCTTACTCCTATTATTTGCTGCAGGTGTTCTGTTTTATTTCATGGGGAAACATTTCCGCAGTCAATCATTTTTGGAGACGATGACCAGGGGAACCGTTCAGATTGATACCCGTGCGGTTTTCACTCTTATTATTGTCCTGGTTGCCCTGTCAGAGAGTGTTGGTGCAGAAAATATTCTCGGAGCCTTTCTTGCCGGTGTTTTAGTATCCCTTTTATCACCAAACAAAGAAATGGTAAAGACACTTGATAGTTTTGGGTATGGCTTTTTAATTCCAATATTTTTCGTGGTAGAGGGAGCACGAATTGACTTATGGGGTTTATTTGGGGAGCCTAAAGCATTACTGTTGATTCCAATGTTGCTTCTTGCTTTATTTGCGTCAAAATTGATCCCTTCCATTTTGATGCGAAAATGGTACGACTGGCGTACAGCCATCAGTTCGGGGCTTTTGCTCACTTCTACCCTCTCATTGGTCGTAGCAGGAGCAAAAATAGGGGAACGGATGGAGATTCTTGACAAGCAATTATCAGATGCCCTTATATTAGTAGCAGTTCTTGCAAGTTTAATAGGACCGGTTTTGTTTAACAAATTATTCCAGAAGGTGGAAAAAGACGAACATAAGTATGTGATTTCCGTCATAGGGTCAAACCAGATGACCCTGCCTGTGGTTCGGGAGCTGGATCCTGATTTATATGAAACCCATTTGTACCATACAAAAAATGAAAAAATGGATGAACAGATCGCTGAATCGTGTTTTGATATCAAAGAAGTTGAAAATTATGATGTCAAACATTTAGAGGCATTAAATGTATTTGATGCGGATCTTCTGGTTGTAGCAACAGGAGATGAGGAGACGAATGCCGAAATTGCCATTTATGCGAAAGAACAGGGTGTTGACCGAGTGATTGCAAGGGCTGAATCCCCGGAACGTGACCAGTACTTGAGGTCCCAAAATGTTGATGTGTTTTCCGTGTTATTATCAAACAAAACATTACTAAAAGCGATGATTGTTGCTCCGAGCCTTGTACATGTCTTAACTGAACAGGAAAACCAGCTCTATCAGATCAACATGAATAATTCTACGTTTGATGGGATTATGCTCAGAAATTTTCCATTTACGGGTGATGTCATTATTGTACGGGTCTTTCGAGGAAAAGATTCAATCGTGCCCCATGGAGATACAGAATTAAAAATGGGGGATCGGCTCATTGTCACTGGTTCCAGAGAATATGTAGAAGAACTCAGAAATGTGCTGGAGTTTTGTGACTGGTGTTAGCCTTGTTTTTGCATACCTTTGCTCCTGACTGGGGTAGAGGTATGATTTTTTTTTTTGCCATTTCAGAGGAGGTCATCTGTTTAAAAAACCTTGATCAGAATAAAAGAGGGAAGAGCAGCAACGGATATGACGTCGCTTTGTCTGTCCTGAAATTGATTATGTTCGCAGTTTTTTGGAAATGATGATCGTGTGGTGTACCTGTATCTTTGAATCACTTGTTTGGTATTATTAAAGCATGTTCGGTTGTTGGTTAGTTAAAACCATTTGAGTTTTTTTCCGATTTTTAATAAAATAGTATCAGGTACTAATAACAAATCATAAAAATTGGTGATACACCTTGTAGGAGGTTGGAAATATGAATGTTTCATTGGAAGGTCGTACATATGTCATCATGGGAGTTGCGAATAAACGAAGCATCGCATGGGGAATCGCTACATCTCTTCATAAAGCAGGTGCCCGTCTAATCTTTACGTATGCATCTGACCGTTTTGAAAAACCGGTTAAAGAACTGGCAGCTACCCTTGAAGGACAGGATTCTTTATTTTACGAATGTGACGTGACAGATGATGAAGCCATCGAAACTACCTTTGCACAAATCAAGGAAGATGTAGGAGTCATTCATGGACTTGCCCATTGTATCGCTTTCGCCAAAAAAGAAGAATTGAAAGGTGAATTTTTAAATACAACCCGTGACGGGTTTTTGCTGGCCCACAATATCAGTGCTTATTCACTTGCCGCTGTAGCTAAAGCTGCCAGACCATTAATGACGGAAGGCGGCAGCATCGTGACCTTGACTTATCTTGGCGGAGAACGGGTTGTCGAAAACTATAACGTGATGGGAGTGGCTAAGGCCAGTCTTGACGCGACTATGAGGTATTTAGCCAATGACCTGGGCAAAGACGGCATTCGTGTGAATGCGATTTCTGCCGGTCCGATCCGTACCCTTTCAGCGAAGGGTGTAGGTGACTTTAATTCGATTTTAAAAGAAATTGAGGAGCGTGCTCCGCTTCGCCGGACTGTTACTCAGGAAGATGTGGGTGACACCGCCTATTTCTTAATGAGTGACCTGTCAAGGGGAATAACGGGTGAGATTATTCATGTTGACTCCGGCTATAATATCCTGGGACGTTAAAACCTATTCACTCAGCTAAATCCGGATAATGAAAGACCACAAATTTCCCTCGGGATATTTGTGGTTTTTATTTTATGGGGAGAAAAGGTTAAACGTTTATCGTTCTTCCAATCCATGAGGTGATGTGTTAGGGGTATCTTTGATTCTGTGGTCTGTTTCGGCCGCTGCACTCAGGCAGGAGAAACCCGTTTTTTAAAAATAGGATTTGATCATTTCAAAGATTCATGCACATATTTGGGCGGATGTGCATATAGTTAGTGGTAGGATGATTGGTAAAGGGGAGAATAAGATGGGCGATCGTGATCGGATAGTTCAAAAACCGGTTTTGTATATTCAGCAACCACAGGAGTCAGAAGTCACTGCTCCGATGCAATCCTATTTTTATTACAAGAAAGAAGAGAAGCAGGCGGACAAGAAAGGCAATCGAAAACAGGAAGCAACAGGGCCAAATAACGAAAATCGAAAACCCGAAAATGGCATACAGCAAAATCAAGCCCCTGAAAGACGAAGGGCATTTAAGGAAATGAGCATTCCTGAAAAAGTCAATTATTTTGTGAATATGCCGGAAAAAGTACCTAAAATGAAGTGTGAAGTGATCACAGAAGAGAGGAAAAAGTATCGGGGCTACATTCAGTCGTTAAAAAATGACCTGGTCAATATGAAAACATTCCAGCAGCCATTTCAAGTAGAAATACCTTTAAAGGTAATTCAGGATATCAAGCTTATCGGCTTCTAATAGAGATTCAGTGAATGTCGTGACAAAATGAACCCGGGCGAATATAGCCCGGGTGATTTTTTATGATTTAAGGGATGGCGTTGATGGCAGGGAGACAGGTTACATGACAGAAACATTTCAGGTCAACTGTGATACAGAGCCCTGTTCTCCTTAAATCTTTCGCACTCTGTTTCGTTGGGCTCTTTGGATCAGCTTCTTCACCAGGAGCTCTCAGCAATTCTAATACAGCACAGCAGTCATCAAATACTTCTTTTACCCGGAAGAAAAAGCTGGCTACAACATCTTTATCATGATTGTCTTTTACTGCAAATCCTTTAAACGGTTCACAGTTTCCGTCGCAGTAAAGCAGGACAGGTACAGTGTCTTTGGAAGGAGTCGGTCTTGCTTCTCCGAGCAGTTCATTAATGGAATTTTCACAGCTGACATCACAATCAGCTAAAATGTCTTGCTGGGCGTCTGCGATCTCCCGCAATATATCGCAAACACAGCTTCCGGAATCAAACTTTTTTCCACAAGACATATATTCACTACTCCTTTCTTTATATATTGACGTTTTGTCTCTAATAAAATATGCCCTGCAGAACATCATGTGTGGGCATAAACCTTCTTTTCCAGAAGCTGATTGTTATTTTTTAATGGGATAGGACAAATGACCAAACAATAGACGATTATACGCATACACTAGTACCGTAAACAATTTATGACAAGGGAGTGGATGAGTAAATGTCCGATAAAAATAAAAAGGAAATACATGTAAAGGACCTCGTGATCAAAGCGGATAATGTGATCTTTGAGCCTCCAAGACGACCAGAACCTCCAAGACATCGGGAGCGTCCTCCTTTTGATCCGTTTTTTGGACCTCGCCGCAGAGAAGATGAAGAATCTTCGGAGAGAAGAGAAGGAGATGAAAGGGACTTCGATGATGAGGATTATCGAAGAAGGCCATTTCCATGGTAAATTTTTCAGACAGTCTCGCCATTGGGGCTGTCTTTTTTCTTTTAATTTCCACAACCCCTTTCATTCTCAGTGAAGCAAAAGTGAAGCATATTTGATGAAGACTGATTTCAGCATGTTTTTTCTGAAAAATTCATGCCCGGGTTTGCAACAAGGTTTACTGGTTTTCTTCAATTTCGGGTAAAGAGAAAGGAGACAAACATGAATATCGAAAAACATCCCCTGTATCGGTTTGTAAAGGCTTTAAATGATTTTCTGGATGAGAATGAATCATTGCTTTTGAAACCTGAAGAGCAAATCCAAAGAATCGAGCAGGAGATGGGAGAATGGGATCAGCAGTTTATGGAGCAGATTGGAAGCGTGGAAAAAATGATCAAAGAACTGGAAAGAAGAATGGAATAAGATGAATGTCAAACATCCGTCATAAATATTTGAAAATATACGAATGGATATCATTAAAAACGGGTAACGTATAATAGGTTGGCAAAGGAGGGGATGGGTATGGGCTATATCCTTCCTATTCAGCATCATCAATACCAGGATTACCACAGAAGAACAGCGGGGACAACAGAAAATCCGTTTGTTCTGGAAAGACCTTTTCGAATTGAACTAAACAACAAATTAAAGGAAAAAAAGAAAGAAGAAAAACAAAAAAAACAGACCAGACCCTTAACGATTTATGCAGCAAGAAATGTCCATGCCATTGAGCATACCGAAAAATTATTGGCAGAACTAACAGGAAAAGGACAACATGTTAACGAACAAATATAATAACACACACACGTTAGAGGAGATTCCGTATGCAGTTCAAACAAATCAGTGACACCTGTTTTTACTTTGATGCTCCTGTCAATATCGGATATGTGCAGCACGGTGATGAGGGACTGTTAATTGATGCTGGCCTGGACCGTTCCACCATGAAAAAAGTAGTAAACGTGTTGAACCAGCAGTCCCTCCCAGTTACCCATTTATTTATCACTCATGCACATGCCGATCATTATGGCGGGGCTTCTTATTTGCAAAAAGAAAAACATATTTATACGATTGCCCCCCGCTTCGAAGCAGCTATCCTGAAACATCCCGTGTTCGAACCCCTTTATTTATTTGGCGGCAATGATCCCCTTCCTGAACTTCGCAATAAATTTCTGGAAGGAGAACCTGTACGTGTGGACGAAGAGGTTGATGAAGGACAGTACAGTATCGGAAGTTTTCAGATGACCCTGTATGCCGCACCTGGACACAGCTACCATCAGATGGGAGTATTAATTGATAATGTTTATTATGCAGGGGACAGTTATTTTGGAACTGAGCAGCTGCTAAAGCATAAAATTCCATATATTACAGATGCTGAAGCTGCCATAGAGAGCCTGAAAAAAATTAAACAGATTGAATGCAGGGGAGCCGTACCTGGACATGGGTCCTTTGAAAATACATTTACCGAGACCATACAGACGAATATAGATTATCATGAACATCTGCTTAAGGAAATCCTGCAATATATAGAAGAAAAGGGGGAGGTCAGTCACGAACAAATCATCGCTGACCTGTGTTCGAAGCACGGGGTTCGGGCGAGTCAGCTTTCTCAGTTTTTACTATTTCGGACCGCTGTTACAGCCTATATTTCTGCGTTAATTCAGCGGGAAGCAATTACACATGAAATTAAAAATTACCGCTGGGTATTTAGAAAAGCCTGAAAGGGAATCCCGAAGATCGGTCAGTAGGGCTGTACATACAGTCCTTTACTTTCCTGCCATTCGGCATACATAATATCCTTTACATCGGAGTATCCCTGTTTTTGTAATTCCTGATGCAGCCATTGCTCTGTTAAGTTGGATTCAGCCAGGTTATCATACAACAGTTCACCATCAATGATGAGGGAAACGGGGAGTTCAACTGGTTCCGGGGGAGCATTGACGTCCTGACGGGTCGCCTGCTGCTTTATGGTGTTTTGTAAGACAGATACACTGCCGTCTGTTTCAAAAATAGCATATTCCACATCTCTTACAGAGAATACATCTTTTTTTCGAAGCAGATGCAAGAGCTGATTCAGATCCAATTTATTTTTCTGCATTTCTTCTTTATTAATTTTTCCTTTATGTATGATTAATGCCGGTTTGCCCTCAAGCAATGCCCTTGATCCTTTAAATTTCTGGGTAATCATTTCCGTCACATACAGCAAGGTCCCCCATAAAAAAACAACATAAAGAATTTCAGGAACTCCCGCCTTTTCATCAAATAACGCATTTCCTACCAGTTCTCCAAGAACGAGTGCAGCGATAAAATCAAATGCGGTAATTTGAGTAATCTGGGATTTTCCTAATATTTTTGTCAATGCAAACAGCGCGATGAATCCAACGAGTGTGTCCACCAGCATGTTGAAATAATTCATGTCTATCACTCTGCCTTGATTTTTTGTTTCTTTCCATCATCATAGACAGCTTCGGTGAAAAACATACGTATAAAAGCCAGTGGACAATGAAAAACAGCCTATGCACCGATCAGCAAAGGCTGTTTTTGCAAAAAATTATGGATTTATAATTCCTTAACCATGGTAACATGGGGAATGCCGGCATCCATAAACTCATCGGATATGACTTCATATCCCAGCGATTGATAAAATCCAATTGCATGAGTCTGGGCATTCAGTTTTGCCTTATGGAATCCTCTGGAACGAATGGTCTCTTCCATTGCTCTGATGATGTCTTTTCCGTAATGTTGACCACGAAGATTTTTTAGGACACAGATCCGTTCCAACTTTCCATAACCATCCAGAAAACGAAGGCGTCCGGCGGCTGCTGGCTTTCCGCCAACATAACCGACAAAATGAATCGATTGATTTTCATGTTCATCCATTTCTAAATTCTCAGGCACCTTTTGTTCTTCAATAAAAACCGCCCTTCTGACCGCATAAGCATCCTTTTTTTGCTGTTCATTTTTTGCGATGATCATGTTCATTGCTTACTTTACACCGCCAAACTTAAATGTCTCATACACGGTCCAGGCTCCATTTTCCAGCTGATATAGCAGTTGAAAACGGTCCACCTGTTCCTCGATGTCAAAGGACTGCATTCTCAGGCTGCCGTAGACATCAGAGTGTTCATCATCAGATAATTTCTGTCCAATCGTAATATGGGGTACATAGGCATATGTCCGCTCTTTCGTAAATTTACCCTGATGGAGCTTTTCATTAAGTTCCATTAACTCCTCTACAGGCTCCACTTTCAGGTATACGGTATTGGTTACCGGACTAAAGGAGCTGATTTTTTTGATGATGAGTGGGAAAGGTTTGGTTTCGCTGGCAATTAATCGGAGCTCACCAATTAACTCTTGTATATAATCATCATCGGCTTCAAAAGCTTCTTTTAATGTGACATGTGGAGGAATTAATGAATAGTGGGGATCATAACGCTTTCGATATGAATTGGCAATGTCTTGTACTTCTTTTGAAGGAAAAATAGCTATTCCATACTTCATATAAAAACCTCCTTATTACTTTGTTTTTTGGCTGAATGAAAAAAGGTGACTAATATTCATTATAACAAAAAATTGAAACAATTTTCTAAAAATCATGTGACAGATTATCCGAAAATTTTTATAAGGGCATGCTTCAGATCTTTTTGCCAGTATTTCCATGTATGATTACCGTCTAATTCATGATAGGTGTAATCATTTGTCTTTTCCTGAAGGAGTCTGTTTAATTTCCTGTT
This sequence comes from Melghiribacillus thermohalophilus, assembly GCF_004342905.1. Lineage (GTDB taxonomy): Bacteria > Bacillota > Bacilli > Bacillales > Alkalibacillaceae > Melghiribacillus > Melghiribacillus thermohalophilus. Next base: position 29,634 of record NZ_SMAN01000009.1, on the reverse strand, counting down.
TGGCTCAAGAAAATCCATCCTTTGTCCATCAGTCGTTGGAACGTCCGTTTCCCGGGTGCCGATGGTATGATATATGGACATGGATGAAACGTCTTTTGATTCTTTTACTGCATGTAATACCGTTTCGTCTACGTATGGAGATTGCATGATGACTCTTCCAAATGTATTCGGATATTTCAAAGCGGTCATCAGGGAAATGGTTCCGCCCAGGGAATCGCCCATGAGTGAACGGCTGCCACTCAGATAATATCCTGGCAGTTCTTCATCAAGCATGGGAACAACTTCGAAACGCAAGAACTTCATATACGCATCCTGTTTTTTCCCATCCGGATGATATTTCTCCCTGCGATCATAGCGGTCTTTGTAATGAATTCCGGCAAAAATGGTATTCTCAATGTCTCCATTTTCATGAAGTTCATCACTGAACGTTGCTAAACGACCCATTTGAAAGTAGTCGTTTCCATCCTGAACAATGCAAAGATGATATTTATACAATGGAGAAAAATTCTCCGGTCGGTAAATCTTTACCGTTAAGGATTCGTCCAGATATTTGCTCTGTATCTCCCTTTCCATCATGGTACCCTTTCTTCCCACTGGTTACACCTCCAGATGTATAAAAAATACCAAACATAGATATTTTAACATATTCTTTCTTGAAAAGCCCTGCCCTTGACCTTGAATCGGATAGGGACGGTTATGGGTTTTTTAAAACTATGTCAAAAGACCTATTTTCGTACAAGAGGTAGTGTATGAGTTGAGGAATGGAAATTCATATGTTTTAAACTATATTTGCCTGTGCCCCGAACGAAGGATATGAAGGCTGAATAGACAGATTAGGGGATTATACAGATGGGAAAAGGGTATATAAGGAGGGGTTTGTCGTTTTAAATCATTATGTCTTTCTTCGCTCTTGAACCGGTCATTGTATTATGATTATAAAAACGTTGTCATAAGGATGAACAAATATATGAAACCATTTGGCATCATTATTGCAGACCATGATAAGCCTTGTATGGATCATTTTCAGCAAATGATTGATCCATTGAGGCATTTTCATTTATTGGACGTGGCGGAACACGCTAGGGATCTATGGAAAAAGATTCAGCTGCAAAATCCTGAAATTCTTATTATGAATCTGTCATTGCCGGGAATCAGAGGAGTTAGTGGTATTGAAAAAGTCAAACAGTTCCATCCTTACCTGCAAATTATTTTGATGACAGATGATGATACTTTTCCAGGGGAAGTTTTTGACATCTCTCTGACGGATTACATGAAAAAACCAGTAATCCAATCACGATTTTATGATTCACTTAAAAAAGCATTTTACTCATTAAATTCAACTCATCACCTTTCGGGGGGAAGGGTCATTTCAGGAAAGTTAGAAATTCGAATGAACCATTCCCTATTGTTTATACCATTTCATGAAATTGTGTTTATCGAGCGGTTGAACCGAAAGTCGTTTATATATACATTTCAGCATACATATGAAACCTATGAGTCGCTTCATTCCCTTATGGAGCGCCTGGGTTATCAGTTTTTTCAATCCCACCGTTCCTATATCGTTAATCTTGAACACATTTATAAAATTGAACCTGATGGACAAACGTATCTAGTCCATTTTAGAAACTATAAAAAAAGTGCATTTATTTCAAAAAACAACATTCAAAAAATAAAACACGTTTTGTCTGACTTACAGGGGTAAATTGGGTTGATCTATTATAATCACCTGTACCTACTTAAAGTTGTAAACAAACACAAGTCAGGAAAGCGCCATATGTACATAACATATCTCTGTCATTTTCTTAATATCTACATAAAGGAAATAACTATTGCTTGAATAGATACAAATTTTTGTCGAAAAGAACAGAATTTTGTCTGGATGGACCGAAATTCATTAGACATATAAGGATAAGTTTTCTAATATTAGAAATTAAATCTTTAATTTCCACGTTTCGTCCACGTTTCGTCCACGTTTCGTCCACGATGACACAAAATAAAACATAGGAGGGGTGTACTAGAAGACGTATGATTTTAAAATTGATTCCTGTTTTCCATGTCCAGTAAGAACAACAGTTAGCCGGATGTTACCGTCCGATTAACATTTAGCAAGAACAGGAGGAGAGGGTTCCTCGCCGTTAAAACCAGAGACGTTCTTGTCACCGTATGAAGAATGAAAAATTATTGGATCATGAATCATTTATTTGATACAAAAAATAAATCCACTCTAGGAGGAAAAGTATGAGTCAAAAGCAAACCACTTCTCTTCAACATATCAGTTCAGTGATGAGTATGGCGAAAGTTAGAAACAGTATTCGGACAAAGATGATACTGGCGGTTCTCATCAGTTTGGTGATGAGTACACCTATTGCAGGTTTCGTCAATAGTTTATTAGACGGTATGAATATGGGAGTTTACATTAATACAGCTATTACGCTCATCACCACAACAACCATCATTACCATATTTGTCCACTTGATTGTCGTTAAGCCGTTAAATAAAATTGTAGAAGTTACCAAAAAAGCATCTCAGGGAGATTTAACTGCCCAGGTTGATATACGTTCCAGAGATGAAATTGGACAGCTGGCTTCTGCGATCAATCTTATGCAAGAAAATATAAGGAAAATCATTGATCGGGTATCAGAAACAGCGGAACGCGTTTCTTCCCAGAGTGAAGAACTGAACCAGGCTTCGGACGAAGTGAAAGAAGGAAGCGAACAAGTGGCATCTACCATGCAGGAATTGTCTTCGGGAGCAGAAACCCAGGCAAACAGCGCAACTAGCCTGTCAGAGACGATGGAGGATTTTCACGAGAAAATTAGACAGGCTTATAAAAGTGGGGACAGCATCGCTCAATCATCAGAAGAAGTTTTACATATGACTGAAGAAGGCGATGTTTTTATGAAGAAATCTGTTCAGCAGATGGAAAATATTAACGAGATCGTCCATGAAGCGGTCGAAAAAATGAGGGGATTAGATCAGCAAACAAATGAAATTTCCAGGCTGGTTCAGGTCATTGAAGACATTGCCGAACAAACCAATCTGCTTGCCTTAAATGCAGCAATTGAGGCGGCCAGAGCAGGAGAACATGGGAAAGGTTTTGCAGTCGTTGCTGATGAAGTTCGTAAACTGGCAGAACAGGTATCTCATTCTGTTGGAGATATTACAAAAATTGTCTCCAGCATACAATCCGAATCGGATACAGTAGCCAGATCTCTTGAGAATGGATATGAGGAAGTAAAGCAGGGTACCAGGCAGATCAATGACACAGGTGAAAAATTCAAGGCGATTCATACATCGATTTCGGATATGTCAACAAGACTACAATCGGTTTCCGGTACCCTTAAAATGATTGTGGAAAACAGCAAAGATGTGAATCAGTCGATTGAAGATGTGGCATCCGTAGCGGAAGAATCTGCCGCGGGCATTGAACAGGCAGTGGCCTCCTCCCAGCAGACCAGCAGCTCTATGGAAGAGATATCTAAAAGCGCAGGTGAACTCGCTCAGCTTGCTGAGGAATTAAATGAAGAAGTCAGTCGTTTTAAGATTTAGATCTTCAACGGAAAGCATTCCAGATAAGTGAGGCAGGGACAACAACTGCGTAAGCTATGATATATCCGAACACCATTCAATCATCACATGAATGGGTTCGGATCTTTGTACCCCGGCAAAATGCTCCGTTTTCAGCAGGCACACTTCAGATCCTCGACAGATCATGCTGCACTGTCTGCGGAATCTTCAGTGCCCCCAGGAGTCTTCACATGTTGACTCCGTTAAGGTTTTTGCAAATGGGCTCGTATGTTGTACCGTTTATTCCTTCATTGTCCCGGCTGTCTCTTATAAAGCACAAGGTGGACATGCCTGCATCATTAAGCAAAGCAAGAAATGGGAAGGATTGAAAAGTTTACACCATAAAGTGCTGATCAGCGTTCAATGATTCCATTAATCCATGATATGTATAATATCCCAGTGGGTGATAATCCCGAGCAATTCTCTGGATGGTTTTCCGTCTTCTGATATTAACAGCGCGTTTAACTTTTTCCCATTCTGGATCTGGTTTTTAAAAATATCTTCTGCTTCGTATACCGTTGTATGTTTTGAAATGAATTTATAATTGACTTTTACTTTTTCATAAACAAGTATGTTATCAATGGTCTGATGAAAAAGGTTTTTCAAGTTGTTCTCCGCAGCATGGGCCAGCCAGTGAGCGATACCGTTCTCGGTCAATAAACCGGCAAAAGATTCCCCCTCATAAACCGGGAATTTCGTGAAACCGTTATGATGCACATAATGAAGGACATCCTTTGCACGGTCATGAATAGAAAAGGTATATACTTCACGTTTAAATTTCGGAATTACCGTTTCCGGCTGTATTAATTCCTTTTCAATCTTTTCTATATGGACCACTGTTGAATCGTGGGGTTCTGCAATTGCATAACTGGGGTTAATGCTGTCATGAACAATTGCATTCCGCAAATCAGCAAATTCAAACAGGTCGTCCTGGTATTTTCGAACGACTGGGTCGTATTTCTGAGCGTGCTGAACAGCGCTTTTGAAGCTCATATGGCCTGGGTTTTTTCTGATGCGTTCCAAATATTTTTCAATCCGATGAAACGATGCAAGAAAACGGTCGGAATTTCTCATTGTCGTCGTACCTCCTAAATTACATATGATCATTTTAGCAGATCAGAAAAATAGTGGGAAGGTACTGGAATTGACTTTAGAAAGAAAGGGGCGTATAATTAAATCGTAACAATTACGATTTATAGGAGGGTAGAAATGGCCAAACAATCAAAAATAGCTAAACAACGAAAACGTCAGGAGATGGTAGCCAAATATGCGGAAATCCGCAGAGAGCTAAAAGAAAAAGGGGATTATGAAGCGTTACGGAAACTTCCGCGCGACTCATCTCCTACACGCCTTCACAACCGTTGTCAGATAACAGGGAGACCCCATGCCTACATCCGTAAGTTTGGGCTATCCCGAATCGCTTTTCGTGAACTGGCTTCTAAAGGCCAGATTCCTGGTGTTAAAAAAGCGAGCTGGTAAGGAACAAGAGAAGGGACTGATCTGAAGATGTTCCCTTGCCAACCATAAAAGGCTGATTTCTTTTCACATGAAAGAGGAATCAGCCTTTTTAGTATCTATTTGTGCCAGTTTGCCTTACGCATAGACCTTCCATTGTCCAAAAAAATGATCATGGGCTGGACCAATTTAAATCAAACTCATCTTCAAGAAAATTGCTGTCCCGTTCTGAACTGGTATTTTTGCTATCTTGGGTCGTCTTCTTCAACATGCTTCGTATTTTTTCGCATAACTTCACTAAAGCGCTTCATTCGGGGATCCCGTTTTAATGATAGATGAAAAGGATTCGAGTCCAGTTTCCCACCGGGCTGTTCATTCATAATCATCCCTATTTTGACACCTGTGTTATCATTGTAAATTCCATCTCTTCTTGTATCAAAATGGGGGTCAGGGTCACCAATTGTAATATCATCACGGTTTACCATTGAACACGCCTCCTGTAATGATTGGTTTCTGCGAGAGATCATGTGATATGCCATGCTGCCTTCAGTCGTTTGTCTCAACTGATCTTGCATCCTCCTTTTGTGTCTGTACGGGTTTATTAACATAGAATGATTCAAATTCGGAAAAAGTATGTAAAAAAGAAGGTCAGGAGGTCATTCGATGGGAGCTATACAGCAGGACGGCTATACATTTGAAATGGAGTATAGCGTCAGTTATCAGCGAGGTGCATTACATGTTTATAAAGATGGAAAGTTTTTGGAGGAGGTAACGTTTCGATTCAGTGGTGAAAAGCCTGATGAAGGGAAAATTGAGGAGATGATCATGAACTATATTAATGGGCATTCGTAAAACAGTATGTCCTTAACATTCAAGTCATTTGGATAAATATAAAGGAAAACCTTCCCACAATCCGAGTATTCCGTTAGTATAGTGGTATACAATAAAAAGGAAGTGGTATTATTAAAAATCTGTCAGGTTTTCCGGAAGATGGTTTTATCGACCCGAATGGAAATAATATGGATGCGGTGAGGGAGCTCTCTGCCTCCATTATGACTCTAGTGCTTGAAATGTTAGGGCATTCTTCAGAACGTTCACCGCTCCCTAAGCAGGAAGGAACAGGTTCATACACTCCACTGCCGGAAATGGGCAAAACAAGAGATGAATTGCTTCGAAATATAGAACTGGTTGTTCAGGAGTCTATGAATCCACTGCATCCCACTTACATTGGACACATGGATTCTATCCCCACGCTGATATCCGTTTTAGGAGAATGGATCAGCTCATCAATCAATAACAATATGCTGAGCCTGGAAATGGCTCCGGCATTCTCTCGAATGGAAACAGAAGTGATCAGAAGTCTGGCTAAAAGATTTGGCTATGATGATCAAGCAGGAGGAGTGATGGTCAGCGGCGGAAGTCTGGCCAATATTCAGGCTCTTATAGTGGCAAGAAATCACTTCTTTAACACAAAGGATGAAGGATTGACACATCTGAACCAGAAGCCTGTTGTTTTAGCTTCTGAAGCAGCCCATACATCGATTCAAAAAGCAATGATGGTTTCTGGGCTGGGTGCTTCTCAGGTTATCTCTGTGAACTTAGATCATCATGGGCGTATGGATGTTCAAGACCTGGAACAAAAAGTGAAGGAAGAAAAATCAAAAGGAAGAGTTCCTTTCGCAGTCATTGCGACTGCCGGAACAACAGTGACTGGAAGTATTGACCCATTGCAAGACATTGCAAACGTGGCAAAAAAATATGGTCTATGGCTCCATGCCGATGCCGCTTATGGAGGAGCACTTATTTTTTCAGATCAATATCGTTCTCGTATTGCCGGTATAGAACACGCGGATTCGATTACGTTCAATCCGCAAAAATGGATGTATGTCGCTAAAACATGTGCTATGGTACTTTTTCAAAAACGCGAAAGCCTTATACAAAACTTCCGCATTTCTGCACCATATATGAATGAGTCTGATTTCATCAATTTAGGAGAAATAAGCATTCAGGGCACAAGACATGCAGAAATATTTAAGCTCTGGCTGTCCTTGCAGCATATTGGCTTACGGGGTTATGAACAACTCATTCATCACGGCTATGAATTGACAGCCCACTTTACGAATGAGGTAAAAAAAAGAAATTACTTAGAAGTAGCCTGTGAACCAGATGTGAACATATGCTGCTTTCGCTATAAGCCTGATCAAGTTCCTGAAGAACAGCTAGATCAGCTTAATCAGTCTCTCCAGCAAACCCTATTAAATGACACACAGACGTTTTTATCTTTCCCAGTTTTTCGCGGACAACGATGGCTCAGGGCAGTATTATTAAATCCTTTTACAACGGAAGAGCATATCCAAGAGATATTTCGACAAATTGATCAATTTCATCAAGAGCTTTACGGATAATTGCCTGAGCGATTTAAAATCTACCAGTCTATTAAGATATCAAAAAGGAGGATACTGGGTGGGGAAATTATTATTAATCAAACATTCCAATCCTATTCTAGATTCTGAAAAACCATCAAACCAATGGGTTCTATCAGAAGAGGGGAAACAAAGAGCTCTATTACTTGCTAATCAATTAGAGAATTATCAATTTAGTCAAATATTCAGCAGTGTTGAGCCAAAAGCAAGAGAAACGGCAGATATTGTAGCAAATAACCTCGGGAAAAAGGTCCTTGAAAAAGAAAATCTCCACGAACATCGGCGTGAATCAAACCGAATTATATATCCTCGGGATGAATTTGAAAATATCATGAAAAAATTTTTCCATTATCCTGATCAATTGATTTTTGGGGAAGAAACTGCCAGGCAGGCAAAAGGTCGATTTGAAAAGGCGGTATTAGAAATAACGAACAATATTCAGCATGATGAGGATCTAGTTATCATTACACATGGAACGGTAATAACTTTATTTGTTTCAAACTACAATTTTATTGACTGCTTTCAATTTTGGAACTCACTCGGAATGCCTTCTGTTGTAGAATTAAAACTTGATGATTTTCAGCTGAATCAGGTTATTTATTTATAATTTAATAGATAATTATAGGAGGAAGTTTATGCGGCGCATTGATGTAGTGTATGGATTAATAATAAATGAAAATAAAGAAAAAGTGTTAATGGTAAAGAATCGAAGGGGAGACTCATATGATTATTCCCTCCCCGGCGGTGCTGTCGAAGAAGGGGAGACCCTGGAGGAGGCAGTTATCCGGGAAGTAAGGGAGGAAACAGGATTAGAAGTTGAGGCAGGGGGCATATTAGCTGTAAATGGGGCATTTTTTGAAAAAAATGGGCGTCACCCCATATTTTTCACGTTTTCGGTGACAGTAAAAGGAGGTTCCATACATCTATCGAGACCTCATGAAATTTTGGATATCATGTGGGTACCGTTGGAAAAAGCTGACCAATTCATGCCGTATTACAAGGGTGGAATTAGCAGCCTTGTTTCCAGGAGAAAAGAGGCCATTTATTTTTATCAGGGAAGAACTGAATAGCGAACTTTTTCAGGTTGCCCAATACGTTACATAAGATATCTTTGGTTAGTCATAAGAAATTTTTATCAGTTATATAAAAAAGAATGAAAAAATTATTGACTTTTGTACTGAAACACAGTAGTATGATAATCGGTTATCATTAATGATAATCATTCTCATTATTATTGGGAACAGGAGAGATTTAACTACCTGTTTTTATTTTTTGAAATATATTGAGAATGAATATCAATATTAATAGACAGTAATGGAGGGACTTACAGAATGTTACGGAAAACTATACTGGCTATGTTCATTGCTCTTTTAGCCGGTTTTATGTTAACGGCATGTGGTACAGGAGAAGAATCCAATCAGGAAAATAATGATACGAATGAAAATACTAAGGCAGATGCTGGTTCTGGGGATGACAACTCTTCAAAAAGTGCTGATTCAAGCGAGTCTGAGGTACGTGTGATTCAACATGCTATGGGTGAAACTGAAGTGACAGGAACACCAAAACGTATCGTCACTCTTTATCAGGGAGCTACTGATGCAGCTATTGCCATGGGTGTAACACCAGTTGGAATTGTTGAATCCTGGGTTGAAAAGCCTGTTTATAAATACTTAAGAGATGACCTGGACGGAGTTCCGATTGTAGGTCTGGAAACCCAGCCAAATCTAGAAGAAATTGCAAAATTAAACCCTGATTTAATTATTGCTTCTAAACTCCGTCATGAAGAAATTTATGACAAACTGGAACAAATTGCTCCGACCGTCACCCATGAAACGGTTTACGAATTTAAAGAAACCGTTGAATTGATGGGCGAGGCCATGAATATGGAAGAAAAAGCAGATGAAGTATTAGCCGCGTGGGACAATCGTGTGGCTGATTTTAAAGCGAAAGTTCAAGAGAAGCTCGGAGACAAATGGCCTTTAAATGTAGCCCTGCTCAATTTCAGAGCGGATCATGCCCGGATTTACTTTACCAGTTTTGCTGGAATTGTGTTAAATGACCTGGGCTTCGAACGTCCGGAAAATCAGCAGGAAGATGTATGGGGCATTAAACTGACAAGTAAAGAAAGTATACCGGAAATGAATGCGGATATCTTCTACATTTTTATGAGTGATGATGAAGCGGTTCATCAAACCTATGAAGAATGGACCAATCATCCACTTTGGAAAAACCTTGACGCTGTGCAAAATGATCAAGTCTACTTAGTGGATGAAGTGGCATGGAATATGGGAGGCGGAATCCTGGCAGCGAACTTGATGCTAGACGATATTTATGACCGCCTTGGTTTAGAGAAATAAATCCATAGGTGATAGAACGGGAATAGGGGAAGGTAATGTTTCTCCTATTCCTCTATGTATTTCTATAGATAGTTTCATCTTGAAGAAGCTATAATCAATCTGAACCACTTTTTAATGAAAATGTACAGAGAAAGAGGATTTTTATGACTCGTTTCCATGCTAGTACACCTTTGAAAGCAGCAGGTCTATTGGCCATGTTTTTCATTTTTATCATGGCTGCCCTTTGCAGCATCACATTTGGACAGATTCCAACTTCCTTTCAAATGGTGTATGATGCTCTATTTCATTATGATCAAAACGTGACAGAACATATCATTATCACCACAACCCGTGTTTCAAGAACGGTCATTGCAGCCGTTATTGGAGCAAGCCTGGCCATTGCCGGTGCATTAATGCAGGCCCTGACGAGGAATCCCCTGGCAGCGCCTGATATTTTCGGAATAAATGCAGGAGCTATCTTTTTTATCGTATTTTCAGCCACTTTTTTCTCGGTAGATTCTCTTGTTCATTACATGTGGATTGCATTTCTGGGAGCTGGGGTTGCTGGTGTATTTGTCTATTTTCTCGGTTCGATGGGAAAGGATGGGCTTTCCCCTATTAAAATTGTCCTGGCAGGGGCTGCCATTACGGCTTTTTTTGTATCCTTTACTCAGGGATTATTAGTGATAGATGAACAAAGCATTCAGACCGTATTATTCTGGTTGGCTGGATCAGTGGCTGGAAGGGATATGGAAATGCTTCTGCCTGTCCTGCCCTTCATGATCATTGCGGTATTAATTGCTTTGTTTTTGGGCAGGGCCATTAATATCCTGTTGTCAGGTGAAGATGTAGCAAAGAGTTTAGGGCAAAGGACCGTGTTGATGAAACTGTTAATTGGAATTGTGGTCGTATTCTTAGCCGGTGGATCTGTGGCAGTTGCTGGTTCCATCGGGTTTATTGGATTAATTGTCCCCCATATGGTAAGAGGGCTGATCGGAACAGACTACAGGTGGGTCATCCCATACAGTGCACTGACCGGGGCGAGTCTTTTGCTTCTGGCTGATGTGGCAGCCCGATTTGTGATTATGCCTCATGAGATGCCGATCGGAGCCATGACGGCTCTGCTGGGTACGCCCTTCTTTATTCACATTGCGCGTAAGGGGGTTGCCGCAAAGTGAAGGAATATTTATCCATAAGGAATAAAACGGGTTCGATTTCCTTACAGCTGCAAAAAAAGTTTCTCTATGTTTTATTCTTGTTGGTTTTGTTCTCATCTTTTGTCATTGTTCTAAGTTTATCAGTGGGCAGCAGTTTGATATCCCCCTTAGAGGTTATCAAGTATCTGTTCGGCTATGGCAGTGGTGAACATGATTTTACGCTTTATACATTGAGGATGCCGAGGGTATTTCTTGGCTTTTTGGTAGGCGCGGCACTTGGGGTATCTGGACTGATTTTGCAGGGAATCATACGCAATCCCCTTGCTTCTCCAGATATTATCGGGATTACCGGTGGAGCGTCTGTGGGAGCGATTATTTTTATGATTTATTTTATGGGGACGTTCAGTTTGAATTGGCTTCCCCTTGCAGCTATTACCGGTGCCGCTATAGTATCTATCTTCATCTATGCCCTTTCCTGGAAGAAGGGAGTAACCCCCATACGCCTTGTATTGATCGGAATAGGGGTGGCAGCAGCCATGAATGCCATCGTAACCATTATGATCGTGATTAGTGAAACGGCAGTTACAACAAAGGCTTACCTCTGGCTGACCGGAAGCCTGTATGGCGGAAACTGGGAAGATGTGATCTTAATGTTGCCGTGGATGATTATGTTTATTCCCCTGACCTTATTATTTTCTAGAGCAGTGAACGCAAACGAATTAGGGGATGAGATGGCAACAGGTCTTGGAGTAAGGGTACAATGGACCCGCTTATCCCTGCTTTTGATCAGCGTGGCACTGGCAGGTTCTGCCGTTGCCTTTGCAGGGGGAATAGGGTTTGTAGGACTCATAGCGCCCCATATTGCGAGAATGATGGCCGGTCGCATGTTTGGGGGGCTTGTGTTTATATCTGCTCTGATTGGCGGCTCGATGGTTGTTCTGGCTGATGTAGTAGCCCGAACAGCATTTTTGCCCCTTGATATTCCAGCAGGTGTATTTACTTCGGGAATAGGTGCACCGTTCTTTATTTACTTGCTTTATCGGAACCGGCACAACATCCGTTAGGAGGGTTTTGCATGGGAAGTTTACAAACAAATGAATTGACCCTTTCCTATGGAAAGGAACCGATCATCAGTGATTTGAATTTGTCTGTCCCTGAGGGGAAAATAACCGTTTTCATTGGCAGCAATGGTTCAGGAAAGTCCACCATTCTCCGGTCTTTAGCCCGGCTATTGAAACCTGAAAGGGGAAGTGTACTTCTGGATGGGCATGAGATTTTAAAACTATCGACAAAAGAAGTGGCCAAAAAATTAGCGATTTTGCCCCAGTCACCGGAATCTCCTGAAGGACTGACGGTTTACCAGCTGGTGAAACAGGGGCGATATCCTCATCAAAGCTGGCTGAAGCAATGGTCAAAAGAGGATGAAGAAGCGGTGAAGCATGCCCTGAGGGCGACCAGTATGACGGACTTCCATGACCGGCCGGTAGATGCCCTGTCAGGAGGGCAAAGACAGCGGGCATGGATTGCGATGACACTGGCGCAGGGAACGGATACGATATTGCTGGATGAACCAACCACATATCTTGACTTATCCCATCAGATTGATGTGTTAGATTTGCTGTTTTCCTTAAATCGGGTCGAAAAAAGAACGATTGTAATGGTTCTCCATGATCTCAATTTAGCCTGCCGTTATGCAGACCACATGGTAGCAGTACATGACCGGAATATTTACAGTCAGGGGGCACCGGAAGATATCGTAACGAAAAAAATGGTAGAGGATGTGTTCGGCCTTTCCTGTGACATCCACATGGATCCTATTTTCGGAACCCCTCTCTGTGTTCCCCATGGCAAAGGCCGCCAACTCCTAAAGGAAAAGAAATTCACCGAAAAACAGAGAAAAGCAACCTTAGTTCCTGAATAAAACAGGGCTAAGGTTTTTTCTTGATCGTCTGATTTCGTTTCCATATCATCGCTTTTCGGTTCATTTCTTTTACAAATGCATCTTTGCCTTCTATATAACTCTCAATATCTGCTGGAAACTGTTTTGCAAGGTGCTGTTTTAATTCACTGTATTTCTGGGCTTCTTCGGGGTGGGCAATTAAATAATCCCGAAAAGCCAGATGCCGTTCAATTTCTACGCTGCCAGTCTGAAAGATGTGAACATGATGGGTGCGTTCATCTCCGCCTTTAATAAAAAATCGCCGTCCCGGAATACCATTCTCCCCTTTGGCTTCATATCCTAGTTTCTTCATCTCTTGATGATAATGGTCCACCCGCTCGATCTTCCTAACCTCCCCCATTATATCAATGATTGGTTTTGCATGAATTCCTGGGATGGCTGTACTTCCAATATGATCGATTCGAATGATTTCCTGTTTCAATACATTTTTGATAATATTGGCTTCTTGAATAAAGATTAATTTCCAATTGTCATCATACGGTGCAACTTCGACTTTGCGCATATGGTTTCCCCTTTCATTCCCGTTTATCGTCCACAGAAAATAAATAAAGATGATGCTCCTTTATTGTAAAGGAAAAATGAAGATCAATAAAAACAAAACTTTAAGAAAATTGCTGAACATTTTTGAGTGGATATCTTCGATAATGATAAGTCGCGAAACATAAAATGGTTTGAGAATTAACGTTTCAATATTATTTACTTTCAGAAAATTATGTGTTATTTTCGGGTTGAGAAAGGTTTGAAAGTGAGTGAACATTCAGTCAGTTGAAATGCCATTCATCTATACTTCTGGCATTCCATACCTATAAGGGGGGATAAGCCATGACAGCCCGGTACTTAACAGATGAACATCATATGTTCCGTGATGCTGTAAAAAAGTCTACATGGAAGAATATCCGATAGCCAGGCGTTTCCGTGACACACCTGTTGCTTCTATTTACGCCGGATCCAATGAAATGATGAAAAATATTAATGCCAGAATTCTATTAAAATAATCTGATAGAAAGAGGGCATGAAGATGCTGCAAGGTATTCGCATTCTAGATTTTACCCAATATCTTCCGGGTCCTTTTGCATCCTTGAGATTAGCCGAATATGGAGCAGAAGTGATTAAAATTGAACCCTTAAACGGTGACCCGGCCAAATATATGACCATTCATGGACATTCGCCTTTATATACAGCAAACAATCGAAACAAAAAAAGCATGACCCTCAATTTAAAAACAGATGAAGGACAAAGGATTGCCAGACAGCTGATAGAACAATCTGATGTAGTGATGGAAAGCTTTCGGCCAGGTGTTATGAAACGATTAGGCCTGGATTACGAACAGGTGAAAACTTGCAACGAAAACATTATTTATCTGTCTTTAACTGGTTTCGGACAGAAAAATTCCATGGCCCATCTGGGAAGTCATGATCTAAATTATGTTGCCCTGAGCGGAACTCTGGATCAATTGAGGGATCAACATGGAAAGCCTGTTCATCCCAGTATACCATTTGCTGATTTAATCGGAGGGATTGCTGCCAGTGAAGCCATTCTGGCCGCCCTGGTGCAGAAGGGGGAAACGGGAAAGGGGACATATATTGACCTGGCTCTTTCAGATGTAATGGTGTCTATGATGAACAGCCATGTGATGATCTCCCATTTGTCGGGAAACAAACATGGTGTTCCAATTCTGGATGGGTCTTTTATTCACTATCATATCTATGAAACAAAAGATGGAAGGTACATGAGTCTGGCTGCTCTGGAGTATAAATTCTGGAAAAATTTTTGTGAGGCTGCAGGAAAGCCAGATTGGGTGAGAGCTTATCCTGATCACATGGGAATCGAAGACCCACTTTATCAGGAAGTCAAAAGACTTTTTTTAAGCCGTACACAAAAAGAGTGGACAGATTTTGGATTAAAGCACGACTGCTGTTTGTTTCCTGTCCTTGATGTCAATGAAATAACCCACAGTTCATATATACAGGAACGTCAACTCATCCACTTTAAAGACAGCACCCCTTTTGTCAGGACTTTTTTCAGCGAAAACCAAATACAAGGGAATATAGTACCTTTACCAGAACCGGGGGAACATACAGAAGAGATTTTAACCAGACTCTTAAAAGTGGAACGAAAAAAAATAGATGAATGGAAGAAAAAAGGAGTTATAAAATAATTAAAGAAATGGATTTTATCCAGAGTAACCTGTGTAGTTTTTATCATTTTCATAGCTGTTCATAAATGAAATCACTTTTCCTGGGATAAATGTTCAAATAGTAAAAAAGAGGCACTAAAGGGCCACTCAATTAATGAATATGACTTAATGGAGGGCCCTTAATCATTTTTTTATTAAAACCATTTTATTCCCGATAGGCACGAGCTAATTCAATTAAACGGTCTTCTTTTATATTTCCTCGGATCTCAAAATAAATAACCTGATTTTTGTTGTTTCTAACGAGCATGTCAATTTTCTTTCCATATTTTCCAAGATCGGTCAAAATGGCAATTCCATCTTTTTTCGTCAAGGGAATGACTTTTGAGTTTTCTGGAAGATTAAAAGTGGTTTTCATTTCTTCCTCATCTAAGATTCTTTCTGATCGTGGATCTAAATTTTGTCTGGCATATACCCATTCGTCACCTTTATGGAAAATATCCCAGTATGCTGCAAACTCGCTGTTTCCTATACCATTTACTCCTTTTATAAACTTTTGAACATTAGAAGTATCATAGAGTTTTTTATGGGCATAATGCAGCCGTGATTTACATGTTCCAATAGGGATAGATAAAATCTCTGCAATTTCTTTATGAGTAAATTCATTATAGTAGTAGAGGATCAAAATTTCTCGGTATTTGTACGATAATGATTGAATCGCTTCATTTATCAATTCTTGATATTCTTTCCTAATAACTTCATTTTCGGTATTATTCGGATCTTTTTGATACTCTGCTATATCGGGTGATAAGGTAAGCCATTTTCTTTTTCGTATTTCAGCTCTTAACGTATTTAAAGCGACTTTATAAATCCAGGGTTTAAGGGGTTTCTCAGAATTATATAGATGATACTTTTGGAAGATTTTAATAAACGTTTCTTGTGTGACATCTTCTGCCAGTTCTTTTGATTTACAGAGCAGAAAAACGGTTTTAAACACATAGCCTGAATACCAGGAGAAAAGTTTTTCTGCTTTTTCTCTCGATATATGTTTCATCTGAACTCTTCCTTTCCCATTTTTATTAAACTCACCAATAATATGCTTTGAAAAGGTAAAAGGTTCAAAAGTCTCATAATCACAATGAAAAAATTTGTTTTCTAAACACTGAAAAGGCCCGCGTTTATCCATAAAGGATAGAAGCGGGCCTGTTAACTGAAAAAGGTCAATTACTTTGGCTGCATGCGTATGGCACCGTCCAGACGGATGATTTCTCCATTCAGCATTGGGTTTTCAACAATACTTTTTACCAGCTGTGCATATTCGGATGGATCGCCGAGCCTTGAAGGAAATGGCACCATTGCCCCTAAAGCTTCCCGAGCTTTTTCAGGAAGGGACTCAAACAGTGGAGTGTCAAACAGTCCGGGAGCTATGGTCATCACCCGTATACCATGTTGCGCAAGATCCCGGGCAATAGGCAGGGTCATTCCCACAATACCGCCTTTAGATGCACTGTAGGCTGCCTGACCTATCTGACCTTCAAATGCGGCTACGGAAGCGGTATTAATGATCACCCCTTTTTCACCATGATCGCCGTCCTCATGAGCAGACATTTGTTCAGCAGTTAGGCGAATCACATTAAAGGTGCCGATTAAGTTGACCTGAATGACCTTCTGGAAGATCCCGAGATCATGGGGGCCTTTTGAGCTGATCGTTTTTTGGGCAGCAGCTATTCCTGCACAGTTGACCACAATATGCACACCGCCCCATTTTTCAGCTGCCGTTTTTACGGCTTGTTTAACGCTTGTTTCGTCGGTGACATCGGTTTTTACAAAAAGGGCATCGTCACCCAGTTCCTCAGCAAGTGCCTGGCCTTTCTCTTCCTGAAGGTCAGCGATGATTACTTTTGCCCCTTCACTGATCAGCTTTCTCGCGGTCGCTTCACCAAGGCCGGATGCACCTCCAGTTACAAAGCCGACTCGATTCTGGATATTCAGAAGAATCTCCTCCTTCATTCCATTAAGTGTAATGGATCCATGATTATGAATCTATTCTCTCGATGATGGTTGCATTGGCCATTCCGTGTCCTTCACACATGGTTTGTAAGCCGTAGCGTCCTCCAGTTCTCTCCAGTTCATGGATTAAGGTGGTCATCAACTTAGCCCCGCTGGCCCCCAGTGGATGACCTAAGGCAATTGCCCCGCCATTTGGATTTAATTTTTCAGGGGCTGCACCAGTTTCTTTCAGCCAGGCCATCGGAACAGGGGCAAAGGCTTCGTTCACCTCAAATAAATCAATATCATCAATGGTCAGGCCAGCTTTTTGAAGGACCTTTTTGGTTGCAGGGATGGGTCCGGTTAGCATCAACGTTGGATCGGAGCCAACCACTGTTCGGGCCGTTACACGGAAGCGGGGTTTTAGTCCCAGCTCTTCTGCTTTTTCCCTGGACATTAACAGAATGGCTGCAGCTCCATCACTGATCTGGCTGGCATTGCCGGCATGTATCACACCATCTTCTTTAAATGAAGGATTTAATTGACCAAGAACTTCTACGGACGTGTTTCGCCGGGGTCCTTCGTCATCTCGGATTGTTTCCTTGCTGCCGTCTGGCAGGGTCACTTCAATTGGGAACATCTCCCTTTCAAAACGTCCTTCATCCTGAGCACGAATGGCTTTCTGATGACTGTGATACGAAAATTCATCCAGCTGCTCCCGGGAAAACCCCCATTTTTCGGCTATCCGCTCCGCAGAGAGTCCCTGGTGAATCATTTCATATTTTTCAGTTAATGCAGGGCTGAATGAAGCCCCATTCATATTAGAGCCAATAGGAACTCGGGACATGCTTTCCACCCCGGCAGCAATGACGACATCCATATCACCGCTTAAAATGGCCTGAGCTGCAAAATGGACGGCCTGCTGGCTAGAACCGCACTGACGGTCAATGGTTGTTCCCGGAACTTCAATTGGAAATCCGGCAATTAGGGCAGCCAGCCTTCCAATGTCTGCTGCCTGTTCACCAACCTGACTGACGCAACCCATGATGACATCCTCCACAAGTCCGGGGTCAATCCCGGCTCGATTAACCAGCTCTTGTAAGGTTAAAGCGGCAAGATCATCTGGGCGGATATGGCTCAACAGACCATTGCGGCGCCCGACTGGAGTTCTGACCGCTTCGACGATAACAACTTCTCTCATTCTGAAACTCCCCCTGCTTTAATCATAATGAATAACCTCATATGATTTCATTATAACAATATTTTAGAAAAAACAGATGATTCCGAAAAAAAGGCCACTCTCAGAAATGAAACATTTTTCCATGAGAAACGTAGATATTGAACAAACGGTCTGATCAACACATCTATAGGTTATCATGGACAGCCTTATGATATTTCAGGGGGGTGTTCATTATGGAATACATTAAGAAATGGGGAGCAGGAATTGCCGGGGTCTTCGTTTTTGTCGGATCGAAACTGAGCTGGGTGCTGGCTCTGTTAAAGCTGGTGAAAATTCCTACATTAATATCTATGTTGGTTATGCTCGGAACTTATGCATTACTGTTCGGATGGAAATTTGCTGTGGCTGTCGTGTATTTAATATTTGTGCACGAAATGGGGCATCTTCTGGCGGCAAAAATGAAGGGCATTGAGACCTCTCCGGCGATCTTTATTCCTTTTGTGGGAGCAGCTATATCAATCAAAGAAGAGCAGATAAAAGATGCAAAAACAGAAGCATTTCTTGCCTATGGCGGCCCCCTGGCAGGACTATTATCATTTCTGCCAGCCATTCCTCTTTTCAATGAAACTGGGGATCCATTATGGGCTCTCATCATATATCTTGGTGCGTTTATCAATTTATTTAATCTTATTCCTGTTTCCCCTCTGGATGGGGGGAGAATTGTGACAGCGTTTTCCACGAAAGTCTGGCTGCTGGGACTTGTGGTGCTTCTTGTTTTAGCTATTAAACTTGGAAACCCCCTTTTGTTTTTTATCCTGATTCTTGGAATCATCACCTGGTATAACCGATTTACAGAGGGGACAAAGATCGAGCTCCTTCGCCTTGAAAAGTCGCTCATTCAAAAAGCTATTACCGACATAGAGGGCTGGACTAAGCGAATGATGAACCATGCGGGCTATTCCATTGAATATCTCTATCATTCCTTAAAGACGGATCACAACTGGCTCGATGCCAGAATTGAAAGATTGCAGGAAAAACGGGATCATCTTGCGGTCTGGAAACGGCGGGATAAAAAGCAGCTGGATATTGAGACCCATACAATGCGGGAACAAAAACGATTGCTTGATGATTTTCTTTCGCTGCTCGAAGTAAACAGTGAAAGTGATGGTGATGGCGTTTTAGATGAGGGAAAAGAGGCGTACCGGGAAAAAATTTTAGCCAGAGTAAACCGGACAATGGAGAAAGGCTTTGACCTCAACCCCATTGAGAAAGAGCTACAGAAATTAAAAACGTATTACCAGACCGATCTGAGAACCAAAATCACCTGGTTCACCCTCTATCTGACCCTTCTGGCTGTTCTGGCCATGTTTATGTGGTATGGTGGAGAGATCATGGAACAGATTACTGGGTTAAACCCATTAGAAGCATAACCGGAAGATCTTTAGCATAATTCGATGAAGGGAGCTGAAAAGATGATCGGAATCATCATCTATTCCATTATTTTCTTTCTTTTTTTGGCATTGGCCTTTGTGTTTTCAGCAGGAAAAGGAGCGTTTTTAATTGCAGGATATAACACGTTGCCTGAAGAGGAAAAAGCGAAATATAATGAAACTGCCCTTGCTAAATTCATGGGGAAAATCATGTTTGGGATCAGCGGTAGCCTGCTTCTTTTTGCTCTTGGCCACCTATTCAGCCAAAACATCCTTTTCATAGCTGGCATGGTGCTGTTTTTTGGTTTGATAGTGTTTGCCCTGGTTTATATAAATACAGGTAATCGATTTAACAAGAATGAACGATCTGGCAAATGAGGAGTGTCAACTAATCTTCTGTGCAGGGATGAAAATCTGACACTTTTTAGCGATAAAGTAAAGGATGGTACAAATGGATGAAAAAGATTTAAAACATACAATATCTCCACATTTTATCAAGGTCCGCCTAATATCTGAAATGATCACAAATATCATCGGGTTTATCGTCCTGTTGATTTTGTACTGGTTAGACGGCTACTTTCAATGGCCTGATTGGGTCGGGTGGATCCTGCACATTCTTCTTATTTTAACGATTTTAGGGACAATCTGGGATTTGTTTGAACCGAAATATTTATATCGAAGCTGGCGATATGGACTCGATCCAGAATATTTGTACCTTTCTTATGGGGTGATCAAAAAGGAATGGGTAACCATCCCTGTTACAAAGATTCAGTCGGTTTCATCGACCCAGGGACCGCTGATGAAAATGTATAAACTGCGGTCTATAAAGGTCGAAACGATGGGTTCATCCCAAACGATTCCTGGCTTAGATGAACCGACTGCATTCAAACTGAAAGAGGAAATAGCCGAATATGCTAAATTAAAGGAAGAGGAATCATGAGATATCATCCGTTAACGATATTGTTTCGGTTATGGCAATTCATGAAAAATCATTTTGTTCCTGGATTCGTTTTATTTGTCATCAAAGGGAACTCGACTTTCTGGCTTTTTGAGTACGGCAGATATGCATTTTTGTTCTATGCCTCTGTCCATCTGATTTATATCATCTTAAACTGGTTTATGACAACCTATGAGTTCCAGGACAATCAGTCCTTTAAGCTGAAGAAAGGAATATTTGTTAGACAGACAAGCATCATTCCGTTTAACAGGATTCAAAACGTTTCCCAGAGAACCACATTATTTCACAGGATATTTGGAGTAACGTCACTAACATTTGAAACGGCCATGGATGGAGTTGACGATGAAATTAAGTTTGAAGTTTTAACCAAAAAACAGGCTTCATGGTTGATGGATATTGTAAAAAGGGTAGAAAAAAACCATACCCGGCTACCGGAAACTGAATCGAAAGAAACTATCCGGATTGCAGAAGTTCACTTTTCACCATCGAGGAGGGATTTGTGGAAAGCGAGTTTTACTTCCTTAAGTTTTCTTGCGGTGATTCCCATAGCGGTTTCATTATATGACAAATTAGAACCTTTCTTGCCGGACCCTGAGCGGTATGAGGGAATGTTCTTTCAAATCATCAACAATATTTGGCTGTCAATCATCATCATGATTGTTGCCGTTTGCCTGTTTATCGTAGCTGGAATGTTCCGGACATTTGTACGGTACGGAAAATATGAAATATCTTCGGATGATACTCATATTTATATCAAACAGGGAATATTAAATGAGGTATTTTTTACGATTGAAAAAAAGAAAATTCAGGGACTTGAAATGAAACAGCCGCTGATCAAACGCTTATTTGGCTTAGCGGAAGTGAAGTTAATCAGTTCCGCAAATTCCGATTTTGGCGACGATTCTGTACAGGTCAATTCCCTGTATCCCTTTTTACCGATGGATCAGGCGGTTGAATTGATCAAAAAGTTATTGCCTTCCTATTCATTTGATCAGGAGATGGTACGGCTGCCTAAAGTGTCTTTGCTCGTTAAATTGCTTAAACCTGGTTGGTTGTGGGTTATTGCTTCACTCATTTTATATTTCTTCAATCCATCTATATTTGACTTGCACATTCCGTGGTGGGTGTGGTCGGTTATTCTATTGATGATCATGATGGTCAATCGGTTTTTGGATTATTATCATACCAGATACGCCATTTCCGGCGATCAGGTGCAATGGTGGCATGGCGGATTTACCAGCCGACTATTTATAACCAGGCGGAAAAATGTGATTGAAGTGGGTTTTACACAGTCATTTTTGCAGAGGATGTTTCATCTTGTTTCCATACAGACTAAAAACCGTTCCACCCCGGTTCATATTGAAGGAGTGGCGGACGTACCCTTATCTTTTGCCCGGACATTTCACCAGTGGTATAGGGAGAGGAAAAAAGAAGTAAAGGTTCAATGATTCAAATCACCGAACCCATTTCAACACGAAAAACCCTGGATCCAAAACGTTTCCAGGGTTTTTCGTGTTGAATGAGAACAAATTGAAGTTTACGATTTTTACTTTATATACGACAATCCATCATTAATAAACTGATTAATCATTCTGGCCATATCAGGAATGGAGTGATCCAGGTCTTGTTGAATCCAATCTTTGATCACATGAATGGCACCGCTCACTACAAATGTACTTAAATACTTCGATTCTCGCTCGTCCGGAACATGTTTTCTGATCCAGTGATGAATCAGAAACTGTTTGGCAACATCATTCAATTTCTTTTCAAAGCCTGGGTCTGCATTTTGATTGAGTAATACTTTAAACATGGATTGATTGTCTGCAATGTATTCAAGCAGTTTGATTGTCATTTTTTCTCCTTCTTCATCAAGGGAAGATTCATACTGCTTCAGGTATTGATATAAATCTTCAATGATTTCCTCTTCAATTTTTACCAGGAGGTCGTACGAATCCCTGTAGTGGGTATAAAAAGTGGAGCGGTTAATATCTGCTTTGTCACAAATCTCTTTGACAGTAACGGAAGATATCGGTTTGTTTTCAAGGATCGTCATCAAACTCTGTTTGAGGACAGAACGGGTATACTTTTTCCGCCGATCCAGCTTTTTACTCACGCATCCCACTCCTTTTTTGACAAATTTGTTACAATCCAACAGTTAAACGTTAGATGTTGGATAACTGACATGAAACATGAAACTGTCTGTTGAATAGCCAACACGGTGTCCATATAATGATAAAGTGTGAAGTGAATTTGTGCAAGAGAGGGTGTGTACCGATCCTTGTCATCACGTGTGATGAAACATAGAAAAAGCATCGTCAGCAGTTTTTTTATTCTGGCGATTATCGGGGGAATTGTCCAATTTGCCGTATCGGTTAATTATAATCTGGTTGATTATCTTCCCGAAGATGCCCCATCAACGGTTGCCGTGGATGTGATGGAGGAGGAGTTTGATGACCCGGTGGCCAATGCCAGGGTTATGATTCGGGATGTTTCGGTTGCAGAAGCACTGGATTATAAAAGAAAACTCGAGGCAATCGACGGTGTTTCCGGAGTCATGTGGCTCGATGATCTGATGGACATGAAGATCCCCCTTGAAATGGCAGATCAGGATGCCATTGAATCCTACTATAAACAAGAAAATGCTTTGTTTTCGTTGCGGGTTCGTGAAGGCGACGAAGCAGCCATTATGGACCAGATCTATGATGTCATTGGGGAAGAAAATGCGGTAACTGGTGAAGCAGTAAATACCGCCGTTTCACAAAAAATGGCTTTCAAAGAAACATTGTTTGCTGCATCTCTATTAGTGCCAATCATCATTGTCATTTTAATCTTATCTACGAATTCCTGGGTTGAACCGCTGTTTTTTTTAACAGCGATCGGTGTGTCGATATTAATCAACCTGGGAACAAATATCTTTATCGGTGAAGTTTCATTCGTAACCCAGTCGGTGGCCCCTATATTGCAGCTGGCTGTCTCTCTGGATTATGCGATCTTCCTGTTGCATAGTTTTTCAGATTTCCGTCGTCGGGTGAGTGATCCGGCGAAAGCTATGGGATTGGCGATGAAAGAGTCATTTCCGGCCATTACGGCAAGCGCATCCACTACGTTTTTCGGGTTTATGGCATTAACGTTTATGAATTTTGAGATTGGAGCGGATCTGGGGCTGAATCTTGTAAAAGGCATATTTCTCAGTTATGTTAGTGTGATGATCTTTTTACCGGCCTTAACCGTGACGTTTTACCACTGGATTGACCGCACCAGTCATCGCCCACTTGTTCCTGAGTTTAAAAATGTCGGCAGGCGCGTGCTGAAAGTAAGAATTCCGGCTTTCCTTTTGCTGCTGGTGATCATCATACCGGCATTTCTGGCGCAGAGCCAGACGACGTTTTTATATGGGGTCGGGGATCAGCCCGAACATACCCGTGCCGGAAAAGATCAGGTGGCGATTGAAGAAATCTTTGGTAAACAGACGCCGGTTGTGTTAATGGTGCCGAATGGAGATATTGCCAGAGAAGAAAAGCTGGTTCAGGCACTGGAAGAGCTGCCCCGCGTCTCAAGTGTGGATGCTTATGTGAACGCCGTCAGTCCAGTCATTCCATCGGACTATTTGGATGAAAAAGTGACAGAACCATTTTATTCGGAAACGTTTGCCCGAATGATTGTCCACGCTGAAACGGATACGGAGGGAGATGCAGCATTTTCACTGATTGAAAAGATCGAAAAAACCGCAGAATCCTATTATGATAAGGTGTATATACTTGGTGAAAGTGTGTCCTTATATGATATTAAACATACGGTGGAGAAGGATAACCATTTAGTTAATCTGCTGACAGTCGTAACTATTGCTGTGATATTGCTGATTACGTTCCGATCCGTATCCATTCCTGTTGTCCTTCTGATGACCATCCAGGCATCCGTCTGGGTTAACCTGTCTGTTCCGTATTTTATGGATGCATCACTAGTCTATATCGGCTATTTGCTGATCAGTACCATTCAGCTGGCAGCTACCGTTGATTATGGTATTTTGTTTACCGAAAAATACCGCAGTCTGCGGCAACACATGCCTGCACTGAAAGCGATCAAGCAGACCATTGATGAAAAAATATTTGCTATCTTTATTTCAGCATCCATTTTATCCAGTGTCGGCTTTATTTTATGGTTGACGTCAACGAACCCGATCGTTTCATCGATCGGACTGCTGCTCGGACGGGGAGCATTGCTTGCCTTCGGAATGGTCGTGTTTGTATTGCCGGCATTGCTGGTTATTTTTGATCGGGTGATCGAAAAGACGACATGGAAAGCAAACTTTTATAAAGGGGGGAAATGAGGATGATCATATTCAAACGCCTATTCGTGATCGTGATGATTGGTTTTCTGTTGCTTCCAACCCTTCTGGTCTCGGCATCAAACAATCAATCAGCATCTGGCGGTCAGGATGGACAGCGTTCTGGCAGTTATGCTGAAAAGACTGAAGTGGTTTACGCTACACTGGATGCAAATGGAAACCAGACGGGTATGTATGTGGTCAACAGTTTCATCATTGAAGAGCCAGGTTTAATAGAAGATTTTGGGCCTTATAAGCGAGTTAAAAATCTAACAGATCTGCAGGATATTGACGTAAAAGGGGACCGTATTACTTTTGCTGCTAGCGATGAACCTTTTTATTATCAGGGGTATTTGGAAGAAAAACCGTTGCCATGGGTGATTGATATATTCTATTATTTCAATGGCCAACTTGTTTCACCTGAGGAGATCATCGGGAAAGACGGTGAACTAGAATTAAAGATTGAAACGAAAAAAAATGAAGCAGCAGTGGGCGGTTTTTTTGAAAATTATATGTTGCAGATCACCATTCCATTTCGTACGGAAGTTTTTTCAGACATCCAGGCTGAAGACGGTTTAATGGCCAGTGCAGGGGAAAATAAACAGGTGACCTTTACCGTTCTGCCGGAAAAAGAAGAACAACTGGTCGTAACAGCAGATGTGACAGGGTTTGAAATGGAAAGCATTGAAATGACAGCCGTACCGTCATCCCTGGCAATTGATCAACCAGACACGGATGATATGACAGATGATATGAAGTCCCTATCCGGTGCAACAGCTGGCGTTCATGAAGGAGTTCGGGAACTTCACCAGGGTCTCGTAACATTGGACGACGGGATCCGAAACCTTCACAAAGGTTCTGCAGACTATCAAGAAGGAATCCAGGGACTTGATGAGGGTACGGCAGATGTAATCGAAGGTTCCAAATCAATCGATGATGCACTGAAATCGTTAAGCGAATCGGTAACGGATCAAACCATTCATGTGGACATGAGTGAATTAGAAGATCTGCAGAATGGTTTAACTCATATAGCAGGCGGTTTAAAGGAGGTGGAACAGGCATTAGCGGATTTAAAAGTCGCCTATGCTGAGGCCTATCAAGTACTGGATCAATCCATTCAGACGATTCCGGAAGGACAAATCTCAGAAACCGACATTCATCAGTTATATGCAAGCGGTGCAGATCCTGATGTACTGGATCAGCTGATCGCAAACTATGAAGCAGCCCAAACAGTCAAGGGGACGTATAACCGGGTTAATGAAGCTTTCGAGAGTGTGGAACCGGCTCTCAACCACATCATTGAATCGATCCGTGAGATAAGGATTAATCTGGAACAAATGGCAGAACAGCTGGGTAATAGCCTGGAAGAGATGACCGTGCAGGATTCGATGGGTCAATTGCAGGAAGTGATCCAAACGTTGTCCACGAATTATCAGTCTTTTCATCAAGGGTTAATTGAATACACAAATGGGATTCATTCGTTATCAGCCGCCTATACAGATCTGCACAACGGAATCAATACCTTGAAAAATGGCAGCAATGAGTTATCCAGTGGAGCAGCTGACTTAAAAAGGGGAACGGCAAAGCTCGCTGATTCCACCAATGATTTGCCTGACCAGATTAAAAACGAGATGTATGCAATGATCCATGAGTACGATAAATCCGATTATGAACCCGTATCCTTCGTATCATCTAAAAATCAAAACGTTGCATCTGTTCAATTCGTCATGAAGACTGAGAGCATGAAGCAGGATGAAATAGATGAGGAGGAGACCATCCAGACCAAAGAGGTAGAAGGATTCTGGGACCGTCTGCTTGATCTGTTTAAATAGATAAAAACAGGGGACTGCCTCACAAGAACAAGTTCGTTTTACGGGCAGCTCCTTATCGTTTCATTGTGATAAAATAAATATAGTTTTATAATGAAATGATATTGAATGTTAGAAAGGAGAAAGATGATGAAAATAAATTTGGTCATATTTGTTTCTTCCATAACCAGTCAACAAGGACATGTGATGATGAAAACGTTTGAATCTCATTTTCGTCCCGTTAAAGGAGATATCATAGATGATCCGGGTTTTCATCCGGATTTTCATAATGGTTACGAAGTCGTCAACGTAACGGTCAACTATGCTGCAAATGAATGCATTGTTTCACTGAAGCCGCTTGTATTAGACAAAGAAGAAATCACACTTGAAACTTATTTAGAGCATCTTAAAGCAAATGGGTGGCGTGAAGTTACAAAAGATGAAGTAAAATCATGATATGCAGGTATATATGAAAAAGGTGCTCTGGGGAAGCAGGATGAAGATCAAGATGACTCCCCTCCTTCTCTTCTAAGATGATTTGCATTCGTAACGTTTTGACACGATCGTTTGATATTCCTGGAGCACTATTAAACTTGAGTCGGGTACTGATACCCAATGATTATTTTTTTAAACAATGCAATCGAGAGCAGTGTAAAGGTTCATGGAAAAGATCACATGCTATCAAGAAGGTTTCGCATGTATTAAATAGAGACTTCCCAGCATGATTCGATCCATCTTCTCAATTGAAAGATCAGAGTCTTTCAGAAGTCTTTGAATATCCCGGTTCATATTGCAGCCAATCGCCCGTTTAGCCAGTCCATTCAGCCGGTTTTGCAGCCACGTTATGGATCGGAATTGACTGATCCCATGTTCAATCATTAAAATTTGTCCATCTGGTTTGCACCAGCGCTGAAACTGATTGAGCATGTGGAGGGGATCCTGGTACGTACAGAGAGTACCTGAAGAAACGATAGTGTCAAAGGTATTTTCTTCAAAATCCAGTTCTTCCACATCAGCCAGTTGCAATTTCGCACGTATACCGTATTGCTCAGCAGCCTTTCTCGCCTTCTTTAACATTTCCGGACTAAAGTCAACTCCTATCAGTTCAATGCTTTTCGGATAGTAAGGCATATTGAGACCGGCGCCAATGGCTACTTCCAGGGTTTTTCCGCTGGCTTTTGAAAACATTTTTGAACGGAACATCTTCCCCTGCTGTTTTTGAAGATACTTTTCATATTTATCTGCCTGCTTATCGAATTTTTTGATCAACTTTTTCTTATCCAATTTTCTCACCGCCTTATTTCTCCCAATTGGTTTTTGTTAATGTAACATGAGGGGAAATGTATGTAAATGGTTGTAAGGAATAGTAGGGACCGGAACCGCATGATTCTATCGATTATAGAATTAAAAGCAGACTTTGTGAACCCTCCCGATTTGCTTTTGATCAACAATGAAACAGCAAGAAAAGGGAAGAATGTTTCTGTTTTACCTGTAAAAGTAGGAATATACCCATGAAAAAAAGTTATTCATGTAGGGAATTTCATCTCAAATGGGGAGGTTCTAGCGTATGATATATGATGAATGCCATACGACAATAGGCTGTTTGCGCTTTATCTTTCATGAAAACAATGGAGCACTTCAACGAGTGATTTTAACGGATCATCTCTGGAATGCTATAAGTGCTGAGCAGGTTGTGAAAAGAAGCAAAGAACTGGGGAAATCAGTAAGTCACCAGATTCATGAATATTTGCACGGTCACCGACAACAGTTTGATTTGCTTTTTGATCTCATCGGCACTCCTTTTCAAAAACAGGTCTGGGAGTCGTTAACGAAAATCCCATATGGGGAAACACGTACCTATTCTCAAATAGCCGAATCCATTGGAAGAAATTCGAGGTTTGCACGGGCTACAGGCTCTGCCATTTCCCATAACCCTTTGCCATTGATAATTCCCTGTCATCGGGTCATCGGTATTCATCATACGCTTACAGGGTATGTGGGAGGGCTGGAAATGAAGAGACAATTGCTGCACATTGAAGGTGTTCATTTGAAAGAGAAAATAAATCAAAATAAATAGGATCTATGACAGATTTTACAGGTGACTAACTAACGGTACCATAATAAACAGTTCTTCGCTCAGGAATGGTTAAAGATACTTTTTCGTCGAAACGTGTAGCGCAAAACAAAGTCATAACCCATTCCAATCAATTGTAGGAAAATGACATTAAATATGGCTTTATTGAAGAAGTACTCACATCAGCTTTACAAGAATGAAAATAAGAATTAGGGATATGGTAAAAAAGAGCCTCTCCCATGACTGGTTCGGTTTTTAATCACAAAATATAAAAAGGTCAATAATTGGATTAGTATCTCTATTTTTATTGAATGATAAGGGTTAGAAAGTACTCGTTATAAATTCGAATGTCATTACGTTTGGAGAACATGAATATAAGCGTCGTACAGCTCAAATGAAGGTCATTGAGGGTATGTTGATCGAAAGCCTAATCGAGTCGATGATAAGCTTCTAATGGGCATGGGAAAGCAAAATAAAAATTCCGCCTAAGAGTAGCCAATAAATTAAAAATATAGATTGGTAAAATAGTCTTTAATATTTATGAAAATAAATCTCCGATAAATAGAATGATGGATATTAAAATTGATAGACCTAAAGTAAGAATTAAAGTTAGAATACTTCTTAATAATGATTTCCAGTCTCTCACCTTAGAAAAACCTATAAGCCCAAATATAAATGTAATTACATTTAAAATTAGCACCAAAGAGTTAATGGATGTAAATTTATTGAATTTTTTAAAACAGCAGGTTCTCCGCAACAAAATGTGCTTGATTCTTCCTCTATCGTATGATTGCTTTCAAATGCTAGGCTGGTTGCTGACATTCCATGCGAATACGCAT
>NZ_SMAN01000008.1 GCF_004342905.1 Melghiribacillus thermohalophilus | reverse complement strand
CAGAATCCACCCATCCTGAACTCGCTCTCCCTGGTTGGTTAACCGAAAATTTTGTAAGTGAAGGATATCTGTAGTAAACTGTTTATACATGCAGAACTTCCTCTCTATCGGTATTGGTTGGTTACTATTAACGATAGAGGAAGATTCTGCATTTTTCAATTTTCAACACACTTCATTGGGGAGAGCCATTAATGAGTGAATCTGCTATAATATTCCGGATGCAACTTGTTACCTGAATGAAGAATAAACTGAATGTCGGCTATTCATTTGTTGAAATTAGGATGTGACCTGAGAGGAGAATCATGATGGAAGCCATACCTAACGAACAGCCCCGACAAATAAAGCGTCCCCTTGTCCTGGCATCGATTATGCTGGCGATGTTTCTGGCCGCCATCGAGGCAACAATTGTATCAACAGCTATGCCCAGCATTGCTGCTGATTTGGGTGGTTTTTCTATGTACAGCTGGGTATTTTCTGCTTATTTGCTGACCAATGCCGGAACGGTCCTCATTTTTGGCAAATTGTCGGACCTGTACGGCCGGAAACCTATTTTTTTGATCGGAATTACGGTTTTTATGCTTGGTTCCGTCGGGTGTGGCGTGGCCGGTACCATGGAGATGTTGATTGGTGCACGATTTATTCAGGGAATTGGTGCAGGTGCATTAATGCCTATTGCTACCACCATTGTTGGTGATATCTATACTAAAGAAGAACGGGCAAAAATTCAGGGGTATTTATCCAGCGTCTGGGGAATTTCGGCTGTATCCGGGCCCGCTCTCGGAGGATTTTTTGTCGATGTACTCAGCTGGCACTACGTTTTTTTCATGAACATTCCTCTGGGACTGCTGGCGATGGCGGGTGTGATATTATTTTTTCATGAAAATATCGAGAAAAAGAAGCCGGCCATTGATTTTTTAGGTTCGATCTGGTTAATTCTATTTGTAAGCAGCCTCCTTTATATCCTTGTTGAAGGCGGAGTGGGCATTCCCTGGGGATCTCCTGAAATGTATATGCTTCTTGGGATGAGTGCTCTGGGATTTATTTTGTTTCTCCATCAGGAACGACGGGCAGAAGAGCCGATGATGCCCTTTTCCATCTGGAAACACCGATCGATTTCAATTGCAAACCTGACTTCCCTCACAACGGGCATGATTTTGATTGGCGTATCCAGTTATTTGCCAGCCTTCGTTCAGGGAGTGATGGAACGTTCAGCTACGGTGGCAGGATTTACGCTGACGACCATGTCGATTGGCTGGCCCATTGCAGCTACACTGGCAGGAAGATTGATATTAACAATTGGTTTTCGGACTACCTCTATCCTGGGAGGGGTCTCCTTAATCATAGGTGGGATGATTTTCTTTATGCTTTCCCCTGACAGGGGGCCCATCTGGGCGGGAACTGGTTCCTTTTTTATTGGTGTAGGAATGGGACTGTCTTCCACATCGTTTATCGTCTCCATTCAAACAACGGTCGGCTGGAAGTTGAGGGGGATTGCAACAGCTTCCAACATGTTCATGCGGTCCATCGGCAGTGCCCTGGGTGCTGCTCTGCTTGGAGGCATTTTGAATAATCGCATCAATGGCTTGATTAAAGAAGAGGGACTGTCAGATCACATTTCGGTGGATACAGCCAATCAGCTGATGGATGCCCATCAAAGAATGCTTTTAAGTGAGGACGTCCGGAGGCTTCTTCAGGATGCTTTAACAGTCGGATTGCATCATGTTTATGCAGGATTGCTCATTCTCGCGGTGCTCAGTTTTTTCCTCATTACCATGCTCCCAAAAGGAGAAAAGGTTTAGCTTGTATTATATAGTGACATTTTGGTACAGTAAAGAAAAACAACCATTTACATAAAACATCAGCTACTGGAGGTAGATTGCGATGAAAATGATGGATGCCAATGAGATTATCGATTTTATTTCCAACAGTACAAAATCAACCCCTGTGAAAGTTTTTGTAAAAGGGAACTATTTGCAGGATATTCAGTACGGGGACAAGATAAAAGCATTTGTCGATGATCATACAGGTGTATTGTTTGGTGAGTGGAAAGATGTAAAAGAAGTGCTGGAACAGTTTAAGGGAGCCATAACCGATTATGTGATTGAAAATGATCGCAGAAATTCTGCCATTCCGCTGCTGGACTTAAAAGGGATTAATGCCCGTATTGAACCAGGAGCGATTATTCGTGATCAGGTTGAAATCGGCGATGGAGCGGTAATTATGATGGGAGCGATGATTAATATCGGGGCTGTCGTTGGCGAAGGGACAATGATCGATATGAACGCTGTTCTCGGCGGACGTGCTACGGTTGGCAAAAACTGTCACATCGGAGCGGGTGCCGTGCTCGCCGGTGTTATTGAACCCCCTTCTGCTAAACCAGTAATCGTAGAAGATAATGTGGTCATCGGTGCCAATGCCGTGATTTTAGAAGGTGTAACCGTAGGCGAGGGATCTGTAGTAGCTGCCGGTGCTGTGGTAACAGAAGATGTGCCACCAAATACGGTAGTGGCCGGTACGCCTGCGAAAAAGATTAAAGAAATGGATGATCAGACAAGAAGCAAAACCGAAATCAAACAGGAATTGCGCAAACTGAATCAAGAGTAAACCCATAAATGAACAGGTGTGAGCCGCCTGTTCATTTAAGTTATGGATAGAGGTGAGGGGCTTGAAATTGGAAGAGCTGCAATCCGTTCGCAGGGATCTGCATCGCATACCGGAATTAGGGTTTCAGGAGTTGAAAACCCAGCAGTATCTTTTATCATTTATACAAAATCTTCCCCAGGAACGACTGATTGTAGAACCGTGGAAAACGGGGATTTTCGTATTTGTGAAAGGCACAAAAGGAGGACATACAATAGGCTATCGAACGGATATAGATGGCCTTCCTATTCAAGAAGAAACCGGACTTTCCTATGCTTCCGAGCATGATGGGAAAATGCATGCATGCGGTCATGATTTTCATATGACTATTGCACTTGGGGTATTGAAAAAACTTGCGGAGCATCCGCCTGAATCCAATGTGCTGGTGATTTTCCAGCCAGCCGAAGAGGGGCCTGGCGGTGCATGGCCCATGCTACAGTCTGACCCAATGAAAAAATACCGACCGGATATGATCTTTGCCTTACATATTGCACCGGAATTGCCGGTAGGAACCGTTTCTTCCCGTGAAGGTCTGCTCTTTGCGAATACGAGTGAACTTTATGTTGATTTTCATGGGGTGGGAGGACATGCCGCCTATCCCCATCGGACAAAAGATATGGTACTGGCAGCCAGTCACTTTGTTGTGGATGTTCAGCAAATCATTTCCCGAATGATTGACCCCCTTGATTCAGCAGTGATCACGATCGGGAAAATGACCGGGGGCACCGTTCAAAATATTATTGCCGAACATGCCCGGGTGGAAGGCACAATCCGTACATTAAAACCTGAAACAATGAATAAAGTTAAAGAAAAGATTGAACGGACAGTAAAGGCCATTGAAATACGTTATGACTGTGAGACGTCCGTCGATTATGGTGCCAGCTATTTTCAGGTATGGAATGACGGGAAATATGTTGCTCAATTTCGTCAGGAAATGGAAGATATCGGCATACGTTTTGTTGAAGCAGGTCAGGCGATGACTGGAGAAGACTTTGGATACATGTTAAAAGAAATCCCCGGGTTTATGTTCTGGCTTGGTGTCGAGTCCCCCTATGGTCTTCATCATGCCAGACTGACCCCGAAAGAGGAAGCACTCGAAGTAGGAGTAAAAGCGGTAGAACACGTCATCCGGACCATTCAAATTTGAATAGTTTCCATCTGGTCAGGGAATTTTAAAGAAAGAAATGAAATTTACAGGAGGAATGCATTTATGACCCGAATTGGTGTAGAAGAGTCCCTGACAGATGTAAAAGAGGCACTTGAAGAGAAAGGTTATGACGTAGTCGTGTTGAAAAATATGGAAGATGCTGAAACCTGTGATTGCTGCTGTGTAACTGGTCAGGATCAAAACGTCATGGGCATGACTTCTGATGTTCCAGATGCCTCAGTAATCCAGGTAAAGGGAATGACTGCTGAAGATGTGGTAAGAGAAGTAGAAGAGCGCATCAGCCGGGAACAGGGATAATCCATTAGGTTTAACCACCATACCATGTAAAACGGTAAGCTTAATGATTTAGCCTGGAAAAATACCATTCCCCTTTTTTTCATTCCACGTTCATCTGGCAACTCCCCGGTTCCCCATCTAAGTAAAAAGTCGAGTACCGGGGTGGTTGCTGATTTTATCATATGAAATATTAATGATAAGGGGAGAGGAAAGAATCAATGGTGATCAAATTAGTGATTGTGGCTTTATTAATTGTATTAACGGCTTTTTTTGTAGCCAGTGAATTCGCTATCGTTAAAGTGCGAAAGAGTCAACTGGAAGCGAGAGCTGGTGACGGCGTGCAAAGTGCCAAACTTGCTTTGAAAATTACAAACCAGCTCGATGATTACTTGTCTGCCTGTCAATTAGGAATTACGGTGACGGCACTCGGCCTTGGCTGGCTGGGTGAGCCGACCGTGGACCGTTTATTATATCCACTTTTTGCTATGTTTAAGCTGCCTGAAGCCGTGACACATACCGTATCGTTTGTTATTGCATTTTCGATTGTTACATTTTTACATGTGGTTCTGGGAGAACTGGCACCTAAAACGATTGCGATTCAAAAAGCGGAAGAAATTACTTTATTAGTAGCCAGGCCTCTTTACTGGTTTCACCGGATTATGTATCCGTTCATCTGGTCCTTAAACGGCGCAGGTAATCTGATTGTTCGTCTCCTTGGGTTTAAAACAGTGAGTGAGCAGGAAGAAGCCCATAGTGAAGAAGAACTGCGCTATATTTTAAGTGAGAGTTATCAGAAAGGGGAAATAAACAAATCCGAGTATCAATATGTCGACCGGATTTTTGAATTTGACAATCGGACAGCAAAAGAGATTATGATCCCCCGTACAGATATGGAAGTCATTGATATGAATGAACCCGTTCAAAAAATTTTACACCAGGTGAAGGATAGCCGCTATACCCGCTATCCAGTAATCGATGGAGATAAAGATCACGTTATTGGGATGATTCATATTAAAGAATTGTTTTATGAAGATTGGGATAAGCTGGACTCCCTCAAGCCGTTTGTTCGACCAATTATCAAAGTATTTGAAAATATTCCTATTCATGATTTATTGTTAAGATTGCAAAAGGACCGAACCCATCTTGCTGTTTTAATCGATGAATACGGTGGAACATCTGGACTCGTCACCGTTGAGGATATCCTTGAAGAAATTGTCGGGGAGATCAGAGATGAATTTGATCATGAAGAAGAACTCCCCTATAAAAAAATAAAAGAGGGTCATTACATTGTTCAGGGAAAAATCCCCATCCAGGAAATCGATGAATTGCTGGGAATTGAACTGGAGGATGATGATATCGATACCCTCTCTGGCTGGATCTTCACGAAGAATATGGATGCTGGCGAGGAAACGGTTATCTATTCCCATGGTTATGCATTTAAAGTTTTAGAAAAGGAAGAGGGGTATATTAAAAAAGTTGAAGTCACCAAAGCATAACATTTTTTGAATGCAAAAGATCGGCATTTGGTTCACGGGCAAACCATTTTACAACTGATAAGAAAAATTGTTTAATGAGAATGAAAAAGGGATATAATGATAAAGCAGAAATTATAGAAGGGTTAGGTAAAGTCAGATTAAATTTATTACAATTTAATATTGACTTAAAATAACACCCTCGTTATAATGGATATTGGCTGTGCCAAAATACGATATAAGAAAAATTTTAACATGGAGGGATTACATATGGCAGAACGTATGGTAGGTAAACAGGCACCTCGTTTTGAAATGGATGCTGTTATGCCAAACAAAGAATTTGGTAAGGTGAGTCTTGAAGAAAATATGAAAAAAGGAAAATGGACCGTTCTATTCTTCTATCCAATGGACTTTACATTTGTATGTCCAACTGAAATCACAGCCATTTCTGACCGTTATGATGAATTTGAGGATCTTGATGCTGAGGTAATTGGTGTTTCTACAGACACGATTCATACTCACCTTGCATGGATCAACACACCACGTGACGATAACGGTTTAGGTCAGCTGAAGTATCCGCTTGCTGCTGACACGAACCATACGGTTTCCCGTGATTATGGTGTACTGATTGAAGAAGAAGGGGTAGCTCTTCGTGGTCTGTACATCATTAATCCGGAAGGTGAATTACAATATCAGGTTGTCCACCACAACAATATCGGCCGTGAAGTGTATGAAGTTCTTCGTGTACTTCAGGCTCTGCAAACTGGAGGACTTTGCCCGGCAAACTGGAAGCCAGGTCAAGAAACTCTTAAAGTGTAAGGCATCCTTTTACAGAAAAGGTCTAACATGTCCTGTGTTAGGCCTTTTTTTAAACATATAATGTTCTTCAAAGATGATGATTCATATATCTTGTTTTATGAATCAAATCCGTACGATATAAATGAACAGAGGGAGTGGTATGTCATGCGTTTGCGCACGCCAATGCCTGAATTAGATGGGGCGACCGAGTGGATTAATGGAGAAGTAACAAAAGAAGAGTTAGTCGGAGAAAAGCCGACGCTAATTCATTTCTGGTCTGTCAGCTGCGGGCTTTGTAAGGAAGCCATGCCAAAAGTAAATGAATTCAGAGATCAGTACAAAGATCAATTAAATGTTGTGGCTGTTCACATGCCCCGCTCTGAGAAAGATCTAGATATTGATCAGGTTAAAGAAATCGCTGAAAACCTGGGAATGACCCAGCCGATCTATGTTGACAATACTCATACTCTGACTGATGCCTTTGAAAATCAATATGTGCCTGCTTATTATGTATTTGATGCAGAAGGGAAGCTCCGTCATTTTCAGGCCGGTGGCGGTGGGATGAAAATGCTCGAAAAACGAGTGAACCGCGTACTTGGTGAATAAGCCATCCGGGATATAGCTGTCTGGTTTCGTCCAACCAGACAGTTTTTTTATTTTGTAAACATGGTTTTGATGATTACGTTTATTTAAATAGTATGGTTTGTCAGACAAGGGTCTTATTGTCTACCTGGAACGGCACATTATATAGGAAAGGCAACAGATGAACGTTTCTTCGTAGTGTCCGTGATGGGGGGGGGTTGACGGACAACAATGCGAGAACATGTTGTGAGATATTTATCATTTCCTTTAATGATCAACATCCCATTTCACAGAACCGTAATCGTCCTGCCCATACCGAATGTCATCGATACACCCGGGTAGGGCTTCAGGCTCCAAAAGCCTGTGCAACATTCTACAGACTCTCTTCAAAAACCTTTTTCATATAGCAGCATTCCCCCCTGTACACGTCAGGGTGTTTCAGGGAAAAAAGGAGAAAAATCAGCCCCTCCTTTTACTCATCTAAGAGGAAAGGAGTAGTGGAATTCAGTCTATAGACGGTTGTTCCGTCGAGGGGGAAACCATACAATCTGATGTATAATGAGTTGGCTGACACTGGATTGTTCACGAATGGATAGCTGAACATAAAGGATGAAAAATTTTTTAAAATTTTTTTAAAAAATGGGTGGAAATTTATTTCGGAACCCGATATATTTATATATACGCTTTAAAAAGCGCAAAGGAGGGGGACGCGTGAATACGTTTAAAAAACTAAAAGAATTCTATTGGCCTTATAAAAGGTTCTTTTTTATTTCTCTATTTTTCTTGTTGTTTGTTACAGGGATTACAGTGATTTATCCCATTGTCCTTCAGCTGACCATTGATGAGGTCATCCTCGGGGGAAAGTATGACTTGATCCCATATCTAGCTATTGGCTTTATAGCGATTATGGGAGTGAAGGGAATATCCACTTTTTTTCATCAGTATTTAGGTGACATGTTTGGAATTCAATCTGTCTATTCCCTTCGTGACGCGCTATATAAAAAATTACAGCGTCTTTCTTTTCGGTATTATGACAATGCGAGAACGGGGGATCTGATGTCAAGGCTGACAGCAGATGTAGAAGGATTTCGTTTCTTTTTATCATTTGGGTTTGCGGAATTGATCCGCATTTTCCTCCTGATTGCATTCACCCTTGGGGTCATGTTTTACTACTCGGTTCCGCTGACTCTTGTCACAATGGCGGCCATGCCATTTCTGGCCGTAGTCGTATACCAGTTTGATAAGCGGGTTCATCCGGCATTTCGTGGAGTCCGCAAGTCATTTGGGCGACTCAATACGAAGGTCCAGGAAAATATCAGCGGAATCAATACGGTTAAATCCCTTTCACGGGAAGATTTTGAAATTGGCCGGTTCCTGGAGAAAAATGAGGATTATCGGCAGAATTATTTACAAACGGCCAGCATCTGGTCAAAATTTTTCCCTTTGATGGAGTTTATCGGAAACATCTGTGTTGTGGCTCTCCTTGCTTATGGTGGCCATCTCGTCATTAACGGAGATCTTCATACTGGTGAACTGGTTGCCTTTTTTAGTCTGGTCTGGTACATTATGTGGCCTTTGATGAACCTGGGTTTTGTCATTAACCTATTTTCTCAGTCGAAAGCAAGCGGTGAGCGCCTCCTGGAAATCCTGGAAGCTGAAGAAGATATTGAGGAAGCTCCTGGTGCCATCTCAAAAGAAAGACTTGAGGGACATGTAACGTTTAAACATGTGTCACTCACTTATACACAGGATGACGATGCCGCTTTAAAGGATATTACCTTTGATGCACCACCGGGAAAAATAATCGGATTAATCGGTTCAACTGGTTCAGGAAAAACGACGATCACTCAGCTGATCACCCGCTTCTATGAACCGGATGAAGGAGAAATTTTGATTGATGGCGTCAATGTTAAGGATTATTCACTGAAAACATTGCGGAAAAATATTGGATTTGTCCTGCAGGAACCATTTTTGTTCTCCACTACGATCAAGGAAAATATCCGTTACGGTAATCCAGAAGCTTCGATGGAGGAAGTCATTGATGCAGCGAAGCGGGCCCAGGCCCACGACTTTATCATGGAAATGCCTGACGGATATGACACCATGCTAGGGGAAAGGGGAATGGGGCTTTCCGGCGGTCAGAAACAGCGAATCTCCATTGCCCGGGCCATCCTGATTAATCCAAGTATTTTAATCCTGGACAATGCCACAAGTGCCGTTGATATGGAAACGGAATTTAAGATTCAAAAGGCATTAAAAGAAGTGATGACAGGAAGAACCACCTTTATCATTGCCCATCGGATTTCTTCCCTGAAACATGCTGATGAAATCCTGGTTCTTGAAGACGGAAAAATTGTCGAACGGGGTGTCCATGAAGATTTGCTTAAAAATAACGGTCCATACCAGCGAATCTATGACATTCAGTACCAGGACAAGGATGTCATTATGGAAAAACAGAGAGGTTAAAGGAGGGGGAATATGACCAGGGGAAAACAAGCAGAGAAAACCGTCAACCGGCATATAAACCGATTTCATTACACGATTGATCAGGCGATTGATAAACCATTTAACTGGAAACAGCTCGTCCGCCTGTTGAGTTATTTAAAACCCTACGCCTTCACACTGCTGCCGGCAGCCATGCTGGCTATGATGGCATCCACTTCCGTACGGCTGGCAGCGCCGATTATCATAGGGGTTTATACAGTCGATCACGCCATTAAAGATAAAAATACCGATCTGCTGATAACGCTGGTCGTTATCATCGGAATATTATACCTTATCAGCTATGTAGGAAATGCCCTAAGGATACGCTGGGTCAACCATCTGGGACAGAACGTGATTTTTGATTTGCGCAGACACCTGTTTTCTCATGTCCAGCGGCTATCTCACCGGTTTTTTGATTCCCGTTCAGCAGGATCTATTCTTGTACGGATCATGAATGATATTAATTCCCTGCAGGAACTTTTTACGAACGGGATTATTAATCTGTTAATGGATGTTCTGACGTTAACAGGTATTCTTGTCATCTTATTCATTCTGAGTCCAAAACTGACCCTTGCCATCATGGTCATTATCCCGATTATGTTTCTGATTTCTACCAAACTGCGAAAAAACATACGCCGTTCATGGCAGGGAGTGCGGATTCAGCAGTCACGGCTCAATTCCCATTTGAACGAAAGCATTCAGGGGATCCGCGTGACCCAGTCTTTTTCACAGGAAAAGGAAAATACCGCTTATTTTGACGGTGTGAATACCGATAACTTTGAAAGCTGGCGAATAGCTACGAGAAAAAGTGCCATGTTCCGTCCTTTCGTGGAGATGAGCAATGCTATTGGAACCGCTATATTGATCTGGTATGGGGCTCACCTTATCCAAACAGAGGATATTTCTACAGGTGTATTTGTGTCCTTTGCTTTTTATCTGGGAATGTTCTGGGATCCTATTTCCCGTCTGGGACAAATTTATAATCAGCTGCTCATGGCGATGGCATCATCTGAACGGATTTTTGAATTTTTGGATGAAAAGCCAAACGTGGAGGAGAGAAAAGGCGCTATCGACCTGGAACATGTTCGGGGACATATCCAATTTGATCAGGTTACGTTTTCATATGATGAAAAGCGTACAGCTCTGGATGGCATATCCCTTGAGATGAAACCGGGTCAGACGGTGGCACTCGTTGGTCATACCGGATCAGGAAAAACGACTATCGCTAATTTAGTGAGCCGTTTTTATGATCCGACAGCAGGTAAAGTCTTAGTGGATGGTCATGACCTGCGGGACATCAAACTGGACAGTCTGCGGCAAAATATTAGCATTGTCCTTCAGGATACGTTCATTTTTTCGGGTACCATCATGGAAAATATCCGCTTTGGCCGCCCTGATGCCACAGATGAAGAAGTGATTGAAGCTGCTAAATTAGTCGGAGCTCACGATTTTATTCAACGGCTGGCTAATGGGTATGAGACCGAAGTCGAAGAGCGGGGAAATATTTTATCGGTAGGAGAACGGCAATTGCTGTCCTTTGCCAGAGCCCTCCTTGCCGACCCGAAAATATTAATTCTCGATGAAGCAACAGCAAGTATTGATACCGAAACGGAAGTAAAAATCCAGAAGGCAATGAAAAAACTATTAAAAGGACGAACATCGATTGTCATTGCCCACAGGCTGTCAAC
Source organism: Melghiribacillus thermohalophilus (assembly GCF_004342905.1). Classification (GTDB taxonomy): domain Bacteria; phylum Bacillota; class Bacilli; order Bacillales; family Alkalibacillaceae; genus Melghiribacillus; species Melghiribacillus thermohalophilus. The sequence goes on along the minus strand of NZ_SMAN01000008.1, from coordinate 84,386 downwards.
CATTCGTGATTCCGACAATATCATCGTACTTGATCACGGTAAAATCATTGAACAGGGCACTCATGATGAACTCATGGGGAAAAAGGGAGAATATTACAAGCTTGTGAAAGCTCAGTTTCAGATGCTGGATGCTATGTAGTAGACGAAAGCCGGCGGGAGGAAGAATCCTTCATTGCCGGCTTTGTTTCAAGTGAAAAACGTTGATTGAGCAGAACTTCTTAGGTGTCCTGCCTTTAAACGGATTCGGTTCTGCTCAAGCGGCGGAAGCCTTCGCCCGGGGCCTTCCAGAGTCTATGGGCGAAACGAGGCGTATCTGCTTTTCTTTATTTTTCATCTCCATTTTCCTGACAAAATGTGTTAGACTAATGGCAGCGATGAACAAGTAATGGAGGCATAATCATGAAAAAACAATTTGCCATTATCGGACTTGGAAGATTTGGAGGCAGCATTTGCAGAGAGCTCAGCAAGGAAGGGATGGAAGTCCTTGCCATTGATGTCGATGAAGACAAAGTGAACGAATTTAAAGATATTGTTTCTCATGCTGTGATTGCGGATTCGACAGATGAGCATGTATTAAAGGAATTAGGCATAACGAATATCGATCATGTCATCGTAGCAATCGGCGATAATTTGCAGTCCAGTATTTTAACTACGCTGATTTTAAAAGAACTTGGCATAAAGAAAATCACGGTTAAAGCCCAGAATGACTATCACGCGAAAGTATTAAGCAAAATTGGAGCGGATCGTGTTGTTCATCCGGAAAGGGACATGGGAAAACGGATTGCCCATCATCTCATTTCCAGCAATGTCCTGGACTATCTGGAACTTTCCGATGAACACAGTATCGTGGAAGTCAAAGCAGGAACAAAAATGAGCGGCCGCACGCTAATTGATCTAGACATTCGTGCGAAGTATGGCTGTAATGTCGTCGCCATCAAACGGGATAAGGATATTATTGTATCCCCAATGGCCAACGAGGTCATCCGAAGTGACGATGTTCTTATCGTAATCGGTGCAGATCGGGATATTTCCCGATTTGAAAAGCATCTGGTTGTCGACGATGATTAAGAGGATTGAAACCAAAACCCGGTTAACCGCCGGGTTTTTTTTGTATAAACAAGTTTACCGCTGTTTTATTCAAGTATTGACCGCCGAGTGAATCCTTCAACACCCTCCCCTGGCGTGACACATACGCATCTTTCTGTTAATTCCCGATAAAAACTTTGCTTTTTTCGAATCATTTACACCCTTCATTACTGTATATGAAAAAGTGTAAACACTCTAACTCATTAGATTCATCTGCTTTGTGGGTGAAAAACACAAGAAAGCGTTTTAATTCAAAAAAATTATAAATATTCAATTGATTTTATAAATATACAATATTATAATGTAAACTAATTTAGAAAAGGAATGCAGGTGATCGCTTTGAATATTGGAATTATCGGTGCAACAGGATACGGGGGCACTGAACTGTACCGGATTTTATCGAATCACCCTGAAGTCTCATCCTGTACGCTTTACACATCTTCTGATGAGCACAAAAAGTACAGCAGTGTCTATCCCCATTTGACAGAAGTCTGTCCCCTTGACCTTCATCCGATAAAAACCGAACAAATGAAGGATGAACATGATGTCATTTTCCTGGCCGCACCATCTGGAGTTTCAGCATCTTTAACACCCGGGCTCCTGTCAGAAGATATTAAGATTATTGATTTATCTGGAGACCTCAGGTTGAAAGATCCAGATCAGTATGAAAAATGGTATCAGAAGACCGCTGCACCGGGTGAACTCCTTCAGAATGCGGTTTACGGCCTGTCTGAAGTCAACCGGGCTTGTATAGAACAGGCTCACATTATTGCCAATCCGGGATGCTATCCGACGGCAACACTACTCGCCCTTACCCCAATTGTGAAACATCAGCTTGTCAGATCGTCATCTATTATTATTGATGCTAAGTCGGGTGTGTCGGGTGCAGGAAGAAAACCTTCAATCGGCACGAGCTTCACCGAAATGCAGCAAAACCTAAAAATATACAAAGTGCACAGGCATCAGCATATCCCTGAGATTGAACAGGAGCTAAAGGACATGGATCCAAACATAGGTCCTATTTCCTTTACAACCCATCTTATTCCAATGACGAGAGGGATTATGGCGACCATATATGTGGAACTTGCAGAGAATCAATCCCAGGAACAGTTGATGGACCTTTACAATCAATTCTATCAAAACATGCCCTTTGTACGAGTCAGAAAGGATGGTTCATTTCCGGGTACGAAGGATGTGTATGGCTCGAACTACTGTGACATCGGTTTGAAACTGGACCCGAGAACAGGGAGGTTGACCATTGTGTCTGTTATCGACAATCTCATGAAAGGAGCTGCCGGTCAGGCTGTTCAAAATTTTAACCTTTTATTCGGCTTTGATGAGACACTGGGGTTGAAACATTTACTACCCGTTTATCCATAAAAAGAGGAGGAGGAATGATTTGTACATGAAAACAAAGGAGGCTATCATTCAAAAAATTGAAAATGGCACCCTTGTTACACCAAAAGGATTTCAGGCAGGTGGGATGCACACCGGTCTCCGTTACGCAAAAAAAGATTTGGGAATGCTGGTAAGCCTGGTGCCTGCTGAATGTGCGGCTGTTTATACTCAGAATCATGTCCAGGCTGCTCCCCTTACAGTTACCCGCGAAAGCCTCTCGAAAGAACAGAAGCTTCAGGCGATCGTTGTCAACAGTGCCATTGCCAATGCCTGTACAGGAGAAAAAGGGATGAAGGATGCTTATGACATGCGAAAATTGACTGCCAGCCGCCTTGACATCCCTGATCATTTTGTAGCTGTTGCTTCTACCGGCGTGATTGGGGAGTATTTAGACATGGAAAAGATCAAAAAAGGCATCGAAGAGGTATCGTTTGCCCGATCGAAAAAGGGGGCAGAAGGATTTGAGGAAGCGATCCTGACTACCGATACGTTTACGAAACGATCCTGTTATGAACTAACGATTGATGATCAGAAAGTGACCATCGCAGGAGCAGCAAAGGGTTCAGGGATGATTCATCCGAATATGGCAACGATGCTTGCCTTTATTACAACAGATGCAAATGTCCCTGCTACCGTTCTTCAGCAAATGTTAAAAGAAGTTACCGATGTGACGTTTAATCAAATTACCGTGGACGGGGATACCTCTACCAACGATATGGTCCTGGTTATGGCAAATGGCGAGGCAAAACACCAGCCGATTGATGAACACCATCCAGATGTTGGTTTGTTTAAAGAAGGACTACGAAAAGTGTGTGAAGATCTGGCAAAACAGATCGCACGTGACGGGGAGGGGGCTACCCGACTGGTAGAAGTTTCCGTTCAGGGAGCTTCATCCAGAGCGGATGCACGGGTCATTGCCAAAAACATTGTCGGCTCTTCCCTGGTCAAGACAGCCATTTACGGATCGGATGCGAACTGGGGGCGGATTGTCGGAGCGATCGGATCCAGTGAAGCGGATGTGAATCCGAATGAAATGGAAGTCTATATCGGTCCCCATTTAATGTTTAAAGACGGCCTTCCTCAATCCTTTTCAGAGGAAGAAGTGGCCGAATACCTCAAGCAGGAAGAAATACGAATTTCTGTCGTTATGCATTTAGGGAACGAAGAAGGAAAAGCGTGGGGATGTGATTTAACCTATGACTATGTCAAAATCAATGCCAGTTACCGGACGTAATAAACCGGTAGTAGTGATTAAACTCGGGGGAAGCATGCTCGAAGAACTGGCGGATTCTTTTATCACAAGTATAAAGAAGTTGATGAAGACCAGGCATGTGATTTTTGTCCATGGCGGAGGTCCGGAAATCAACCGGATGCTTGAAAAACTTGAAGTGAAGAGTCAGTTTTACAACGGTCAGCGAAAAACAACCCCGGAAGTGCTGGAAGTCGTCCAAATGGTACTCGCAGGAAAAATAAACAAGTGGTTAACGGCCAGGCTCCAAAAAAACGGAATAGAGGCTGTCGGGTTATCCGGCTGTGATGGACGATTATTAACCAGTTCCTTTTTGGACGAAGAACATTTGGGGCTGGTTGGCAAAGTCAGCCGTGTGAATCGGGACTTCCTGTTATCGTTACTGGAACTCACCTATGTTCCGGTCATTGCCCCACTGGGAAAAACGGAAGATGGGCAGATCCTTAACATCAATGCTGATTTATGTGCAGCAGCAGTAGCCGAAAATATGAACGCAGAGCAGCTGGTGTTCGTCACCGATGTGCCTGGTATTTTACAAAATGGAACATTGATCGAAGAAGCGGATGAACAGCAAATTCAAGAGCTGATTGATGATGGAGTCATTTTTGGAGGGATGATTCCAAAGGTCACTTCATCACTGACGGTTCTGTCCGGGCAATTAAAAGAGGTCATGATTGTGAATGGAAAAGATGCCGTTTTTAAACAGGGGACTTTAATCGGGACGAAAATTGTGAAGAAAAAGGTTGTGATGTAGTTGAGTTATTTATTTCCAACATATGCCCGCTGGGATATAGAAGTAAAAAAAGCCAGAGGTGTCTATATCTATGATACAAATGGAAAAGAGTACCTGGATTTTGTATCAGGAATTGCCGTTTGTAATCTGGGTCATCAGCCAGAACAGGTCAAAACGGCCCTTCAAAAACAGCTGGATCAGGTCTGGCATGTTTCCAATCTGTTTCATATTCCCGGTCAGGAAGAACTGGCGAAAAAATTGGTTGAACATTCAACAGGAGATGCGGTCTTTTTTGCCAATAGCGGGGCAGAAGCGAATGAAGCAGCCATTAAGCTGGCGAGAAAACATACTGGGAAACATAAAATCATAACTTTTTATCAGTCGTTTCACGGGCGAACGTACGCCACCATGTCAGCCACAGGACAAAAAAAAATACAGGAAGGATTTGGCCCCCTGGCTCCCACCTTTGACTATTTACCATACAATGATCGAAATGCTGTAAAATCTTTAAATGATTCCGATATTGCAGCCATTATGATAGAAGTCATCCAGGGTGAGGGGGGAGTGGTACCGGCTAAACCTGAATTTCTGCAGGCGGTTGAGCAAACATGTCAGAAGCTTGACGCACTGCTGATCGTCGATGAGGTGCAGACAGGGATCGGACGTACCGGAAAGGCTTTCGGCTACGAACATTACGGTATCAGCCCGGATATCATTACCCTTGCAAAAGGTCTGGGAAGCGGATTTCCGATCGGTGCGATGATTGGAAAAGGAAAACTGATTGCCAGTTTTTCAGCAGGATCCCACGGATCCACTTTTGGAGGAAATCCACTTGCTGTGGCCAGCGCAAAGGCTACCCTGGATGAAATATTTCATTCTGCGTTTTTACAAAAGGTCAGAGAAAAGGGAAACTGGTTCAAAGCACTGTTAAAGAATCTACTAAAAGAGGAACCGCTTGTGAAAGAAGTCCGGGGAAAGGGGCTGATGCTGGGAATCGAACTGGTTCGGGAAGGAGCGCCGGTACTTGCTGCCATGCGGAAAGAAGGATTGTTGGCCCTGACTGCAGGTCCGAATGTGATCCGCCTTCTTCCCCCGCTAACCGTAACCTATGATGAATTAAAAAAGGCTGCAGAAATAATTTCACAAGCTTTACACACTGTTGCAGCCAGCTCTGCAGCTGTTAAATAGGTTTACAACCAACAACACCCTGCCTCCATTCGAGGCAGGGTGCTTGTTGGTTTAGACTTCCATTATTATTGGCAGAATCATTGGTTTCCGTTTCGTTTTATCATAAAGGAAAGGGGCAATCGTGTCGGTGATTTCATTTTTAATTTCAGACCACTGTGAGGTGCGGCGTTCCATCACTTTTTCAAGGTGTCTGGAAACGAGTTTTTGAGCCTCATTAATCAGGTCTTCGGATTCTCGCATATAGACGAATCCCCTTGAAATAATATCCGGGCCTGCTGCAATTTTAAAGTCTTTCATATTGATGCTTACAACTACGATCACAAGGCCTTCTTCAGAAAGAATACGTCTGTCGCGCAGGACAATGTTACCTATATCTCCAATTCCGCTTCCGTCCACATAGACTGAACCTGAAGGAATTTTGCCCGCGATAGCCGCAGAGTCATTTCCGAGTGCTAGCACGTCGCCATTATCCATGATAAAACAATTTTTCGGATGTATATCACATGCTTCTGCTAGCTTTGTATGTTCTTTTAACATCCTGTATTCTCCATGGATCGGCATGAAATATTTTGGTTTGATTAAACGGAGCATCAGCTTTTGTTCTTGCTGTCCTCCATGACCAGACGTATGGATGTCGCTTAATTTGCCGTGAATGACATCTGCGCCTGCACGGTAAAGCATATTGATGGTTCGGTTCACACTAATGGTGTTGCCTGGAATAGGCGATGAAGAAAAGACTACAGTATCTCCAGGCTGAATTTGAATTTGTCTGTGTGTACCGTTCGCAATGCGGGAAAGGGCCGCCATTGGTTCTCCCTGAGACCCGGTACATAAAATGGTAACTTTATCGGCTGGGAGTCGGTTAATTTGATTACCGTCTACAAACGTATTTTTTGGTGCCTTAATATAGCCAAGTTCTAAACCAATATTAATGGAAGATTCCATGCTGCGGCCAAACACCGCCACTTTGCGTTTATGGCGTACAGCTGCTTCGACCACCTGCTGAAGCCGGTGAATGTTGGAAGCAAATGTTGCAAATATAATCCGTCCTTCAACTTTACTAAAAATTTCGTCGATACTCTGTCCGACAACCCGTTCTGACTTTGTGAAATCCGGAATTTCACTGTTCGTACTGTCTGATAATAGACACAGTACGCCCTCTTTTCCGATTTCGGCCATTTTTGTGAGGTTAGCCGGTTCGCCAACTGGTGTAAAGTCAAATTTAAAGTCTCCTGTGTGAACAATGTTTCCTGGCGGTGTTTTCACTACAATGCCAAAAGAGTCAGGGATACTGTGAGTTGTACGGAAGAATGTCACAGAAGTTTTTCGGAACTTTATGACATCGTCTTCATCGATGGTATAAAGTTTTGTCCCTCTCAGCAGTCCGTGTTCCTCAAGTTTATTTTTAATTAAACCGATCGCTAGTTTACCACCGTATATTGGTATACGGACTTCCCTCAACAAGTAAGGGATTCCGCCAATATGGTCTTCGTGACCGTGGGTGATAAACAATCCTTTAATTTTATCCTTGTTCTGCACGAGGTATGTGTAATCGGGAATGACATAATCAATTCCGAGAAGTTCGTCCTCTGGAAATTTGATGCCGGCATCGATCAGGATAATCTCATCCTGGAATTGGATACCGTACATATTTTTCCCGATTTCACCCAGACCTCCGAGTGCAAATACGGCTGTTTGATCATTTTTTACAAATTTCATGATTTACAGTTTCTCCACTCTGAAGTCTTCGGTAGTATTTTTTTCGTATTCCAGATGCTTACCATCCAGCACCTGAATATACTCAATATTTATATTGCGATCGGCCAGTTTTTTACAGACATTGCGTTCATTTTCTTCTTCTACAAACAATACTTTTGTTCGTTCACGTACAGGTACTTCCTCCGGAAATTCCTGATAAAATACTTTAAAAATCATCTACATCTCTCCTAATTTCATGTATTTCCATTTATCCTTGTCCTATCCGTTAGAGTTGATCAATAACGATGATTGGCACCAGTATGAAACGAAACGGAGGAATCATTTATTTTCATCATTAAGCATACGTTTTTCGACCTACTAAACCTTTCCAACGTTTTTTGAGCCTTTCTTTTAATCGCCTCAACATGACTACCTTACATCTCCTTTCCTCATTTGTAAAGAAAAGCCTAAAAAACGTTATTTTTTTATGCCGACCCTTTCCCTCTTACTTATAGTATAGTATTCTTTTATGCAGAATTGAATAGGTAAGCATCATCCTTTTGAAAAAAAATCTCCTATGAGATAGTATATACGGGTCTGTACAGGATTTTACAAAAATTTTTTTAACTGGTTTTGTGGAGATGACGCGATGTCCAGGAAGAGGAATCATGCACAAACATGGATCAAAATCACTGAGGGAGAGGTTTGTAAGTGGAAAAAATTGTTTTCTTTGATATAGATGGGACCTTACTTGATGAACATAAAAACATTCCAGCGGAGTCCGTTGAGGCTGTTCATCGTCTGAAAGAAAAAGGGGTTTATGTGGCTATTGCAACGGGACGGGCCCCTTTTATGTATGAACATCTTCGCCAGGAATTAGGTATCCATTCCTATATTAGTTTTAACGGTCAGCTTGTGGTATTGGAGGGGGAGATCATTTTTGAAGAAGCGCTGCCGGAAAGGGAACTGGACACATTAAGGGAACACGCTCAGCGTCAGGGCCATCCATTGGTTTACTTAAATGAGACAAAAATGACGGCATCTGAAGAAGATCATCCTTTTATCGCCGAGAGTATTGGAAGCTTAAAATTACCTTATCCTGCTATAGATCCTGTATTTTATAAAAACCATCCGGTTTACCAGGCTCTGATCTTCTGTGAAGAACATGAGGAAGATCAATATCATCGGTCATATAAACCTTTTCGGTTTGTTCGCTGGCACAAGTATTCAACGGATGTACTGCCTGCCAGGGGATCGAAAGCGCGGGGAATTCAAAAGATGCTGGACCATCTTAATATTGATCGGGAGAATGCTTTTGCCTTCGGAGATGGATTGAACGACAGTGAAATGCTGGAGTTTGTAGGGACTGGAGTTGCCATGGGAAATGCTCATCCGCAAGTAAAAAAAGTAGCTGATACTGTAACGGATCACGTCTCGAAAGCTGGCTTAGCCAAAGGACTGAAAAAAGTTGGACTATTATAATTGGAGCATCGCCCATTGATATTGAATCTCTGAATTTTTTGGGATAAAGCAACTATCCAGGGCGCATGTGCTTTTTCCTTGGGCGGTCAGCGCATGGTCCTGGGCGGTTGCGCTCTATCTCTGGGCCGTTACGTACTCACCTTGGGCCATCGCACACCCACCTTGGGCCATGCGCGCACTATGTTGGGCCGTCGCGCCCTATCTTTGGGCCAACGCAGCACCACGTTGGGCCGTCGCGCCCTAAATTTGGGCCATCAGCGCACCACGTTGGGCCGTCGCGCCCTAACTTTGGGCCATCGCGCACTCACCTTGGGCCATCAGCGCACCACGTTGGGCCGTCGCGCCCTAACTTTGGGCCATCAGCGCACCCACCTTGGGCCATCGCGCACTCACCTTGGGCCATCAGCGCACCACGTTGGGCCAACGCAGCACCACGTTGGGCGGTTGCGCTCTATCTTTGGGCCAACGCAGCACCACGTTGGGCCGTCGCTCTCTATCTTGGGCCGTTACGTACTTACCTTGGGCCATCAGCGCTTCTCTTTGGGCCGTCGCAGCACCACCTTGGGCCATCGCGCACTCACCTTGGGCCATCGCGCACCCACCTTGGGCCAACGCGCCCTAAATTTGGGCCATACGCGCACCACGTTGGGCCATCAGCGCACCACCTTGGGCCATCGCGCACTCACCTTGGGCCATACACGCACCATGTTGGGCCATCAGCGCACCACGTTGGCCGTCGAGCTCTATCTTTGGGCCATCGCGCACTCACCTTGGGCCATACACGCACCACGTTGGGCCATACACGCACCACGTTGGGCAATTGCACCCTAACCTTGAACGATTGGAACATTGAACCAGCATAATGGAGGAAACAACAAAAAATGAGCCAGCAGAAACTGGCTCATTCTTCCCGGTCAGCAGGCTTTGCATTTTCCGGAACGTTAAACGGATCTTCCTTATTGATATGGTCATAGAACATAATTCCGTTTAAGTGATCGATTTCATGCTGGAAAACGATGGCGGCATATCCCTTTAATCGTAATTTCACTTCATTACCGTTTAAATCAGTCCCTTTTACCGTGATACGGGCGTAACGGGGAACATATCCGGGGACATCCCTGTCCACGCTAAGACAGCCTTCACCGGTTGAAAGGTATGTTTTTTCCACAGAATGGCTCATGATTTTTGGATTAAATAAGCCCATGCTGTATTCTTGTTCATCAAAATCTGTAAAATGAACAGCGATCATACGCTTTGATAATCCGATTTGCGGAGCAGCCAGACCAACTCCTGGCCGCAAGTTATATTTTTCAGCCATTTCTTCGTCCTGGCTGTTGATTAAATATTGAAGCATTTCTGTTAATGTATGTTTTTCTTCTTCTGAAGGAGGCAGGGAGACCTCGTCTGCCACCTGGCGCAAAACAGGATGACCTTCACGTACGATATCATCCATCGTAATCATGACATTCACTCCTCAACCTTTCGAGATTTCACATCTAGTGTACCATAAACCAATTTCAATAAGGAAAAATAAATAATAAACATAAAAGATTTTATAAATCATATATATGGCTTGTAACTACATGTGGTATACTGAAAAAAACTCGGATTTTTTATTCTACATAAGGAGGCAACGGAAATTGAGATTGGTCATCATCCTAATACTCACCATACTTACTGCATGCACTCAGGGTCCATCCACTGCAGAACAGATGTATGAACACCTTGAAAAAGCGGTAGAACTCGAAGAAAATTTTGCTGCTCAGCAGGAACCTCTTCTTGAGCTCGAACGAAAGGAAAAAGAGCTTTATGATGAAATTATTCAAAAAACGAGCAGTGAATTTGAAGAAAGTGTAGAGCTATCCAGGCAGGCAATAGATATCATTCATGAACGGCGGGATATTATGGATCTCGAAAAAGAAAGTATTGAAGCCGCCAAAGAAGAATTTGATAAGGTAACTCCGTTAATCGAAGAGCTGGATCAGGAGGAAGCAAAAGAAACCGCTGAACAAATGGTGGAAGCCATGGATCAGCGTTATGAAGCTTACCTCGAATTATACGAAAACTATCTGCAATCCCTCGATCTGAACGAGGAATTATACAAGATGCTCCAGAATGAGGAACTGACAAAAGAGAAACTTGAAAATCAGATTGAGCAGGTCAACGAAAGTTATGATGCTATCATGGCTGCAAATGAAACATTTAATGAGTTTACTCGAACTTATAACGACTTAAAAATGAAGTTTTATGAACAGACAGAATTAAATATAGAAATGCCTGAGGATGAAGAAGAACAAGAAGAGCAAAATGAACAGGAGTAAATTCTTGAAGATCATATTTAATTTTTGAATAATCCATTCATGCCGTGACGTACCCCTGGCCCAGAAAACATTTTTGGACCAGGGGTCTTATACTGTTTCCGAATCCTGGTCTATACCGGCAGACCAGAGTTTTATACTAAAGTCCAGCAAAAAAAAATCATCGGTATCCCCCAGAGAAATTCCCGTAAGAGATTCAATTTTGCGAAGGCGGTACAGCAGTGATTGACGGTGAAGATTCAGGGCCCTGGCCGATTTGCTGACATTGCGATGATAACGGATATATGTTGCAAGGGTCGGAATCAGATCCATTTCTTTTTTTCGATCATATTCAATTAATTTTCCAATGGTGGAGAGGGCAATTTCACGGATTTGTTCATTTTTTGCCAGTTGCTCCATTAAGCGATACAGAGCTGTATTTGCATAGCTCATCCGATGGCCGGGACCTTTTTGTTTTCTTCCTATGTTTAAAGCAATACGGGCATCATGATAACTATCATGAAAATGATTGACTCCTGCACTTCTTTCCCCGGTTCCCCAGGAAATAATCAGTTCCGGATATGTTTGTTTAAGCGATTCTTCAACACGGTCAAGAAATTGCCGAATGGTCTCGTGGGCATGTTCTCTGGCACATTCCAGAAAGATAATAAATTGGTTTTGCTGGAAAGTAGTCATGATGTGTTTGTTCCATTTTTTTGCTGACAGAATGAATTGTTGTTCAACGTTTCGTATCATGCGTTCATGCCATTCATGAAAAGAGAGGGAATCTGATTTTTGTCTTGTAAAAAGATCGTGCAGATTTTCCGGATACCCAATAATAGAGACGTAAGGTACGTTCAATTGGTAGTGGAGGGACTTCGCCTGAGAGATGACCGAATCCCATGAATCAAAATTCCCCCGCGCTAGACTCCAGACAAAATCTCCCCTCAGTCTCATTTCTGTTTCCAGAACAGCTTCTTCTCTCTGAAACCACAACGACGCTGCTGGAACTGCATGGGTAAGAATATGAATATTTCCTGGTTCAAGAAAAGTGTCAGGGGATACGTCTGAAGGGATTGAAACTACCAGATACCCCTGTATTCTGCTGCCAAACCCAACAGAAACCCGAATGAATGTTTCTCCTTCCATATTGGCACAGGATATAGACGACAGAAATTGTCCAGGGTTCCCCAGGGACTCCCAGTTCAAGGACTGATCCATCAGCGGGACACGTTGGCCTAAATGTTTTGCCAGTTTTTCGCAACCAGCACTTTTTCCTTTTATTTTTCCTTCCCGGTCTGTAACAATAATCGGGCGTTTCAGTTTTTGTTCAAGGACTTTTACAAAAACTGAAAGATCCCTTTCCTGAATAAACAGATTCAGCAAATCTTTTTGCATGATTTCAGACTCTTTTAAAACGGATGTCCGAAAGTCTTGCAGATGGTTAAGCACTTCTTTTATGATGTCTCTAAATCGGATTTCCCAGGGCACTTCCACTATAGGAAAACCAGCTTCCTCGGCTATCTGGATAACTTTCTCCGGAATCTTCATAATATGTCTTCCTGTAGCTACAGCGAGTGCCGCTGCACGGGAATTCATCACGTCTTCCACGAATTGTTGAAACAATGTTTCATCATACCCGCATCCAACGCCGGTACTGAGCACCAGTTCGTTTTCTTCAATAAAATCTTCAACTGGGATTTCGATGACGGAAATGGAACGAACGGGTCTGTGTTTTACATTATTTTTCGCTGTCCGTATTCGTCCCCGCCTCATCACGTCAAGTTTCATCACATCTTCCACCGTAAATTGCACGGGTTTACACCTCTCTGAACAGCTAAAGATGGGAATGGGCAATGTCTAAAATGACATCAAGATCGACATTGCGGCCTGTGATCAAAGCGACAGCCTCCTGAAATTCATGATTAAATCGGTAATCTAAAAGGGCGCCGATTGATGTAGCTGCTGCTCCTTCGACAATGAAGCGATGTTCTCTTAACATATAAGCAATTCCACGGGCGATATCCTTTTCAGGGATGAGAATCACATCATCTGCATATTTTTGCACCATCTGAAACGTATAGCGGTTGTTCTGTCCAATCCCGCCGAGCAGGCTGTCAGCCAGTGTTTCCTGTTCCTCTAAGACAACGGGCTTTCCGGCTTTCAGGCTTTTATACATCACGGGGGATGTTTCCATGGATACACCAATCACACGAATGTTCGGATCGTTCGTTTTTAAAGCGAGTGCAACACCTGAAAGAAGCCCCCCTCCAGAAAGGGGAATCATGACTGTGTCTACCCGGGGCAGCTGCTCCATGATTTCTAATCCAATGGTTCCCTGTCCGGCAATCACAAAAGGATCATCAAAAGGTTTCACGACGGTCATACCTTTTTCATCCTGAAGGTGATAACACATGGATTCTGCATCATCCTGGCTGTTTCCACAGAACAGGATCTCTGCTCCTAGCTTGCGAATGGATTCAATTTTTGCAGTCGGAACCTTTCTGGATACACAGATGACAGCACGAATTCCAAGTTCCTTTGCAACAAAGGCAACAGCAAGGCCATGATTTCCTGTGGAAAATGTGGTCACCCCCAGTTCCTTTTGTTTTTCGCTCAGACTTAAGATTTTATTAGCAGCCCCCCTGATTTTAAAGGTGTGAGTCTTTTGGAGGTTTTCTAATTTTAGATGAATTTGAGAACTGGTATGTTCTTTTAGACCTGTGGATGGAATTAAGGGAGTTTTTCGGACGAAAGGCTTGATTCGATTCCGGGCTTCCCAGATGTCGCGGATGGTGATGTGTTCATGAGGAGAACGTACCATAACACCTGCTCCTTTCATTGTCTCAAATGTGGAAGTAAAAAGGGGTATAGAACATTTATATGTTATATTTTTTTCATTTATTTAAGTAATTGAGAGACCAAGCTGTGAGACGGTCATGCTGAATCATGAGAAATCGATAAAAAATGTCTATAAACTGGCAAAGAATTTCATTCATTTTTGATATTGTCTGATTACAATGATCTTTCATATGATGAATGTAAATGAAGGAAAAATTTCATGAGTGAGAGTTCCTTTCGACATTCAGCGGAAGGAAACGGGAAGGGAGTGTTGGTGGTGTTGTCATTTGAACTGGCGGAATATCAGGAACGATTGAGGAATGTGAAGGAAAAAATGGCAGCGGAAGGGATTGATGTTCTATTAGTCTCTGATCCAGCCAACATGAATTATTTGTCCGGTTATGATGCCTGGTCATTTTATGTTCATCAATTGCTGATCATTATTCTTGATGAAGACCAGCCTTTCTGGGTCGGGAGGGGAATGGATGCGAAAGGAGCTGAGTATACAACCTGGCTGGACAACAATCATATCATTCCATATGCCGATCATTATGTTCATTCTGAAAGTAGACATCCAATGGATTTTATTGCCCAAATCTTAACCGATATCGGGCAGAGCAAGAGCGCAATTGGGGTAGAAATGGATGCTTATTACTTTACAGCAGCATGCATGGAACGGCTGAGAAAAGGACTTCCTGATGCCAGGTTTAAAAATGCTAATGTCCTTGTGAACTGGGTAAGATTGATTAAATCGCCCTGTGAAATCCAATATATTCGAAAAGCGGCAATTCTAGCAGATCTGGCAATGCAGAAAGCTGTTGATACGATCGATGTCGGCGTGAGGGAATGTGACGTGGTCGCAAACATTTATCATGCACAAATCAGCGGTACAGACCAATTTGGCGGAGATTACCCTGCTATTGTCCCAATGCTGCCCTCGGGTGAACAAACGAGTACACCTCATTTGACTTGGTCGGACTCCAGATACAAAGTCGGCGATTCTGTCATCATCGAGCTGGCAGGATGTTACAAACGATATCACTGTCCGATGGCGCGTACGGTAGTACTCCATTCGCCCACGCCCCGGGAATTGGATCTCTCAAAAGTCGTGCTCGAAGGGTTAAATGAGACACTGGATTCGATCAAACCTGGCATGACATGTGAGGAAGTAGAAAGAATCTGGAGGAAGTCCATCGAGAAAAATGGTTATCAGAAGGAATCGCGTATTGGGTATTCCACAGGTCTCAGTTATCCGCCGGACTGGGGGGAACGTACAGCCAGCCTGAGACCGGGCGATCTAACTATTCTCGAACCTAATATGGTTTTTCACCTAATACCTGGAATATGGCTGGATGATTGCGGTGTAGAAATCAGTCAGACCTTTCGGGTAACAGAAAATGGAATCGAAACCCTGACCTGTTTTCCACGCAAGTTTATAAAAAAAGACAATGGATTCCGCCAGACTCCTGTCAGCAATATGAAAGTCATTTCTGATGAGGGTATGAATCAGAACCGTAACAACAAACAAGATCCCTTGCTAAAGGAAGGTGAACCTAATGAATATTTTTAAGCAGTCAGATATACAAAAGGTGGTGAAAGTGAACCGGGAAACCATATCAGGCATAGAGGATGCATTTACAAGTCTAGCTAATGGGAATGCTGTGATGCCTCCCGTTATGCGGATTGATATTGAGGAATATAATGGGGAGGTGGATATCAAAACGGCTTATTTGAAAGGCTATGACCTGTTTTGCATCAAAATATCCTCAGGCTTTTTTGATAATCCGAAGCTGGGTCTTCCAAGCGGAAATGGCATGATGCTTTTAATTTGTGCTAAGACAGGTGTGCCAGCGGCTATTCTGATGGATCATGGGTATTTAACCGATGTGAGAACAGCAGCCGCAGGAGCCGTTTCTGCTAAATACCTTGCCCCCACAGACGTGCATACGGTCGGCATCATCGGTTCGGGCAACCAGGCAGGATATCAGCTTTATGCCCTGCAACAGGTTCGTGATTTCAAAAAGGTTCTGGTATATGGCCGTACTAATGAACGTGTGGAAAAATGGGTCAGGAACATGAAAAAAACAGTCCATGCAGATATAGATATCGCCGAGAGTCCGAAAGATGTGGTCCACCGCAGTCAGGTTGTGGTCACAGCTACACCATCAAAGGAACCTTTACTTCAGCAGGAATGGCTTCATCCAGGACTGCACATTACAGCGATGGGATCTGATGCTGAACATAAGCAGGAACTGGACCCCGGGATTTTGACCCACGCAGATGTTCTGGTCTGTGATCATAAAGAACAGTGTTTCCGGCTTGGCGAACTGCACCATGGTCTGGAAGCGGGAGTCATTACACAAGAAGATGACATGATTGAACTGGGAGATCTGACCTCCGGGGTCCGAAAAGGAAGAACAGAGGATGGTCAGATTACTGTCTGTGATTTAACCGGCACCGGCGCACAGGACACAGCGATTGCTAACTTTGCCTATCATGAGTTACGTTCAAGGAATATGGGCATGAAATTGGATTAGGATGTTAGTCGCTTTGAATGTTGAGGAAACTACAAATTTTAGGGGAGTGTTCATATGACAAATTCATCAAATAAAAATGACAGCTGGGGAACTCGGACCATATGGGGAGGTGAAGAAGAATATTTTTTTCAAGGAGCCACCCAGGTCCCGATCGTTCACAGCGTGTCGTTCGGATATGAAGACATTGATTCCTGGCATGATGTAGCCCTTGGTAAACAAAAGGGGCATATTTATGGCAGAAATTCGAATCCTACTGTTGAAGTATTTGAAGAGAAAGTCCGTAATCTGGAAGGGGCCGAAGCGGCTACCAGCTTTTCCACCGGAATGGCTGCCATCAGCAACACCCTTTTTTCTCTTTTGTCACCGGGAGATCGTGTGGTTTCTGTGAAGGATACGTATGGTGGCACCAATAAAATTTTTCTGGAATTTCTCCCACGTTTTCAGGTTGACGTAACCCTCTGTGATACGACGGACCATGAAGAACTGGAAAAAGAAATCGCCAGGGGCTGCAACGTCGTATACCTTGAGACGCCGACTAATCCTACATTAAAAGTCCTCGATTTAAAACGCCTGATCGATGCTGCTCATGATGCTGGAGCTATTGTCATTGTTGACAACACTTTTGCCACACCGATTAATCAAACCCCCCTCACTCTCGGAGCTGATCTTGTTCTCCACAGTGCGACCAAATATCTTGGAGGTCATGCCGATGCGCTCGGAGGTATCATTTGTGGTACAGCAAAACTCATTAACATCATTGATCATTTTCGAGAAATTAATGGATCAACTTTACACCCGATGGCAGCCTATATGCTTTTAAGAGGAATGAAAACACTCTACCTCCGTATTAAACAACAGAATGAAAGCGCCATGAAAATCGCCCGTTTTCTTGAAAGTCATCCCCTTGTTGAAGCTGTGTACTATCCTGGTCTTGAATCAAATGAAGGACACGATATTGCCAGAAAACAAATGCGCGGCTTTGGGGGGATTCTCAGTTTTTCCTTAAAAGGTGGAATGGACGCAGTGAGGATGTTTCTACCACGCCTCAAATATGCACATCTGGCTGCCAATCTGGGAGCGGTTGAAACAGTTGCTGCCCCTCCCCGCACCAGCAGTCATGTAGAATGCAGTGAGGAAGAAAGAGCTGCAATGGGAATACCTGAAGGACTAGTCCGTTATTCGGTCGGAATAGAAGATACCGATGATTTAATTCAAGATCTGGAGGGGGCGCTGGTCGATCTGAACATCAAAACCGATCATGCTTCCGATTCAGTGTAAAACCGTTTTTCAGAGACTGATGACACATGATACGTGACAACTTTTCGCAACCGTTCATTTATGATTTCCTGATATAGAAAACCGCACTTCATGTCTTTGATCTATTTCCAGGAATGTCGGGAGTATCGGTGTATGGCCACCATTTCGAAAAGGAGGTTGGATGAAAGTATGCCCCACAAATTAGCTTTAATTGGTTTTGGCACGGTAGGACAGGGGTTTGCGGAAATATTGATCGAGAAAAACGATATTCTTCGGGAAGAAGAAGGGATCGATCTAAGTGTTGTAGCTATTTCTGATCAGATGAAAGGTTCGATTTATCATCCGGATGGATTGAATCTTCAATTAGCTCTGGAGACAATCAGGAATACGGGTACATTAAATGATTATCCGGATACGCCGGGGTTAATTCGGGGCTGGAACAGTTTTGAAACCATTGAAAACAGTAATGCCGATACGATCGTGGAAATCACCTATACTGATGTTCAGACTGGTCAGCCAGCCATCGAACATTGCCGCAGGGCTTTTCAAAGGGGAAAACATGTTGTTACAAGCAATAAAGGTCCCGTCGCACTCGCTTATCAGGAACTTTCGGCACTTGCGAAAGAGCGAGGGGTTCAATGGGGGATAGAAGGAACAGTGATGAGTGGCACTCCAGCTCTCCGCATGCCTCGGGTGTCACTGGCAGGAAGTGAGATCAAGGAGATTCGTGGAATTTTGAATGGAACGTCCAATTATATTTTAACCCGAATGGAAGAAGGACTGACATATGAGGAAGCTTTACAGATTGCACAGGAACTCGGTTATGCTGAAGCGGACCCAACGAGCGATGTGGAAGGTTATGATGCTGTATATAAAGTTTTGATTCTTGCGAGGATAGTCATGGACGAATCCCTTACCTGCCAACAGGTTGTGCGTAAAGGAATTTCTAGATTATCCCCTGCAGACCTTCAGAAAGCATCACAAGAGGGGAAACGGTGGAAAATGCTTGCTGAAATTAAAAAAGAAAAGGAAGGGTTGAGGGCTTTTGTTTCCCCTGTCAAATTGCCTCTGGAAGATCCCCTCGCCGGAATATCCGGTGCTGCCAATGCCATCACCTATGTTAGCGATTTAATGGGTCCTGTAACGCTAATCGGTTCAGGGGCAGGACGTAGAGAAACAGGTTTTTCACTGCTCATCGACTTAATCAATATGGAACGGGGCAATCTGTAAATCTGAATTTTTTTAGAAAGGTGGTTTCCAGGATGACGGGGAAAACATCGGCACGCCAGATGCTTATTGGTGGCAAATGGGTCATGTGTGATAGCGTGATCGAGGTAAAAGACCCGCAGGATCATAGTTTAATCGATACAGTTCCTGCCGCAACCGCTCGGGACGCCTGCCTGGCAGTTGAAAAAGCCAGAGAGGGAGCAAAGATTGCTCAAAAAATGTCTGTCCATGAACGGATGTCCATTTTAAACCGTACGGCAGACCAGGTTGAAGAGGAAAAAGAACGTTTTGCCAGGACCATTGCCAGAGAAGGGAGTAAAACCATTAAGGAAGCAAGGAAAGAAGTGTTTCGCTGCATGGAAACGTTGCGCATCAGTGCAGAAGAAGCGCGAAGAATCAATGGTGAAACGATTGCATTCGATCAAATGCCGGGAAATGAAAACCGCATTGGCTATTACTATTATTTTCCTGTAGGCATTGTCACAGCTATTACTCCTTTTAATGATCCCCTCAATTTAGTAGCCCACAAAGTCGGACCAGCCATAGCCTCAGGCAATGCCATCATTGTAAAACCAGCTTCTGCCACTCCCCTCAGTGCACTGTTGCTGGCGGAGGCATTTATAAAAGCGGGGCTTCCACCAGAGGTTTTATCTGTTGTTACGGGTTACGGAAGTGAAATCGGCCGTAATCTTGTCACACACCCATATGTTGGAAAAGTATCCTTTACAGGAGGGCTTCATGCCGGTACAGAAATTACCCGTATAGCCGGCCCTAAAAAAGTCAGTATGGAACTCGGATCCAATTCTCCTGTCATTGTTTTGGAAGACGCAAATTTGAATCGGGCTGTAGAATCCAGTGTGTCCGGAGCTTTTTCAGCAGCAGGACAAAATTGCATAGGGGTTCAAAGAATTTACGTTGAAGATGCGGTATTTGAAGATTTTCTTGATCAGTTTGTTCAGAAAACCTTAACATTGCGGGTCGGTGATAAAATGTCAGAGGATACAGACATGGGACCAATGATTAATGAAGACGAAGCAAAACGGGTGGAATTATGGGTAGATGAGGCAGCATCAGGGGGAGCCCGAATACTCTGTGGAGGGAAACGTGAAGGTTCATTTTATTTGCCCACTGTCCTGACGGATGTGCCAGAACAAAGTAGATTGTTTCAAGAAGAAGCGTTTGGCCCGGTTGTTTCAATTGAGAAAGTTTCTGGTTTAAAAGAAGCGATAGACCAGTCCAATCGAGCCAATTACGGGCTTCATGCAGGCATTTTTACAAACAATGTTCAGAAGGCTTTTTATGCGATCCGCCAGCTGGAGGTTGGCGGGGTAATGATTAATGACAGCAGTGACTTTCGGATCGACAGCATGCCATTTGGGGGCACAAAGAGTTCTGGAGTGGGCAGGGAAGGCGTGAAATTTGCCATCGAAGACATGACCGAGAAGAAAGTGGTTTGTTTTAATATATAGAGAAATCATTGAGTAGTATACTTTGGCTAACAGACGTAACTGAGGGCTATGATGAAGACCGCCTATAATAGGCGGTTTCATTTTTGATCAAGAAAAAGAGCTATCGTTCCCGAATCTGGTAGATTGTTTTCGAGCTGGCAAGAGAAGTGTAAGTTATAAAGGAAAACATGAGTCAATTGAAAAAACGGACATATTTTTTCCGGAAGTTTCGTGATGTTTGAAATGTTTGTTTTTGGAAAAGTTATAGTTGAATGGGTGGACACCCAGAATCGAGCCGAGATCGTAGCTGCTGAATAATAATACAGTTCTAATTCTGGAATAATACAGATTGTTAGTTTGAATGGTTGTTATAATACACCAATTGTGAAAAGTTTATGATAAATAAAGTGTTTGACGACGATTGCTCATTTAGGATAAACTACATACAGATGTATTGTACTAATATATTTTTATATTTGATTAAAACAGTTTAAATCGTTTTGCATGAAAACAGGGATTACGGGTAAAACAAGCAGGATATGATGTGATCTCAACCTATTTTTTTGGCCATTCTATGGATGGATATTCTATTGGGAAAGGAAGAGGTGAAGAAATTGAATAACATGTTAGAGAAGATTGAAAACCAATTTGAAATGTTTCAAATTTTGAATGAAGAAGGCAAAGTGATCAATGAAGATGCGATGCCGGACCTATCTGATGATGATCTTAAAGAGTTGATGACCCGTATGGTTTACACCCGTATCCTGGATCAGCGCTCCATTGCCCTGAACCGCCAGGGACGCCTCGGGTTTTATGCGCCTACAGCAGGTCAGGAAGCATCCATGCTGGGAAGCCATTATGCCATGGAGAAAGAAGATTTTCTGTTGCCCGCATACAGGGATATTCCGCAGTTAATCTGGCACGGTTTGCCATTATATCAGGCATTTCTGTTCTCCCGTGGACATTTTCATGGGAATCAGATGCCAGAAGGAGTAAATGCCCTTAGCCCACAGATTATTATCGGTGCGCAGATTACCCAGGCAGCCGGTGTTGCACTGGGACTGAAGCGCCGGGGTGAAAAAGCTGTTGCCTTCACGTACACAGGTGACGGAGGTTCTTCCCAGGGTGATTTTTATGAGGGGATCAACTTTGCAGGTGCTTATCAGGCTCCGGCTATCTTTGTTGTACAAAATAACCAGTATGCGATTTCTGTACCTGTGGAAAAGCAGACAGCCGCAAGAACAATTGCACAAAAAGCAGTAGCAGCAGGTATTCCGGGAGTACAGGTTGATGGCATGGATGTTCTCGCTGTTTATAAAGTGACAAAAGATGCCCGTGAGCGTGCTGTGAATGGGGAAGGACCAACTCTGATCGAAACGATTACATTCCGTTATGGTCCGCATACCATGGCAGGAGACGATCCAACCCGATATCGTACAAAGGATACGGAAAATGAATGGGAGAGAAAAGATCCTCTTGTCCGTTTCCGTAAATATCTAGAAAGCAAAGGTTTATGGTCAGAAGAAGAAGAGAACAAAGTAATCGAAAAGGCAAAAGAAGATGTGAAGGCGGCAATTAAAAAAGCCGACGAAACTCCAAAACAAAAAGTGACCGATTTAATTTCTATTATGTATGAAGAACTTCCATCTAACCTGGAAGAGCAAATGGAAGAATATAAAGTAAAGGAGTCGAAGTAGATCATGGCACAAATGACGATGATTCAGGCGATTACGGATGCACTGCGCGTTGAATTAAAAAATGATGAAAATGTGCTGGTCTTCGGTGAAGATGTGGGCCAAAACGGCGGAGTTTTCCGTGCTACTGAAGGTCTGCAGGAAGAATTCGGAGAAGATCGGGTATTTGATACCCCTCTTGCTGAATCCGGCATAATTGGTCTTGCTAACGGTCTTGTCCTTCAAGGCTTTCGTCCTGTGCCTGAGATCCAGTTCTTTGGCTTCGTGTATGAAGCAATGGATGCCATTAGTGGTCAGGCAGCCCGAATGAGATTCCGTTCCGGTAATACAAAAAGTGCACCAATGACCATTCGTTCTCCTTTTGGAGGCGGTGTACATACACCAGAATTACATGCCGACAGTTTAGAAGGTCTTGTGGCACAACAGCCGGGATTAAAAGTAGTTATTCCATCAACACCGTATGATGCTAAAGGTCTTTTAATTTCTTCTATTCGCGATAATGACCCGGTGATCTTCTTAGAACACATGAAACTTTACCGCTCCTTCCGAGAAGAAGTGCCGGAAGGAGAATATACGATTGAACTCGGGAAAGCGGATATTAAGCGGGAAGGAAAAGATATTTCCCTGATTGCTTACGGTGCGATGGTTCATTCAGCATTAAAAGCGGCAGAAGAACTGGAAAAGGAAGGCATCAGTGCAGAAGTGATTGACCTGCGTACGGTAAGCCCGATTGATGTGGATACCATTGTAGAATCGGTCAAGAAAACGAACCGTGCGGTAGTCATTCAGGAAGCCCAGCGTCAGGCAGGTATTGCTGCCAATGTTGTTGCAGAAATTCAGGAACGTGCTATTCTCCACCTGGAGGCTCCTGTATATCGTGTAGCTGCTCCTGACACCGTTTACCCGTTCTCTGAAGCAGAAGAAGTATGGCTTCCAAATTATAAGGACATCGTAGAAAAAGCGAAAGCAGCAATAAACTTTTAATGGAATGATAGGAGGGAATCTTTGTGGCCTTTGAATTTAAATTGCCGGACATTGGTGAGGGTATTCACGAAGGCGAAATTGTCAAATGGTTTGTCAAGCCGGGAGATGAAGTGAAAGAAGATGATGTTCTCTGTGAAGTTCAGAATGATAAAGCCGTTGTGGAAATCCCATCGCCTGTTGAAGGGACCGTTAAGGATATTAAGGTACAGGAAGGGGAAGTGGCGGTTGTTGGCGATACCATCATCACCATTGATGCAGAAGGGTATGAAACAGCGGAGGTAGAACAGGATAAGAGTGATGATGTTAAATCCGAGGAACCTAAACAAGAAGAACCAAAAATAGAAAAAGAAACAGCCAGCGAGAAAGAGCAGGACACCGACAATAAGAGAGTAATCGCTATGCCATCGGTACGAAAATATGCACGTGATAACGGCGTTGATATTCGCCTGATCACTGGATCAGGAAAAAATGGCCGGATTTTAAAGGAAGATATCGACCAGTACTTAAAAGGTGATCAAGCAGTCGAATCACCTGTTCAGGAAGAAAGAGCTTCCGAAACACCAGAAATCAAACAGCCGGCTGCACCACAAGGTGAGTATCCGGAAACACGTGAAAAGATGAGCGGAATTCGCCGGGCAATCGCAAAAGCGATGGTGACTTCCAAACATACCGCTCCTCATGTTACACTAATGGATGACGTGGACGTAACAGAGCTAGTTGCACACCGCAGGAAGTTTAAAGAAGTGGCAGCCGAACAAAATATTAAACTGACCTATTTGCCTTATGTGGTAAAAGCTCTGGTTTCAACGTTGAAGAAATACCCGATTTTAAACACTTCATTTGACGACGAAACAGAAGAAATTATCCATAAGCACTACTATAATATTGGAATTGCGGCGGACACTGACCGAGGTCTGCTTGTTCCGGTTGTGAAAGACGCAGACCGTAAATCCGTGTTTGAAATTTCTGCTGAAATCAATGAACTGGCTGAAAAAGCCCGCAGCGGAAAACTGTCACCAGAAGAAATGAAGGGAGCATCTTGTTCCATTACGAATATTGGTTCCGCTGGTGGTCAGTGGTTTACACCGGTCATCAACCACCCAGAAGTAGCTATTCTTGGAATTGGACGTATTGCGGAAAAACCGGTAGTACGTAATGGTGAAGTTGTTGTAGCTCCTGTACTGGCACTTTCTTTAAGCTTTGACCATCGCATGATTGATGGTGCAACAGCTCAGCTTGCATTAAATCATATGAAACGATTGCTCAATGATCCACAATTAATGATGATGGAGGCGTAAAATATGGTTGTAGGAGATTTTCCAATTGAACTTGATACTCTTGTCGTAGGTGCTGGACCTGGCGGTTATGTTGCTGCGATTCGTGCAGCTCAGCTTGGACAAAAGGTGACCATTGTAGATAAAGGGAACCTTGGTGGAGTTTGCTTAAATGTTGGCTGTATCCCATCTAAAGCTTTGATTTCTGCCAGCCATCGCTACGAACATGCACAGCATTCCGATGATATGGGAATCACAGCGGAAAATGTAAAGGTTGACTTTTCCAAAGTTCAAAAGTGGAAAGAAAGCATTGTGAAGAAGCTTACCGGTGGTGTCGAAAGCCTGCTAAAAGGAAACAAAGTAGATATCATTAAAGGTGAAGCCTATTTTGTAGATAAAAACACCGTCCGTGTAATGGATGAAAAAAATTCACAGACCTATAAATTTAACAATTGTATTATTGCAACCGGTTCTCGTCCGATTGAAATTCCAGCGTTCAAATTTTCTGATCGGGTATTGGATTCAACTGGTGCTTTAAATCTCAATGAAATCCCGAAAAAGATGGTCGTGATCGGTGGCGGCTATATTGGTACTGAACTGGGTACGGCCTATGCAAACTTCGGCACAGAAGTAACGATACTGGAAGGTGCCAATGAAATTTTGGGCGGATTCCCGAAAGATATGACATCCATCGTCAAACGCCGTCTGAAGAAAAAAGGCGTAACAGTGATTACGAATGCGATGGCAAAAGGTGTAGAGGAAAAAGACAATGGCGTAACGGTTACGTATGAAGCTAAAGGAAAAGAAGATACGGTTGACGCCGATTACGTACTGGTTACCGTAGGCCGCCGTCCAAACACGGATGAACTTGGCCTTGAACAGGTAGGCGTTGAAATGGACGATAGGGGTCTGATTAAGATTGATAAACAGTGCCGCACCAATATCGATAACATTTACGCTATTGGTGACATTGTAGCCGGACCGCCTCTGGCACATAAAGCCTCTTACGAAGGTAAGATTGCGGCTGAAGCCATTAGCGGCGAAAAATCTGAAATTGACTATATTGGCATTCCAGCCGTTGTCTTCTCAGATCCTGAACTGGCCAGCGTAGGCTATACAGATAAAGAAGCAAAAGAAGCTGGATACGATGTGGAAGTAGCGAAATTCCCATTTGCAGCAAATGGACGTGCGCTGTCACTAAATGATACTGACGGATTTGTGAAACTGGTAACTAGAAAAGAGGATGGTCTGGTGATTGGTGCCCAGGTTGCCGGTCCAAATGCAAGTGATATGATCGCAGAACTTGGCCTTGCCATTGAAGCAGGCATGACAGCAGAAGACTTAGCCCTTACAATACATGCTCACCCAACATTAGGTGAGATTACCATGGAAGCTGCTGAGGTAGCTCTTGGCACACCGATTCACATTGTTAAATAAGTTTAACGATAAACAGGCATCCCCCTTTTGGGGATGCTTTTTTTGCTACAGTAAATCCTCTGGTCCCCCAAAGGAAGATGCGAATGGCCCAAAGTGGGAGCGTGACGGCCCAAGGAGGAGCACTGATGGCCCAAAGTGGGAGCGTGACGGCCCAAGTTGGTGCTGCGATGGCCCAAAGTGGGTGCGTGACAGCCCAGGGATGAGCGCTGATGGCCCAGGGAGGGTGCGCGACGGCCCAAGGTAAAGAGCGAATGACCCAAAGGAAAAGCGCAACGGCCCAAAGTAAGGTGCGAATGGCCCAAGTTGGTGCTGCGATGGCCCAAGATGGGTGCGTGACGGCCCAAGGTAAAGAGCGAATGACCCAAAGGAAAAGCGCAACGGCCCAAAGTAAGGTGCGAATGGCCCAAAGTGGGTGCGTGACAGCCCAGGGAGGAGCGCCGATGGCCCAGGGTGGGAGTGTGACGGCCCAAGGATGAGCGCTGATGGCCCAAAGTGGGAGCGTGACAGCCCAGGGAGGAGCACTGATGGCCCAAAGTGGGTGCGTGACAGCCCAAGGATGAGCGCTGATGGCCCAAAGTGGGAGCGTGACAGCCCAGGGATGAGCGCTGATGGCCCAAAGTGGCTGCGCAACGGCCCAAGGTAAAGAACGAATGGCCCAAAGTGGCTGCGTGACAGCCCAGGGAGGAGCGCTGATGGCCCAGGGTGGCTGCGTGACAACCCAAAGCAAGGAGCTAATCGCCCAAAGAAAAAGCGTGATCACCTAAAGGTATGCGCTAATAACCTGAGAAAAGGTGTGTTTTACCTATAGATACCGTTTCTGTTGGACTTGTCAAAGTTGTTCGAAATATTTTCTGTTATGTAGCAGCCAAGCATAATCTAAATCCTCTTTTGCGGTACTTGCCTTTAGAATAAACATTGAAAGCTCTGCTATACAAGAAGCTATCTTTTTTTAGGAATTTACCCGTTAAAAAAAGAAGCTGCCTCAAAGACAAGATATGTCTGAGACAGCTTCCTGGATTGATGCCTGCTGAGTGGACTACAGCTTAAATCGATTAATCATTTCCTGCAGGCGCTGACTGGATTCATTTAATTGTTCTGCCGATTCTGAAATGGAACTGATCGCCTTAATGGTCTCTTCAGTAGAGGCTGTGACTTCCTCTGTTGAGGCGGCATACTCTTCAGAAACGGATGCAATATTTTCGACAGATTCCCTTACATTTTCTTCAAATTGAATCATTTGCTTGACTTCTTCACTTACCTGTTCGATAGAAGTAATCATCTGCTGCATGACATCAGCAATGGTATTAAAGGCATCCTCTGTATCCTTAACTACTTCATCCTGCTCTTTCGATATTTGTTCGGTTTGTTCCATTTCTCTTAAAGCTTTTTGTGTTTCTTCTTCAATACCATTAATCGTCTGACGCACCTGCTCGGTTGCTCTGGATGACTGCTCGGCGAGCTTTCGCACTTCTTCCGCAACGACAGCAAAGCCTTTACCATGCTCTCCTGCTCTTGCAGCTTCAATACTAGCATTTAAAGCAAGCAAATTGGTTTGCTCAGAGATATCTGTAATGGAATCAATGACACTTTCAATGGCTTTGACCTGATTTACGAGACTGCTGATAACACTGCTAACTTCAGAAATAACTTTCTGGAATTCATCTGTTTTTGCACTGAGTTGAGTGATCTGATTCAGTCCTGTTTCATTGGCTTCATTCGCCCTGGTAGATAGATTCAACATTTGGTCATTTTGCTGATTTACTTTTTGAATTTGTTCAGACAGGGAAGAAACTTTTTGCCTTGTGTTTTCAACATCTTCTGCCTGTTTTGTTGCACCGCTGGCAATTTCAGAAATTGCTCGGTTGATTTCCTCACCGGAAGCACTCGTTTCTTCTGAGATGGCACTCAATGATTCTGATGACTCGCTGACTTTCTCAATAGAATGATTTACATGTTCAATTAATTCTTTAACGTTATGAACCATCTGGTTAAAGTTCGTAGCGAGCTGGCCAATCTCGTCTTTTGAATGAATATTTACATTTGCGGTTAAATCACCATCTGCGACTTTGTTAACCTCGTTTTTCATACGGATCAGCGGGTTTGTGATACTTCTTGAAATAAAATACGTAACAATAAAAGTGATCACGATGGCAACCGCAGAAATGATGATGACAGTCTGTAACAAATGACGGGACAATTCAAATAAATTTTTCTCTGAGTAAACAGCCCCAATTTTCCAGTTGGTTCCGGCAATCGTATGATAGGCAATTAATTGATCGTTTTCCCCAATCGTAATTAGTCCTGTTTC
Organism: Melghiribacillus thermohalophilus; assembly: GCF_004342905.1. Taxonomy (GTDB): domain Bacteria; phylum Bacillota; class Bacilli; order Bacillales; family Alkalibacillaceae; genus Melghiribacillus; species Melghiribacillus thermohalophilus. The sequence goes on along the minus strand of NZ_SMAN01000008.1, from coordinate 56,248 downwards.
TTTGTCTCCTTCGTTCATTTTTTTGAACAAAGAGGAGTCAGATAAATTTTCCCCTTTTTTAGAAGGGTGCACCAGAGCCAGTCCGTTTTGATCAAGAAGAACTGGGTATCCATCATATCCAACATTCGTTTCGGTAACAATGCTAGTTAAAGCCTCCAGAGTGATATCATTGGCCATAACCCCAATCAGTTCATCTGTAACTGGATCATGGATGGAACGGGCTAAACTGACAATGTAATCCCCTGTATTAACATCCTGGTAAGGATCAGTAAACACGACCTGTTTTGGGTTTTCAGCCGCTACCTGATACCATGGGCGTGAGGTTGGGTCCCAGTCATCAGGGAGTTCGATTTCGGGTTCCGAATAGAAGGTTTTATTGCTTAATCCAAAATAGGTGAGCTCTACATTAGGATAGGTTTCATTATAGGTGGCAAAGTCATTTTTGATTGGCGCAAAACTTGTGTCTTCACCATTAATCTGATCTTTAATAAAGCTTTGTAGACCTTCATTTCTTGCATAACGTTCGATACTATTCATGTAATGTTTCAGATAAAGTTCGATATTTCGTTTCATTTCCTGGACAGAATCCTGAGCCGAGATTTTAATTTCTTCTTCAATAGAGCTCTTTGTACTTATGTACGTAATTGTAGATACGGATGCGAGAACGAGAATAAATAGCAATGTAAATGTGAAGATGATCTTTGTCTTGATACTATTTAACATGTATAAAATGTCCCCCTTTTTTTCTCTTTTTACGAAATTTTCGAAACCCAGTCCCACCCTGAAATAGATAGAAATTTGTCACATTTTTCATTATATCATGAAATAGTCATTTTTTTGTGCGATTATCCCCCTATTTACCCCTCCAATAGCAAAAAAATCCCGAATCCGTCATTCAGGATTCGGGACTATCGCCTCAAAAATTTATATAACTGGGTTAAATGAGGTTATTCAGAAAACAGTTCAAGAACTTGACTGATAATCACTTCCCCTGGCTGATCACCGGAAATGGACTTGAGCACTTGTCCATCTTTCATGATGATCAAAGCCGGAAAGCTGCTGAAGGATAAATCTGGAAATTCGCCCTTTTTTAATATTTTCTGCCTCCACTGAAACTGATTAAAGCCGTCGCTGTTTTGGATTTCCAGAATGGCATCGAGGTATTCTTCCTGGCTTTCACGGTGCTGATTATCCGATATAAAGATCATCTGATACTCTTCAGATTCAAATTTCACAGCGTGTGCAGGTGTTTGCTGGCCCGTACATGAATTTGAAAATAACAGCAAAAGAACACCAAGTGAAGCCCATGCTTTCTCCATTTAAATCCCCTTCATTATCATTTCATTTGTTATTATTCTACCAGATATTTCTGGGCCAAAAGACCTTGTAAACAAAATGTTACATAATTGAAAAATACCACTTTAACATTTACATATACTATACTAGCCCGTTTTAAGGAAATGCATTATTTTTCCGTCAGATAACAATCAAGTTTTTAGAAACAGAAGAATGAATTTATTGGTGGAAAGAGGGTGGTACAGGAAATGAAGAAATGGGTGTATATCCAAATTCTGTTCATTGTCTGGAGTTTCTATTTGCTTATCATTCATATGTCGAACAAAGACCATATAATTATGAAAATATTGTTATTTATCTGGTTTTTCACCATTGCTTTTTATATAGGAAAAACGTTCAGGTTTCATCCGGGACTCAGGGTGTTTTATGTTTTCCTTTCCTATGGCTGCATTTACCTTGGTCATCTGTGGTTTTCCCAAATGGTCATATAGTCCCGGAGATGAAAAAAAGTAGCAGGGAAGTGAATCTCCGCTTATGTTCTTTTCGATTCGAGATGTGACCAAGTCTTTCAAGAGTTGTTGCTGTCATCTACATTGATTTGATCCCTGTTATTTGCTAATTGATGTAATTCTTCTAGTACATCATGCAGGCATAAAATTTCATATAACACAATGGTTTCCGGGGGAAAATGGTGTTGATATTTTTCCGGAGTCTGACATACATGTTCTTCTTTCCAGTGCCAGAATTCCTCATCCAGTTGCTTTATTTTTTTAAAATGTTCATCTGGAATATGATGATCCGGTGTTTTCAGAATGACACTGATGGAATACACAATGCTCTGCAGTAATTTTTTTTCTTCCTGTTTAAATGAATGTTCCTTTAATTGAATATAATGGAGATTGCCAAGATGATATAAAATCTGCTGCAACAGGTTTAGTTTCTTTTGAGCATGCTGAAATACCTTCATTTCATTTTTAGAATGTTTGTGATATTTCCATTCTTCCCGCTGATACTGTATCCATTTATACGTTTGTTCCATTTCTCGGGTAATTTGCTTATATGACAGATCAAGACGATGTTTTTTTATATGGTCTTCTTTAAACAGCCATCGGGATGTTTGAACAAGAAGATGAGCGGTGAGCTGATATAAATCAGATACATTTTTATAAATATTTTTGGTATAATCCGGCGGTAATAAAAAGAAATTAACGGCTGTAGAAACGATGATGCCGATGGATGTAGTTCCTAATCTGACAAAGAAAGAAACAAGATAGTTACTCTGGAACTCAGGAATCATGGCAACAGCGGTTAAGGTCGCAACTACGATTCCCTCATCTAATTTCAGCTTATGGCATACCGCAATTGTCATCATGGCAGCAAGGGCATACGTGATGGCACTTTTTCCGAATAGTCCGTAAAATGATACGGCAAGAAATGCGCCAATCGCTGATGCTGGAAAACGAATCATTGCTTTTCGGATGGAGTCAAAGGCGGTATGTTCAACGGTAACAATCGCCGTGATGACAGCAAAAATAACAGGCAAATGCAAAAGCTGGCAAATCAGTGCCGTTATAAAAACCGATATTCCGGTTTTTAAGGTGCGACTTCCGATCGGGATCGGTAAAAAACGTCGATATGACTGAATCATTCTCATCTGTATTCACCTGATTCTATATTTTGAATATTTAACGTTGATTGTAAAAAAACGTCGATTTAGTTATGTTTTCAGATATAATAATTATAACGAAAAAGTTTCAAGGGGGAAGAAATGTGAAAAAAATTTTCGTACTGGTGATGGCATTTATCCTAGCAGGCTGTGGAACAAATCATGCTGAACAAAATCCTGAACCGTCCGGGGAAGAAAATACAAATGGGGGGAATATAGAGGAAAATCAAAAGGAACAGGCCGATGGAACTGAGGGTCAGACCTCACATGAAAATGATGAACCAGAAGAAAATGGGGAGGAGGAGCAAATGGAAGAATCGAATGAACCCTCTCGTGATGAACCAATGATGTCCCAGTATTATGTGGATGGCAATTGGAGCGTAAAACCGATTGACGGTGCGAAGGAAGAAGTTGTACTGATCACGATTGACGACGCTCCTGACAAGTATGGGCTTGAGATGGCAAAAACGTTAAAGGAACTGGATGTTCCGGCCATCTTTTTTGTAAATGGGATTTTTATTGAAGCCGGTAATGGCAGGGAGCAGTTAAAGGACATCTATGATATGGGGTTTGAAATAGGGAACCACACATTCAGCCATAAAAAATTAAGTGAATTGTCAAAAGAAGAACAGTATGAAGAAATCGTCCGCGTCAATGATCTGGTGGAAGAAATTACAGGGGAACGCCCCAAATTTTTCCGGGCTCCTTTCGGTGTGAATACAGACTATTCGAAACAGGTGGCAAAAGATGAAGGAATGGTCGTCATGAATTGGTCTTTTGGATATGACTGGAATCAAGAATATATGAATGAAAAGGCTCTTGCAGACATTATGGTCAATGCAAAAGAACTTGGCAACGGATCCAATTTGTTAATGCATGACAGGGAATGGACATTCAAGGCATTAGATGATATCGTGGCAGGACTTCGGGAGAAAGGTTTTGGGTTTGTCGATCCCGACTTAATTGAAACATCACGGGAAGTTCAGGAGGACATGTAGCTCAAAGGTTTTCATTGCAATGACAGTTTACAAAATTAAACACCTCTGTGTTTCGTGGTCGAAAACATAGAGGTGTTTTAGCCAATATAGATAGATCTAATGGTTAAAAAGGCATCACGCGCCCATTGAAAAGTTTTAGGTTTCCCTTTATTTTTTTCGCAAGGAATTTTGCCAGTTCATTCCCTTTCCCTTTATCTCCATGGGTGGCGGACTCAGGAAGGGTGATTTGTACGTAACCATCTTCCTCGTTTTCGTTTACCCCAATTAACAGATGATCGTAGTTTTCATCCTTTCCTTTCAGAAGTAAATAGCTTCCAAGCTCTTCATCAACTTTTTCTTCGATGGTGTAAGGAAATGCCCGGTCATCGTATTTCCAGTTTAACTGCTCCCCTGTTTTTGTTGTGATTTGCTGAAAATAGGAAAGAAGTTCTTTGACTTTTTCCAACTGAATGCCGCCTTTTTTTGGATAAATATATGCACTGCGCCCCATAATGAATTCTCCTCCAATGTTTTACTTAACTTTATTTTACCATGTTTCGAAGTTTCAGAAAACTCAGGAGGAGGAAACGATATACAATTGGATATATTGAAACCATTTGTCATCTGACTCGTAAAGAATGGTGTAAAAAAGGATAGGAGTAGATTTGATGAAAAGTTCCTGGATGAAAATCGTCACTGGTTTGATCGTGTTACTGGCAATGACAGGTCTTGTCGGCTGCGATGATTCTTCAAAAGATGAAGGTATAAATGAATCCCAAAATGAAGGAATCCTGCAGTCAGATACACCGGAGGATGAGCATTCCGCTGGTGAACGTGATGGAGACGATGAAAAAACGGAACCCGATCAAGAAGAGACCGAAAAAGAACGGACGAAAACCAATTTTTTCTGGAAAGTTGACCACCGTGGAAACACTGTTTATATGCTTGGGTCCGTGCATGTCGGAGATGAAGCTTTTTATCCGATGCATGAACAGATTGAAACAGCATTTGAACGTTCACAAATTCTGGCAGTGGAAGCCGATATCGTTAACTTTAATCCCCTGGAAGCACAAAAGGTGATCAAGGAAAAAGCCATGTATACCGATGGCACAACACTTGAAGATCATTTGTCACCGGAATTATATGAGGATTTGCAAAACAGGCTGAAAAGCTACGGGATTCCGATAGAGATGGTCAAACCGTTTGAACCCTGGTACCTGGTGATGCTTCTCGAAGGCCTTGACATGCAGCAATCAGGCTATAATGAACAGTTTGGTGTAGATTATTATTTCTTAGACAGGGCTGATGGAAAAGAGATTATTGAACTTGAAGGCATGGATTTTCAGCTTGATATGTTTGATTCTTTTTCTGAAGAGGTACAAGTAAAATTGCTTGAATTAACTGTAAATCGTGAAGGCGATATCAAGCAAGAAACGGAGCAGTTACTGAAATTATGGAAACAAGGTGAGGAAAAGGATCTTGCTGAATTGATTAAAAGTGATGGAGATGGCAGCAAAGAATATGAAACGTATATGAATGCATTGCTGGATGAGCGAAATGTAGGGATGGCTAAAAAAATTGAAGGTTTTCTCAATGATGAGAGTCAGGAAACATATTTTGTCATCGTAGGAGCCGCCCATTACCCGGGTGAAAATGGAATTATTCATCTGCTGCGTGAAAAAGGATATGATGTAGAAAAGCAGTTTTAATAGGATCATTTAAACGGGTCTGGTATTATACCAGGCCCATTTTTTTGAGTGGCAGTCTGTCAGCTTACATTTTAGCGAAAATGTTTAGTTAATGCCTTCATTGAAAGATCCCTGTTTCAAAATAGTAATGTTGAAGGATTGCTCATATGAAGAAAGACCGCCCCTTACCATTACCTGCATACATTTTGCCCATGATCATCTATGTTCCCCGGTACCTGCTTTGATCTCTATATTCTTTCCCCCTCTGCTATTCATATTTTGTCCATCCCGTTCATAGATTGAAAGTAACGAAGTCAGGAATGAAGGAGATAAAAATGCAGGATATCGTATCCATTTTTCCATCGTGGCTTCAAAAACAATTAACGAGCAAAATCATCAGCTGGGATCAGATCGAGGAAATACGGATTCGGGTGAACCGTCCAGTAGAAATTGCTTCATCCAGCGGTCCGCGTCTGATGAAAGAGGTTCTCCCATCTGAAAAAGATGTTCTGTATATGATCGATCAATTGAGCCAGCATTCGATTTATCGTCTGGAAGAAGAGCTACGCCAGGGATACATTACGATGAATGGTGGCCACAGAGTCGGAATTTCAGGGAAGGTCAATATGGAAAACGGACACGTAAAAAACATCCGATACTTTTCTTCTCTGAACATTCGGATTGCCAGACCGGTTAAAAATGTTTCCGTACCGTACTTGCCCATGATTTATCACAACAGCCGCGTCTGCAACGTATTGCTGGTAGGTCCGCCACGATGCGGAAAAACAACCTTTTTACGTGATCTAACCCGCCTGATTAGTGACGGCTTTCAGTCATGGCCGTCAAGAAAAGTAGGGTTAATCGATGAACGGTCAGAAATTGCGGCGTGCAAACATGGGGTTCCCCAACAGGATGTAGGAATGCGAACCGATGTGATGGATGCCTGTCCCAAGGCGGAAGGGATGATGATGATGATCCGTTCCATGTCTCCGGATGTGCTTGTCGTAGATGAAATCGGCAGCAATCAGGATGTAGAGGCCATCATGGAAGCATTGCATGCAGGTGTCAGTGTCATTGCATCTGTCCATGGGGATGATTACGAAGAAATAAAACAGCGTCCATCCCTGCAACCATTGTTCCAGCATCGGGTCATTGAGAGATATATCGTGTTTGCCAATGACAAAAAACCGGGAATCGTCAGGTCCGTTTTGGATGACAACGGACAACCTTTAAGCCGAAGTATGGAGGCGAAAAAAAATGAAAATTCTCGGCGCCATCCTGTTGCTTTGCGCTACAACCTGGATCGGATTTGATGTCTCTTCAACATTGTCCAATCGTCCGAGACAAATTAGACAGTTAAAAAATGCGCTTCAGGTGATGGAGGCTGAGATCGTATATGGACAAAGTCCTGTCTCAGAAGTCTGTTTTCATTTATCCAGTCAGCTCCCGGAACCGTTAAGAGCATTTTTTCAACGTGTATACCAGAGACTAACCGAACATCATGGATCCTTATATGAGGTGTGGCAGGAGGAGCTTGACCACTTTTGGCCACAGACGGCTATGAAGCAAACAGAAAAAGAAATTATGGATCAGTTTGGGAAAACCCTTGGCCAACATGACTTTACCCAGCAACAAAAACATATTTACCTGGCCATCTCACATCTGGACAGAGAATTAAAAAATGCGGAAGATGAAATGAATCGATACAGCAAAATGGCAAAAAGTCTCGGGGTTTTAATCGGAATGTTTTTTGTTCTTTTGCTCATTTAGTTTTTGAAAGGAGATCAGAACATGATCTTGGACAGTTCTCTTCTATTTCAGATAGCTGGGATAGGAATTGTAGTCGCGATGATTCATACGGTTTTGAAGCAAATGGGAAAAGAAGATCTTGCACACTGGGCAACACTGATTGGGTTTATTATTGTGTTATTTATCGTCATCGAAAACTTGGCTGAACTCTTCCAGAGAATCAAGTCGGTCTTTTTATTTCAATAACGGAAGGGACGGGTTCCATGGAGTTCTTTCAGCTCGTTTCTTTTGCGCTGATCGCGAGTATTTTAGCCATAATCGTAAAAGAACAGCAGCCCTCGATCGCTTTTTTTCTCGTCCTGATTACCGGAATCGTAATATTTCTCATATTAATTCAGTACATTTCCGAAATTTTTCGGATGATTATAGATATGACTGCAAAGGCAAATATGGATTTTATGTATGTGGAAACGATCTTAAAAATCATCGGGATTGCCTACATTGCAGAGTTCGGAGCCCAGATAACAAGGGATGCCGGATTAGGTTCAGTAGCATCAAAAATTGAATTGGCTGGTAAAGTGTTTATTTTGCTGCTCGCCATTCCGATTTTAACAACGGTAATTGAAACAATCATGAATTTTATTCCCGTTTAACTTTCAGGAAGGGAGCAAGACATGTGGTTGACAGTTATAAGGGATATGTAGCGGTTGCTCTCTTATTTATCGTTTTTTTTACTCCTTCCTCAGGACATGCAGCGGCTGAAAGTCCTGTTCAATGGGCTGAGGAACAAATCAACTCAAGCACCTTTTCAGAGATTCACCGGTACTGGAATGAATGGTCCAGACAGTACAGCGAATTTATGCCTGAGATAGCGGATAAAAACTTAACGGATCTTGTCACCAGCGATTCCCCTCTGGCTGTTAAGGAATGGCTTAAGGGTATACTTAAATATTTGTTTTACGAACTGGTTGTGAATGGAAAACTGCTCGGATCATTAATTTTTTTGACGCTGTTCAGTGTGATTCTTCAAACGGTTCAGACCGCATTTGAATCCCATACCGTAAACAAGGTAGCCTATGCAGTTGTTTATTTAATCTTAATCACACTCGCCTTAAACAGTTTTCGGCTTGCCGTTTCTTATACGAACGAAGCAATCGAAACAATGTCTCATTTTATGATTTCACTAATACCGTTGATTATGAGTTTAATGGCAGCTATCGGAAACTTGTCGGCGGTAGCCTTTTTTCATCCCGTTATTTTGTTTTTGATTCATATCAGCGGAGTACTCATTGCCCATATCGTCCTACCATTATTTTTTCTATCCGCTCTTTTGCATATTGTGAGTAGTCTTTCCGATCATTTGAAGGCAACTCAGCTTGCCAATTTGTTGAAAAATGTGGGACTGGCCCTGCTGGGCGTTTTTCTGACCGTGTTTTTGGGTGTCGTTTCCCTACAGGGAGCCCAGAGCGCTATTCAGGATGGAGTCGTTTTAAAAACTGCAAAATTTGTCACCGGCAACTTCATTCCTGTTTTTGGAAGAATGTTTACGGATGCAACAGATACAGTTTTATCAGCCTCTATTTTATTAAAAAATACAGTCGGATTGGCAGGGGTCGTCATCGTGCTTGGCATCGCTCTTTTTCCAGCTGTAAAAGTATTCGTTCTGTCCATGATTTACAAACTGGCTGCTGCCATTATGCAGCCTATTGGTGATGGACCTGTGATCAAAACCATGGATTTAATCAGCAAACATATTATATATATCTTTGCTGCTTTACTAGTAGTTACCATTATGTTTTTCTTGGCGATCGTCATTCTAGTAGCTGCGAGCAACCTCACACTTATGATTCGCTAGGAGGTAGGACTGTGGCGTGGATAAACGAATGGGTAACGCAAATTATTTTGTTTTTACTGGTCGCCTTAATCATGGAGCTGATGCTGCCACAGACATCGTTGAAAAAATATATCAAATTTGTCTTGGGGCTCATCTTAATGCTCATTTTTTTACAGCCTCTGTTCGAACTTTTCAGAGTAGATATGACACAAATCATAGAGGATGAGTGGTCTGTCATGGAGGCGGAGGAGGCATCTGTTACAAAAAATCAAATCGAAAATAAGAAAAAAGAAATACAAGCCTCCCAGCGTGCATATATATTAAACCAGATAGCTGTCCAACTAAAAAAACAAGCAGAAGGGGAGTTGATAAGTCAGTTTGGAGTAACCATTTCTGATATTCAATTAGAATTTACAGAAGATACGATTCAAAACATGGATCAACTGGAGATGATCCACGTCACATTGAAACCTTACGAGGAACAGGGTGTGTCAACTGTTGAAGAAATTGTTATCGAAATGGATAAACAGCCTGAAGAAAGTGAAGTTGATATGGATGAAATCAAACAAACGTTATCCTCCTTCTGGGAAGTAGATCAAGACAGAATAAACCTGATTTGGGAAGGAGGGGAAAATCATGAATTTTCATAAGCTGTTTACAAAAATCAAGTTTAAAAATGATGATGGAAAACCTACAAAATTCGCTTACATGACCCTGATAGGTCTTCTTGGATTATTGTTTTTGATCACAGGGGATTTTTTCCAAAAGGATAAACAGCCTGAAGAACCCCAGCTCTTTAAAGGGGACGAAACTCAAATGGAGAATCAGGAAGAAACTTTTTCCCAGAAAAACAGCGGGGATGAAAGTGTCATAACGGATATGGAAGACATGTTTGAAAAAGAGTTGAAGACGATTCTGGAAAAGATTGAAGGCGTAACCGATGTGGATGTGATGGTCAATCTGGATGCTTCCAAATTAAAGGTTTACGAAAAAAATACAATGGTCGGTAAGCAGACGACAAAAGAAACCGATCAAAAAGGTGGAGAAAGAGAGATAGAAGATTCTTCCCAGGAAGAGCAAACGGTGATTATTCGGAACCAGAATCAGGAAATGCCCCTGTTAATTCAGACGAAGAAACCTGCGATCCGGGGAGTGCTTGTCGTCGCCCGTGGTGCAGGTGATGTGCAAATCCAGAAACGGATTGTGGATGCGGTCTCCAGTGTGCTGGATGCACCGACCCACAGAATATCCGTCATGCCGAAAGATTAAAAGGAGGAGAGATGGTTGATGCTAAAAAAACAGACGGTCTGGTTATTAACCATGCTAAGCTTACTAATTGTTTTGAGTGTGTACTATATGACAGCACCGGAGGGAGATGAAGTAGCGTTTATTAATGAGGAAAATCAGGGAGAGGAAACAGAAACGAATCAGCAACTGGATTCAACAGATATGAATGACCTTGAAGACATGACCTCTGAAAATGAGGAGGGCATGATTTCAGAAATTTCCACTGACGACTTGTTTACTTCCATCAGAATGGAAATTGAAGCAGAAAGGGATCAATTAAAGGAGCAATTATCAGAAATTGTAGCTTCCAAAAATGTTTCTCCGGAAGAAAAAAATGAGGCGATGGAGAAGATGAAGCAGCTGCAGGAGACGGCAACGAAAGAGTCAATTTTGCAGCAATCAATCATGGCAGAGAAAGATTATCAGGATGTACTTGTGCGGGCTGAGGAAGATGTAGTCCATGTCACCGTTAAAGCAAATGAATTATCCAAAACAGATGCCAATCATATTATGCAGATGGTGCGGGATGAGTTTGGTGAAGTTGTCGTTAACGTAAAATATCAACCAATTGAGTAACCGGTGTGGACGACCCACCCGGTTTTTTCTTTGATTGAATAACCAGGTTGATGTCATCCCCTGCGTGAGCTCAGAATCTCCCCCGGAGTTCGATTTTACAGGTGAAGGGTATTAGCCTGTATACCTCAGGCTTTTCCTTTTGAATGTTTTTGGACAGTTTCCTGAAAAACCAGTACATAGATCCGGCGGCTCGATCAAATGCACCTATTGCCTGTTGATGTTTGTGTCAAAGTTATCGTAAAATGTTAAAAGGAGTTATTAATACCAGTTCATAAATGGAATTAAAAATAAAGGAGTGCCAGAACATGCTAAAAGTTCAAGAAATCAGAGAGTTAATTAAATTAATTGACAAATCCTCCATTGATGAATTTTCCTATGAATCCAATGGAACTAAAGTATCTATGAAAAAGCAGGGGGGACAGGCTATTGTAGCAGAGCAGCGTAATGAAGCAGCGCCTGTTGAACCTGCATTCGTTCAGGAACAAAAGCCAGCTGAGCCTGCCGTGCAAAAACAGGAAACGGAAGTCAAAGAAGAAAAACCTCAGGAAACATCTGCTGAAAAAAAACCGGCGGAAACGAAAGATTATGATCACGAAATTACTTCCCCGATGGTCGGGACGTTTTACCGTGCCCCATCTCCTGACAGTGACCCTTACGTTGAAGTAGGAGATGAGGTAAAAGCAGATACAGTTGTGTGTATTGTAGAAGCTATGAAGCTTTTTAACGAAATCGAAGCTGAAGTTCAGGGAGAAATTGTAGAAATTCTCGTGGAGAATGGTGAGCTGGTTGAATACGGACAACCATTGTTTAGAGTAAAGACAAAATAAGGGGTTGACGTCTGTGATCAAAAAATTATTAATTGCCAACAGAGGAGAAATCGCTGTGCGAATTATCCGCGCCTGCAAAGAGATGGGTATTGAAACCGTAGCGGTTTATTCAGAAGCGGATAAAGATTCCCTCCATGTACAGCTTGCGGATGAAGCTTTTTGTATCGGCCCTGCTTCAAGTAAAGAAAGTTATTTAAATATGACAAACATCATGAGTGTTGCCAAGATGCGGGATGTAGATGCTATTCATCCCGGATATGGATTTTTGGCTGAAAACGCCGACTTTGCAGAACTCTGTGAAGAATGCAATGTTACCTTTGTCGGTCCATCCCCGTACTCCATCCAGAAAATGGGGACGAAAGATGTGGCAAGGGAAACTATGAGAGAAGCTGGCGTTCCTGTTGTACCAGGTTCTCAGGGCATTATTGAAAGTGAAGAAGAAGGAATGAAGGTTGCTGAAGAGATCGGCTATCCTGTTATTATAAAAGCGACAGCTGGCGGAGGAGGAAAGGGAATCCGTGTAGCCAGAAACAAGGAAGAATTAATCAAGGGGATCCGGGTGACACAGAATGAAGCTGAAACAGCCTTTGGCAATCCGGGTGTCTATCTTGAAAAATTCATAGAAGATTTCCGTCATGTGGAAATTCAGGTGCTGGCAGACAAACACGGAAATACCCTGCATCTCGGGGAACGGGATTGTACGGTACAGCGCCGTTTGCAAAAATTGATTGAAGAAACTCCGTCACCTGTAGTCACTCCTAAAATTCGTGAGCAAATGGGACAGGCTGCTGTCAAAGCTGCTGAGGCTGTCGATTACGTGGGGGCTGGGACCGTTGAATTCATTTTCGATCAAAAAAATCAGCAATTTTATTTTATGGAAATGAATACACGGATACAGGTGGAGCATCCTGTTACTGAAATGGTCACGGGTGTTGACCTGATCAAGGAACAGATCCGTATAGCAAACGGTGAAAAACTATCCTTTAAACAGGAAGACATTCAGTTTGAAGGCTGGTCCATCGAATGCCGGATCAATGCGGAAGATCCATTTAAAAATTTCATGCCTTCACCTGGAAGAATCGAAATGTATCTACCTCCGGGCGGGCTGGGGGTACGTGTGGACTCGGCAGCGTATTCGGGCTGGATGATTCCGCCGTACTATGACTCCATGATTGCCAAATTGATCTCCTACGGGAAAACCCGTGAGGAAGCCATGGATCGGATGAAACGGGCCCTCGATGAATTTGTGATTGACGGCATTAAAACGACGATCCCTTTCCATCAGCGGGTCATGAACCATCCGGTGTTCAGGAGCGGGGAGTTTAATACGAAATACTTAGAAAAATATAATATAATAAAAGAAGAGGACTAATATCAAGGGAGTGAACAGGTTGAGCGAAAACAATTCATTACATGTCAGTGGTGATACGGCCTTAGGTTCTGTCGAGATTGCGCCTGAAGTCATTGAGATCATCTCAGGAATTGCGGCCAATGAAGTGTCAGGGGTAGCAGGAATGAGGGGAAGCTTTGCTTCCAGTGTGACCGAACGCCTGGGCAAAAAAAATCATGGCAAAGGTGTTAAAGTGGAACTGACTGACAGTGGTATTAAGATAGATGTATATGCAGTATTTGATTTCGGTGTATCTATTCCAAAAATCGCAAAAACGGTTCAGGAGAATATCCATCAAGCGCTAAAAAATATGACTGCTCTGGATATTCAGGAAGTCAATGTTCATGTAGTCGGAGTTCAGATGGAACAAAAGGAGCAAGAGACGCCGTCAAAGGAAGATTAATTATGTTATGATAAGGCCATAAGGTATCCCTTATAGGCCTTTTTCTTTATTCGAAAATGAAAGAAAAACCTTGCTAGCAAAAATAGCTTTTCGCTTTTTAACATGGTATGATTCTATAGGAAATTTCTTAAAAAGGAGATTGACGATGAAGCGAAGAGAAGCAAGAGAGAAAGCATTTCAGGCTTTATTTCAAATAGACATAAACGATATTACTCCGGAAGAAGCCATTGATTACGTCTTACAGGGGAAGCCGGAAGAGATGGATTTTTTAAATCGGCTGGTCAATGGAGTCATGGAACATAAGGAAGAAATAGACCAGACCATATCCAAACATTTAGAGAAGTGGTCACTGGCCCGAATTGCCTCTGTAGAACGAACCGTTCTGAGGATTGCCGTCTATGAGATGACCTATTTAAGACGAGAAGTACCGGAGAAGGTAGCCATTAACGAAGCAGTTGAGGTTGCGAAAAAATATGGGGAAGATCAGTCAGGCAAGTTTGTCAATGGTGTCCTGAAAAAAATGGCTACAACAGAATAAAGGTGGGGATCGGTATGTCTGCTCACATATTATCAGGAAAAGAGGTAGCCGGTCGGTTACAGCAAGAAATGAAATTACAGGTAGAAGAATTGAAACGAAAGGGAATCATTCCGGGGCTGGCTGTAATTATTGCAGGAAACAATCCAGCAAGCAGGTTGTATGTCAAGAAAAAAAGTGAAGCTTCCCAAAAACTGGGGATTTATTCCAGAGTAATTGAGCTTCCTGATGATACTTCAAAAGAGCAATTAATCTCTGTGGTTGATATGTTAAATGAAGATGACGCGATTGACGGAATTCTTGTGCAGCTTCCGCTTCCGCAACACATTGATGAGAGGGAAATTATCCAGTGTATTTCTCCCGACAAAGATGTAGACGGTTTCCATCCGCTGAATATTGGCCGGCTTTCTACAGGACAGGATACCTTTATTCCCTGCACACCTTTAGGTATTTTGAAATTGCTTCAGGAATATCACATCACCATGGAAGGAAAACATGTGGTTATTGTTGGTCGGAGCAACATCGTTGGAAAACCGGCAGGTCAGCTCCTGTTAAACGAACATGCCACAGTTACATACTGTCACAGCAAAACCAGACAGCTTGCCCATTATACAAAACAGGCTGATATTTTAATTTCCGCTGTAGGACAATCTAGACTCATCAAGGCTAATATGGTTAAGGAAAATGCCGTGGTCATTGATGTGGGGAACAGTTTTGATGAAAGCGGGAAATTATCAGGCGATGTAGATTTTGAACGGGTAAAAGAAATAGCATCATTCATTACTCCTGTGCCGAATGGGGTAGGCCCGATGACGATTTCGATGCTTTTATATAATACACTGAAAGCGGCCAAAAAACGTGCACACGCTAAAGGGGATTCATCATGATGGAAGATCGTTATTTAACGGTTACAGCACTGACGAAATATATTAAAAGAAAAATCGAAATGGATAGTCATCTGAAACAGGTCTGGCTCAAAGGGGAAATTTCGAATTTTAAACGTCATTCCAGAGGCCATATGTACTTTACATTAAAGGATGATCTATCCCGGATTCAGGCGGTTATGTTCGCCGGTTCCAACCGTCATTTAAAATTTTCGCCAAAGGATGGTATGAATGTACTTGTAAGGGGAGAAGTGGGGGTTTATGAACCCCACGGACAATACCAGCTGTATGTCCATGATATGCAGCCTGGAGGCGTCGGTGCTCTGTATCTGGCTTTTGAAGAACTGAAGAAAAAGCTGGAAAAAGAAGGGCTTTTTGCTGCCGACCGCAAAAAGCCAATTCCCCGTTTTCCTGAACATATCGGGATTATTACATCTCCCACAGGTGCTGCCATTCGGGATATATGGACAACCCTTAATCGGAGATATCCGATAGTGAAAAAAACGTTAATTCCTGTCCTTGTTCAGGGAGAGCATGCAGCAAAATCGATTGTGGATGCGATTGAAAGAGCTAATGAACATAACTTGTTTGATGTGCTTATTGTTGGCCGAGGCGGAGGTTCTATCGAGGAACTCTGGTGTTTTAATGAAGAAATGGTAGCACGAGCTATTGCCAGATCCCGGATCCCGGTGATTTCAGCTGTCGGGCATGAAACGGATTATACAATCAGCGATTTCGTCGCCGATCTTCGAGCCCCTACACCAACTGGAGCTGCTGAACTGGCAGTCCCGGACCGTCAGGAAATCTTAAAGCGCATCCAGTATTTAAAAAACAGGCTCGACCGATCGTTGCATGTGTCCATACAATCAAAAAAAGATTACTTATCATCTTTGAAACAGTCCTATGCTTTCCGTTACCCTGAAGTATTAATGAGACAGAAAGAGCAGGAACTGGACCGCCATTATGACAAGCTCATGAAAGAATGGAACAACTATTTTTCAAGGAAAGTAGAGCTCCACAACTCATTAGGAAAACGGCTGCAGACCATGCACCCGGATCGGAAAATCGCTGAGACAGAAAACATTCTGCATGCGCTCATCAGTCGGTATAACAGGGCGATGCGAAATCAGCTCACCTACAAAAAAAAGAGTTTTCAAAACCAGATCGATAAACTTTCTCTGCTAAACCCTCTCGACATTATGAAGAGGGGATATGCGATTCCGTTTAATAAAGAAGGCCATATTGTTCGAACAGTAAAACAGATCCAGCCTGGAGATAAGATAGATGTGAAACTAGCTGATGGCACGCTTGATTGTCAGGTCTGGGGATTAGAAGAGGAGGATAACCATGAGTGAGGAAAAACTGAACATTACCTTTGAAGAAGCGATTGAAAAGCTGGAAGAGATCGTGGAAAAACTAGAGGACGGTGATGTTCCTCTTGAAAAAGCGATTGACTTTTATCAGGAGGGAATGAATCTGGCTAAAGTATGCAATGACAAGCTGGTTAAAGTGGAAAAACAAATGGAGCAGATCATGAAGGAAAATGGTGATTTTGAACCGTTTTCTCCTCAGGAGGAAGAACAGGCGTGACCTTATTAGAGTATATATCAGAAAAACAATCCTGGATGAACAAACATCTGCTTGACACCATTGAAAAACAAAAGATTCCAGAGCACTTAAAAAATTCTATGATTTATTCTGTCGAAGCCGGCGGCAAAAGACTTCGGCCGATTCTACTGATGGCTACTTATGAAGCTTTCCGCCCTTTATCTGAACATGTGATCCCCGCCGCCTGTGCTATCGAAATGATTCATACGTATTCCCTTATTCACGATGATTTGCCAGCAATGGATGATGATGACTTTCGGCGGGGGAAACCGACCAATCATAAGCAGTTTGGGGAAGGTACCGCTATTTTAGCAGGTGATGGGTTATTGACAGCAGCGTTCTATGTAATCAGCTCTTCTCCACTTTTAAACGCAGAAGAAAAAATTTTCTTGATCAGGGAGCTGTCAAAGGCGAGCGGACCAGAAGGAATGGTGGCCGGTCAAATGCTTGATCTTCAGGCTGAAAAAAAATCGATTGATTTGTCTGAGCTCGAACACATCCATCTGTTAAAAACTGGTGAATTAATACGGTTTTCTGTGAGAGCAGGGGCATATCTAGGAGGTGCCGCGCCGCCACAGCTTGAACAAATGGATCATTACGGAAAGGCACTAGGCATGATCTTCCAGATACAGGATGATATTTTAGACGTTGTTGGGAATAAAGATGAAATCGGAAAGCCTGTTGGCAGTGATGAGAGTAGTGAAAAAAGCACATTCCCCAAACTGCTTGGGCTAGCTGGAGCAAATGAAAAGAAAAAACATTATATGAATAAAGCAAGAGAAGCTTTAAAACAGGCTGATATCACTCATCCGTTATTGTATGAATTTATCGATTTTTCTGGGAACCGCAACTACTAGTCATACAGACGATTTTCATTGAGCATACCTGAAACATATGATATATTAATATTACCAAAAAAGATAGGTGGGATGGTGCAGTATTCTAGTCAGCCCTCCGTTCCTGAAGGCGGGCCTAAAAATCCGCCAAAGGGCACATCGATGAAGTTCCTTGTGTCGGCTTGGGGCGCCCAGCCCTGGGTCGGTGCTGGGAGTTAAGGGGGTAGGGCGATCCACAAAGGCATGTGGGCGTTGACCCTGCCCCCGCGGAGGCCCATCTTTGTGGTGTGCTGTGATCGTGCAGAACATTACGAAATGGGGTATGAACCTGTGTCATAGGGATTGGGCATCTCTATGCACAGCGTAGCCTGCCTTGAGTGGTACTGAGGGGATTATGGATTGAGTGTAAAAAACAGCTGGCCACTGTTTTAACGCTCGCGACACCATATGAAATCAGTACTGCAAAAGAGGCTAGGGAACGGCTAAAGGCTGTTGAGGAAATCTCCTAGACTGTTCCGTCATGGACATTTAAAGGGGATTGTAGTGCGGACTAAGTGGCAGTCCAGTCTAGCCTTCGGTGACGGGGCTAAGGTGGATTTAAAGGGGAACCGCCGCTGTGGCAACACACGGTATCCGCCTGGGAAAACCTACTGGACCTTAAGCCGCAATATTTACCCTTTAAATGACCATCCCGTCTCTTTGGTTTACTTACAAAATGATACATGGATGTATGATATAGAGGGAAAATATATGAAAAATCAATTTAAAAGGTCTATACGATTTAGTCTGAGTATTGCCGTTATCACTTTTGTGTTAGCGGCACTTTTTTCAGTTGTTTCGACGCTATTGTTAGAGGGGGTCCTTTGGTATTTCGGGATTCTCGTCGTGCTGGGGATTGTACTGATTGGGGTCATGTTTGATATGCTTGGAATAGCTTCGACAGCAGCAGATGAGGTTCCATTAAATGCCATGGCTTCCAACAAAGTCTATGGTGCCAGACAGGCGATCATCATCGTGAAAAATGCAGATAAATTCGCGTCATTCTGCAATGACGTGATTGGTGATATATCAGGAATTGTAAGCGGTACCGCTTCGGCCTTTGTGGTGCTGCAATTGACTCTGGGCATAGGATTTCAGCAAGAATCAACCATGCACACGACTGTTTCTGTCATATTTACCAGCGTCGTAGCGGCCCTGACAGTAGGCGGTAAAGCCCTTGGTAAATATTTTGCCATCCATGCTTCTACCTCCATTATTCTTTTCGCCGGCAAGGTCATCGCTTTTCTGGAAGACAAGTTGCATCTGAAATTATTGCCAGATTTGAAAAAATCAAGATGAAGGTGAGTGATCCTGGATGGATCTGTATTCCATCAAAAATCCATCGTTTTTGAAAAGTTACTCCAATCAACAGCTTGAGGATCTGGCAGTCGAGATCCGGGAGTTTTTAATTACGAAGCTATCGAAAACCGGTGGACATCTTGGCCCCAATCTGGGAGTCGTCGAGCTGACGATTGCCCTTCACAAAATATTTGAAAGTCCCAGGGATAAGTTAATCTGGGATGTGGGACATCAATCCTATGTTCATAAAATCCTGACCGGACGTACAAAACAGTTTGATACCCTTCGTCAGTATAAGGGATTAGCCGGTTTTCCCAAACGAACGGAGAGTGAGCATGATGTCTGGGAAACGGGTCATAGCTCAACTTCCCTTTCCGCTGCGATGGGAATGGCCGTTGCCAGGGACTTAAAAGGAGAAGATTATGCCATTGTACCCATTATAGGAGATGGAGCACTAACAGGTGGAATGGCTCTTGAAGCATTGAATCACATCGGTGACGAAAAGAAAAATATTATCGTGATATTAAATGATAATGAGATGTCCATTGCTCCAAATGTCGGAGCGCTTCATAATGTACTCGGTCGAATGAGAAGTGCATCTAAATACCACTGGGTTAAAGATGAAATGGAATGGCTGCTCAAAAAAATACCGGCCGTCGGTGGAAAAATTGCTAATGCCGCTGAACGGCTAAAGGACAGTATGAAATATTTTATGGTTCCCGGTATGTTTTTTGAGGAACTCGGTTTTACCTATTTCGGCCCCGTTGATGGACATAATTTTGAAGATCTGTTTGAAAACCTGCTTTATGCCCGTAAAACGGATGGTCCTGTTCTCATTCATGTCATCACAAAAAAGGGCAAAGGATATCATCCAGCCGAATCGGACAAAGTGGGCACCTGGCATGGTGTTGGACCCTATAAAATTGAATCTGGAGAAACTTTAAAAAAAGCAAGTACAGGTCCCGCCTGGAGTAAAGTCGTCAGCGATACCTTGATGAAACTTGCACGGGACGACGAACGTATTGTAGCCATTACCCCTGCAATGACGGTGGGTTCGAAACTGGAAGATTTCAAAAAGGAATTTCCGGATCGGCTATTTGATGTGGGCATTGCTGAACAGCATGCAACCACAATGGCTGCCGGCATAGCTGCTCAGGGCATGAAACCTTTTTTATCCATCTATTCCACCTTCCTGCAGAGAGGATATGATCAGGTTGTTCATGATGTCTGCAGACAAAATTTAAACGTTACTTTCGGGATTGACCGTGCAGGGCTGGTCGGTGCAGACGGGGAAACCCATCAGGGTGTGTTTGACATCGCTTTTTTACGTCATGTTCCCAATATAGTACTGATGATGCCGAAAGATGAAAACGAGTGCCAGCACATGGTTAACACAGCTATACAGTATGACGATGGTCCCATCGCGATTCGTTACCCCCGGGGAAATGCACTGGGCGTAAACATGGATGAAGAACTGAAAACCATTCCGCTTGGATCATGGGAAGTGCTGGAAGAAGGAACAGATCTCGCTATTTTAACTTTCGGAACTATGATTCCGATTGCTGTGAAAGCCAGTCAGCAGCTGAAGGAAATGGGACTATCGATAAGAGTTGTCAATGCACGCTTCATCAAACCTCTCGATGAAGTGATGCTTCAGCAAATACTGAATGAACATATACCAATTCTCACGATTGAAGAACATGTACTTCAGGGCGGCTTTGGAAGTACAGTTCTTGAGTTTATACAGGAGAACGGTTTTTATCAGCAACATGTGGAAAGAATGGGGATTCCAGATAGGTTTATTGAACACGGAAGCGTGAATAAATTGTTAGAAGAAGTTGGTTTAACTACTGAAAATATCATTCAAACGTGCATACAGATGATTCCCAAAAAACAACAGAGGGCTTGAAGCATATGAACAAGAAAATCAGACTGGATGTGTTGCTCGTCGAACGGGGTTTGGCTGAAACGAGAGAAAAAGCCAAACGAACCATTATGGCCGGACTGGTTTATTCCGATCAAATACGGATGGATAAACCAGGAATGAAAGTGGACCCTGACATCTCCCTGAAAATAAAGGGGAATCCACTTCCTTATGTCAGCAGAGGGGGATTAAAGCTTGAAAAAGCACTGAAAGAATTTCATCTTTCCGTGGATGGGAAAATAATGATGGATGTCGGTTCATCGACCGGCGGCTTTACGGATTGCGCACTTCAGAATGGTGCAAAACTCGTTTATGCTATCGATACAGGCTACAATCAGCTTGCCTGGAAACTGAGAAATGATGAGCGGGTTATCGTGATGGAAAAAACGAATTTCCGTTATGTAACTGCTGAAGACTTAACGTACGGAATCCCTGAATTTGCAACAATTGATGTCTCGTTTATCTCCTTAAAATTGATTTTGCCCGTCATCAAACAATTGATGCCGTCGGGAAGTGATGTTTTCGCGCTGATAAAACCTCAGTTTGAAGCAGGAAGGGATCAGGTTGGAAAAAAAGGTATTATCCGCGACCCTGACATTCATCTGGAAGTCATTCAAAAGATCATTTCCTATTCCCTTAGCCTTGGCTTTTTTGTTCACCATTTAACATACTCCCCCATCACCGGTGGAGATGGCAATATCGAATTTCTTATACATGTTGAGGTTTCAAATGAAAACGAGGGAATGATGGATTCAGAAGTAAAACCGGAGGAAGTCGTTCTGGCAGCTCATCAAACTTTAAAGAAGGAATCACGCACATCGTAGGGACTGCAGGATAACCATGTAGTCCCTTTTTATAAATAAAATTGAAAAACGAAAGAGGGAATAAGATGAATAAGGGACAACGCCATATAAAAATTAGAGAAATCATCGCTGAAAACGAAATTGAAACCCAGGATGAACTGGTGGAACGATTGAAAAATCTGGGTTACAATGTTACTCAAGCTACCGTATCCAGAGACATTAAAGAATTGCATCTGGTCAAAGTTCCCACAGCCAGCGGACGTTATAAATATAGTTTGCCTGCAGACCAGCGCTTTAATCCCTATAACAAGTTAAAGCGCCTCATGCTGGATGCTTTTGTCAAAATCGATACGGCCGGGCATTTTATTGTTCTAAAAACATTACCCGGGAATGCTCATGCTGTCGGTGCTTTAATCGATCATATGGAATGGGGTCAGATTATGGGAACCATCTGTGGGGACGATACATGCTTAATCATCTGCCGTACCGAAGAAGATACCCTGGAAATAAAAGAACGATTTTTAGAAATGTTATAAATTGAGGTGGCCAATGTGTTAGCTGAACTTTCCATTAAAGATTTCGCCATTATTGATCAGGTTCAGATTCATTTTCGTGAAGGATTAACGGTTTTAACCGGAGAAACGGGTGCGGGGAAATCCATTATCATCGATGCCATTCAGTTACTTGTAGGTGGGAGAGGCTCTGTTGAGTATGTTCGGCACGGAGCAAATCGTGCAGACATTCAGGGACTTTTTTATCTGGATCATCCCGAACATCCAGCCTATGAAAAAGCAAAGCAATTTGGCATTGATTTAGATGAAGACGGAATGCTTGTTCTCCAGAGAAGCATCACTTCGCAGGGGAAAAGTATTTGCCGAATGAATGGCAAGCTTGTAACCCTCGCTATTTTAAAGGAATTTGGCCAGACACTGATCGATATCCATACCCAGCATGAAACCCAGTCTTTGATGGACTCGGACAGACATATTGATCTGCTTGACTTATACGATTATTCATCCATGAAACAGGCTAAACAAGAATATCATGATGTATACCAGGAATACAAAAAAATTCAAAAACGGTATGAATCTTTAAGGGATAATGAACAGGAAATTGTACAGCGCCTGGATTTGCTTCAATTTCAGTTGAAAGAGCTGGAGGAAGCGGATCTTCAGGAAGATGAAGACGTTATGCTGGAAGAAGAACGAAAAATACTGGTCAATTACGAAAAAATTTATCAGAATCTGAATGATGCCTATCAAGCATTGTATGGAGAGCAAAAAGGCCTTGACTGGCTATCCCATGCCATGGGATCACTGGAAACGATTCGTTCTTATGATGAAGATCTGGCAAAGAAAGCTGAACAGCTGACCAATCAATATTATGTAATCGAAGAGCTGGCCTTTGATATCCGCAATAAATTGGATGAGATGGAATTTGACCCCAACCGTTTAAATGAAATCGAAGGCCGGTTAAACGAATTGAATCGGCTGAAACGAAAATATGGACAAACGGTACAGGAGATGATGGAATATGCTGCTGCAATTGAAGAAGAAATCGATCAATTAACCAACAAGGATAGCCATCTCCAGCAATTAGAACATCAGTTAAAGGAAATCCGAAAAGATGTATTATTAGAGGCTGAAGAACTCCATAAACTGCGTACAAAAGCAGCCCAAAAATTAAAAGAAGAAATATCCAGAGAATTAAACGATCTGTATCTTGATAAAGCACAGTTTGATGTAGATCTTACACTCCTGCCCGGAAAAGACCATGACGTGGAATTTGCTGGACAGCCTGTGCGATTAACGGAAAAAGGGATGGAGCAGGTGAAATTCATCCTGAGCACAAACCCCGGAGAACCATTAAAGGAATTGCAAAAAATTGCATCAGGCGGTGAATTGTCCAGAATCATGCTCGCATTAAAGAAAATTTTTGCCCGGCATCAGGGCGTGACAAGTGTGATTTTTGATGAAGTGGATACAGGCGTAAGCGGAAGGGTAGCACAGGCTATGGCTGAAAAAATTTATGATATTTCAATTAATTCACAGGTATTGTGTATCACACATCTTCCCCAGGTTGCCGCAATGGCCGATACTCATATCCGAATCGAGAAACATGTCCATGAAAACCGGACAAGCACCGAAGTAACCGAGTTAAACCATGATGAAAAAATCGAAGAGATCAGCCGAATGATAACAGGAGCTGAAATGACAGAAACAACAAAGGACCATGCCCGTGAACTTCTTGATTTAGCGGAAAAACATAAAAAAGTCATTCCAGCCAATTAAAATAAACGTTTACGGTTATAACTGCCATAATGGCAGTTATTTTATTCTTCTTAAAGATCAAGAATGAATGGAAATACTATGTTTCATTTCTCATGTTTGCTCCGTTTAAAAGCAATGATTTAAGGTCAAATTAATGAATACAAGATGTATTGGTATGGGTTAGAAGCGAGGAGAGTGAAATATGTGAAAGATCAAGGTCAAATTCGGAAGGTCATTGGAGTTATCCTCCTTGTTTCATTCCTGTTTCTTCCTTTTTTAAATCCTGTACAGCAATATTTATCCATTCCAGATGAAATTACCCTTTTTGAAAAACAGGATGAATATAATCTCCCGGCATTTGCATCCAGTCAACCTGAATTCATGCATGCTGATCATATTCAGCCGGTAAGGACACTTCCTTCCAATAAAATCATCCCTTTAAGACAGGGACAAAGCAGCATTGTATATGAATGGGCAGGTTTACCGATAAAAAAAGTGAACATCAATGTATTGAAAGATCTCAAAGTCGTTCCTGGCGGTCAGTCCATCGGGGTTCGACTCCAGACTCTGGGTGTGCTGGTTGTCGGACATCATCTTGTACAAACTGAAGACGGCAAAATATCTCCAGGAGAAAAGGCAGGGATTCAAGTTGGAGATGTGTTGCTTAAGATTAACGGAAAACAAATTAAGGAAATGGAAAATGTATCCACGTTTGTAAAAGAGGCAGGGGAAAGTGATCAGCCCCTTCAGGTAACCGTTAAGCGGAATGATGAAACATTTGACGCAGAACTGAAACCTGCTTATGACGTAAACGATCAAAAGTATAGAATTGGGCTATATATCCGGGATTCGGCAGCAGGAATTGGAACAATGACATTTTATGATCCGAAAACGAAAAAGTATGGTGCTCTTGGTCATGTCATTTCGGACATGGACACAAAAAAACCAATTGAAATTCACAAAGGAAAAATTGTTGACTCGAATGTGGTTTCGATTGAAAAAGGAAAAAATGGATTGCCCGGTGAAAAAAATGCACAGTTCAGTGCCAAAGATAAAAGCATCGGAAATATTACAAAGAATAGTCCCTTCGGAATATTTGGTAAATTAAAAAAAGAAATTAAAAACGGTGTGATGGATGAACCAATACCCATCGCCCTATCCAATCAAGTGAAAGAAGGACCCGCTAAAATATTAACCGTCATTGATGGAAAAGAGGTTGAGGAATTTGATGTGGAAATCGTTTCAAGTATTCCTCAGAAACATCCTTCCACCAAAGGAATGATTGTCAAAATTACGGACGAAAAATTACTTGATGCAACCGGAGGGATTGTGCAGGGAATGAGCGGCAGTCCCATTATCCAAAATGACAAGCTGGTTGGAGCGATCACCCATGTATTTGTAAACGATCCAACAAGCGGATATGGAGTTCATATCGAGTGGATGCTCAACGATGCGGGAATCAATATTTATGAAGATGAAAACAAACGAAAGGCAAGTTAACCTTTCGTTTGGTATTGTAGAATGAAGGAGAAAAAATGGACTGAGGAATGCAAAGAAGCTGCCGGCATGATCCGGCAGCTTCTTCCTTAGAACTATTCAGACAGTCCTTCATTCAGAGAATTATCAGCAACCGAGAGATTTTTCGACAAAATAATAAAAAAAATGATGAAAAACATAAAAAAATTATGAAAAATAAAGAAAAATCAAGATAAACACATAAAAATAAAAGTTTTTTCCATAAAAAAAGGAATTTTTAAGGTTGTGTCGAATAGATTATGTGGGAGAAAGGAGACAAAAAAGGAACAAGGAGGAAATATTTGTGGAGAAAGTGAAAGTCTTGCTGACAGATGATAACCGTGAACTGATCAAAATGCTTGAGGATTATTTTGCAGATCAGCATGAAATTGATGTGATTGGTACAGCCTATAATGGGAAAGAATGTCTGGAAATGCTGGAGGAAATGGATCCAGATGTTCTTGTTCTTGACATTATTATGCCCCATGTGGATGGTCTGGCTGTTTTGGAAAAGATGAAAGAATTAGAAAAAGAAAAAATGCCGAATGTCATTATGTTGACCGCCTTTGGACAGGAAGAAGTGACCAAAAAGGCTGTTGATCTTGGCGCGTCTTACTTTATTCTTAAACCGTTTGATCTGGATCACCTAAAAGAACAAATTTTGCAGGTGAACGGTAAAGCATCCAATGTAAAAGAAAGTCCGTCTATGATTAGAGACCGTAAAAGAAGCAACAAATTTGATCTAGATGCGAGCATTACTAATATTATCCATGAAATTGGCGTTCCAGCACATATTAAGGGGTATATGTATCTCCGTGAGGCCATTGCCATGGTCTACAATGATATTGAACTGCTCGGTTCCATTACGAAAGTGCTTTATCCCGATATTGCCAAAAAATATAACACAACCGCTTCAAGGGTGGAACGGGCCATCCGCCATGCCATTGAAGTTGCCTGGAGCCGCGGCAATGTAGAATCCATTTCCAATCTGTTCGGCTATACTGTCAACATGACAAAAGCGAAGCCGACAAACAGTGAGTTTATCGCGATGGTGGCCGACAAACTCCGCCTGGAACATAAGGTTTCTTAAACCCCGATCATAG
The DNA here is from genome assembly GCF_004342905.1 of Melghiribacillus thermohalophilus. Lineage (GTDB taxonomy): Bacteria > Bacillota > Bacilli > Bacillales > Alkalibacillaceae > Melghiribacillus > Melghiribacillus thermohalophilus. Next base: position 29,739 of record NZ_SMAN01000008.1, on the reverse strand, counting down.
CATGATTGGGTTTCATTCATCCCTATACACTAATAACCCGTTAAACTCTTGTTAAGCCTTCTGTTCATGATAAAAAATGAATGGAGGGCTTTTTTATCGATGAAATCTGGACAATGTAATTTAGCATTGTGAATCTGAAGGACTGAAACAAACGGTGAAGTTATTCCAGTTGTGTTTTGGAAAAAAGGGAGGTTTCAAAAAGTCTAATCTATATCACGTCATCTGATACTCATTCAATAATTGGACCTTCAGTCGGTTTCGGGGATATTAAACACTCTCAGACGATGTATTTGATGATTGATCTTTATGGTTTATGGCTCTTGATCAAAATGCTTTAACAGAAAAGGTATATTATTCACTTTAGTGCAAAATGATGGAGTACCATATATACAAAATGGGTTCAGGCTCCCTGTCACTTTTTAAACAGATGTTTCTTTTTTCTTCTCTGCATGCGTATAAACGATCTAAAGAATGATCTATGAAAACGTAAAAAGATATTCTGAATAAAATTTCAAAATACATATTAATTTTTGCTAATTTCCGTGTTACAATTATGAATTATATCTATATTTTAACGCAATGACGGGATAAAGTGGTGAGAGGAAATGAAAGTTGCAAAATTTGGCGGAAGTTCAGTGGCAACGGCAGAGATGCTGAAAAAAGTAGCTGACATTATTTTAAGTGATCCTGAACGGAAATTTGTCGTTGTCTCTGCACCCGGGAAACGGTTTGAAGGGGATATCAAGGTTACCGATCTTTTTATTGAACTCGGACAATGTTATGTAAAGGATGAATCCATTGAACCGGCATTAAACCGGATCATCGACCGTTTTCACTCCATTATTGATGAATTGAATTTAAATGAAAAGATGCTCGATGAGATCGAGAAATCGATTCAACATATTCTTGAGGCCGACAACTTCAGTCCAAATCGGCTGGATGCATTAAAAGCCATGGGGGAAGACTCTCTTGCTAAAATATTGAGCGAATACTTGAAGTCCCTCGGAAAGCAGGCATCATATGTGAACCCGAAAGAAGCGGGGATTCTGGTGAGTAATGAACCGGGGAGCGCTCAGGTACTGGATGAAAGTTTTGATCATCTATATGCACTAAGGGACAGGGAAGGAATTTCGGTTATCCCTGGATTTTTCGGCTATACGAAACTGGGAGAATTAATGACTTTCCCGAGGGGGGGATCTGATATTACCGGTTCGATTGTAGCTGCCGGGGTAAAAGCCGATCTGTACGAGAATTTTACGGATGTGGACTCCGTATATTGTGTGAATCCGTCTATTATTAAACATCCAAAGGAAATCAAGAAATTGACGTATCGGGAAATGCGGGAACTTTCCTATGCTGGATTTTCGGTATTTCATGATGAAGCCTTAATCCCTGCTTTTAAAGCCCAGATTCCCGTCTGCATCAAAAATACCAATCATCCTGAAAAGCCAGGTACGATGATTGTTTCCGAAAGGGATGCCACCAACGGACCTGTCATAGGCATAGCCAGCGACACAGGATTTGCCAGTATTTATGTGAGCAAGTATTTAATGAACAGGGAACTGGGTTTTGGGAAAAACTTGCTGGAAATTTTAGTGGATGAACAGATTTCCTTTGAACATGCTCCATCGGGAATCGATGATATGTCAGTGATTATCCGAGAAAATCAATTCCCTCAAGATAAAGAAAAACGCGTGGTTCAGCGGATTCGGGAAGAACTCCACGTAGATACCGTCAGTGTGGAAAGAGATTTGGCCATGATTATGATTGTCGGGGAAGGGATGAACAGTACCATTGGCGTGGCAAGCCGGGCTACTGAAGCATTCGCCAGGGCGAATGTGAATATTGAAATGATTAACCAGGGTTCCTCAGAGGTATCTATGATGTTTGGAGTGAAATCGGACAAACTGGTACCTGCTGTCAAATCATTATACGAAACATTTTTCAAATGAAAGAGGCCGGGATAAACCTTCATCAGAAAATGAAATATCCGAACGATATTCAATCATCACATGAATAAGTTCGGATATTTTTTATTTCGTCAATATGCATCATTTTCAGCGGGCAAGGCTTGAGGCTTCGCTAGGCAGCTCATCCTTCTGTCTTTTGTGATTTTCGCTCATGTTGTTCCCGCGACGCACAGGACGTGCTAGTGTCAATGTTGGCCACAGGACGTGGCCGTTTTTTGTCGACCTGGAGTCTAAGCAGGTTGACTCCGTCATGTTTTGCGAAATGGTTCGTCTTTTCCATCGTTCATTTTTTTTCTCGGCCACTTGTTCATATGATTGTTCCTAGATGATTCAGGCTTTCTTTTTAAAGCGCCCTTTCGTTAAATTTCGTTTCCGGTCCCGGTGCAAAATAAATCCGCCTACAAAAGCGAGTCCTGCTATAAAAAAGAGGAGTCCGGCCAAAAATTGAATCACAAGATGAACATACATCGGATGCAGTATGCCAAACAATGTATCACGCATTAGCTTGATGCCCAGAGTGGCAATGAGTCCAGGTATCAGCAGGATGAGTAAAGCAATCAAACGCCCCATTTCTATCTCCTTCCAATCTCCATAAAAAAACTTACTCTTGAAAACCAAATTCAAATGTAGTATACCAGATGGTCCCCCGGAATGAAAACAGAGAAACTTGCTAAAATGACTCCTGTTCTTTATGATGAAAGTATGCAATTTTTTGCAAATTGGGGGAATCCTATGAGAGACGTATTAATTGTAGGTGCTGGAAAAGGGGGAACAGCCCTGTTAAAGCTGCTGTCCCAGACAGATATGCTTGAAGTGAAAGGAATTGTCGATATTGACAGGACAGCCCCTGGAATACGGTTAGCGAAAGAATGGGGCATTCCCACTGGAGTAGATTTTAAAAAGATGATGGGAAGTCATATAGATATTATAGTGGAGGCTACAGGCAGTGAGAGTGTTCTTCAGGAGATCATGGAATGTCGTCATGATCATTGTGTTGTCATTCCCGGATCTGTTGCATTTATTACCGCTCAGCTTCTTGATGAGAAAGAAACCCTCTTGACTGAATTGAAAAATCAAACCAAAACGAGGGAATTGATTTTAAACGCCATTCATGACGGAATGATCGTAATTGACAACCAGGCTAAAATCACGTTTGTGAACCGAAGTGCAGAAAAAATTCTCGGGTATAAGCAGGAGGATATGCTGAACAAGCCTGTTGAAGATGTCATACCAGCAACCAGGCTGCCCCATGTTTTGAAAATACGCCGAAAAGAAGTGAACCAAAAATTAGTATTAGAAAATGGAAAAAAAGTGATTACAACAAGAATTCCGATTATTGGACCCGGCGGAAATTTAATGGGTGCCTTTGCAGTATTTAAGGACGTCACTGAGATCGTGAATCTCGCTGAGGAAATCACAGACTTAAAAGAAGTGAAAACTATGCTGGAAGCCATTATTCAATCGTCAGATGAAGCCATATCTGTCGTTGATGAAAACGGAAAAGGTCTCATGGTAAATCCGGCTTATACCCGGATTACCGGACTTTCAGAAAAAGATGTGATTGGCAAGCCGGCAACTGCAGATATCTCTGAAGGGGAAAGTATGCATATGAAAGTTCTTCAGACGAGAAGGCCAGTACGAGGGGCGAGAATGAAGGTCGGTCCGGCAAAAAAAGAAGTGATTGTCAATGTGGCACCGGTCATTGTGGACGGGAAACTTAAAGGTAGTGTCGGAGTTATTCACGATGTGTCAGAAATCAGTGATTTAACGAATGAGTTAAAGCGGGCGAGACAAATCATCCGCAACCTGGAAGCCAAATATACCTTTGATGATATCATTGCCACCTCCCCGGAAATGAACGTTGCCCTCGAACAGGCAAAGGTAGGGGCCAGAACACCTGCAACGGTTCTGTTAAGGGGAGAATCTGGAACAGGAAAAGAATTGTTTGCCCATGCGATACACAACGAAAGCGACCGAAGATACAACAAGTTTATCAGGGTAAACTGTGCCGCCATTGCTGAATCGATTCTGGAAAGTGAACTGTTCGGTTATGAGGAAGGTGCTTTTTCCGGCGCCAGGCAGGGCGGCAAACGAGGGTTATTTGAAGAAGCCAATCACGGAAGTATTTTTTTGGATGAGATTGGAGAGCTTTCCCTGAATATGCAGGCAAAACTGCTGAGGGTGCTGCAGGAGAATGAGATTGTAAGGGTTGGAGGAACCAAACCGGTATCCATTGATGTCCGCATTATTGCAGCTACAAATGTGAATCTGGAAAAAGCCATTATGAAAGGAGAGTTCCGGGAGGATTTATATTATCGGCTCAATCGATTGCCGATTTATATTCCTCCTTTAAGAGAACGCCCTGAGGATCTTCCGTTTCTCATCGAGCATCTCATCCAGAAATTGAATCAGGATTACGGAAGAAATGTAAAAGGAATCAGTGATGATGCTCTAAATTATTTAAAACAGTATCATTTTCCAGGAAATGTCCGGGAACTAGAAAACATCATCGGACGTGCCATGATTTATATGTACAATCATGAAGAAGCGATCCAGTTGAAACACATTCCGGAATTGAAACCTCAGACCAATGGTGAACAGCCATCCAGTGTAGAGCCTCAACTTTCCTGGGAAGGTGAAAGTCTCCAGGCAGCGCTCGATCGGTATGAACGGAAAATTTTGCTTGCAGCCCTTGAACAAAATCATTTTAACAAGACAGAGACAGCCAGACAGTTAAATATCTCAGTGAGAAATCTATACTATAAAATGGACAAACATAAAATTGACAAAGATAGCATGCAATAAATTTCGTGTATGACAAAAATTGCATGGGTTTTTCCACAAAAATTAAAGCGTTTTCATAAAAAAACTTGGCACAGTATTTGCATATTTAAAAGGCGGGAGTGAAAAACAACGAAGGTGGGAACAATGGAGTTAAAAAATCTGCTCGATCAACTGCTCAGTCAACAAAGACGGAAGAAGGTCGCAGTAGCACAGGCTACGGATGAAGAAGCCCTCAGAGCTGTACAGCATGCAACCGAACATCGTCTCGCGACATTTATTTTGTTTGGTGATGAAGAAGAAATTTTAAAAAAAGCAGAGGACATTCAATTAGATTTAACTTTAAACGATATTGTCATCATTCACACAGATCCTTCAGAAGCTGCCCAGAAGGCCGTGCAGTTTGTTCATGATGGCAAAGCTGATGTTTTAATGAAAGGCAATATTTCTACCAAATTGCTACTGAAAGAAGTTCTGAATAAACAATACGGCCTTCGGACAGGAAAAATATTTTCTCATGTGGCCGTCTTTGAGCTGCCAAATTATCACAAATTCCTTTTTCTTACTGATGCAGCTATGAATATTGAACCAAACCTCGAAGAAAAAGTTCAGATTGTACAAAATGCCGTTGAAGTGGCTCACAGCATTGATATCGAAATGCCAAAAGTAGCTCCCCTGACAGCCATTGAAGCGGTCAATCCGAAAATGCAGATTACGGTTGATGCGGCCGCATTAACGCTGATGCAAAAACGGGGGCAATTAAAAGGATGTATCATTGATGGTCCCCTGGCTTTTGACAATGCCATTTCAACCATTGCAAAAGAACGAAAAGGAATTGATTCAGAAGTAGCCGGCGATGCTGACATTTTAGTCGTGCCATCTCTAGAAGTAGGAAACACGCTGTATAAATCCTTCGTTTATTTTGGAAATGGCAAGGTAGCCGGCATATTAAAGGGAGCCAGTGCCCCGATTGTACTGACGTCTCGGGCCGATGCGGCTGAGACTAAGTTGTATTCGATTGTTTTAGGTTTATTATCATCCAATTAAAAAGAAAGAGGAGGAAGATCAAATGGAACTATTTAAGTATCTCGAACAATACGACTATGAACAGGTGGTGTTTTGCCAGGATGAACAATCTGGTCTGAAAGCCATCATTGCCATTCATGACACGACGCTTGGACCTGCGCTGGGCGGTACAAGAATGTGGACGTATGCATCAGAAGAAGATGCAATTATTGACGCCCTTCGCCTGGCCCGGGGTATGACTTATAAAAATGCAGCAGCAGGTTTAAACCTGGGAGGTGGAAAGACGGTCATTATCGGTGATCCCCGCAAAGATAAAAATGAAGAAATGTTTCGTGCGTTTGGACGATACATCCAGAGTCTGAATGGTCGTTATATTACAGCTGAGGATGTAGGAACCACTGTAGAAGATATGGATATCATTTATCAAGAAACGGATTATGTGACCGGAATTTCACCTGAGTTCGGATCCTCCGGAAACCCTTCTCCTGCAACAGCTTACGGGGTATATCGAGGAATGAAGGCAGCAGCAAAAGAAGCCTTTGGTACCGATTCGCTAGAAGGTAAAGTGGTTGCCGTTCAGGGTGTCGGAAATGTAGCTTATCATCTATGCCGCCACCTTCATGAAGAAGGTGCCCGATTAATTGTTACAGATATTAATAAGGAAGCGGTCAAGCGCGCAGTAGATGACTTTGGTGCAAAAGCAGTAGATCCGGATGAAATTTACAGCGTAGACTGTGACATTTATGCACCATGTGCCCTTGGTGCCACGATCAATGATGAAACCATTCCGCAAATTAAAGCGAAAGTCATTGCTGGTTCTGCAAATAATCAGCTTAAAGAATCAAAACATGGTGACATCATTCATGAAAAAGGCATTGTATATGCACCTGACTACGTGATTAATGCCGGTGGTGTCATTAACGTTGCAGATGAACTTTATGGCTACAACAGAGAACGGGCGATGAAAAAGGTTGAAACAATTTATGATGCCATTGAAAAAATTATTGAAATTTCCAGACGCGATCAGGTTCCTACATATGTAGCAGCTGACCGTATGGCAGAAGAACGTATTAATCGCGTACGCAATTCCCGCAGTCAATTTTTAAGAAATGAACATAATATCTTGACTCGAAAATAACATGACTACCTCATAATGGGGGTATTTAGCTTGCAACAGCGAAACTTTCGGATTCTGGTCATCAATCCAGGGTCCACATCAACCAAGATTGGAGTCTTCGAAAATGAGCAGTGTATTTTTGAAAAAACAATTCGCCACAGTCATGAAGATATCAGCCGATACAGAAGAATAATGGATCAATACGGTTTCCGAAAACAGGTTATTCTGGAAACTCTGGATTATGAAGGCATCAATATTTCCAAATTTGATGCCGTCTGTGGCAGAGGCGGGCTGCTCAGGCCTATTGAAGGCGGAACCTATCATGTGAATGAACAAATGATTGAAGATTTAAAAATTGGCTTTAACGGCGAACATGCTTCCAACCTGGGAGGCATACTTGCACATGAAATTGCCACGGGATTAAATATTCCAGCTTTTATCGTAGACCCTGTAGTTGTTGATGAAATGGAAGAAATCGCCCGTATTTCAGGTGTTCCAGAAATACCACGAAAAAGCATTTTCCATGCCCTGAATCAGAAAGCGGTGGCGAGAAAAGCCGCACGGGAATTAAACCGGTCGTATGAACAGCTGAATCTGATTGTTGCACATATGGGCGGGGGAATTACAGTTGGCGCTCATAGGCATGGGAAAGTGGTCGATGTTAACAATGGTCTGGATGGCGAAGGGCCTTTCTCTCCCGAACGGGCAGGTACAGTTCCTGCCGGTGATTTGATTGAAATGTGCTTTAACGGAAAATTTTCCCGTGAAGATATGAAGAAAAAACTCGTGGGACATGGCGGCCTGATGGCTTACTTAAACACAAACAGTGCATTAGAAGTAGAAGAGAGAATTAAAAAAGGTGACGAAACAGCCAGTCAGGTTTATGAAGCTATGGCTTACCAGGTTGCAAAGGAAATCGGGGCTATGAGCACCGTTTTACACGGAAAAGTGGACGGCATTGTCCTGACCGGAGGGCTTGCCTACGGACAAGAGTTTGTTCATTTCATTTCCGAGCGGGTGAAGTGGATTGCAGATGTTTTTATATATCCGGGAGAAAACGAATTAATCGCCCTTGCTGAAGGAACCCTGAGGGTTTTGCGAAATGAAGAACCGGCAAAGGAATATATCAATCAAGATGATCAGGAAGGAGTGGACGAACATGGCCCAGGATTATGATTTAGTTGTTCTTGGGGGAGGTACCGGCGGATACGTAGCTGCGATCCGGGCTTCCCAGCTGGGAATGAAGGTAGCGGTTGTAGAAAAGGGCAAACTCGGCGGAACATGCCTTCACAAAGGTTGTATCCCGTCCAAAGCTTTGTTAAGGAGTGCGGAGGTTTACCGTCAGACAAGAGAAGCTGACACTTATGGCATTGAAACCGGACAGCCAAAAGTAAATTTTTTGAAGGTTCAGGAGCGAAAACAGAACATTATTGACACCCTGCACAAAGGTGTTCAGGGTCTGATGAAAAAAGGGAAAATCGATGTTTATGAAGGGTTTGGACGAATTCTGGGGCCAAGCATTTTCTCGCCGATGCCTGGAACGATCTCAGTAGAGATGAACAACGGTGAAGAAAATCAAATGCTCGTACCCAAGAATGTATTAATTGCAACAGGATCAAAACCTCGTACACTGCCCGGACTTGATATTGACGGTGAGCATGTCATGACATCAGACGAAGCCCTTGAAATGAAAGAGCTTCCCCGATCCATTTTAATCGTTGGCGGTGGCGTTATTGGCATTGAATGGGCTTCCATGCTGGCTGACTTTGGCGTGGAAGTTACAGTCATTGAGTATATGGACAGAATCTTACCGACAGAAGATCCTGACGTATCAAAGGAAATGCAGCGCCTGCTGAAGAAAAAAGGAATTAAATTTTCTACAGGCACTAAAGTGCTCCCGGATACCCTAAAAAAAGAAAATGGTGTAGAAGTTCAGGCGGAGAACAAAGGAAATACAGAAACCTTCAAAGCAGAAAAAATGCTTGTTTCTGTTGGACGCAGTGCAAATGTGGAGAACATTGGACTGGAAAACACAGACATTATTGTTGAAAACGGTTTCATTCAGACCAACGAATTTTACCAGACAAAAGAGTCCCACATTTATGCCATTGGAGATGTGATCGGCGGTCTTCAGCTGGCCCATGTCGCCTCCCATGAAGGCATTATTGCAGTAGAACATATGGCTGGTGAAAAAACATATCCAATGGATGTGAATGAAGTGCCTACTTGTATTTATTCCAACCCAGAAGTGGCCCGTGTCGGTCTCACCGAGGAACAGGCAAAGGAACAGGGGTACAATGTCAAAACCGGCAAGTTTTCGTTTAAAGCGATTGGTAAAGCCCTGGTATTTGGGGAAACTGACGGCTTTGTCAAAATGGTCGCGGACAAAGATACCGATGATTTACTTGGGGTTCATATGGTTGGCCCTCACGTAACAGATATGATTTCAGAAGCTGGTCTGGCAAAAGTGCTGGATGCTACCCCATGGGAAGTCGCTCACAGTATTCACCCGCATCCTACGCTGTCTGAAGCAATTGGCGAGGCAGCACTGGCGGTTGACGGGAAACAAATTCACGGTTAATAAGGAGGAGGTTTTTTGATGGCGAAAAAACGTCACGAAGCGTTAGGTTTAAGCGATGAACAGGTGCTGGACATGTTTCGTACCATGCTTTTGGCCCGAAAGATTGACGAACGGATGTGGCTTTTAAACCGGGCAGGAAAAATTCCATTTGTGATTTCCTGTCAGGGTCAGGAAGCTGCCCAGGTGGGAGCTGCTTATGCTCTTGACCGGGAAAAAGATTATGTGGCACCGTATTACCGTGACATGGGAGTTGTGCTGGCATTTGGGATGACAGCTAAAGATCTCATGTTGTCCGGCTTTGCAAAAAAAGAAGATCCGAACTCAGGGGGACGCCAGATGCCCGGACATTTTGGTCAGAAGAAAAACCGCATTCTGACAGGATCTTCCCCTGTTACCACACAGGTTCCCCATGCGGTAGGTGTAGCCCTGGCTGCCAAAATGGAAAAGAAAGATTTCGTTACATTTGTAACCCTCGGAGAAGGGTCATCCAACCAGGGAGACTTCCATGAGGGATTGAACTTTGCGGGCGTTCACAAATTGCCCGTGATTACCATGGTCGAAAACAACAAATATGCGATTTCCGTACCGATTAAAAAACAGCTGGCCTGTGAAAAAGTGTCAGATCGCGCCATCGGCTATGGTATGCCGGGATATACAGTAGATGGAAATGATCCCCTGGCGGTATATGAAGTGGTGAAAGAAGCAAGAGAACGGGCGGTAAAAGGAGAAGGACCGACCTTGATTGAAACCGTCTCCTACCGTTTAACACCACACTCCAGTGACGACGATGACCGCACCTATCGTGAACGGGAAGAAGTGGAAGAAGCGAAGAAGAAGGACTCCATTATCACTTTTGCCCAGTATCTAAAGGATAACGGTGTCCTGACAGAAGAAAAAGAAAAAGAGCTTCATAAAGAAATTGACAAACTCGTTAATGAAGCGACGGATTATGCGGAAAATGCACCGTATGCAGATCCGGAAGATGCGTTAAAACACGTGTATGCAGAATAAGGAGGGGGAGATTCGATGCCAGTAATGTCATATATACAGGCGGTCACACAGGCCTTAAGAGAAGAAATGAAGCGTGATGAAAAGGTTTTTATTTTAGGTGAAGACGTTGGGAAGCGGGGTGGCGTTTTCCGCGCAACCGATGGACTATATGATGAATTCGGCGAAGACCGTGTCATTGACACACCTTTAGCTGAATCCGCCATTGCAGGTGTTGGAATTGGTGCGGCGATGTATGGCATGAGACCGGTAGCGGAAATTCAGTTTGCTGACTTTATTATGCCTGCAGTAAATCAAATTATTTCTGAAGCTGCACGTATCCGCTATCGTTCTAATAATGACTGGAACTGCCCGATTACGATTCGTGCCCCATATGGAGGCGGTGTACACGGAGCTCTCTACCATTCCCAGTCGGTTGAAGCGGTTTTTGCCAATCAGCCAGGCTTAAAAATTGTGATGCCTTCCACTCCTTATGATGTGAAGGGGCTCTTAAAGGCAGCTATACGTGATGAAGATCCGGTATTATTCTTTGAACATAAACGTGCCTATCGTCTATTAAAGGGAGAAGTTCCAGAAGATGACTATGTACTGCCAATCGGAAAAGCAGATGTGAAGCGGGAAGGTTCTGACATCACGGTTATCACTTATGGACTGGGTGTTCACTTTGCCCTTCAGGCTGCTGAAAAGCTTGAAGAGGAAGGTATTTCTGCCCATATTCTCGACCTCCGCACGGTTTATCCTCTCGACAAAGAGGCAATTATTGAGGCAGCCCAAAAAACAGGAAAAGTATTGCTTGTAACCGAGGATAACAAAGAAGGAAGCATCATGAGCGAGGTATCCGCAATCATTTCAGAGCATTGCTTATTTGACCTCGATGCTCCGATCAAACGTCTGGCTGGTCCGGATGTTCCTGCGATGCCATATGCACCAACGATGGAAAAATACTTTATGATCAATCCGGAAAAGGTTGAAAAAGCCATGCGTGATCTGGCCGAATTCTAATCGTTAAAGGAGGGAAACATCTTGGCAGTTGAAAAAATTAATATGCCACAGCTCGGGGAAAGTGTAACAGAAGGTACCATCAGCACCTGGCTGGTAAAAGAGGGAGACCAGGTCAATAAATATGACCCGATTGCTGAGGTTATGACAGATAAAGTGAATGCAGAAGTTCCTTCGTCCTTTACTGGTGTCATTAAAGAAATCGTTGCACAGGAAGGTGAAACCATTTCCGTAGGTGAACTGATGTGCTACATTGAAACAGAAGGCGCTGGTGAAGGAGAAGTAGACGCTGAGGAAAAAGGAAAAGAAGAAGGTTCAGCTGAAACGAAAGAAGATACAAAGAAAGAAACATCAGAAGATCAACCGATGAAAAAACGTTATTCACCGGCAGTACTGCGTCTGGCTCAGGAACATGATATCGATCTGAACCAGGTAGAAGGAACGGGACGGGGTGGCCGAATTACCCGAAAGGACCTTGAGAAAATCATTGAATCTGGAAATATTCCAAAATCTGGTGATGCACGAGCCGAAAAGACAGCTGCTCATGCGCAGAAACAGCCAGAACCGCAGGCAGCACCAGAGCAAGCTCAGCCAGCGGCTCCTCAAGCACCGTCCTATCCTGGAGATGTAGAAATTCCGGTGACTGGAGTGCGTAAGGCCATTGCCCAGAACATGGTGCGCTCCAAGCAGGAAATTCCGCATGCCTGGATGATGGTGGAAGTAGATGTAACCAATCTGGTTGAATACCGTGATTCTATTAAAAATGAATTTAAACAAAAAGAAGGTTTTAGCCTGACGTATTTCGCGTTCTTTGTAAAGGCCGTTGCACAGGCGTTGAAAGAATATCCGCAATTAAACAGCACATGGGCTGGAGACAAAATCATTCAGCGCAAGGACATCAACCTTTCCATTGCCGTTGCCAAAGGAGAGGAACTGTTTGTACCGGTTATCAAAAATGCGGATGAAAAGAGCATCAAAGGAATTGCCAAAGAAATCAACGAACTGGCTCAGAAAGTCCGTACTGGAAAACTGACACAGGATGACATGCAGGGCGGTACCTTCACCGTAAATAACACCGGATCTTTTGGATCTGTCCAGTCTATGGGTGTCATCAATCATCCACAGGCAGCAATACTGCAGGTAGAATCCATTGTAAAACGTCCGGTCATCAAAGATGGCATGTTTGCAGCCCGGGATATGGTGAACCTGTGCCTGTCCCTTGATCATCGCATTCTCGATGGCCTGATCTGCGGCCACTTCCTGGCACGGGTTAAAGAGATATTAGAAAACATGTCCAAAGAAAATACTTCTGTTTATTGATGATGAACAAACGAATACAGATGTTTTCACTTCAGTAGCTTAATGATTAAAAACGCCTGGAGAAGAAATACTCCAGGCGTGTTTTAGTATCTTTATACAATTTTTTATAGAGGCTCAGGTATCTCTTTACTTTCTCGTTCTTCTTTAGTCATCGCTAAAATTTCCTCTGTTGAGTAAAAAACGTCTTCAGGTAAATCAATTTGTTCCTCCGATTGTACTAAATCAGCCTCTTCTGCACTTACTAATTCAATAGAGCCTATCTGAAATCCAGAATAAAATATATTCGGATTTATGGGAGTAGAATTATTACTTGCATCACACTCTCTACTTCCACAAACTCTTGTCTCATGGTGAAGATGCACACCAAAGGAATTACCTGTATTAGCCATATACGATGGTGTAGTTCCATAAACGCTTTGTCCCTAGCTTACAGTTGGTGTATCCATCATATGAGCGTATCTCGATTGGATATTTTGACCGTTCATTTGGTCAGACCCCTCATGATTTACATAGAAATTTTGTCCCAGTCTCTTTCAAAAACATCAAAAACAACCTGTCTCTAAGACAATATGGTCTCATGAGACAGCCCTGTTCATTTATACTTCCTCACAATACTTATCAAACAGCTGCTGAAGGTGATTCACAACTTCAACCGGTTCTTTTCCTTCGATTTCATGACGTTCAACCATCGTCAGAATTTTGCCGTCCTTCAAAAGAGCAAAAGATGGTGAGGATGGCGGATATCCTTCAAAATATTCCCTTGCACGTTCGGTCGCCTCCCGGTCCTGTCCGGCAAATACGGTTACCAGATGATCCGGGCGTTTATCATAATGAATGGCATTGGCTGCTGCAGGCCGAGCTACACCGCCAGCACAACCGCAGATCGAGTTTACCATGACTAAGGTCGTTCCATCGCGTTTTAAAGCTCTGTCTACTTCCTCTGGAGTTTTTAATTCTTCATAGCCTGCTTCCCGAATTTCTGTACGGGCCTGCTCTACAAAGTCTTGCATATAAATATTAAAATCCATCGATTTTTCTCCTTTACTGGTATTTTCACTATATTCATGATAGCAACTTTAAATATCCCTTTCAACAACCCAACTCATGGCATCCGATATTTTCGTAAATAAAATGATCATTTGCCCCTACCCGTTAATTGTATTTACTGGAGAATTACACATTTATGAACGTTCTTCACCACTCTTAGGAATGGTTAATTCCCTTTATTTCGGGGTTATGCTATTCTATTTTTAGAATAGTAAATATGTAGAATGATTTATTCTGTATTGGGAGGTAATCATGAAGTTTTTTTCCTTCAAAAAAGAAAACGGTAATATGTCAAGTTTTATATCTGCACTGTATGTGAATCCAAATGATGGAAAAGTTTATAGTTACGAAAAATGATCAGATGGGAGTGAAAAAGAGTACCCAATAAATTAACAATAAGTAGGAATTTCCTTTTAAAAGGCAACTTATTTCTTTTATTAAAGGAATATTGGCTTTTCCTTATGATTCCGTTCCTAATAAATTTTAAGAATAATTCCTTAGCGTATATAAACGTTAAAAAGTTGGCTGTACGCTGTCCCTTAGCGAAATACGCCGGGCTGGCATGGATCAAAACGAATCCGGTGACTATGAATCCGAGAAGACTAAGCGCATGCGAACCGGAAATAAATACTTAAGGTATTATCTAATCCAGGCGGCGGATTCCGTTCGGAAACATGACTCGGTATACCGAGATGACTATCAGAAAAAGTATCAGGAAGTGCCCAAGCACCAGCATAAAAGATCCCTCGTCTTAACCGCAAGAAAACTAGTCCGGTTAGTTTATTCGCTACTAATAACCGATCAACTATACATTCCTCCTTTCATTTATTGTTATTTAGTACAGAGTTTCTTTAGTGCACCCTTTTTCAAGACGTACCTTTTTATGAAAAAAACTCCACTTCCTTATTTTTTTGAACTTTACATGGCTGTGCTGTACAAAAGCGAAGGAAGGAAAGAAACAAAAATTTATTATAATCAAAAGTGGGAGCAGCAAACAGAATACATCAGGCAGAAGCTTTTGGAACAAGAAACGGAGAAAACGCAAGATTGATGTAGAACCAGTCTTTGAATCTCTGAAGGCTAATTTGCGTTTCACAAGAATGTTCGTAAGGGTTAAGGAGAAAGTCGAAAATGAATTCGGATGCGCATTCATGATGGTAAACTTGAGGAAGTATACCGCCATAAACCAAAATAATCCCATAAAAAATGGTTCCGATCATCAAAAAACGATGTTCGGAACCATTTTTAAATTATTTTTGGATAGCTATGTCCCGGACTCTTTGTTTTTCTTCTAATTAAACATGATCTTTTCCTGCTCACCTCCTCTTTGAGAAAAATTATTCCTGACATGTTTATGTTTCGCGGAGTTTCGATTACAATAAAAGAGGATTCGTTTTAAAAAGGAGACTTATGGCGTGAAAATAGGCTATCGTACCCTTAAAACTTCCATTGGGACACCGATATCGATTTTTCTGGCACAGCTTCTGGGGCTATCCAACTTTGTGTCGGCAGGGATTCTGACAATCTTATGCATAAAGCCAACGAGAAAACGCTCCCTGATCAGTGCCTGGCACCGGGTTGCGGCCTGTTTGCTTGTCATTGGTTTTGCCTGGGTATTTTTTGAAACGATCGGGTATCATCCTGTGGCGGTCGGTCTGTTATTGTTGCTGTTCATACCGACAGCGGTTCAATTAAATGTCACAGAAGGGATTGTTACCAGTTCCGTTATTTTGCTTCATTTATACGAGTCTAATAACATCACACTGGGACTCGTTTTCAATGAGGTGATTTTAATAATTGTTGGAATTGGGACGGCCCTGGTGTTAAATCTGTATATGCCAAGCCTGGAGGATCAATTGAAAGAGAAGCAGCAGGAACTTGAAACAAATTTCAAGAAAATCTTAAAAGAAGTGGCTTACTTTTTGAAGACGGGAGACTTGAGCTGGACAGGAAAAGAAATTACCGAAGCTGCCCGCCTTCTGGAGGAAGCAAAATCGCTGGCGTCCCGGGATCTGGAAAATCATTTGCTCCGCAGCCATCATCCCTACTACCATTATTTTCAAATGAGGGGCAAACAGTTTGAAATTCTAGAGCGGATGCTTCCGTTAATCAGCCGGATTTCCACGGCCAACGAACAGTCTCAGCGGATGGGTGAATTTTTCGAAAAGCTGTCCGAGTCCGTTCATCCGGGGAATACCGCCGTTATTTTTTTGCAGGAAATCAACGAAATGAAACAGGAGTTTCGAAAGCAGCCGCTTCCTGAAACCCGGGATGAATTTGAAATAAGAGCCAATCTTCTCACACTATTAAACGAGATTGAACAATATTTAATCATTAAGCGTTCGTTTAAAAAAAGCGATATTTCATACCAGGCGGGCACCTGAATCGTTATCAACATTCCCAGTGAGAAGCTTTTGTACTTCATGTACGATCCATCAGGAATTGATACCCCTTGTGATGGTATAAAAAAGACTTTTGGCTTTATGCCAAAAGTCTGAATGTTTATAAAAACATGACTGCACCAGTAAGAATGGCACTTAAAAACATGGATATAATCATCAAGTAGATGACAAATTTTAATCTTCGTTGTCTTTTCGAGGTTCCTGGGTATGAAACCTGATTCGGTTTATTCTTTTTCTTAGACACAACCGTTTCCTCCTTCATTTATACTATATGTTATTTTATATGATATAAAAAAATTGGACAAGGTTAAGAATGTTATGAACAATTATAATTGACATATGTAAAGCTGGATTGTTTAAAAAGGAGGCTCATTGATCTATGGGACAGAAAAGGTTTGAAAAACAACAGAAACAGTGGGAACAGGAAGTAGAAAAAGCGACCAGCAGGTTCCCGGAACGGAAGGACGCATTCACAACGAGTTCAGATATTCCTGTGGACCGGCTTTATTTACCGGAAGATCCGGATGAACATTATGTAGAAAATCTTGGCTTTCCCGGGCAATACCCTTATACCCGGGGTATTCAGCCGACTATGTACCGAAGCCGTTTCTGGACGATGCGGCAATATGCCGGATTTGGCTCCGCAAAAGAAACCAATAAGCGGTTTCGCTATTTATTAGAACAGGGCCAGACAGGGCTTTCGGTTGCCTTTGACCTTCCGACACAGATCGGTTATGATTCGGATGACCCAATGGCAGAGGGGGAAGTCGGCAAAGTTGGGGTCGCTATTGACTCCCTGAAAGATATGGAGGATTTATTTGATGCCATCCCGCTGGATAAAGTGAGTACATCCATGACGATCAACGCCCCAGCATCTGTTTTGCTCGCGATGTATATAGCCGTCGGGGAGAAGCAGGGAGTTTCGAAAGAAAAACTGACCGGAACGATCCAGAATGATATCTTAAAAGAATATATTGCACGGGGAACGTATATTTTCCCGCCAAAGCCATCCATGAGACTGATTACCAATATTTTTGAATATTGCCAGCAACATGTTCCGAAATTTAATACCATCAGTATTTCCGGCTACCATATTCGGGAAGCGGGTTCCACAGCGGTACAGGAAGTGGCCTTTACCCTTGCGAATGGGATGGCTTATGTTGATGCCGCCCTTGAAAGCGGTTTAAAAGTGGATCAGTTTGCACCAAGACTGGCGTTCTTCTTTAATGCCCACAACAACTTCTTTGAAGAAATTGCAAAATTTCGGGCAGCACGGAGAATCTGGGCAAAAATGATGAAAGAACATTATGGTGCGGAAAATCCGAAGAGCTGGAAGCTTCGTTTCCATACTCAGACGGGAGGCTCTACTTTAACAGCTCAGCAGCCTGACAATAATATTGTTCGGGTTACGCTTCAGGCCCTTGCGGCGGTACTGGGCGGAACCCAGAGCCTGCACACCAATTCCAGGGATGAAGCACTGGCGTTACCGACCGAGGAGTCTGCCCGCATCGCCCTCCGAACCCAGCAGATTATTGCCCACGAAAGCGGAGTAGCTGATACCGTTGATCCCCTGGGAGGTTCTTATTATATAGAAGAGCTGACCGATCAGATTGAAAAAGAAGTGGAAGCCTATATTGAAAAAATTAAAGAACTGGGTGGAGCGGTTCAGGCCATTGAAGAGGGCTATATGCAGCGGGAAATTCACCAGTCAGCTTATGAAGCCCAAAAACGTATCGAATCGAAAGAAGATATAGTCGTTGGCATGAATGAATTTCAAATTGACGAAGAACTGAATGCGGAACTGCTGCGTGTGGATGAAAAATTAGAGCATGATCAAAAGAAAAATGTTCAAAACGTCCGTAACACCCGGGATGAGTCGAAAGTAAATGATACGCTGAGCCGTTTGAGAAATGCAGCAAAAGATGAAAAAGAAAACCTGATGCCACATATTCTTGATGCTGTCAAAGCGTATGCAACAGTCGGTGAGATTTGCAACGTGTTGCGGGATGAGTTTGGCGAATACACAGGCATGTAATGGAGAAACGGAGGAGGATGAATCATGGATCGAAACATTCGTGTATTAATTGCAAAACCTGGTCTCGATGGCCATGATCGGGGTGCACTGGTGATCGCCCAGGCTTTAAGAGACCATGGCATGGAAGTCATATATACAGGATTGCGCCAGTCCCCTGGACAGATCGCCCGGGCTGCCATCCAGGAAGATGTAGATGTCATCGGATTATCTTCCCTTTCCGGTGCCCACCGCACCCTTTTTCCTAAAGTGATTGCAGCGCTGAAGGAGCAGAACGCAGAGGATATTCCAGTCATTGGTGGCGGCGTTATTCCGTATGAGGATATCCCTTATCTCGAAGAACAGGGGATTAAAAAAGTGTTCACCCCGGGTACACCGACGGACACGATTGCCCGCTTCATTCAAGAACTCGTGGACCCGGATGCAAAGAAAGTAACGGAACCACCGAAAAAAATCGCTCACATCGGCATTGCGGTTCAAAAGCTGGATGATGTGATGTCCTTCTATCATGATATTTTGGGGCTCAAACTCAAAGGGATTGAGGAAGTTCCTTCAGAAGGGGTCAAAGTCGCCTTTTTTGAAATCGGTGAAACATCTATTGAATTGCTTGAGCCTATGAATGATGATTCTCCCATTCAAAAGTTTATAGAAAAAAGAGGCGAAGGAATCCATCATATTGCCCTGGAGGTTCAGGACATCGAAGAACGCCTTAAGCAGTATAAAAATCAGGACGTCCCATTAATTCATGAAACACCTAAAGCAGGGGCATACAATTCTAGAATTGCCTTCCTCCATCCAAAAGCTGCAAACGGTGTACTATACGAACTATGTGAACATAAGGGGGAATAAACCATGGACATCTACGATAAAATTAACGAACTCTATGACAAACGAAGAGAAATCGAATTAGGCGGCGGTGACGAAAAAATAGAAAAACAGCGGGAGCGGGGAAAAATGACCGCCCGGGAACGGATTGAATACTTACTGGATGAAGGCACTTTTGTGGAGCTCAACCCCTTTATGGAACATCGGGCCCATGATTTTGGCATGGACAAGAAAAAAGCACCTGGCGAAGGGGTCGTTACCGGTTATGGAAAAATTGATGGCCGTGATGTGTATTTATTCGCCCAGGACTTTACGGTGTTCGGCGGCGCTCTGGGGGAGATGCACGGAAAAAAAATTGCCCATGTGATGGATCTGGCAGCGAAGAATGGCACGCCTTTCATCGGTCTGAATGACTCTGGAGGTGCGAGAATCCAGGAAGGAGTAGCTTCACTGGACGGATATGGGCATGTCTTTTACCGTAACTCCATTTACTCCGGTGTCATTCCGCAAATATCTGTGATCATGGGACCATGTGCCGGCGGAGCGGTATACTCTCCGGCGATTACGGACTTCGTCATCATGGTGGAAGAGACATCTCAAATGTTTATTACCGGCCCGAAGGTGATTGAAACGGTAACCGGAGAAAAAATTACGTCTGAAGACCTTGGTGGAGCCCATGTCCACAACACCAAAAGCGGGAATGCCCACTTAAAAGCGGCAAATGAAGAAGAAGCCCTGGATTATGTCAGAAAGCTGATCAGTTACCTCCCGTCCAATCAGAATGAAAAGCCGCCGGTGGTGAAGGTGGAGGAAGAAGAGGATGATTTCCGTCCGGATATTACGGACTTAATTCCATTTGATCCTGTTCGCCCGTATGATGTACGAACCATTATTGAACAGGTCGTGGATCAGGACAGCTTTTTTGAAATCCATCCGGAATTTGCAAAAAATATTGTGGTGGGATTTGCCCGGATGAAGGGACAGACAGTAGGCTTAGTATGTAATCAGCCGAAACATTTTGCCGGCGGACTGGACATTGACTCCAGTGATAAGGCATCCCGTTTTATCCGCTTCTGTGATGCCTTTAATATTCCGATTATTACCTTTGAGGATGTAACCGGGTTTTTCCCGGGTGTTAAGCAGGAACATGGAGGCATTATCCGTCACGGAGCCAAAATCTTATATGCCTATTCAGAGGCGACTGTTCCCAAAATTACGGTTATTACACGAAAAGCGTATGGGGGAGCCTATGTGGCGTTAAACAGTAAATCCATCGGGGCTGACCTCGTATACGCCTGGCCAAATGCGGAAATTGCTGTTATGGGACCGGAAGGAGCAGCCAATATTATTTTTGCCCGGGATATTCAAAATAGTGACAACCCGGAAGCCACTAGACAGGAAAAGATTAGCGAATACCGGGAAAAATTTGCAAACCCTTATGTAGCTGCTTCCCTTGGCATGGTGGATGATGTCATCGACCCCCGGGAAACACGAATGGCGTTGATTCGCTCCCTGGAAATGCTGAAAAATAAGAAAGAAGTCCGTCCGGAGAAAAAGCATGGCAACATTCCGCTGTAAGGTTTGATCGTTGACATCAATTGTTATATACAGGAAACTGATAGATAGGAAGATAAAGGAGGAAGGTTCATGCCACAGGTAAATCAGGACCGTTTAATAGAAGAATTTTTAGAACTGGTGCAAATCGACTCAGAAACCAAATACGAAGGCGACATTGCCGAAGTGTTGAAAAAGAAATTTTCCGACCTTGGCCTGGACGTGAAAGAAGACAACGCTAAAGAAACGACGGGCCATGGAGCGAACAATCTGGTCTGTACCCTAAAAGGAACAAAGGACGGTGCAGATCCCATTTATTTCACTTCCCACATGGATACGGTTGTTCCAGGAAAGGGGGTTAAACCTTCCATTAAAGACGGGTATATCGTATCAGATGGCACGACCATTTTAGGAGCTGATGACAAAGCAGGGCTTGCTGCCATGCTGGAAGCCATCCGTGTCCTGAACGAAAACCATATTCCTCATGGAGACATTCAGTTTGTCATTACTGTTGGGGAAGAATCCGGTCTGGTTGGTGCCAAAGCGCTGGATTCATCGCTGATCCATGCCAAATACGGCTATGCCATTGACAGTGACGGCAAAGTCGGAAACATCGTCGTAGCAGCTCCTACGCAGGCCAAAATCAAAGCGACGGTAAAAGGCAAAACCGCCCATGCCGGTGTAGCACCGGAAAAAGGCGTTTCTGCTATAACCATTGCAGCCAAAGCGATATCACGCATGCCGCTGGGCCGCATTGATGAGGAAACCACCGCAAACATCGGCCGGTTCGAAGGCGGACAGGCAACGAATATCGTATGCGATCATGTGGAAATATTAGCTGAAGCCCGCTCCCTGGTTCCGGAAAAAATGGAAGCCCAGGTGGAAAACATGCGCAAAGCCTTTGAAGAAGCGGCAAAAGAGATGGGCGGAAGCGTTGATTTTGAATCTGAAATCATGTATCCAGGATTCAAGCATAAAGAGGGCGATCAAGTTGTAGAAGTAGCGAAAAAAGCTGCAGAAAAAATTGGTCGTCAAAGTGAGCTGCTCAAAAGTGGCGGGGGAAGCGATGCCAATATTATTGCAGGCTTCGGCATCCCAACGGTCAATCTGGCTGTGGGTTATGAGGAAATTCATACCACCAATGAGCGTATGCCAGTAGAAGAACTGGTGAAAATTGCAGAATTCGTGACTGCAATTTCTGAAGAAGCGGCAAAATAAATCATATAGTTATAAAAAGAGCATCTGGGATTCAACAGTTCAGATGCTCCTTTTTATGTGCATTTTTTGCTATTCAAGCGTATAACTGAAATCAATGCTCCAATACAAACACAGACCAAAAGGGACAGAAGAAATGTATAAAAATTAAAATAGATACGGTTGATATACTAGTTCCAGCCTTTCAGATAGGCTTTCTATGGGGATTGTTCCAATGCATGTCTTACTTCGTATCCCTTTGCTGATCCCTTATTATACAAAAGTGTAGCAACGTTCAAATATTGGAGTAGAATGTTTTATTTCAAAACACTTGAATATCCATGGGTAAACCATCAAAATGAAAGTACTTGCTGGTCGAGTATATATATGGTTCAATACCATATTGAATGGGAGGAATGAAACTTGGAAATCGGCATCAGTACCTTTGTGGAAACAACCCCTGATATAAAAACCGGAAACGTCATCAGTCATGATCAGCGTCTGCGTGAAGTGGTGGAAGAGATTATCCTCGCGGATGAGGTTGGGCTGGATGTGTTCGGTGTGGGGGAGCATCACCGGAAAGATTTTGCCTGCTCGTCCCCTGCCGTGCTGCTGGCTGCTGCGGCTTCCCGGACGAAGAGGATACGCCTGACCAGTGCGGTAACCGTACTTTCCACTGATGACCCGGTAAGGGTGTTTCAGCACTTTGCCACTCTCGACGGAATCTCCGAAGGCCGGGCAGAAATTATGGTTGGCCGCGGGTCGTTTATTGAGTCCTATCCCCTGTTCGGGTATGATTTAAACGACTATGAAGAACTGTTTGAGGAAAAACTGGAATTGCTCCTAAAAATCAGGGAGTCAGAAAAGGTGACGTGGAAGGGTAAACATCGCCCGGGGATTGAAAATATGGGCGTCTATCCCCGCCCTGTTCAGAAACCTTTGCCGGTTTGGGTAGGAAGCGGAGGCAACCCGCAGTCGGTCATCCGGGCGGGGAAATACGGTCTTCCCCTGGTTCTGGCCATCATCGGCGGAAGACCGGTACAATTTGCACCCCTGGTTGAGCTGTTTAAGCGTGCAGCCGCACAGGCAGGCCATAATCCGGACAGTCTTCCGGTTGCTTCCCATTCCCACGGGTTTATCGCAGAAGACTCGGAAACGGCTGCGGAGAAGTTTTTCCGCCCGACACAATATGTCATGAATGTGATCGGTCGCGAGAGGGGATGGGGTCCTTATGACAGAGCTCAATACGATGCGGCCCGAAGCTTTGAAGGAGCTCTTTATGTCGGGGACCCGGAGATGGTCGCCGAGAAAATTATCCATCTTCGCAAAAATGTCGGCATCACCCGTTTTATGCTTCATGTACCTGTTGGCTCTATGCCCCACGAAGATGTCATGAAATCCATTGAACTGCTGGGTAAAGAAGTTGCCCCCAGGGTACGGGAGGAAGTAGCCAGATGGGAAGAAGAACGGTAAATCGGACAGCCGGTTTTGCCGATTTTTTGATAAAGGACTGTATGAAAGCAACTTTTCTGCCTGGCCAAATGTTGAAAGTTTAAGTAATTGCTCCTGAAAATCTAATGTGATCCTCGCCACCTGGCGGGGATTTTTTAAATTTTCTACTCTTAGAGCGTCAGCCATGTAATCGCTTTCCCCTGACAGAATACACCAAAAAAACATTGTCAGATTATCTTACAAGTTAATTGTAGGGATATTCAGTCCATAGTACAGTTTTACTAACAAAAGGTGTTAAAAAAAATAACACAAAAGGGGAGTATGATGGATGGAAATAGCACTTATGGATAATTTATGGGTCATACTCGGCACAGTTTTAGTATTTTTGATGCTGGGAGGCTTTATTTTACTGGAAGCCGGATCTACGAGAATGAAAAATGCCGGGCATATTGCCGGTAAAACGATTTTTACAGCAGGTATTGGTTCCTTAGTATTCTGGGCTGTCGGATTTGGGTTTATTTATGGGGAAGGGAACTGGTTCATAGGCTTATCAGGTTTCTTTTACGGAGATGCATCATTTGGCGGAGAAGGATTATCACCTGCAGTAGATTTTATGTTCCAGATGATGTTTGCCCTGGTTGCCATGACCATTGCCTTTGGAGGGTTTGCTGAACGGGCGAAGTTATCGTCATATGTCATATTTGCCATTTTGTTTTCAGCGATTATCTATCCGGTGATCGCTCACTGGATCTGGGGAGGAGGATGGCTGGCTGATCACGGAAAACAGGACTTTGCCGGATCAACGGTTGTTCACTTAACAGGGGCAATGGCTGCCCTTGCAGCAACGATTGTCCTGAAACCACGCATCGGGAAATACAATAAAGATGGGTCTTCCAATGATATTGTGGGTCACAATCAGGTATATACCGCACTTGGTGTACTCTTGTTATGGGTTGGCTGGTTCGGTTTTAACGGAGCAAGTACTTTTGCAGTGGCTGATGCATTCTTTGGATTTGTGATTCTAAATACACAACTGGCTGCGGCAGCTGGTGCCATTGCTGCCATGTTTGTGGCCTGGGTGTTGACTGGTAAAGCCGATGTTCCCACAACGTTAAATGGGGCGTTAGCCGGTCTTGTTGCCATTACGGCCCCTGCAGGATTTGTGGAACCATGGGCTGCAGTCATCATTGGTCTGATTGGTGGAGTGATTGTTGTCTATAGCATGAAAATGTTTGATAAAGCTAAAATTGATGATCCGATCTTTGCCTTGTCGGTTCACGGTACAGTCGGTGTCTGGGGAACACTTGCCAATGGTCTGTTTGCGGTTCCTGCCTTCTCATCAGATATTGGCTGGGGGCTTCCTGGTCTATTCTACGGTGGGGGATTCAGCCAACTGGGGGTACAGATCATGGGTGTTGTTGCCAGCGGTTTATACGCCTTTGTCGTATCCTTCGTCATCCTGAAAATCATGGATAAAGTGATGGGAGGTATCCGTGTAACCGAAGAAGAAGAAATTGTAGGTCTTGATTTAAGCGAACACGGCGGATATGGTTATCCGGAAAATATCCATCATCCAGATGAATCGAAAGGTGCCATATGGAATAGCAATTGACCGGATTAGTTGATACAGGGGGTCAGTTTATGTTGGATCGTTATACAGAGATGAAACAATGGCGGAAAAACAAGATGGAAACTGTTTCAGCTAATCCTTTTACATTAAATGAATGGCATGATGAAATCATAAGGATCACGGTTAAAAGGGCGCTTGATCAAGTACAGAGTGAGCGGGGGGCACCTCCTGCTCCCTTTGTCTTCTTTTTAATGGGAAGCGGAGGACGATTTGAACAGGGGATTTGGAGTGATCAGGATCACGGGCTGATCTTTCATGGGGGTCCACACTGTCAGGACTATTTTTTAACCTTAGGAAAAGAAATTGCAGTAGGATTGGATCTCGTCGGTTATGAGCTTTGTGACGGAAACGTCATGGCCTCCAATCCCATGTGGTGTCAATCGATACATGGATGGAAACAACAGATTTCCGATTGGTTAACGGAAGCCAGCTGGACTTCACTGCGTTATTTTTCAACTTTTTTTGACTCCAGGGGATTGATTGGTGACAACCGTTTTTTGCATGACCTGAAAGACCATTCTTTTTCCATGATTCATGACCATCCAGAATTATTTCTACGCTTCATCGATAACGTTGATTTGATCAAAAAGGGAATCGGAGTATTCGGTCAGTTCTTGCCCGAGTTCCGGGGAGAGCAATCAGGCCAGATCAATATCAAACAGACGACATTCTTTCCTTATGTCAATGCATTAAGGCTTCTGGCATTAAAAGAAAAAATTTATGTGCCATCAACGCTCTCAAGGTTTCAAAAAATCAAACATTTATATCCATATATTCATAGCTTTGAACCCTATTTTATTCAGCTTCTTTACTTCAGGCTCCATTTTCAGCAGAATGCAAGAAGCTATCAGCAAGTTCACTTTATATCGCTGGATGATTTGTCCAAAAAAGATAAAAAAGAATTGAAATGGCTAATGAGGAAAGGACACGATCTTTTTTCAGAAACGAAAAAAATCATAGAAGATGGGTGCTCTCGATGGTGATGAACCAGATGATCCGATTTGTCAGACAACTGTCAGGAAGACTTCAATCCAATGATGACACATCGCTGACCGATCCGAATCAGATTGCCTATATCCGAAGCTTGCAGCGGGAAGTGAAACAAAAAGACATCCTGAATATACCATTTGATCAGTTAAAAGTGGTGGTGGTTGATATGGAAACCACAGGGTTTAATCCTTACAGAGGCGACAGGATTCTTTCGATCGGTGCTGTGAAAATGTGTGGTGAACAGATCTTTGAAAAAGATACATTTTATTCCTATGTGTACAGCGATGAAGGTCTTCCAGAAGAAATTCAAAAATTGACAGGCATTACAAAAGAGCAATTAGTAACAGCTCCCCCTATTCACGATGTGCTGAAAAAATTTTACCAGTTTGTGAAAAGTGATACGCTGGTTGCCCATCATGCCAGTCACGAAAAACAATTTATGAGGCATGCCAATTGGGCCGTACTGAAAACCAATTTTCCGCATCGTATTATTGATACATCCTTCTTGACACAGATTGTAGAACCAGAGGCAGGGTTAACAACACTTGATGAATATTGTGTTTACTATGGAATTTCCATTGAACAGAGACATCATGCCCTGCATGATGCGATGGCGGCAGCAAAATTGTGGTCAGAAGGGATTCGCCGGGTACAGCAACTCGGTTATGCTCATTTGCATGATGTATATTCCTACCTGGTCAAACGAAACCAAAGCAAATCACATTATTAAGGGGAGGGGATTGATCATTCAATTGCTGATGATTGACCGACATTTCCAATCAGCGTGGTAAAGAATTGAACAGGATGAACAGCCAGGCAAATTCGATACGATGAACAACAGGGATGGATCAAACCGTGTCGGAATGGCAGCAATCATCGTATATATTCATTAAAGGACATTCAACGATTAAAGAAAGTGAAACAACTTCATTTATCAGGGAATCAACATTACAGGAATAAAAGCAATCTTGAAAGATACCGATCTATTTACTCCCGTTTGGATCACTGCACCTCCTCTGTCAATGAATCACCTTAATTTTTGTATGCCGAACACCAATAATCCATCTCGTTTTTCTATGGCGAGTACCATACTTCATTTGATCTTTGATTTTTGCCTCTTTTACGCATTCCACCTCATCCTCAAATGTTTTATCCTCAAAAAAGGAAATTCGATTACGTCACGGAAAATAATGTTATAATGATCAATGATTGTAAGATTAGAATGTGCACCAGAAGTGATAGAGAAGGAAACGGAGGATCTATGATGACTCATAATTTTTATTGTGACGAAGTGCTGAGCGGAAAGACACCTGTTCAAAAAGTGATGGAAACCGATCATGTGCTGGCTTATCATCATACGAAGCCATCCTATCCAGTACATATCGTTGCTTTTCCTAAAAAGCATATCGATTCATTCATTGCCCTCGGGGATAAGGATAACGATTTGCTCCTTGAACTCTTTAAGGTGATCAGGCAGGTGGCTGAACAGGTTACCGAAAAGCACGGATCCTGCAGAGTGATTACGAATCTTGGGGACTATCAGGATTCCAAACATCTTCACTTTCATATTGTCCATGGAAATGCAATCAAGTAAGTCATCAAAATTGGATTCGATAAGTAAGGAGATAAAGAATGACATGTTGATACCATGTTATTGTATGATTGTTATTAAACGAGGCCCAAATCGAACAGCATAAGGTATTGAAAAATCTTTTTTTCGTCTTTTTAATTTTTGTCCCATGCTCATTTATATTTCTCTTGAAACATCTGACAGACATTCCCCATCCCCCTGCTCTCTGACCCCACGAATTTTTTCAGCGGACTTTTTCTGGCTGCTGTTAGAGAAATGGTACTTTAGCATTCCGTTATGTTAGGGTTTTATAAGGAAATATCGGGCATTGCACCATAAAGTTATGGTAAAATCAGGTTAGAACAACTGTTCCGATTAAAAGGTGATGACCATGAATAAACGTTTTTCAACAAAGGGAAGAATCATATTTCATGTAGATATGAACAGTTTTTATGCTTCGGTGGAAATGGCTTATAACCCGGACCTAAAGGGGAAACCGCTGGCGATTGCCGGTGATCCGGAAAAACGGAAAGGAATTATTGTGACAAGCAGTTATGAAGCCAGGGCGAAAGGGGTCAGAACAACGATGCCATTGTGGAAAGCAAGGGAATTGTGCCCAAATCTCGTTGTTCTGAAACCGAATTTTCCCCGCTACCGGGAGGCATCAAAACATATCTTTCAGATTATGTCATCGATCACTCCTTATGTGGAGCCGGTCTCCATCGATGAGGGATACATGGATGTGACGGAATGTGCCCATCTGGGTCAACCCCTTGATATCGCAAAACATCTTCAAAAACGGATTAAGGATGAACTGGATCTTCCCTGTAGCATCGGCATTGCCCCGAATAAATTTTTGGCGAAGATGGCATCGGATATGAAAAAGCCGATGGGTATCACCATCCTGCGTAAAAGGGAAATTCCAGAAAAATTGTGGCCTCTTCCTATTGAAGACATGTATGGGGTAGGGGAAAAAACAGCGAACAAGCTAAAGACGCTTCAGATATACACCATCGGGGATCTGGCGAAAGCAGACGTCCTTCATTTAAAAAATCTTCTGGGTATTAATGGCGAACGGCTAAAAAATAGGGCCAATGGCATTGACCCGAGGCCAGTGGACCCTGATTCGGTCCATGAGTTTAAAAGTATCGGCAATTCCCAGACCTTTCCTTACGATACAGCTGATGAAACAGAACTGAAACAGATGCTTCATCAACTCTCGGAAAAAGTTGCCGAACGGATGAAACGAAAACAGGTCGTCTGTGAAAATATCCAGATTATGATTCGCTACTTTGACCGCAAAACCATTACACGAAGCCACAAGCTCCATGATTTTGTAGAAAATAAGGAAGATATCTATCGGGTTGCTGTGGACCTTTTTCTTTCTCATTGGACGGGAGAAGCTGTTCGGTTGCTCGGGGTAACTGCTCAGCATTTAGTGGAAAAAGAAGAGATGTCCAAACAGCTGGATCTATTTTCATATGAGCATGAAGCAAAAAAAGAAAAATTGTATCGAGCGATTGATTATCTAACGGAAAAATACGGAAAAGAAATTATACAAAAACCGGAAGCCCATGATGATGACGGCTATATTTCTACCAGCTTCCAGAAAGACTTTCTCGATGATTTTAAACATAAAGAATAATAGTAAAGGTTATAAAACCACTTCCTGTTGTTTCAGGGAGTGGTTTTTACAGCTGTTTTTAATAAGAGATATTTGGAATGTTATGAGTCGTCTGCTGAAAATATTTGACGGGAAAATAGTATCCAGAAGACCATGATCATCAGATAACCCGTCATAGAATAAATGGCCCAGAGTGAACCCTGTGTCAGATTCATCATAAAATGTTCCAATTCGTTCACTCCACTATCCCTGCCAATACTGTTCATAAAACTGACAATCGGGGTGGTGACGGTAAAAAAGATAGTCAACATCGAAATGATCTTCCCCTTTTTTTGTACTAGATGAAATATAGCGGTTCCTAATGTGATCAGCAAAACAATATAATAGAAAAACCAGAACAAGTCAGGAAGAGATTCCCAGTCCATGTGATTCCCTCCATATCGATCGTGTATAGAGGAATTATAGCAGAATATGGCGGAAGAAACACCTTATTAACAATTTATGGTTTTTCTGTTAAATAAAAGGTTCTCCGCAACAAAATGTGCTTGATTCTTCCTCTATCGTATGATTGCTTTCAAATGCTAGGCTGGTTGCTGACATTCCATGCGAATACGCAT
>NZ_SMAN01000007.1 GCF_004342905.1 Melghiribacillus thermohalophilus | reverse complement strand
TCTATTTTTGGTACGCATAAATAATCACCAACTTAAATAAATTTCAGGTCTATTATAACCTAAATTTAATGTTGGTGTTATTTATTCCGTCTAAGAAAAAAAAGAGGTTGATCAAACCCCAATCGAGAGATTACCCTAATTTTTCTTTTTCTGAACCTTACCCAATCCCAGCATCACCAGGATCATTCTGGGTTGATACTTCTCCAGTTAGCGAATCGGCATAATCCTGGACATGCCCTGGACTAAAAGTCAGTCCCAGAACAACGGTCAGAATACCCAGCCATTTAACCAGGCCCTTCATGAACTGCACCTCCTGACAATAATGAAATTAATCAAGGTTTAATTTCTCTATTGCCTTTAAAGGTAACTGAGCATAAAAATGATCTTTATACTCAGTTATAAACGCATGATGAGCTTTCATGAGAAGGCCTCGATCTTTTTTAGCTAATCCATAATAATAGAGTCTAAAAGGAGTAATTTTAGTTATCTGGTCTAATAAATCCATTGCCGCCTGATGATTTCCTCTGGCTATCTCCAGATGTGCCTGCTCGGATCTATCGTTTGTTTCGATGGAATCTGTTTTTCCATAATATGCATGTACAAAGGGGATCGTATGATGTTTCAATAAATTCTTTAGATGAGGGTACTGATAGTCGTTTGCAATCTGATAGGCTTTATTCAGATATTTCATCGTGGTTTCATAACTTTCAAACACATACGTTTGTCCAAGGTGACTATATAAGGTAGCTTTCTTTTCTTCATTGTAGCTTTCGTTAATGACTTTAAACGCATATCTGCGTGCCGTAATCAGTTCATTCATTTTCCAGTGATAGTGAAATAATACTTCATTTAGTCGCATGTTGAAATAATTTCTTAAAAAAATGGAAGGAACCTTCATCAGATTGTCGCTGATCGGATCAATATATTTTCCCAGCATATCATATTCTTTCATCTTATAATAGCTATAAACACACATAAAATCTTTCAGAATCAATATTTCGGGCTCGTCCGATACAAAGTGTTTCAAGTGGTCAAGAAGCTGACTCTCATTGATCCTGTTTTTCTTCTGAAGGTAAATGAACTCATAAATTTCAGCCCATTGCCTGGATAACATGTCGGTATAATTTTTGTGGTTCTGAACAACTTTTATCAATTCATCATAAAAACCATTCCAGTACAAAAATTCCATCCCTTCCCTCTGAATCTGTTTGGAATGGGAAGACAGGATGAAAAATTTAATGATTTCCATTGATTCTTGCTTGCTTTTACATTTTGAGACATGCTGTATCACTTCATATAAGTTATCTTGTTCACCGATAAGATTCTCTTTACCAATGAAGATCTCTTTCATCTCACCAACATTTTCCCTTCATAGGGCCCTTTATACTCTTTTTACTTAAATTACCATATACTTTAAAAAATTTCAATAGGTGGAACGCAATTTTATCTTGAAAATGAATCATTAGATTTAAAAGGGAAATTACCTTGTTATTGGAATCTTTTATTCTTCAGGGGTCAATCTTTCCTTATTTAGTTACTCTCTATTAAATACTCCAATACTTCTTCCATTGATAAGCGCTGAATGTGTTGAATCTTCATTTCGTTTTTCTGCACAATTTCCTGAATTGCTTCAACTTGATTCGTCACAATTTGCGGAGGGGCCGTTTCATAATGAATAACATTCGGGTGATGAATTAGATCATCATTGACTACCGATACCCATATTCTTGCCCATTGATCGTAAATGTCGTCTTTATTGTAACGGTGCATGACCCGACCACGATCAAGTACAACAATTTCATCACATAGCTGATTAATCTCATCGACTTCGTGGGTGGCAAGCAAAATACTTTTTGTTCCATCTTCCATGAAGCGGATCAGATCTTCTTTCATTTTTCGCTGTGATACAAGATCAACGCCTGCTGTCGGCTCATCCAAAAGTAGGAGTTCCGGGTTATGACTGAGAGCAAACACAAACTCAAGCTTCTTCTTTGTCCCCTTCGAACATTTACCAAACCGCTCGAAAACATCAATCTTATAACGGTTGACGAAATACAGAAACTGATCTTCATCCCAGGCCGGATACCATCTGGAGATCAAATTTTTCAACTCTTCTACCCTTAGAAAGTCATATGCATCCAGCAATCCCCCTGCAAAACCTATTTTTCCCTTCCATTCGTCATTTTCTTCCGTCAGACCGAACATCTGAATGTTGCCTGTATCTTCTTTCAATAGTCGCATGATTAAACGAAAAAGGGTTGTTTTCCCAGAACCGTTTGCGCCTATTACACCTACGGCAATTCCTCTTTCCACATCTAAATTAAGCGGGCCGAGCGTAAACCTTTTAAACGTTCTGGTTAACTCTTTCACCTGAATCATTGTGGTCGTTTCCATACGAATCCTCCATTAATGAAAATTTTTCCGAACTAATTCTTCAAAAATTGACTTCAGTTCTTCCTCGGTACAGCCGAGCTGAACCCCCTGTTCAATGGCTTTTTCAAAGGCATCGTATATTACCTTCTGTTTTGTCTTCTGTAATTGCTCATGATCAATCTCCCTGACAAATGTTCCCTTCCCCTGTACGGTTTTAATAAAACCGCTCATTTCTAAGTTTTGATATACCCTTCTTGTTGTAATAACACTGCAGCCCAGTTCACTGGCTAAAGCCCTGATTGAAGGGAGTGGGGTCCCTGGCGGAAGCTGTCCGCCGGCAATCAATGTTCTCAGTTGGTTTTCAATTTGATGATAGATCGGTTCCCGGCTTTCGTCCGATATCTGGATTGGAATTTTCATCGGAAAACCTGCTCCCTTCTAGAGATAATCACGATTGACCAAACGTTTTTTTAATA
This sequence comes from Melghiribacillus thermohalophilus, assembly GCF_004342905.1. Taxonomy (GTDB): domain Bacteria; phylum Bacillota; class Bacilli; order Bacillales; family Alkalibacillaceae; genus Melghiribacillus; species Melghiribacillus thermohalophilus. The sequence continues at coordinate 94,167 of NZ_SMAN01000007.1, read as the reverse complement.
ATTGATTCCAGCCTACTAAACAAAGGGCTCCAAAGACAATGGAAAGAAATGCCAGTGGCCAGCCAATATGATTTGCTGATTGAAAAACGGTTTCTACTATTCCGATTCCATAAACCTTTAAAATCAGTTCGATGATAACCAACAGACCGATATAAATAAAAGGAATGATATGAATCATTTTCCCTGTCATCCCATACTCAATACACGGATTGATCCCTCCAACTGCCAGGGCAAACCCAAACCAGGTTAAGGCAAAGATGAAGAACTCGTCAGTCGAAAAATGACTATTTGTCATTATGAACAAAGCCACTCCTATCATTCCCATAAAAGCAGCTGACATGATCAGTAATGTAGTGACCATCAGGATCATCCGGCTTAGCGATAATACAGATACCGGAATAGGAAGGGAGCGAAGGACAGCCATTCTTCTTCCATATGGATTTTCTTTTGCATTCCGATAACTTAAATAAGGTCTTGCCATAAAAAACGTCCCAAAGCCCGGTACCATTCCGAAGATAATCAAATCCGCCATAAAATGATTCATGTCTATTGAAAGATCATCAAATCCCCTGTCACTACTTCCTGCTAAAACGATACCGACAAACAATCCAATCAAAAGGCTTGCTGTGAATGATGCAACCAGTGCACGCCATTGATATTGATATTCCTTTTTCACAAGCCACATAGCATCTTTAAACATGTGATCACTCCTGATTAAGAATGAAAAGTTCTATTGAAAGTAATTGATTATTCCACGGTCTTTTAACCCTAAAAAATCAACACCATTATAGAGTAAAACTGTAAACGTAATACTCCAGAGTGTAATGCTCGCTGTTATCCATACGAAGGTTTTCTTTTTTGCGCCGCCAAATGACATACTAGCCAATGCTGTTAAGTGGCTTCCGACTACGAGTGGACCAAGCAAGGCAAGCCCCGGCAAACCATACTTCCTCCATATTTTTTGTGCCCGTTTTGACCGTTTACTTTCATTTAAATCTTTTGATTGTTTCCGAGATCTTCTCCAGTTTTGAAACTGATCAATAAATGCGAGTAAAAGAAAGACGGTTAATAAATTACCTGCGAGTCCGAGAAGCGTAACTAACACCACCGGAAGTCCTGCAATGGCAGCAATCGGAATCACCCCATAAGCTTCAAAAAAAGGAACAGCCGCCAACAGAAATACTGACACATATCCCAAAATCAATTTCATCCCTTTTTACCCTCCCTGTGTTATTGTGTGTATATCTATATATACAGTATATACATATTGAAATAAAATGCAACATTTTTTTTCAAAAATGATATAGAAAAGATACTATTCATTGTTACTGACATTCTAAAATAACGGGTATTGAGCACATTTTTGGGGATGTAAAGCACTTAGCCTTTTGAAGAAGTGATGACCTTTTATTAAGAAGGAGCAGGTGATAAAAGATAAAATAGCGCTATTTTTTATCATTTAAAGGGGCAGAAGAGTTAAGGATGAGATTACATTAAAAAGGAAAGCAGGCTGATATGTATGGCTCATCATTCCATTCACCAGATGTGGGAGAATTTTAAGAAGATAAACCCCGATGCACCAGAACGTTATGCAGCGTGGTCATTTGGTAATTCGAAAAAAATGACAGATAAACTAGCACAACTTGTGATAGCTGGTATAAAAACAGCTACTTCATCTAATTATTTGCTATATGATGAAAATGAAGCAATACCGTATCCAGGGCTTCATCATATCATTCTTGATGGGAACGGGAAAGCTGCAGCAATTGTTGAAACCACCTTTGTTGAAGTTGTTCCTTTTGATCAAGTAACTGAAGAACACGCTTATTTGGAGGTTGAAGGTGACCGTACATTAAAGTACTGGCGGATGTGCACGAAGACTTTTTTAAAAAAGAACTCCAGGCAATCAATCAAGCGTTCCATCCTAAAATACCTGTAGTATGTTAGTCTATAAAAAATAAATGGAGTTGCCTTTCTTCTCTTAAACCTATTTATTTCTGATCACCTAAAGATACATATCCTGAAATATTTAGAATAACGTAACACGTTTCTTGACAGCCCAATCCGGGAGAATTACCTGTGTTGTGGTGGCAGCGTGATTTGAACCAAAAAAAGATAGGGTTATACAGTACCACGTTACTGCTCCCTATCTTTTTTCTTTTATTTTGATCGATTTAAATGATGAACACACTGAGGTGTTATGCATATAGTTCATCAGTGTCTTTCTTGAAGATTTTTTTCATGGCATAAAATACATCGGCTTTCCTTCTTAAAACATAGTGCCTGAACTTCGGATCGTCGATTTTGTAATAAACCGACATTAAGGTTGAATGGCGGTTGTACTGGTACAATTACCGGGGATGATAACATAAGTAATCATTAGAAACAATGCTTATTATTTCTGGAATTTTCGTATCGAAAACTTATCAAAATCGCATTTAACGCAATTTCCATAAATTATATATAATTTGCAGGATTTTTCAATATTTTGTAGAAACTCCTTGTTAATTATTGTATATGGAGGGTAATTTATGGAACAAGCAGTAACTAAAAAGAAGGAAAGTTTTTTTGATGGCAGCAGACTGGAGTATATCGGGATTAGTATTTTAGGATTACTGTTAACTGTTTTTACAGTAGGATTACTCTATCCCTACTCAATAGTGATGAAAATGAGGTGGGATGTCCGGCATACCGTAATTGATGGCAAAAGACTTTATTTTACGGGTAGTGCAGCAGGTTTATTTGGCACATGGATAAAAATATGGCTTTTAGGAGTTATAACATTTACCATTTACTTCTGGTTTGCTTCTAGTAGGATTAAAAAATGGAAAGTTAGCCATATGCACTTCGAATAAAAAATAGCCCTAGCCGGATCAGCTAGGGCATTGTTAATTGCTTAGCGGATTAAAATATGGTTTTTAAAACAGTTAATCATACGGTCTGTATTTTTTTCTCAATACTTCTAACTCCCTTTTCTTTTCTTCTATATCACTCCTTAAAAATAAACTGTCCCCTCGTAACTTTTTAACTGGTTTAATCTTACCGTCACGAATTTTATTGCTCATTGCCTGTCTTGATATTCCTAAAATTTTTATTGCTTCAGATGTGGTTAGCACCTCGTTTCGGACAAATTCTTCTACTTCTTCCCGTGAATTTAACTGAAATTTCATTTTGACTCTCTCCTAACACTTTTAATAATTGTATATAACGCAAACAATAGTGTTATGATTACCATAATTTGAGAAAACGTGTTTTTCCATATTTGTGCTATTACTATTGTGGCTACAGCAAACAAAATGACTGAAAATACATAACCCTTATTCATAAGTTAGTGCCAGACGTGTTATAATATTGGTAGGAAAGCGAGCCGTAACTCGCTTCCCAATGTTTATCAGCGGTTCTTCGAATCACTTAACCATTGCTTTATTATCCAACTGACAGAAGCGATGTAAAAGATGATTCGAAGAACCTTTTCTATTTGGTCTAGCACTTCTTCACCTCCTTTCAATTTTATTATAACCTACCTTTATACAATTGTAAATAGGTTTAAATAAAAAAATTTCCTAAAAATAAAAATATCCCCAGCCGTAAAGCTGGGGAATCTTAATTATCCTTTAAATATATCAATAAAACTGTCAAAACCAGCGTTTTTTAATTCTTGTACTCTTTTATCGGCATTTTCTTTCTCCTTAAACGATCCTGTTATTACTCGATAGTAGATCTCACCATTTGGCTGTTCAGTTTTCTTCTCTTTTTTCTGCAGTCCTAAAGCTTCAGCCAGTCCTACCGCATGACCTCTTGCTATCTTGTTTAGGAAAGCATCTGATTTGAGTTTTTGAGCATCATTTGAGTGATCAATAAACCCATTTTCGGTTAGTGATGCAGGCATGGCCGTTTCACGCAGAACATGAAAGTTCGCCTCTTTTTTTCCACGATCCTGAAAATCAACATGTTGCATAATGGTGTCATGAATGATATTCCTTAAACGGTCTGTTTCTTGTTTGCCAGGGTAGTTTCCATTATAAATAAATGACTCAAAACCAGTTCCGCCTCCAGCATTAATATGAATAGACAGGTAATAATTAGCACCCCACGCATTTGCTTCATCTGTACGGGCAGATAGGGATTTCGTTATGTCACTGTTGCGTGACATTCTGATGTCATGGCCTTCGTATTCATTATTTAGAATATCCCTTACTTTTAACGCAATTTTTAAGTTTAGATCTTTCTCCTTTAGTCCGTTTCCGGTTGCTCCAGGATCACTTCCTCCGTGCCCTGGATCAAGAAAGATTTTTACCATGGTTGATCTCTCCTTTTATTTAGAATTGGTTAACCCAGCTCTTTTAAGCACTTCTTTTTGCTGTCTTCCTTTAGCTGTAACATAGTTGTTTTTAAACCAGGATACTGCTGCAGCAACGAAAGTAAAAACACTAGAGACGATTTCGCCCCATTTCTCCTCTGTTCCAGGAATCGGATTTAAGCCCGTAGCAATTAGAACCTGGTTGAACAAAGCAATTGCTAATACAATCGTCCTCACTAAAGTAGCTTTATCCAATGATCTCACCTCCCTACATCAATTTTGCTATTGCTGTAATAACAACGGTTAGCATCCCAAAAATAAAACCGCCCCAATTAAGGACGGATCGACTTATCTCTTTCTTTCCTTTTTGCTTATTTTCAATCGCTTTTACTTCTTCTCTTAACGCCCCAACTTCTTCTCGAAGTCCGTTGTATTTTTTAATCATAGCCCGTGTTTCCTTCAGCTCAATCTGAAAATCTTTTAAATCGTTTTGAATGGAAAGGATTTGCTCAAACAGTTGTTTATTGGTATACCATTGTTTTTGTTCCGACATCCTCAAACCCCTCTACATCAGACATAAAAATTACGCCTTATGCCAGGCGCTCGGATTACGATTTTTATCGTTTTTTTTACAAATTCATTCAGAAAGCTTTGCTTTTACTAATTCTTTAAGTCCATTTGCAGTTGAATTGCTGTCATACTCTTCAATATCCACTCGAATACTTCCACTGATAATCTTACTGCGGTCTTCATTCTCACCGCGATAATAAACCGTTACATGTTCCCCATTTCGTTCCTGGAAACGCGTCTCCGTAATTGTGAAATTAATATCTTCTAGAGCCATAATCAATCATCCCTTCTAGTTATTTTTGATTATTTTTTGCCTTTTGATCAATTTCTTCCATTTTCTGTTTGAGCTGCATATTCTCTTCTTGAAGCTCAATCAACTTTGCATTTAAAACGTCATTTTGATTGTTTAGCATGATATTTTTTTGTCTTAGCACGTTCAACAAAATATTAGGGTCCGCCTGGATCTGTCCCGATTGATTAAACTCCTGATTTTCATTTTTGCCCATTTCAAGCACCTTCCTTTTCTAGGGATAATAATCGATTTTGAATATCCTCGAGCTTGGCCATGATCTCTACTTCGATGCGTTCAAGATCGTCTACTCGGACATTCAATTCTCTATTCTTACGTTCGAGCTGCTCAATCCTTTTTCTGTCTTTTTTCATGACAACGTGCAATAAAGCAGGGATTCGATCGTAATGAACACCCTCTGGTTCTTTGATGCTATATGGTACCCCTTTCTCATCATAATCTCTAAACTTTACTAGACGAGGTTCAATATCTGCTAAATCGTCCGCAATATATCCATAATACCCATAATGACTAGGATCTGCAGGACATTTTGAACGATACCATACAGGCTGGGCTTGTTCAAAAAATTGTTCAGCATAGTATTCATCAAGTGGTTCAATATCCCTTTTCCATTTCCTTGCTGAAGTTGAACGAGAAACATTCCAAGCACCACTAATATATAGGTTTGGACTTGATGAAGTTGTGTAGTGTTCTAATCCGGGCATTCGAATAGATCGGTTATCTAATGATCCGATATCATCCCGGACTGCTAATACTTCGGTTCCACCTAACATGTAAAATCTGAACTGTCCCGGATAATCCATTGTAACGTGAGGATAACTCGGCGCACTTTCTAAAAAATTCATTATTTCAGTATTTTCGAAGAGTATTCTTTTTGTTCTTAAATCTACAAAGTTAGACGCCGAAAGCCAATCTGTTGTCCTTACTTCACCTGCTCCGCTTTGCAAATATACGATATCTGAATAGGAAGCTAATGCTGCATATCCACTCATGGATTCAATTCGAAAGTCTCCAAAGGGTTTTCTGATTAAATTTGGCTCTAGGTTAGGGACTATAACAGTATTAGTAATCAGTTCAATACTTGAACCGCTCCCATCGTTCCATATGTTTAATTTACGATCATTTTGAGGATTAGTAAAACCGATTACGCCGTCACCCAAACCATGTGCTCCTGTTCCTACTATGAACTCCCACCATGGATTGTCCGGCTCAAAGTAAATAGCAGCAAGAGAAAAACTTTGAAAACTATGATTACTAGTTGTGATAAGGGTTCGCAAATTATTATTTGCGTCATAGTTTTTGAGCCCCTCTTCATCAATAACCATGCTTCCATCTGGCCCTTTTTGGGCAATTTCGGATCCTTCAATATAGACTCCATATATTTCACCGGCATTAATTGTGCCTATATTTGAAGATAAGGCAGATAGTCTAGATACGTTGATTTTATCCGCTGTTATCGTGTTAGTATATATTTTCCCGCCATCTATAAATGTAGTATCGTATCCCCATAAATCTATTACACTATTATATGCTTGATCTGCCTTTTGCTGTGCTCCTTCTGGTGTTTCCTTGGTAGACGGGTCATATCCTGGATCGAATGCTGTACCAGGTCCTACTTGAATCACATTCGCGGATAGTCTTCCAGCGATATGTGCATCTGTGATAATAGCTTCGTTCAAATGAACCTGTTCAATTAACGCTTCCTGGGCCAGCAATTGCTTTGTGATAGTGTAATCTTGTACGTCTGTTTCAGCGTTTATTTTCAAGGTTTGTGTACTGACTTCATCAGAAAAAGGGCCTGGTGTTCCGTGGGGATTTATAGCCCGGACTCTGTAATACCACTGTTGGTTTGTTGCCCCTACATCATGTACAAAACCACCTGTTTTTCCTCTGTATAACAGGGTTGTTTCGTCCGGGTTAAACCCTTCTATCCTGGATCCATAGACTTCGTATGCGGCTATATTATACGAAGGGTCATAGTACCATTTTAAGGATATCGTTTTAAATAACCCGGTTGCTGATACATTCTGCGGTGCTTCAGGTGTGATGTCCTCAAAGTCGTCATCGGTTACCGGACCAGACTCACCTTGTTCGATTGCTCCGGTCTTTCCTCCCAGTTCATCTAGCTTTTTTTGGACCGCTTCGTTTTGTTTACTGAAGGCTGGCATAAAATTGCCTAATTTAATATTGATTTCACCAGTATCCTTATAGTAAGTAAGTTCGATCACTCTAGCTTTGATGACAATGGCCGGAACAAAATTATAATCAACCACTGCCACAGTATCACCTAACTGTATAGGTTCTCCTTCCAACGCAAGTGCCTCTGCTGATGCTTCGTATTGGACTCTAGGATTTTTTAATTCCTGTAATGTTTCCCAACCCTTTTGAATCAGGGCGTCCGGATCTTCATCCTCATCAAAATTCACAAAACCAAACCGGTGTATTTTGATCCCGTTGCCGTCATCAATTCCGTATTCCTGGAGAGCGTCTGGATCGCCAATCCATTCCTGGCCAAGTGGTTTGTCTACCGGATCGCCGTTTGCGGTGCTCCACTCTACGTCCGCTATGGTCAGTCTCCTGGTATAGCCGTCACCCGTTTCCTGGCCCTTTCCTCTCGGATAAATAGCTGTCTTGATTCCTTCTTCGTCGTACTTCCGTTTGATATGTCTGGCGTTCCGATCAACTTCTATGCGCAAACCTGTGTCTGACCCTCTTCTCAGGGGCAAATCAACATAAAACCCGGTCACGCGGTTATTTTCGTCGATTTCTATGCGCGGTTTAATTTCTCCGCCCCAAATGTTTTGAATATCAAAAAGAGCTTCCATAATACTTTCATAGTAAAAATTGGTGGAATTCAGCCCGAGATCTGCTACATTCCCCCGTTGCCATTTTGTCTGAAGCTCCAAAGCCCGGTCTATTGCTTCGGCTGCGGCTGCGTTTTGTAGGCGTTTATCCTCAACTGGTAGATCAGCAAGCTCTTCAAAAACGTGTCTGCAATAAAGGGCTCGTACAAGTCCCTGTTCCGGGCTGTCCTCTTCTTCAATTAAAACGATCTTAAAAAGTTGAAAATCTGCTTCTCTGTCCCAAAAACCGATATAACCGCCCTCAGCTATCGCATCGGTTTCTGGATAGTTTGCTGGCAATCTTACCTCAAAATCGTTTGTAAGGTCCAGAGATTCTTTATGGGGCGCGCTATAGTAGGGGCAAGTTTCTGGTTGTTCGTTACTCAAATAAAATTGGAAATCCATATTTTTATCAAAATAGAAAAGAGCTGTAGAATCCATCCCATCCCCTCCCTTCTTTTATAAATACATCTCATTGTAACCGACCGTTGTGGTCTGTGCGGCGGTATCCGTATTAACTGTTAGGATGTTTTCTCCTGGTTCTAGCGGAAACCATCGACTGGATAAATGTAACGCCTGTTTATTTTCCTCACCGTTAATAAGGACTTTTCCGTTTTTTGTATTGATGACCAATTCGTCCCCGGAACTAAACTCGAATAGAACGGTTAACTTTTTCCCTTCCTGGTTCTCAATTTCGTAATCCGTTGTTGTGGCTGAAAAATTAACCATGATGATTGGCCAGCTTTCTGCGGTACCTAGATACGGGAATGTCACAGTATCATTAAACTCAACTACTTGGCCAGGACCTTCTTTGTAAGGCTGTCTAGCCGCTTTAAAGATCAGCTGACCTTCTCCAAGATTGCCAGACTTGCTAAAATCGACAAGCTCGTCAAACAAAGCATAGTAGGTCCGGTCCGGTTCGTCCGATATTTGCAAGGGTTTTTCTTTATCACGAACTAGCATTCCGGCAAGAATTTCTGCCCGTTGCTTTAATTCGATATGATCTTTAGCATCGATTGTGATATCTATCGGAATTCTTCTTACTCCGGTCTTTCTGCGAACCGGGATTGCACCCGGGCGCCCAGGTATGTCGGAAAGGCTCCATTCAATCGGTGCTCCTAATTGCAAGGGGGTGTTACGTACAATGACCCATTCCGGTAAATCCTGGCCATCGTATGTGACTGTCTTTCCTATTCGTGTCATGGTATCCCTCCAATCATACCCGAGTTAGGAGTTCGTTGATATCATCGATTAACCATCTCGCTAATTCCCGGCTGTTTGTGGCCATTAATTGGATAATGACCGGCTGCTTGGCTTCTTGTTGTCCCTGTCGATTCTCCTTGCCATTATTAGCGTGAATATCCGGATCTATGTCATTCATTGGGTTAACCACTGACTGGGCCACTTTTTGGGATGATTTTGTCAATTCTTGTTCTTCTTCTTCCATCCCTACTTCGAGGCCCTCAACAATGTTCACCCCGTATTCCATCATCAATTTTGATGGAGAGGAAATCCCAAAGAAACTTTTAATGGTGTGTCCAATCTCGCCTACAAAATTCCTGACTTTGCTTTTAATCCACCCACCTAGCGAAGTAATCCCGTACCAAAGCCCGCGGATAATATCTTTCCCGATTTGGATCATGTCCAGCTTACCAAATGCTCTAATAATGGATGGGATTAAGTCAAATGTGATAAAACTGATGATTTTTGGAACCAGGCGTATAAGTCCCTCAAGCAACATCATAAAGACTTGTACAGCCGTTGATAATAGTTTAGGCATCATTCGGATTAAGGTTCTTAATATATTTGGTAACACCACTGTAATCAGCAAAGTTAATAATTGTGGTAGTACGTTCCTCACTGCATCTAACAGGGCAAAAAAGACCTGGATGGCCGTTTGTAGAAGTTGCGGCGTCATATCTAAAATCGTTGTCAGCAGGTTCGGTAACACCGTTCCAAGTAAAAGCGTTAGTAACTGCGGTAAAATCTCCATTACTGCGTCCAAGAAACTTGTAAAAAGCTGAACCGCAGAATCCAAAACATTTGGTAGCATGTCCATAATTGCTGTCAACAAGTTTGGCAAAACAACGGTAAGCAGTACGTTTAACAACTGCGGTAACACGGTGTTCACGGCTTCTATCAAACTATTGAACAATTGAATGGCTGTATCGAGTAACATCGGAATGCTTTCAATCAGAAAGTTTAATATTTGTGGGATAAATTCTTGCGCAAGCCATTCAATCAATTGTGGGATAAACGCAACACCAGCCTCTATGATGACTGGGAATAATTCCATCACCGCATTAAAAAACATTTCTCGGCTTTGTATTATCCAATCCATCAACATGGGGATCCCTTCACTGGACAGCCATGTTACAAAATCACTGAGTGCCTCACGCGCCATGTCGATGAACATTGTAATCCCTTCGCCGTTAGTCAGCTCATTAAAGACATTTCTAATCCCATCCATGACGCCTTCTCCACTTCGAAAAGCCGCCCATAAGTCCATTGTGGTTGGGATCACCTTATCCAGAATAAAATCCATCATGCTTTGAAATATCGGCATAAGGGATAAACCAATCTGAGTGGCCACAGTTCCAAGTGAACGCTTAATCCGATCCCAGGAGTCCTGGAATGCTTCAGCTGCATATAGCTGATCTTCTGCTAATACTAACCCAAGTTCCTGCGCTTTTTCCCTGGCCTCCTCGATACTCAGGGAACCTTCATTAAGCGCTGGGAGCATATCACGAGCCATCCTGGTACCGAATATCTCAGTTGCCAGGTTGACTTTATCCTGCTCATTTTCCATCTCGGACAAACGTTGTATAGTTTGGGCATAAGCTTCTTCTGTAGAGAGTTGTCCGTTACGAACAGCATCCAGATCTACGCCCACTTGTTGCAGGGCACTAGCGTACTTCTCATTGCCATTTACCGCTTGCCCCAGGCGTTGGTTAAACCGTCCAACCGCCTTCTCCATCTTTTCATGAGAAAGCCCATTCTGGCTGGCCCAGAAGTCCATCTCCTGGTAAAAATCCGTCGATACACCTACTCGTTCAGCACCTTTGGCAATGGCATCGGCTGTTTGAGTGGCTTTATTGGCAAGTCCAAACAACGCCACACCTGCAGTTCCGGCGGCAGCTGCAAGACCTGCTCCCCATTTCGCGGCAGTTTTTAGCATGCCTCCAAAACGTTTCCCGAGTGACTTAGCGTTTTTGTCTGTTTTCGATAAACTTTTCTGTGCTTCTTTGTCATCGACCAGGATACGGCCGAATAGCTTAAAAATTTCCATTCCATCACCCTCTTTCGGGCATTAGAAAAAGCCCTAGTTGGGCTTGATTGCTTTCTTGTACCGATTAAATATATCTTGAACGGTTTCTTTTCGTTCCGGTTTCACTTCTGGTTTGGTAACTTTCTTTAAAAATTCCTCGAAGGATATAAACTTCATACGAGGTTCTTTACCCATTGGATGTGGTAATAGCATTTCCGGATACAACTGGATCCACATATCCCAGGCACGTTTTTCTTCCTGTTTTTTGAATGCTTTGATAAGCAACCGAGTTACATTTTTTAATGGGAGTTTAAGAACGTATTGAAATTCGTAATGCTCATGGAGTAGGGAAAGAGTTTCTTCATATCCCCCTACTCCACGGCTTGCTTGAAAAAATCCATGAGTTCAGGATCGGTAAAGACTTTTTTAATAGAGTTTACCGTTTTTAAAAACGATTGTCTTTTGACCTCTTCAACCGGCCGGTCTTCCACAATGGCCACTATCTGAAAAAATTCCTCTTTGACCTTATGGGAATTTTTCAGGACATATTTAAACGCATCGATTCCCACCTGTGTTTGGTCAACCTTCTTTCCTTTATATTTTTTCTGGACATCTTTACGGTATTGATCCAGGTCAAGTTTGTCGTATATATCCACCACATGCGGTAATAAATCAAACGCTTGTTCGGTATTCATGTTATCCCTCCTTGAAATTTAAAGGGAGCCGTTAAGCTCCCTTTAAGCTGCTGGTACAGCATCATAATGCACAACATAGGCCGGTACCTGATCCATATTTTCGGGATCAAAGTGAGCTGTAAATGTGGTTTCAGCTACCACTTCGTCTTTGTCCGCGAATGCTGCTGTCAATGCGCCGTCTCCAAGGACGTTTTCGATGACATAAGCCACTACTTTTCCATCAGCAGTTTCAGTGATGTAAGCCAGATTATCCAAATAATCCGTGTCCTCAAAGTTAATTTTCGGACGATATTTCTGATAATCCGGAACGGTTGTCCCTCCTGTGACCTGTTCAATCTCTCCTGGCATAATACGTTTTAATTGTTCAAGGTCTAGTTCCAGGGCAGTTGCAGTGATCGTGATATTCCATTCCGTGCGTCGTTTCAATCCTTTGGTATGTTCGCCTCTGTCCCCATCAAACCTGATGGGTTGGTTAGTAGGTTCAATATTAAACTGTCCTCCCCCGCGGGTAGCTCCGAACGGAATTGCTTCCGGATCGTCCCAGTCATCCGGGTTAAAATTAAATATTAAAATCCCCTCACCTAACTGAACATTTTCAGGCTTGGGGACGGCAGGTCGTTTGATCGGCATTATCGATCACCTCTCACTTTTATTATTTTCCATCGTAATTGCAAAGCTACATATTCCGCAGCAATAATCTTTAATTCGTTCCAATCAACATTTTTTAACAGTTCTACTTCTTCTTCAGTCAAAATTTTTAATACGGTTTCCTTAAAACCATTGTCATTCGTTAAATCAGCTTGATGTTCTCTTAAACAATCATCACAAATCGTAGTCCCTGGAAATCCCGGCTCGTTCCATTCCTTCCCACACCTGGCACATGTCATTTTGGCCATATGATCACTCCCCGTATGTTCGGGCTTGATAGGTATATCGTCTATGTTTAAGCCGTTTATCCTTTTCCGTTATTGTTTCTCGGCTATCACGGTATATGGTAAAAAATAAATCTGGCGCAATGACAAATGTTTTCCTGTTCATAGCTTTGTCCACCGTATCCATCATCATCTCAAGCGCTGTCGAATCCCCGTTATCTGGATGATCCCATCCGTCCACTTCCAGGACAAAGTTTTCCAAGGTTCCGTTATTCAATGAATCAGGGAGATTATAGACAATATATGGATAAGCAGCATCATCCGGAGCATTTTCAAAATGCACATTGGGGTGAGCTTCTTTAATAGCTGATTGAATCGCTTTTCGAATTTCAATCACCTTGTTCATCGCCTACAAACTCCCTTTCATCGATTATTCCTCGTGCTTTGTTATCCTTCTCAATGGCACTTAAATATTGCCCCTGGATGATCCGAATTTGATCGATGTTATCAAACACCTTTTGGCGTAAAATATTCCGTTTCGGCTGCCTCTTTTGTCCGACTTCCCCAAGAGCACCGTACCAGGTGTCGTGCTTATACCCAATGACAAGATCAGATTCAATTCTTCTTACCCAATACTGTGTGCTGTTATACAACCGTCGTGACCGTCTCATACCCGGTAACTTTTTGAGCTCCTGGATGGTGATTTTCCGGACGAATTTTGCTGTGTCACGAAGAGCTGCTCTCTGCAGTTCTCTTAATGTGTACTGAGCACGGTCAACGTTCGACACAAACGTAACGCCATCTTTCGTTACTCTGGTCACACTTTTAGGCATGGGCATTAGCCATCACCTACCAATCCGCTACAAATTAGCTCTGTAATCTCTTCGTTTTTAGTGTAGGTTCGAATGATCGAATAAGTGGTATTGTTGTAGGAAAGTTTCTTTTCGCCCTGGTAATCAGATGTGCGAACTTCAAACATGAGTTCCGGTTGTAATCCGGTTTGCATAGCCTGATAAAATTCAGATTGACGAATAGATTTTTTATTTGCAAATACCTGGCGTGCGGTTTCTTCCTCAATGGTGTCTCCTATGTCATTTTCAGTTCTTGTAACAGTGATCAGATCAATCACATCCCGCCATATCATACCGTTTCATCCTCTGCTGGTGTGTATTCAGTGGATAAGGTGAGATGCATTTTCAGCATCTCATAGGATTGCTGTAATCGTTCTGCATCCGGATTATCAAACCCGAATTGTGCTTTGACATAGGTTTTTATCGCTCGCTTAATCAATGGATCCGTAACATCCAATCTTGTTTCCTCTACGCCAGATAAGATTAAATCTGCTTTTGCCGCTTCAATTAAGTCATTAATTTCATTATCAAAGGCGCTGTTTGAGATCCGCAGCGCCAGTTTTACATCATCCAACAGCGCCATTATTATTCACCTACTCTAATTCAGATTGAGCTTTCAGCGCCTCTTCCTTGCCTTTAACCCGTTCGCCGTTCGACAGTTCAAAATACCCGCCGCCCACATGTTTAGGGAATTCTTCTTGTTTTGTTTCTTCTTCAGCAGCTTTTTGCTCAGGAGCCTCATGGTTCTCCTTTTGGTTTTCATCTTTTTCTGTATTTGAATCCTCATTATGAGCCTCATACTCAATAAATCCCTTTTCGGCGAGCTCTTTTAATCGCTCAGGATCAGCATGGTATTCATTCCCTGGGATATACACCTTTTTCGTGTGTTTATCCTCAAAGATTTTTAATACTTTAGGCACTATATCCACCTCCAAATAAGTTTAATCCGGGCTATTCAAAGCCCGGACTAGATTACACTTGTGGTACTAATACGATATAAGCAAATGCTTTTGTGGTACGCACATCACCATCAACAATGGCATAGCTCATGTAATCGGTATAACGCTTCTTCTTATGATCCTCAGTATAAATCGTCATGTTTTCATTCACATTCATGGCATATCCTCGACCAACATTTCCGATCAGCACAGCATCGTCAGCCACACTGTCGTCCTCTTTTACAACCACACCAAAAATGCGACCTACGCCATCACTAGTCGTCACATCAGGGACAAACAGAGGCCGTCCCTGACCATCTTTAATGGTAGCGAGTCTGTTCCAGATTGTATTGTTATTGGCGTAAATAGCAGCTCCACGCTTATAGGCTGATTTAATTAAAGACATAGCTTTGGTCAGCTTATCGTAGTTCAGTGGATCTGGCTCTGTTGCATCCGGATTATAGGTGATAATTTGCGGTGTATCGGTTTCTGCTTGTAGTGCAGTAACAATTCCCCGTGGCTGTGGTTTAAATGTGTCTCCATCACCTGGTTTTCCTTTACCACTAACAATAGCTTTCGCCAATGCCGCACCCATTTTTTCGGCCAATAGTGTAGTAATGTAGGGAATAAAACGACCAATAGACATTTTACGTAACTTCCAGCTGATCGGAATGGACTTTGCAAGTTCACATCCTGTTAAGTTCAATTCACCAATTCCGAATGCTCCATCAGCCACTTCCGTATCTTCATCATACCAGGCAGCATCATCACCGGAATCTGTTTCTTTTAGTAATGTCAGGTTTCCTGGCACAAACAGCATCCGTACATCATTTAAGATCGGATACAATTCACCGGCTTCTCGCCAGATATTTTCCCGAACAGTCTCGGGAATCAAAACACCATGCTCCTCTGTTGTCTGAGTAGCATTGCGGAATTCATGATTAATTTTGTCAAAAAGAGATTTTTCCTCATCATTTAAAGACTGACCCATCATTTCTTTAGCCCATGCATTTAGATAAACCTCTTGTTCATCTTTTGGGCCTTCTGTAGTTGCTACTTTGCCTTCATCATCTTGTTGTGTCATATTGACAACAACGCCAGCTGGATTCTGATCTTTCAGTGAATTAATATTCGCCTGAGCTTTGGCGAACTTCTCAAATTCCTCATCCAGGGCTTTGATCTCTTTCTCCTTCTCTTCGTACTCATCCACTTTGCCCTCATTCAATAGGTTTTCAGCTTCTGCAAGAAGTTCGTTTCGTTTTTCTAGATATGCTTCTTTAGTCCACTTCATGTGATACTCCTCCTTTTAATTTCAAAAAATTAAGCCGTGCTTGATACAACTCGGCTTGTTTATGATCGTCATCAGGTTCCTGATTTTGATTAACAGGATCTTGCTGTTGAGGTTTAATGTAGTTTCGGACTTTGTTGACCACTTCCGGCGGCAGTACAAAGCCGTAACTTGCACTGGCCACCAGCTGATTGCCTTCATCAAATAAGATTTCATCGACAAAACCTTTTTCTTTGGCCTGCTGGGCATTGAGCCAGGTTTCATCATCCATCATTTTGAGAATTTCCTTTTCATCCATTCCGCTTTTAAGCTTATAGGCGTTGGCAATTGTGACGTTATAATTTTTCAGGACATCAGCTTCATGCTGCATTGCCCGATAATCACCACGGGCCATGGACCAGACATTGTGGATCATGATCTGTGCAGTTGGTGAGATTAAAACCCTGTCGCCGGCCATGGCGATTACAGATGCCGCAGATGCAGCAATACCTACAACTTTTGTCACAATGGTTCCTTGATAGTCCTTTAATGCCGTATAAATTTCAGAGCCGGCAAACACATCACCGCCGCCACTATTAATTTCCACTTCTACTTCTTCCCCATTGGCTTCATCAAGCACCTCCATCACATCACGGGGACTGGTCGCTTCCATGTCAAACCATTCATAAATCCATTTCATGTCATTGGATACAATCGTACCCTTCACCTGGATCTTCTTAATCGTTCTCACCTCCTTCACGTACTTCGGCGGTATCTAACCGACGGATAGGATTGTCTCCGCCTTCAATTGGTCCCATATTTAAGATTTTCCGCCATTCGTTTGGGGTCATAGCTCCTCGGTCAACCATCTGAACTAAACCTAATTTGGTTTTCATGCTGGCATATTGCAGGTTACTGGCTTCAAAAATGATTTTGTTTCCATGAGAACGTTCCTTTCGGCTAAATAATTTTCGAGTAAATTCCATGCTCATTTGAATAGCAAGGGGTTCAATTTCAGATTCATAAAATGAAACCCACTCATCCTCTGTGAACTTGGACTGGATAATCTTTTCGTTGGTATTAAAAAAGCTATATACCCTCGACAATGTGCGGTCCATTTGTGCCGCATTGGGTACATAGCTATTCGGCTTCACTTGCTCCACATCATATTTGGCATCAGATGCAGCTGCCCCACCAGTTTCACTGTCAATAGACAAAAATTCCTGCACAAACTCCTTTACATTTTTTCGAATGTCCTCTGGACGCAGCACCTGCTTAAATTTTAGTAACCACTTGATGACATTACTATTTTGAATCGCTTTTACGATGCCTTGATCGGTGGTATTTACAATTTCCATGAGCGAAGTAATAGCTTCCGCCGGGCTATCGCCAAATACATCATTGGAATGAAAGTCCTGGCGCAGATGAATGATATTCCGATACGGAAATTCAAAGATTTTTCCGTTTCGCAGGGTGAATCGTAAGTATAATTCACCCGACTTTTTATAAATGGCTTCTGCTGTTGTACTCGGAATCGGGTAAATCTGTGTCGGGTACCCGAAATCATCCCTTACAATTAGGGCAAAAGCGTTATTATTCAGCTTTAATTGCGTGATCAGTTTTTCCTGGAGCATTTGCCCGGTCATCAGTGGATTCGGTTCTTCCAGCAAGAAACGCATATATGGTTCTGGATTTACCTGCAAACCATCCGGGCCTTCTCGGATATGTTTCGCCGTCAGTTTTCCAATTGCTCTTGATGTAGGACGAATCGCTCCCCTTACAATATCACTTCTGTAAAGGTCACCGTGCCAGGTAAAAAATCCATTTCCTGTATCAGTGACCAGTTCAATTCTCACCCCCTGTTTTTCGGGTGTTCGGTTAAATAATCGGCTCCAAAATCCCAATCCATCACCCCCTTTAAATCATGTTCTGATAATCATTAAGCTTTTGTTGCAGCACCACATAAGCGTTTAGCATGGCAGCCAGTCCATCAATCCGCCGGCGTTGATTAGTTTTAATCGGCTGAATATTTCCGTTTTTATCAATGTCAACGGATGTATTGGAAAGACACCATTTGGTAATCGGGTTATTGTTATAGATTACTTTTTTTGCTTCCAGGTCAGCTCCCAATTTCATCATTGGAGATGAGAGAGTCTTTTTGCCCTGAATAACTTTAATCATGGCCTCCTTTCCAAAGTATCCCTCCATTTCTTCCACCCAATATTCAGCTGACCATCCGTCATATCCAATCCATGGAAGGTAAATTTCTTTTTCATTCATGATTTCTAAATACCATTCTGTTACGTGTTTAGGATGAACGCTGTTCCCTGGTGTCGTTCGTAATAAACCCTGTTCATACCAGATGTCATAAGGGATTTTATCTTCTTTCGTTCTCTTTTCCAGCAGATCTTCAGGCAGCCAGTACATATGTTCAAAATAAACACGGTCATCCCCGGGAAACATAAATAAAATACACGCTGATGTCAGGTCGGTTGTCTTGGATAGATCCGTTCCGCCAATAGCATATCTAGGCTTCAACGTTTCGATATCGAATTTTTCCTGGTTGTTCAGCTGCTCAAAGGTTAGCCATGACTCGCTGGATGTTTCACGAATATTAAAATCCTTTGTCAGTAAGTTCTTTACCAACAAAGGATTCTTTTTAGCTTTTTCTACTTTTGCTTTTAATTGTTTAAAGCTTTTAATGGTCCCCAAACCCGGGTTTGCTTTCTTCCAGGCTTTTTCATCAGTCCATTCCTGACGTTTGTCCAGTTCATAGATGATAGGTAAGACTCGTTCATCTTTATACCCTTCTGGATCATCATATCCGTTGATAATTTGTTCGGCTTCCTCATATTTTATATCAAAGATACCTTCTCGGACTGTTCCTGCAGTCGATGTGATGATTGATAATGGCTGTTCCCTTGCGCTCATCCCATCAACAATAACATCATACAGATTTTTATCCTCGATGGCGTGTAATTCATCAATCAGAGAACAGTGGACGTTTAACCCGTCTAACGTATTGGAATCACTGGACAATGGTTTGAATGTCCCATCATTGAAGTCACTCACCAATTCATGAACAAGAGTCCGGATTCGTTTTCTTAGTGAAGGTGACTTCCTCACCATTCGTTTAGATTCAGACCAAATGATTTTTGCCTGGTCCTTTTTCGTGGCCGCACTCACTACCTCTGGTCCTGCTTCTCCATCAGCAGCAAGCATATATAATGCAATCCCAGATGCGAAAGTAGATTTCCCATTTTTACGGGCCACAATTAAAATCAGTTCCTGGTATTTTCGTGTACCATCGATTTTATGAACAAAACCAAATATTGCTGCAACAATAGCCTTCTGCCATAATTCCAAAATGAACGGTTTACCGCCTTGCTTCCCCTTAGAATGTTTACAATAGTTCTCAATAAATTCGATCGCATGATTTGCACGTTTTGGACTATACTCCCATTCACTGTTTTCATCGTTGAGATCGTTGACCAGCTTTTGATAAACACGCCGCACCTTATTCGATACGACTTCTTCACCGCCCTCAATCTTCTCCCAGTATTCAATAATGGGGTTATGGTCCAGTGGATATTTAATCACGGTCGCTCACGAACGAATCAAACCCATCGTCCTCTTCTTTCGGAGGTTCTTTCGGTAACAGATCAAACAGTTTGGAGTATGCTGCTGTGTATCGGTTGACCATCGTGTTATAGGACTTCTGGGCGGGGTTCTCAATAATCATTTTTTGAGATCCCTGCTCGAATTTATAGGTCGGCCCTTTTCTCTTAATTTCATCTTCGAGGATCTCAAGGGTAATCGTCATAAATGCCACTCGTTCAATTAATCTCTCAGCAACTTTTTGTTTATCCTCAGAGATGTCTTTAAAAATGCTTTTCAATTTTCTAATTTCAGCTTCAATCAATTTGTTTTGTTTAGGTCTGGATAACTTTGCCATATAACCCCCCCTCACGTGATAACCTCGTGTGTATTTTTCGAAGGTCCGCCCCTTCGGTCCAGAAAAACAGCCCCCACTACTTTTAATAGGGGGGCTATACCTTTACTAAGTTTCCACTCTCATCAAATCTCAATCCATCTGCAACCGGTTCTGTGCCATGGTGTTCTTTGTTATGGCAATCTTGACACAGCAACTCAAGATTATTCCAGTTCAAACTGATGTCTGGATCATTAATGTTTTCTGGTGTCAGGTAAATTCTGTGGTGTACTATTTTCCCTGGACTGCTGCACCTCTCACACAAACCATGTTTGGCAACATAATAAGCGTCACGACATTGTCGCCACGCCTTTGACTTGTAGAATTTTTCTGCACGTGTTTTCATTATTTTCACCTCTAAATGAGGATTACTTCATTTTTCATTCTTTCCTCTAATTAATTCTTGAATGTGTAATTTGGCTTCAAGTTCTCCACCAAACCATTTTTCTGCAGTAGTGCTTGGTTGTAATGAATCTCTTATAAATTCAGTTTCTAAATCTTGTGTTTCTTTTGGAATGTGATTTAATGCAGATTTAATATCAGATAAATCCAAATGATTAGCTGTATAAACTAAACCTACTAAATATTCTCCCAAATGTTCTTTATTTAATAAATCTACTTTCTTATCCTTTTTCAAAAAACAACCTCCAATCCAAACTTTTTTAATAACTTACACCAATATAATTAATTGTTATCTGTTTCTTTTTCTTCATTAATTATTTTCCCCATTCTTTCTGCTTTATCCTTACTTTTTTCTTTTTCATAATCATCAATAAAATTCTCTACTCGAGAGAACAAAATTCTAATCCTTTTATGCTCTTCCCTGTGCTTTTTTATATTTTCAGGTAAATTATTTAAATCCTTTTTAAAAGCAAAATACAGAATAATTCCAAAACGTAAAGCTGTTGCAAACATGTATAAAACGATTATTAAATTTATTATTAAGAATATTACAGGAATATCATTATAATCGATGTAGTATACTTCTAAAAAAATTATTAAAATAATGTATAAAAAGGCTGCAATAAATGCATTGCGAATAAAATTAACTAACTTTTTAAAGTTTTTTTCGTTTAGAAAAGCAAAGATTGAATCCACCTTAATACTCCCGAGCAATGTAAAAACTGTTACATAAATCCCAATAAAAATTGCAGCAACAGTTAATAAGGCATTTTTCATATCAAATAAAGAATTACGTAATGTGCTTTGGATAAAATATTCTGTCCCCATATGATAAATCCATATATCAAATTTGTATAAAATGTGATTTGATAGAAAGAAAATAAACAATAAAGAAAGAGATATGGCTATTGTCCAATTTTCAAAAAGATAAAATATTTTATCTTTTTTAATTAATCTTGTGAGTTTAGTCATAAATCCACCTACCTTTTAACTTTACCTTTATTCTTCATTATATATAATTTCTGGTAGATTTGCTGGGATATATTCGTAATCTAAATAATCATTTTCCCCCAATCGTCCATTTCTGTAAAATTGCTCTTCTAATTGATCACAAATATACCCCCATCCATCATTTTCTAAATCTATAACTGCTTTTAATACTCCCTGATTTTTAACATCGATATTCTCGACTCTATTTGTGGTTGGACTTTTATATCTTACTCGTACAGACTCAAAAACATCTCCATCAAAGTCTAATCCCCTTAATAAATCGACTAGGGACTGAGAATCAATTACCCTGTTTCTTTTTCTACCGTTACCAAAACTAAACTCTGCAACATTTGCCCCAAAATTATTGTGTGTTTCTATACCTCGTTCCAAAATATCACCTAAAACACTTTGGTTATTTGGATTGGCATATATTGTTCGGTTTCTTGCAGTTAGATCCACCTTAAAAGAAACTTTTCTTATGTCATTAGATATCTCAATATCATGAAACCCTAATTCAGGCTCAACTGGTTCAAGTTCAACCGTCCAAAAATCATCTTCATTCTTTGGCAAAAAACTCGAAAGATATTTTTGCAATGCTTCTGGTCTTGCACCATAATGATTATATTCCGCCAATATTAACCTACTATTTCTTCGGTAGAATATAGATGTTAATTCTAGTACATCATCGTTTATTTCAATTATATTATCAGTCCCCATGTTCCCTAAGTAAGGTTTTTGATCTCTAAATTTTCCAAAAACTACTTTGCGATCGTTATGATCATAGTTATTAGTTGTTGGATCAACCATATTCATTAAACATATTGTATTTCTGTTATTAACCTTTAATCGTTGGTTAGGTCTTAATAAACGAATTTCGTCCATTAATTCACTTATATGTATGTCTGTAATCTGATTATTATGAGTTATAAAACAATTGTAAAAATAAATGGTTCTCTCCATAGAAACTCAACTCCTTTTAAAAGATATATTTTCAAATTTTGACAAAAGAAGCTGAGTTCCTTCATTTTTCATTCGCCAATTATCGACATATTTTAAAATTACAAATAAAAAAGACGGGCACTGATCGAGTACCCATCCAATAACAGTTTCCTACAAGGGGAATTAACGCTACGAAATAACCCCGAGAAAGGAATATTTCGTTACTACCATCATATCACCACTATAAGAGCATGCTCTGCATCTTTTCTGCCAAAAATCTGTCACGAATCTGTCAGTCACTTTCCCTTTAACAATTTTCTTTGTGTCAATTACCCATATCTTATATTTTGTGTAATTCATAAAAAGGGTGAAAGCCTTGATATTCCTAAATTCAGGACACTTCATAAAATGAATTGGACATTTAAAATATTATAGTGAATTCATTGGCTCAAAAAAATTTTTTAAACAGATATGCTCCAGCTACTATTGCAAGCAATATTATCACGTACTGAGGTACTATATCAAATAACGAATAAATGATGTTTGCAATCGAATCTTGAATATCAACAATTGGCATTTTATTTACTCCTTCCTATATGTATATTTCATATTTCTACAAAATGGTAAGAAGTCCTCTATATTTTAAACTTCGACATAGCTTTGTCCAGCGTGTCCTGGTTGATACCGATGTAAATAAGCGTAATCTTCTCTGAACTATGGTTGAAGAGCTCCTGGAGCATGGCAATGTTCTTCGTCTGTAAATAAAAATGATAGCCGAAGGTCTTCCTGAGGGTATGTGTGCCGATCTCCTGGAGACCAAACTGATTGGCAGCATCCCTCAATATTTTGTATGCCATACTCCGGCCAATAGGCTTATTACGTCCTTCTCTGCTCTTAATGAGAAATTCCTCTGGATCTTTGCCCTCAATGTACCATTTCAACTCCCGGCGCAACTGTGGTGTAATCCGTATCTTCTTCCGTTTTTTCGTCTTTTGCTCCCTGAGTGTAATGTGCATCCCGGTGACATCTTTGACCTTCAGGTGCAGGATGTCTGAAATTCTCAGCCCTGTATTAATCCCAATCACAAACAGCATGTAGTTCCGTGGGTTTTGTTCCATCAGGTAATCCTTGATCTGTTGAATCATGTCAGGGTCTCGTATGGGCTGTACAAAATTCATGATTCCACCTTCTTTTTGTAAACCTCTATTCTTAAAATGAAGGCCAATTTATAAAACGCCCTAGCTTTTACTCGATAATACTTTCTCTCACTCATGCCCAGATCATTGTAAACCTCATAATCGAACCGTTCTTCTTGATCCAGGTACCTTCTAATAATGATGGATCGTTCATGATAGTTAAGGCGGTTCACTGCCCTGCGGATTCGCTCCATGTATCTTTCCTTTTCTTGTTCAAAATCTACTTTGCTTATAGCTGTATCTTCCGTCGTTGAATGAAAAGCATTCGTATTGGAAGGAGGAACAAGCGTATAGGTTGTGGTGATTTTCGGTAACCTCTCTATTGGTTCCATAAGCAAATACATCTGATATTTCTCTAAAGCCGCTTCAACAGCCTTTTTCGTTTCTTCCCGATCGATTTCTGGAAGGTTAAATGACATTTGCATCTATTTCAACTCCTTTACTTTTAACCTTTTCTCTTCTTCCTGGAAGAGCTTCTTTATATAATCACTTCGAGGAATCGAGTTTAAAACACCGGTGCGCTTATCTTTGCGGTACTTACTGGTTTTCCATCTAATCTTATAAACGTTCTTACGCATCTAAATGCCTCCTTTAAATAAAAAAGGACACCAATCAAGCAGTTGCATGTCGCAACTTACTCAATCAGTGTCCTCCAGTGGGCTGGTAGAACTATTATAAATCTATTTTGTTTGTTATATTACTAATATGTTGATTAACGCTATCTATAGATTTCCTTAGATTTTCTCTAATATTGTCTTCATCAACAATTCCGTCTAAGAATAAATTATTCTTATACATATTTAAGTAGAAAGTAAATCCTGAGAATTCATACTCTAAACCATCATAATCATCTAAAATTTTACTCGGAATAATACTGCTTGACATATCTCTAAGCATTTCATTTGTTTTCTGTAGCAGTTTTTCGTCCCCATCAATTAATAGACGTATATCTGTTCCATTTTCCCAAGATTGATGGAATCTCTCTAAATGTTCTAAAGACAAATCAACCCACCTTTTTGCTTTTCTAAACTCTAATTTAAATATATATTCCTTTTCTTTTTCTTTATATCTAAATTCTTTTCGTAATAAAAGATAGGCCCCTAAAACTCCACCTATTGCAGCTATTATAGTTCCAAATGATTGAACAACAGCATCAGGAGTCACACAAAGCCAAAAACCCTCACATTTTTGTATTTCTACTGGAAATGGTTTCAAAACTCCTCCCCCTCATCAAACTTAACCCTCTTCACTTTCCCCTGATGAGTGATCACTTTTGTCTCTCCATGAGCAGGTAGTTTCGTTAATTTCGCTTTCCCATCACAATATACGACACAAAACGGCTCATTTCCTTCTAAATTTATCAAAATTTGTCTTTTATCCATGTCCACCGGTATCTCTTTAGCTCGCATGAGGCAGACCCCCTATGATATAATTAAATTAAACAATCCTTTCGTTGCCGGGGTCGCCCTGGCATTTTTTTGTTACATAGCTTTTTGTTCTTCTTTCTTTTGCACACACATTTCTGGAAGGTTTGCCCTTACCAGTGATTCAGCAAATGGTGGAGGTACGGAATTTCCGCATTTTGCTACCTGTGCAGATTTCGGTAGTTTATTTCCTTTGTAATCCTCGTCAATAATATAGTCATCAGGAAACCCTTGTGCTGCGAATAATTCATGTGGCTGGAGCATTCGCATTCCTATATCAACGATTTGATAGGGTTTCCCTTTTAAAGTTACTAGCCCAAACCGATCTTTGGTAGTTACTGTGTGAAGTGGCTCATTCAAGGTCTGTCCATCGTCGGTTCCGTAATATTTCATCAAAAATGCCGAAACCAGCTGCGCTTTATTCACCGTTGTTATGGATCTTAGGGGTTCATCAACTTTATGCCCTGTTGAGCATTTGTAATGCTGAGAAATGAATGAAGCAGTTACAAGAGAAAATCGATTAGCTGTACTAACGGTGTGTAAAGGTTCTTTTAGCGTTTGTCCTCTTACCTCTTTTTTAGATGTTTCTGTATAGTAGGTTGATAGAAAAGGGGTAATCAGACAATGTTCCGCTTTGGTTGTTATTGTTGTTAAAGGCTTGTCTAATTTGTATTGCAGTCGATCTCCTCCGAATCCAGTATGTCCAATCCGGACAATGAATGGTTTTGGATTATTTATGACAAACTTTTTTATTCCCCTGGCAATCCTCTTCATGGTGTTTTCGGCTAATGGCCTTTTTCGTTCAAATATAGAAGGGCACGGGATTGACCAATCGATAATTTCAGCAGCTGTTCGCCATGGCTTTAATTTTCCCTGTTTTACCTCTTTGCTTTTCGGATCACCGTGAGTGGGTTTAGGCCAAACAATTGGCTTGCCATCACATCTAGCGACTAAAAACAACCGTTTTCGAATGGTAGGAGCCCCATAATCACAAGCACGCAGCTCTTTCCAATCAACTTTATATCCATGTCTTTTCAATGCATTTACAAACGCTCTAAATGTCTTGCCCTTTTTCTCCGGATCTGGCCGTCCATCTTTTAATGGGCCCCAGGTTTTAAATTCTTCAACATTTTCTAAAATGATTACTCTAGGCTTTACAGTTGCTGCCCATTTCACAGCTACCCAGGCAAGCCCTCTGATGTTTTTATCTACCGGCTTTCCACCTTTGGCCTTGCTAAAATGTTTACAGTCTGGACTGAACCAGCACAAGGCAACCTTTCGACCTTGCACCACCTCTCGAGGGTCTATATCCCAAACAGATTCGCAATAATGCTCAGTATCTGGATGGTTTGCTTTATGCATAGCAATGGCTTCTGGATCATGATTAATGGCTATATCAACATTCAACCCTGTAGCCTGTTCAATGCCTTTACTAGCACCGCCACCTCCAGCAAAATTATCCACGATAATTTCTCGAAACAAGCTGAATTGCAATGTTTTCTCACCTCATTCATAATTCAGTTTCCATGGCGTTTAAAATACTCATCAGCTTCCAATAACAAGCTTCTTCTCCAGTTGCCGGTTCGTGGAGATCTTCTGTTTCAATCTCAAAAAGAGAATTGGTATTCTTTCGAACGATGACTTCCTCTATGTAAAGTTCCTCTCCTGGTTGAAGGTTATTGATTTTTTGATACACAGGATCGCTTTCCAGGCCATAAAATTCATAGATCGTGGTTTGTTCCATCCCCCTCACCTTACCAATGCTTGTTCAGGTTTTTGTAATACTCAAATAATCCTTTCTTTTTTAAATCTTTTACTTTATTCGCTAGGCTCGCTTCCGGTCTACCTAAGGCAAGTGACATAGATTTCATGCCGTCTGATTCATAGTATTTGCAAAGGTATTCCAGTTCGCTTTCCGATAATCGTTTCCCTTTGTTCGGGTGCAGCTGAGGATGATATTTCAAGCGCCCGCTTCCGTCGTACTGCACTTCCATGCCATCACCCTTTTCTTTTAGCTTTTGGCCAATTCCACTTCCTCTTCCTGGATCTGTATTTTAGATCGCATTTCCAGCCAATTCGCTTCTTATTCAGTTCCGCTTTGTTTAGATAATAGGATTTGACCTCGTTCATTCTCATCACTCTCCAATTTCTCATTGAGTGTTTCCCGCCAGCAGTCCTCACATAGGTAATTCAAATACCCAGGGGCATCAGCGCCGGACTCAACACACTTGCCTTTCATCCTTCCCACCGCCTTCAGATTCCTTTTTGAATTTCACATTTTCATAGATTTGCTCCAGCTCAGTTAACGTCAACGTTTCAACGTTCTTTCCATCTGGCGTGTGAAAGTAATCCCAGGCTTGAAGTCTATTGATCAAAATGCGTTTTCTTTCTTCTACCGCTCTTCGCAGTTGATTAGCTTGTGCATTCATATGTTCCACTCCTTGCTCTCTGATATTCCTGATAAGCATCTTCAAAACGATCCAGAAATGCCTCTAAATTAACCTGGCTGATTTTTCGGTATTCCTGACATTCAGCACATTCACATTTGTCCAGTTCAACGACTCCAGGCATGATTTCTATGATCCTAACTCCCCTACCATTGCACATTCCGTTAGCACTCCTCACCTAAACAAAATATCCTGAATCTCTTCGTTTTCCTGCTGGGCTATCAGACTACGTATGCTCTCTTCCGGCATCCACACCGGGAAGGTCATTTTTTCTACCCGGCTACGAACTCGGCCCTGTTGATACCTTTTGTCCAGTTCTTCAATCGTGCTGTTGGATGTGATAATCGTGACCAGGTTTTGATTCAGCCGGTGATCCAGGATGCTGGTGACGACTTCTTCCACCCATTCACTGACTTTTTCCACGCCAAGATCATCAATGACCAGCACTTCGATGTTTTTGACCGCTTCAATGAGTTCAGATGCGTTGACATCACCATTACCGCTGAATGAATTTTTCAATTCATTGAGCAAGTCCACAAAACGAATAAATCGGACATCCGCTTTATACTTTTTAACAAGGGCATTGGCAATGCTGCAGGATAATCGGGTTTTGCCGGACCCTTTCTGATAGCTGTAAAAGTACAAGCCCTTGCCCTGTTCTTTCATCGCTGGATAATTCGCTACAAAATTGGCAGCTACTCGTTTGGCAATCGCCGCTCGTTCCTTTCCCTCGTCTGTTCGGTAAAGATTGATTTCAAAATTATTGATACGTGATTGCCGGTACTCCTGCGGAATCCTGGCGAACTGCAATTTGGCATCAAGGGATTTGTCTTCACGGCATTTGCAGATTCGCATAAATTCCTCATTCGTTTTATGGTCCCGATACCAGATTAACCCCTTGCCATCGCACTTTTTGTAAGGACAGTTGTCAGAAATCGACGTCAATATCTCGTATCGTTCCGTTTGGGATGAGTCCTTTCTCTCTTGCAATTCTTTCAAGTCTTCGAGTCTCTTCTGAAGGTGTGGCCTTTTTTTCAGGAAGTCCGCCATCGCTTCCTGAATGCTTTGCATCGTCAAGATTACCACCCCCTGTTTTCTTGAGTTTCTCCCGTTCCTTCAGCAGATGGATCTGGTGACGTATGTAGGTGTCCACATAGCCGAACGAGTGAATCTTGTCACCTCGGTACTTTGGCTTATACTGATCAAAGCTCGCATGGATCCAGTCAATGACTTTCTGCAGGTCGATGTTTTCTTCTGCGACGTTCTGCGCGGTTGCCCAGATCAGCTGCAGGTCTTTTGGGGACGGGTGCAGACTCTGTTTACGGGTCAAATACACTTCTTCAATTTTTCTAGCAATCTCATCCACTTCGTCTGGTTCATCTGAATTCCCAGATTGTTTCACTTCGCGCGCGTTTTCTTCATCAACATCTAAAGTAGTCTCTGTAGTAATCTCTGTAGTAGTCTTTGTATTTGTCTTACATTCTGTTGTAGGAGGCTCTTGCATTTGAATGTAAGAGGTATTACATTCAGATGTACCACCCTCTTGCATTTGAATGTAATAGGGGTCATCATAAAAGGTAATTTTATCGATGTTTTCCGGAACTGGTTCAACAAAAAGCACATTATTGATTTTGGTACCGTTCTTTTCGATCGTCCGGAATGCCCTTCTGATTAACTGCATGTCTTCCAGCTTGTCCATGGCCAATTTAACCTGGCGTTTAGAAAAGCCATATTGTTGAGCAAAACTCGTATAATCTCGCTGCAGCATGTCCGCTTTAAACTTTTTCCGGACCTCCACGATCTGTCCAGTTGCTTCATCCCGAACCACGGTCGGCCGGTACCAGTAGCAAATTTCTGATAAAATCATAACGGCTGCCACATGTGGCTTTCCGCTGTCAAACGTAATGTGTTTGAACCAATTCACCGGTATGATGTTTCCTGTGAAATTCAGCTTTCCGATCTGATCCACGACTGCATTTCCTGTTTTCACTTACAGATGACCTCCCCTTATGTTTTGGCAAAGAGCAAATGACCCTTCGATGCTTAACAGTTCGTAATGCGGATAACGTACACTTACATACCGCTTCACTTCGTCCATGAATGCGTTGGAATCTTCATCCCTTAACTCTAAAACCCGCTCCGGCAATAATACTTTATAAGGCGTGATCAAAACAATCGCCTACTTTTCACTTAGATTAAAATATGGCATAATAAGTTTGATCGTTTTAGTAGCCCTTTTTGAATGAGCTGACTGATAGCTCATTCTTTTTTATGCCTTCGTTTCAACCGCTCCTAAACGCTCCAGAAGCTCCAGTGCCTCTTCTTTCAAGGCGTCTTTCAGAAAGAACTCTTTGCCATGAATAAGAATGGTCTCTCCTTTGAACACTTCATTCCCCAGCGCGTCAATTCCGTAGATTTCTTTCGACTGTTGACTCATTCCCTAACCTCCCCTCGATTGGTATGGTATATTTGCAACCATATCCTTATAATTACAAAAAAGGTTCTCAGTTCAAAATAACCTTATCGCCTGTTCAGTTCTTCTGAACAGGTATTTTTATATTTGAAATAAACTTTTCAATTAGACTTTTTAATTCAAAAGCGATCTCCTCTGGAACACGATTTTGGTTGATATAATTTAATGTAATTTGTCTTAAATCTTGTGTTGTTTTACCTGCGCTATTAGATATTAATTCTTTTCCAATTTTTTTAGCTTCTGTTTGAGCAAGTTCATTTAATTCTTTTTTCTTTTTCAGATAACCCTCCATCTTATCCCCCCTTTCATATTTCATAATTGAAAAAAATAATGATTAATTCCTGGAAGCCATTCATCTTTTGGCTCATCCCGATATTTTCAGACCCTTAACTTCTTCATGAAGCATTTTTCTTGCTTCCTTAACAATCAAGCCAAAATATGGGCCTCCTTTTCCCCAAGTTAATTCGTATAGCTTTTGATTTACTTCACCATAAGTGGTTGATTCCGACTTCATTTTTTCAAACAACTTAACGGCTTCCTTTTTCACTGCATTTTCTATTGATTTCGTCAGGTCACTATGTTCCATGCTTATACCTCCCTTCTTTTAAACGTGTGCTTAACCGCACCGGCACGCCCAGGAATGGATCTATACGAAAAAGGAGGAATTTGAAACAGAACATGGACAGGGGGAATACGATTCCTGGGCATGACGGCAAGGTTAAACGAAAACCTTGCCTATGATAGTAGTGTTATGCTATATTTTTAATAACCTAATTCACCTATGCTGTCGCTGTTTTATTTGCGGCAGCTTTTTTCATTTCGTTTCCCTCCTTATCTGGATATGTATCCCTTAGCTTTTAACTTTGTGTAATGGTCTTGCCATATTTCTGCCCAGCTGAAGTTATAATCTCTGCATAAAACCGAAAATGTATTGGCTGATGCCGTCATCGCTTCTGCTACTTCCAGCAGGGCTGTTCGTATGTTCTCCCGTTCGTAACCGGACAACGAATCTGGATGATTGACCACATTGATTTTTTTAAGAGCTTCTAGAGCCTCTTCCAGTTCTTCAATCGCTTTTGCTTTTACCGAGCTCCTGTGCAGATCCACGACACCGCCATCGAGTTTAACCGGCCCCCATTTCACGTACTCTGCTGAGGCTTCAAATGCGACGAACGGGTCGCCATGCTTCTCCATGTAGTATTGGGCGATGTGGGGCTGAACTTTTCGTTCACCATTTTCTTGCTTTGTCACAGATTCCCGCGATAAATTGGCTTCCCTTGCAATTTGTAGCTGCGTTTTCCCGGCCGCTTTCCTGGATTGCCTCATGATTTTAGCAACCCGTGTACCCCTTTTCACTTCAACCACTCCCTTTTGTACCTTTGTTTCATATTTCTGTTGATACGCTAGAAGTTGAAGGATTCAAAAGCTTGTCTGCTACACGAATCCCATCTTCCAGTCGGTTCACTTTTTCAAGATATTCCGGGATGCTGAGATCAGATAATTCATGCTTCATTTTGTAATTCTCAATTAATAGAGTTAAGTTGGTTCGATATGCCATATTGAAAGCTTGTCTAAAATTTCGGTAAGCCTGCGGAAAAGACAGGCCATTTTTTGCAGCATACAGGCGAATCATTTTATTCAGCCGCTGGCGTGGATCACCGAGAGTATCAATTTTGTCGATGTTGTCGATTCGGTGATGAGCAGCTGCAGTCTGAGATTCCAGTTTGTTGATCCGCTTTTCATACTGGACCAGCAATTCAGCCTGTTTCAGAATCAGTTCAGCTGCAGATTGTGGCTGCTGGAAAGTCTGTCGTGCTTTCTTTTCCACTTCAATGAAGTATTTGCGTACCGCACGGCCCTGTTCGTTGTTCTGGACCATGGCGATTTCTTTTGCTGTATCAATAATGAGCAAATATTCTTTAGATGGGCGTCCAGGGGTTTTACTCAAAAATGAGTAAAAGTCATCACCTTCGATAAACCCGTAATTCTCAATCATTCGTGTAATCCAATCGTTAAAACGGGTACCAACCATCAATTTCACGTGCAATTCCCTGGCGTTCACCAATTTCTCGCCAGTCTCACTTTCATAAACCGGTACCAGGTCACTGGCAATGGTTTTGATTTGCATGTACTCACTTCCCTTCTTCGTCCAGACAACGTTTAACGGCATTCACGATGTTTTTTAAGGTGGGATTGCCTTTTTCCCACTCGGACTCAAACCATTTTTTTTGCTCTTCCTTCGTCATGTGAGCTAGGTGCGAGTAAATCTTGATCGTCGTGTTTCCTTTTTTCAGCACTTTGGGTTTCACGTCCGAACCCCTCCTTACCACATCTTTATGCGGCCGGGTTTGTCGGACGACCCTAGCAATTTCTGATGTCATGGAGTCACCACCCTTTACTTTAGGTTTTTAAGTTTTCGCCAGGCTTCTTTTTCACTTCTGGCAACAATTTTGATAATGAGTCCCGGATCATTGACACATTCAAACTCGTACTGATAGCCGGTATTTGTGACAGGCTCCCAGTTATTTGGGTCAAGCACAGAACCACCACCTTTGGCAGGATTCCCCTCTCTCCTGTCGAATGGTTGATACAGAAAGGAGGTAATCACATGAAAAAACATTTGTGGGAATTGAATTTGATTGATATTCCTTGTGGTTGGGAAAATACATATCAAGAAGCTTTAAAAAAGTGCCCAAATGGTATGCCTTTACTTATAAAAGGAACCAAGTTTTTATATCACCCAGTGAAATACAGACAAATATTACTTGATACATTTTCAAAATCTAAAGAAGCATGCAATGAGATTACGAAAAATGAATGTCTAAATCAGAAACAGCAATCCAACCTTTTAGAACATGACATCATTTTGTTTAACGTTTTGTTCGACTGGTGCCAGGATAGCTATTCCTTAGAAAAACCTTTTTTCGATATCAGCAAACTTAAAGAAAAACACGCGTTTAAAAATGTTGCTATTTACTTTGCAGAAGATGATGATCCATACAACCCAATTACTCAGTATTATCATTTGAAGTATTATCGAGTAAATAACGCGATAGCAGAATGATGACACCTTTATACTGAACCGGTACTCTTTTGTGATACCCGTGATAGATCTGTCCTCTCAGTCGATAAAACATTCTGTCGCTGCATCCTAGAATTTCAGTTAACTCATGTGCAGGAAGAGTAAGAATGAGTTCCTCGAATTTACGGACAAGTTCTTGCTCTATCTCTGTCATCTGCTCACCACCTATAGTAGGATTTTCCTCTTTCCTGTCGAATGGTAGATACAGGAAAGGGGGTGTGGAGTATGTCAAACCAACATGAGGTCACAAAAGACATCCTATTAAAAGTAATAGATAGTGGTTATATTCCAAAGTCTACTGCTACTGCCTCTGGTGCTGAGGATGCATTAAGAAAAAACCTTGAAAGAATCACTATCGCTTACAAAGAGATTTTCAAAGCAGTTAACGATCCATTGGAGTAACTACAAAGCGTTTTTTGTTCCTAACGCAACTTTAATGAGCTCAGCAAGAGCCTCCATCTCTTCTGGGCTCGCTCCATTTTCTGAATATCCTTTAATTAACTGCGCAATGAGATCGACTAACGCATCATGAATCCTTTGCTTTTGCTCATTCATTTTTATATCACCTCTTTTTAAATAAATTCGTGTTTTTTCAGAAATTCCATTAAATCTTGAACAGCATCGTCTTTGGTGTATTTCGGGTCATCTTGAAGGTTAAAAGCAACTGCCAGGATTTCCGATGCTATCTCAGACCTCTCCAGTAGTTCTGAGATGTCTGTTGACAGATTAGATCACCTCCTTTTTGTTTTTGTGTCGCTTTTCGCTACATTCCTCATTAAAAAAAATAGTCCAGTTAAAACCTAAGACTTCACCTATTCTTTTAGCGACACTCACACTAGGTCTTCTTTGACCCAGTTCAATTTGAGTATAATAAGCCCTTTTTATCCCAGTTAGATTTGCAACTTGTTCTTGTGTGTAACCTATATTATTCCTTTTGTCTTGTAACCACTCTCGTTGCATAGTTTCACCACCTTTTTGTTGCGATTTGCGACCTGTTAGTTAGGATTATACTGTAGCATAACGCTACTGTCAATACTATTTTGTACTTTTGCGCTACATTTATTTTTTGTAGCTGTTTGCTACAGTATAATGAATATACAATGTCCTGAAGGATGATATTAATGATCGGTGATAAGCTAAGAAAATTGAGGAATGAGTATAAATTAACCCAAACAGAACTTGCATCTAAGCTAGGAATATCTCGAGGTACTTATGCTCATTACGAAATCAATAAACGGCAGCCAGATTATGCAACATTAAAAAAAATTGCCGACTATTT
Organism: Melghiribacillus thermohalophilus; assembly: GCF_004342905.1. GTDB lineage: Bacteria > Bacillota > Bacilli > Bacillales > Alkalibacillaceae > Melghiribacillus > Melghiribacillus thermohalophilus. Next base: position 60,030 of record NZ_SMAN01000007.1, on the reverse strand, counting down.
CAATGTTTCAGTCGACTATTTATTAGGGCGCACAGATGACCCAAATCCCTGGGTTAGTAAAGAGAGTGGACCTGAAGATGAATTTGATCCAATTCGGGAAATCAATAAGCTGCTCAAAAAGTATGGCATTGAAAGCTCAGGGTTTTTCGATATAGAACAGTGGAAGGCCATGGGACCTGAGGACATAGAAAAGGTGGAAAGTTACTTTAAGTATATAGCTGAAGAGGCAAAGAAACGAAATCAGCAGGATGATGCTGATTTTAAAAAAAAATCCTAATAATTAAAATTATCTATAATTCATCATCTGAAATTAGGTGAAAATCATGATTGTGATGTTAAGCAAATTAAAACATATATTGTTAAAAGCGCACCTTTAGCAGGTGCGCTTTTTATATGTCGATATTTGTCGACAATATTTTACATTTTTGCTAAGGAGGATGATTATGGAGCAATTTTTGGAAAGAATGAAGTCCTTATCAAAACGGCTGGAAGAGGTAAAGGATACAATTGTCACTGAAGAGGCAACTAAGACCTCAATTGTCATGCCCTTTTTTCAAATCTTAGGATATGATGTTTTTAATCCTGCTGAGTTTATTCCTGAGTACACTGCAGATGTCGGTATCAAAAAAGGAGAAAAAGTGGACTATGCCATTATGTCAGATGGTGATCCAGTAATTTTAATCGAAGTAAAAGCTATTAATGAAAAGCTTGAAAGACACGACTCACAATTATTTCGATATTTTGGGACAACCCCTGCTAAATTCGCTATCTTAACAAACGGCATAACTTATCGTTTCTACACAGATTTAGAGGAACAAAACAAGATGGATTCTTCCCCATTTTTCGAATTTAATCTACTAGACTTGAAGGATTCTCATCTTCAAGAGTTGGCGAAGTTTAAGAAAGATAGTTTTGATCTTGAAAAAATCTTTAATACAGCTTCTGAACTTAAGTATACAAGCAAAATTAAATCGCTTTTCTATGAATTCTGGGAAAACCCTTCAGAAGACTTTGTCGCCTTCGTTCTTGCAAATGTTTACCCTGGAAGAAGAACACGAAATGTTATTGAGGAATTTACCCCGCTGGTTAAAAAATCGTTTAAACAGTTTATCAATGAACTTGTAAATGAAAAATTACAGGCTGCTCTTAATTCCACTTCAACCAATGATGAGGAAGAAACTGACAAGCCTCAGGAAAATGATGAGCCAGAAGTTATAACTACTGAGGAAGAAATACAGGGGTACGCAATTTCTAAACTTATTCTTTCCGAAGTCGTCGATGAAGATAGAGTCTTTTATCGTGACAACAAAAGCTACTTTAACATTTTGCTAGATGACAACATTAGAAAATGGGTTTGCCGTTTATTTTTAAACAACACAAACAATAAGAGTATTCAATTTAATGATGAAGATCGCACCTCTTATCCGATTGAAAAAGTATCTGATATAGCAAAGTATAAAACTAAGTACCATGAGGTGGTAAAAAATTTAATTTAATCAATGTATAAGTGAACAATTGATATCTAACATCTATTTTTTTAGAGAGGAATGACTTAGATATGAGCTATTTTATGACAGCTCCAGCATTTATAGAGGGTAATAAATTATTAAGAGAACCTCAAGTTGAAGCCTACAGAGCAATTTACGAGCATTTTATAACAAAACAATCTAATGAAGATGCTTTAGTAGTTTTACCTACAGGTACAGGCAAAACTGGATTAATGGCAATCTCACCTTTTGGAATTTCACGCGGACGTGTTCTAATTATAACACCTCAAACTGTTGTTAGAGACTCCGTATTAGGGTCACTAGACTCTGCTGACCCAAAAAATTTTTGGATTACAACAAAAGTTTTTAATGATTATGCAGAACTTCCTAGTATCATTGAATATAACAGTAAACTAACTAATGGAGTTCTAAATCAATCTGATATTGTTGTGCTTAACTACCATTGGTTACAAGAGAGATTCGATTCATCTCTTTTAAAACGTGTACCTCCTGAATTATTTGATTTTATTATAATTGATGAAGCACATCACTCAGAGGCTAGAACTTGGCAAAGGGCTCTTGAATATTTCAGTAATGCAAAAGTCCTAAAAGTTACAGGGACACCATTTAGAAGTGATGGACAAAGAATTAAAGGTGAAGAAATTTATTCATATAGTTTAGCTAGAGCAATGGAAAAAGGATATGTAAAAAGCTTAGAAAAATTTGAACATATTCCTGATCAAATGTATTTTACTATCGATCATAATGATGAAAAATACTATTCTCTAGAGGAAATAAGAGAAATGAACCTTAAAGAGGAAGATTGGATAAATCGTTCCGTTGCTCTTTCTAAACATAGTAATGAAAAAATTGCTGAATTTTCAATCCAACATTTAGAAGACAAGAAAAAAATCTCTGATAAACCACATAAGATAATTGCCGTTGCCTGCAGCATTAAGCACGCTGAACAAATTAAAGAGATTTATGAAAAAATGGGCTATAAATCCGCAATTGTACATAGTAAAATGGAGAAAAACGAACAAGAAAAAGAATTAAGTAAAATAGAAAATCATGAAGTTGATGTTGTCATAAATGTATCGATGCTTGGCGAAGGTTTCGACCACAAATATTTGTCAATTGCTGCAATATATAGGCCTTTTAAAACATTGTTACCTTATGCCCAATTCGTAGGAAGAGTTTTAAGATCAATTGAAAATGAAGATGGAACATATAATGAAGAAGATAATATTGCTTCGGTAATTCATCATTCAGAACTTGGTTTAGAAAAGCTGTGGGAGTACTATAAAAAGGAAAAAAAGAAAAGGGATGCTATCAGAAAAATCAAGAAGGATTTAGAACCTATAGATCCTAAAGGACCAAAAGATATAAGTTATGGTAATGCAGAAGAATCAGAAGAGTCAAAAATTGAAAAGGATGCCTTTATAGAAACTGAACTTTTAAAAGCTAGAAAACAAAGAATACAAGAAGAAAATGAAAAAATACAATTGTTACAGAAATCATTAAACGTCACCGAAGAGGTTGCTAGAGATCTTTACAGGCAATCTTTAAAAAGTCGAGATAAACAGAAGTTTTTACGACCGGATAAACATTATTTTCGTACAAGAAAAGACTTTGATAATTTAATTAGATATGATATTATTCCGTCAATAGTAGCTGATTTTGATTTAGAAATAGATGGTACTGAACTAATTGAAAATAAATTTGTATTACCAAGAAAATATCAATATCTCTACAAGGCATCTAAAAACAATGGAGCTCTATTAGGAAATTATTTTAATTTATCATTAAAACACCAAATTGGTGATAAAAGAGATAACTGGGAAATTGAAGACTTTGAAACAGCAGTAAATATTGCTAAAGATTTAGAAAAACATATAAGGTCCGTTTTGAAAGCCAAATTATAGGAGGTGGTTTTAAGTGCAGAAATTAATAAAAAAATTATACGACGAATTGTACTCCCCTAAATTAACACCAGAAGAACTATTAAACAACATAAAACATGATAATTACATATCAGTTAATTTTTCTAGAGAAGATGGTAAAATAATAGGAATAACAAAATGTTACTTAAAAAATGGTCTTTTAGCAGAATATAAATATGTTTTTGATAATGAAAAAAAACTAATTAAACTTTCTTCAAACATCTGTGGCGAAGAAGAAATCATATATGATCGAGATACTGCTATTAAAAAAATTTATAAAGAGATAAAATTGAAAAAATCATCATTAGAAAAAGCTATTTAATTAGTCATAATGCATCTTCATGAAATGAAGGTGTATTTTTTTATATTGCCAAAAGGAACATATGTTCTTATAATATTCATAAACAGATTTAGGGGGGATTACATGTATTTTCCACAGTACATAACCACTGCACTGGAGGATTGGGTAACAAATCTTTATAAACGGTTAGGGATTTATGATCCTGGAGAATTAAAAGTGTCTAGAATTTGCCGGTACTTTGAAATTTTTCTCAAAAGAAAAGAGATGCCTTCCCGCTTCGACATTATTGGTCGTTATAAAGCCATCACCGTAGATTCCCGTTTGACAGTCCAGAAACAACGGGAGCAATTTTTTCATGAGCTCTGCCACGTCCTTCGTCATGTCGGCAACCAATCTATGATGCCTGAAGCATTACGGGAACTCCAGGAACGGGATGCCAGGCATTTTACACGCTATGCAGCATTACCCTTCCATATGATCAGACGTTACGACCTCTCAGATCCGGACATCCTTCGAATACTTGCCGATGATTTTCGTGTTTCAGAATCCATTGTTCTTGAGCGTTTGCTGCAAATCGAAAGACGTTCCAGGGAATTTTGTACCATGCAAGTGGCCGAAAAAGATATACCATTTAAATAGAGCGCATATAGTGTCTAGTAGAAGGTGATGCCATGTACCGTTTAGAAAATCTGGATGTGTTTATATACTTGCGAAAAAGCCGTAAAGACATTGAGGAGGAGCAAAAAGCCATTCAGGAAGGCCGGCCCTTCGATACCCTGGAACGTCATCGCAATCGGTTGCTGGATATCGCAAAACGGGAAAACCATAACATCTTAAATATTTACGAAGAAGTCGTATCTGGTGAATTTATATCGGAACGCCCTATGATTCAAAAGTTGCTTCGTGAACTTGAAACAGGGATTGCTGATGCTGTCCTGGTCGTCGATATCGACCGCCTGGGCCGCGGAGATATGCTCGATTCTGGTATCCTGGATCGGGCTTTTCGCTATTCTGGAACGAAGATCATTACACCGTCTGAAATCTATGATCCGGAGTCAGAAGAATGGGAGCTCGTCTTCGGTGTTAAATCCCTCATGGCCCGCCAGGAACTGAAGGGAATAACCCGGCGTCTGCAGAATGGCCGGATTGATTCAGCGAAAGAAGGTAAATCGATTACGAAAAAACCTCCATATGGATATAAACGAGATGAGAATCTGAAGTTATATCCAGACCCTGACACCAGCTGGGTGGTGAAGAAGATTTTTGAAATGATAGCAAACGGTAAAGGAAGGCAGGCAGCTGCCCAGGAACTAGACCGTTTGGGAGTAAAACCACCTGAATCCGATCTATGGAGCCCTTATACTGTCTCGGCTATCGTGAAGAATGAAGTCTATCTTGGCCATATCGTTTGGGGAAAAACCAAGTACACCAAACGGAACGGAAAGTATGTAAAAAAAAGAATGCCTAAAGAAAAATGGCAAATATGCGAAAATGCCCATGAACCTATTGTTTCTGAAGAAATATTTCATGCGGCTAACCAGGCGTTAAAAGACAGGCATCGGGCACCCGTAAAGTCCAGCCACACCCTGTCCAATCCTCTGGCCGGTATAGTGCGCTGTGAAATATGTGGCCGGTCACTGATCTATACTCCCATGAAAGACCGGTCTGACCGACTCAGATGCCCCAATCATGCCTGCAAAGGAAAACAAAAAGGAGTCATCTTTGAATTAGTTGAGGAAAAAGTGATGGACGGATTGCATGAAATCGTGGACTCTTTTGAAATCAAAGAAAAAATGATGGAGCATAAAGTGCAGCACGAAAATGTAATTTCCCTGAAACAGAAAGCCCTGGACAAGAAAAGGAAGGAGCTTGATCAATTAAACAAACAAAAGAATAATTTACATGACCTTTTAGAACAGGGAATCTATGATATCGAAACCTTCATGGACCGGCAAAACATTATCACTGCCCGATTGAAGAAAATCAAAAAAGAAATGGATCTCTTGAAGAGTGAAATTATAGAGGAAGAAGAAAGACATAAAAAGCGTGACCACATCATTCCCCGAATACGAAAAGTCCTGGAAATCTATCATCATATTGAATCAGCAGAACGAAAAAACTCTCTCTTAAAATCCGTCATTGAAAGGGTCGATTTTATCCGTAAACCCGAATGGAAGAAAAAAGATCAGTTTGAAATCAGAATTTATCCAAAAATATAGCCGGTTATCCTTGATATCATCGGCTTTTTGAATGGTGATATCCTGGTTAGTTGTACTGGTTCACTTCCCCGTAAGCGAACATGTTGGAGTAATTCATTAATTCATTGACAAGTTTTACACAGTTTTTGTTGTCGGATGTGAGATTGTCGCCGTCAGAAAAGTGGATCGGATAAATATTATATCTAGATGGGGAATATTTTTGACCGATCAGCTCCAGTGCTTTACGGTAAGCCGATGAGCAGATCGTCCCTCCGCTTTCTCCTTTTGAGAAAAATTCATCTTCTGTAACAATTTTTGCTTCAGTATGGTGGGCGATAAATTCAATATCTACCGTTTCATACTTTTGCCGCAAAAATCTAGTCGTCCAGAAGAAAAAACTTCTTGCCATGTATTTTTCCCACAATCCCATAGATCCTGACGTATCCATCATGGCAAGCACTACTGCTTTTGAATCGGGCTTTTGAACGTCTTCCCAGGTTTTAAAGCGCAAATCATCGGGATAGATGGGCTGAAAAGATGTTTTCCCATCTTTGGCGTTTCTTCTTAATGCTTCGATAAGGGTACGCCTTTTATCAATGTTTCCGGTTAATCCTGTTTTTCTTAGGTCTTTAAACTCTGGCTCCACATGAACAATTTGATCCTTCTCTTTGCTTTCTAAATTCGGGAGTTCTAAATGCTGAAAAAACTCTTCCTCAAGCTCGGCAAAGGAGACTTCCGTTTCATAGTAGTCCTGGCCTGGTTGATCGCCTGCCTGATTTTCTCCTCCCTGACCCTTTTTCTGCTGATCTCCGTCTTTTGCCACCACATCCCCTATTTGACTGTCTCCGTCTCCCTGGCCTACATGTTTATTTTTATCATAGTTGTAGCGGATCTTATATTCATTAAGGGAACGAACAGGAATCTTAATCACATCTTTACCATTAGACATGATAATGCTCTCTTCTGATATCAATTCTGGCAATTTCTTTTTTATGGCTTCTTTCACTTTTTCTTTGTGACGTTTCTGATCTTCATGTCCTTTCTTGTGGAGGGACCAGTCTTCTTCCGAAATGACAAACATCTTATGATTACCCAATGCTTTTCCCTCCTTTTACGGTTATTACTCTAGTGTATGCAGGTATAAGATACGATTTGAGTGTTTTCCCCCTAAAATTTTGGCGAGATTAGAAACACAACCAATGATTAATACGACTAACCTTTCAGAAAGAGAGGTGCTAAAAAAGGTGAAAAAACTGTTTATGTTCTTCACTGTGTTAGGTATTCTGCTCTGGGGATGCGGAACAGATCACGGAGGTTCCCCTGAGTCTGATCTTTCTGGGATGTACATTTCAGCATTCGAAAAGCTTATCCAGCAGGATTCAGGCTTAAATCATCCTATGAACTTCATTAGTTTTGACTTTACGGAGCTGGAATTGTCACGGGCAGAAAAGGAAAGAATTATGGAGTACTTTGAGACGAGGTATGAGGTAGAAATGATGGAAAAAAACCTGGAACAGCTGCGGGATGAAGGCTATTTTGATGAAGAAAAAATGATGTTGGAAGAAGGTTTTCTGTTATCCATTAAAAAAGTTGAAAAACTTAGTGAAGATCATTATAAAATCGAAGGTGAAAAATACCGTTCCGGATTAGGAGCAATCGGATTAGCCATTGAAGTTCAAAAGAAAAATGATAGCTGGGAAGTCTCCGAAACAACAATTTTATGGATTTCCTAAGAAATCAAGATGAGGCTGGGACAAAAAGATTTGTCCAGTTAAGCAGATAATCAAATCATTGTTTAACAATGATCGAGTCATTTTACGCAGACTGCGAAAACGCAAAAGTAATAAACTAAGAGACAGAGAAGTGATCTTCCTTTAGGAAGGCCTGGTTCGCCCACCTGAATGATAGCCTGTTCGAAAAAAGATATATCCGAACTCATGCATATGATGGATGAAAGCAGTCCGGATATTTCCTTGCCTTTTCATGTTTTTCCCCATATTTAACGGTATATAACAAGATCGATACATGGTAGTCATAGCACCAGGTATCGATCTTTTTTCGGATAAATTAACGATAAGATTTTGGATTCAGGGCATCTTTAATCCCTTCCCCAATAAAATTAATGGACAAAATCGTCAAAGTTAACACAATTGCCGGTGGAATCCATGTCCATGGCATATTCTGCATCACATCTGGATCCCTGGAAGTCGATAGCATGTTCCCCCAGCTTGGTACTTCGGTCGGAACACCAAATCCTAAATAACTTAAGCCCGATTCGGCAACAATCATGGTTGCGAACAAGATCGTCGCCTGTACAATAATCGTCGACAGCACATTGGGCAGCAAGTGTTTAATAATAACTTTTGATGGCCTGCACCCAATCGAAATCGCTGCTAGAATATATTCATTTTCCTTTTCGGAAAGGATTTTGCTTCGGACCAGACGGGCTACCCCGCCCCAGCCAAGGACGCTAATCACCACGATTAGTACCCACACACCTGATAAATGTCCGAACAAAATCGCATTTAGCACAATCACAAATACTAAAAATGGAAAGTTTAAAATAAAGTCGGTAAAACGCATTAAAACACTGTCAACCACACCGCCAAAGTAACCGGCAATGGATCCAACAATCGTTCCAAAAACAACGATTAAAAAGGTACATGCCAGACCAACCAGCAGTGATACACGTCCGCCATAAAGTAGGCGGACAAATACATCCCTGCCGCTTTTATCGGTTCCGAGCCAGTGCTCACTGGATGGCGGAAGAGACATCTGTCCAAGGTTTACTCTGCTGATATCAACTGTAGTAATATATGGAGCTAAAAAAGATGCAATCATAACAATTAACAGAAATACGGAACTGGTCATGGCCAGTTTGTTTCGGACGAATTTTCGACGGGCGATGGCCCATGGGGACATGTTTTTTGGTGGCTTTGACGGTGTCTGGTTTGTGTTTTTTTCAGTGAGTGCTTCCACAGCCACTCCTCCTAATCAAGACGTATTCGAGGGTCTACAACCCCATACAATATATCTGCGATTAAATTACCAACCAGTACTAAAAACGAAAACATCATCGTTAGTGTCATCAATACCGGATAATCCTGATTCATAACGGAATTCAAGAAAAGTTGTCCAATTCCCGGATAAGTAAAAATCGCCTCCGTTATGATGGCTCCGTTGACAAGATTGACGATGTCAAATCCAAGAAAAGTAATTAAGGGGATAATTGAATTCCGTAATATATGACGGTTGTATATTTTGCCTTCCGGAGTACCTTTGGCTCGAGCTGTCCGAACAAAATCTTTGCGGCTGTTTTCAATAATGTCATTCCTCAAAAACTGGGTATAACTTGCAATATTTAATAATCCAAGCACAATGGCTGGTGTAATGACATGATGCAGTCGGCTCAGCCAGTACTCCAGCGTACCTTTTTCAACGGTAATATCCACAGATCCCTGAAAGGGGATCCAGCCCAACTGAAAGGAAAAAATGTAAATAGCAAAAACACCAGCGATATACGAAGGGATTGCCAGTCCAAAATAGTTAAAGCCACCGATAAAATGGTCACCCAGTGTGTAAGGTTTCCTTCCGGCGTACATGCCCATCGCAAATGCCAGTATATAAGTAATGACAAGGGACGTTGCCCCGAGCAAAACTGTATTTGGCAAACGTTCTGCAATTAAATCTGACACTTCCATTTTATATCGGGTAGATTCCCCGAAATCCCCCTGGACAAAATTGGAAATCCAGCGGGCATACTGGATGTGTAAGGGATCATTGAGTCCAAGCTTCTCCCGCATTTCTTCTATATATTCTGGATCTGTGTTGTTTGGATCGATTTCCCCCGAAAAGGGGTCCCCTGGCATGGCTAATGCCAGGGTAAACACCACAACGGAGATAAGGAAGAGCATTGGTATCATGCCTAATATTCTTCGGAGTGTATATTTTAACATCATCATTCTCCTTATCCATGCTTCTAGTCGGCTTTACACTTATTCTTCAATGTACCAGTGAACAGGGCTATTCCAGCCGGATACATCAAATTCCATCCCTTTTAAGCGTTTGCTTACAGCAACGGTCTCTTCAAGCTCCGTAATATAAAGCATTGGTACTTCTTCATTCACAAGTTTCTGCCACTCAACATATATTTCTTTTCGTTTTTCATCAGAAGTTCCAACCACATCCATATCTAGAGCATCGTCAAGCAGCTGATCACTTTCAGGGTTATCGTAGCGGGTATAGTTCCATAGTGCATTGGATTTCCAGGTTGCAGATGGATCAGGATCTGTTCCTGTACCCCAGCCGCCATAGAATACTTCAATTTCTGGATTGTCATTTTCAAGCATATCGTAGTACAGATTGACTTCTACCATTTCCAGCTCTGTCTGAAGGCCGACATCGTTCCAGTACTGAGTCAAGGCCTTGGCGCGGGACTCATACTGCGGATCCCCTACATCATAATGAGAGAATTTTACAACGAACTCATTGCCATCTGGATCTTCTCTCCAGCCGTCGTCGTTAACATCTTTGTAACCAGCTTCATCAAGCAGCTCTTTTGCCTTTTCCGGATCATATGGATATGTGTTCAGCTCACTGTCATCAGCAGCAATCCAGTGGGCGGTCGGTACGGGACGGTTAACGGGCTTGCCAAATCCGCTGAAGAATGCATCAATCCATTCCTCCCGGTTAATGGCATAATACATAGCCTGTCGCAGCCTTTTATCTGCATATTTATCATATTTTTCTACGATCTCCAGAGACTCATTGTCAAATTTGCCCAGCTTGAATCCAACATAGTAGTAAGACAGTCCGGGATAAGTGACAAGATCTGCCGTATCAAGCTCTTCTACCTGTTGCCCCATTGACGGATGAACGGTGATAAAGTCAATTTCACCTTTTTCAAGGGCTCCCAGAACAGAGCTTCTGTCTACGACTTTGACAATGATTTTGTCCATTTTTGGTTCGCCATTCCAGTAGTCTTCAAATGGTACCAGTTCAACAGATTCTCCCGGTACAATATTTTCTACTTTGTATGGTCCTAAACCAACAGGATTTTTACGGACAGGATCAGATCCTGACATATCAGCCACTTCGATTCCTTCAAAAGCTGTACGGTTCATCGGATACGCCCATAGATTCGTCAGGTTATTCACCCTTGCTTTGTCAAAAGTAATCTTAATGGTATAATCATCGATCACTTCAATTCCGGAAATGCTGTCAGCCTCTCCATTTCGGTAAGCTTCTGCACCCTCAATGGTTTTGACGTTTTCATATCTAGGTCCATCATAGTCCGGGTGAGCAATCGTTTCGAGGGCAAACACCCAGTCATGTACAGTCAGTTCATCACCGTTATGCCATTTAACTCCTTCCTCAAATTTAAAAGTAAAGGTTTTGTTGTCCTCTGTTTCCCAGGTAGCCAGATTAGGCTGTGGTTTTAGATTTTCATCATATTCAATTAGCCCTTCATCAAATAGGGAAATAATGTCGGCATCCGTTACGATTCCGTAGAATGCCCAGTTAAAAAGCCCTTCCGGCTCAGAGTCTACAGCAAACACCATGGTGCCACCTTCAGATGATGTCTCATCTGAATCTTCAGTATCCGTTGTATCCTCCTGCTCATCGTCTGTACCGCTGGATTCCTCTCCGCCGCATGCTGCTACAAACAGCGAGAGACCAAGCAACATGGCCAAAAGCCAAAACAACGATTTTTTGTTTCTCATTTGTTCTACCCCCTGTAAATTTGTCAATACAAGTGAACCCCTTAATCGTAAAGAATACAGGCTACTCGATGGTCTGGCTTCACCTCCTTTAATTTTGGTTTTATTTCAGAGCACGCTTCTTTTGCCATCGGACATCGGGTATGAAATGGACATCCGGAAGGCGGATTAGAAGGGCTCGGAACATCTCCCTGCAATACAATTCTTTCTTTTTTTCTATCAGGATCCGGTTCTGGAATAGCTGAGATCAGGGCCTGTGTGTAAGGATGCAGCGGTTCATCATAAATCGAATGTTTATCTGCAACTTCAATCAGATTTCCCAGATACATGACACCGATGCGGTCGCTCATATGTTTCACGACACTTAAATCATGTGCGATAAACAGATAGGTTAAATCAAATTCATCCTGCAGTTCCTTTAACAGGTTTAACACCTGTGACTGTACAGAAACATCTAACGCTGAAACAGGTTCATCTGCCACGATCAGCTTCGGTTTTAGCGCCAGAGCCCTAGCAATGCCAATTCGCTGACGCTGGCCGCCTGAAAACTCATGGGCGTACTTGTAATAAGCATCAGATGGCAGGCCCACTCTGAAGATTAGATCCATGACTTCTTCTTTGATTTCCTTTTTCTGTTTTCCCGGGTAAAAGTTTTTAATTGGCTCTCCTATGATATCTCCAACCATCTGCATCGGATTCAGAGAAGCGTAAGGGTCCTGAAATACCATCTGAAAATCTTTTCGCGCTTCTCTTAATTTGTTTCCGGATAAATTGGTGATATCATTGCCGTCAAAAATAATCTGGCCTTCCGTTGGTGATAACAGCCTTAAGATCGTCCGCCCAGTTGTTGATTTCCCGCAACCTGACTCCCCAACCAGACCAAAGGTTTCACCTTTTCTTATTTCAAATGATACGTTGTCAACCGCCTTTACATGACCGATTGTTCGCCGAAAAAATCCCCCTTTGACGGGGTAGTAGGTTTTTAAATGTTTAACTTCAAGCAGATTTTTTTTTGATTTCGTTTTTGCTGTCATGCTATTTTCGTTATTGATGGTGATATTCATGTGACATTCGTCCCTTCTCCTGTTTTGCTGGACTCATACAGCAGGCATGAAACTTCGTGTCCTTTTTCAGCTTCGGCTAATACCGGTTTCAGTTCCGTACATTCCGGCATGGCTTTGGGACAGCGGTTGGCAAATTTGCATCCTGTTCGGGGCATATCTTTTAAAGAGGGAACGATGCCTTTAATGGAACCCAATTTTTCTTCTTCTACATCCATTTTTGGGATCGAATCCATTAATAGCCTGGTATATGGATGTTTTGGGGCTTTAAATAAACTTCTAACATCCGACCGTTCAACGATTTCCCCTGCATACATCACCATCACTTCATCGCAGATTTCAGCCACAACCCCTAAATCATGAGTAATCAAGATAATCGCCATATCATTAACGGATTGTACGTCCTTCAAAAGTTCCAGAATTTGTGCCTGGACGGTTACGTCAAGAGCAGTAGTAGGTTCGTCTGCAATGAGCAATTTCGGCTGGCAGGCAATGGCCATAGCAATCATAACCCGCTGCCTCATCCCCCCTGAAAGCTGATGGGGATACTCATTGACAATTTGCTCCGCACGTGAAATTCCAACACTTCTTAATAATTTAATCGATTGTTTCCGTGCATCTTCTTTGGTGATTTTAAAATGGTTATGTAAAACTTCCTCAATCTGGTATCCGATTGTAAAAACTGGATTCAATGAAGTCATTGGTTCCTGGAAGATCATCGATATATCTTTGCCACGGATTTTATTCATTTCCTTTTCTGAATAATGTTCGATATTTTTGCCTTCAAATTTCACTTCTCCCCCGCGGATTCTGCCAGCACCCTTTGGCAAAAGTTTCATAATGGATAAAGACATGACGCTTTTACCGCAACCCGATTCTCCAACAACACCAAGAATTTTTCCCCGTTCAACGGTAAAAGAAACTTGATCAACCGCATTATAGTAATTTCCATCAATTTTAAATGCTGTTTCGAGATTCTTTATCTCTAATAACGGCACTTTTGAATGTAAGTAATGTTCCATAGTCCATTAGCCCCCGTTATATAGTCCTGTTTTTATTTTCTGTCTTTTCTCATATTTGTGAAAAATCATATAATATAATCGTCTCCTAGTCAATGCCTTTTTTGGTATATTTTGTGTCGAATTTTGTAGAAAAAATGGAAATGAAAAGAATCATCAAGTCGTTTCATTCATAGTTGAAGAACAAAAAATTTTCTAAATAACAAGAAAAAACCCTAAAACACCCGTTTACTCTGAAGAGAGACGAGTCCTGAAAGAGAGGCTGAGCAGCAGGCTGGCCGAAGCATCTCAAGGGGGAGGCGTACACAAAAAAAGCTCAACGAATGGATAGTCATTCGTTGAGCTTAAATTTATGCAAATATTCGTTTTTTCTTATCCCTCTAACAATAAATCATAAGGATCTTCAATAAGTTCCTTCACTTTCACCAGGAACTGTACGGCTTCACGGCCATCGATAATACGGTGATCATAGGATAGAGCCAGGTACATCATCGGACGAACTTCAATGGTATCATCAGGCATCACAACAGGACGTTTCTGAATCTTGTGCATTCCTAAAATACCTACCTGAGGCGCGTTTAAAATTGGCGTAGATACAAGAGAGCCAAAAATACCACCGTTTGTGATCGTAAATGTACCGCCCTGAAGCTCGCTTAAAGAAAGTTCATTGTTTCTTGCCTTTGTCGCAAGATTTGCAATTTCCTGTTCGATTCCGGCAAAGCTCAGGCGATCGGCGTCACGGACAACCGGTACGACAAGGCCTTCCTCAGTGGATACTGCAATACCGATATCATAAAATTTCTTGATGACAATTTCATCTCCCTGAATTTCTGCGTTCAAGAGCGGGAATTCTTTCAAAGCACCGACAACCGCTTTGGTAAAGAAAGACATAAAACCTAATTTAATGCCATGTTTTTCTGCGAATTCATCTTTGCGTTCACTGCGCAATTTCATGATCGCCGACATATCCACTTCATTAAATGTTGTAAGCATGGCGGCGTTGTGCTGTGCTTCAACTAACCGCTTCGCAATGGTCTGGCGGCGGCGGGACATGCGCACACGCTCAACAGATTTGTCAAATTCTGTTTTTTCAGCTGGTTTTTCCTGTTTTTGCTGCGGTTTTTGTACTTTGGACTGATGGGCAGCATCTACATCCTCAGGACGAATTCGTCCCAGTGGATCCCTGGCTGCCACTTCATTTAAATCAATACCTAATTCCCGTGCTCTTTTCCGTGCTGCAGGTGATGCGACTGGACCTTGAAGGGACTCCTCCTGTTTTTCTTCTGCGGGTGCAGGTTCTGGCTTAGCAGGTTTTTCTTCCTTTGGTTCTTCCGTTTTCTTCGCTTCAGGAGCAGGTGCCTTACCAGATTCATCCACCTTCGCAATCGCCTGGCCAACTTCTACATCATCGCCTTCTTCAGCAAGAATTTCTGCAATAACACCGGCATAATCAGAGTTGACCTCAACGTTTACTTTATCGGTTTCCAGTTCAACGACAGGATCTCCTTTTTCCACTTTGTCTCCTGGTTTGACGAGCCACTGGGCAATGGTACCTTCTGTTATGGATTCGGCTAGCTCAGGTACTTTAATTTCTTTCACGAGAATCTCCTCCTTTGGACAACTTTAGCGCCTCTTTTATGATGCGTTTTTGTTCGGTTTTATGAACATTTGGTTCCCCAACAGCCGGTGATGAGCGATGCGGCCGGCCGACATAATGAAGGGTCTGACCCTCAGATAAAAGATTCAGAATGGTTTCTTTGACAAAGTCCCAGCTTCCCATATTTTTTGGTTCTTCCTGAATCCAAATCAACTCTTCCGTATTCGGATAACGGGACAGTATTTCTTTTACCTGTTTTTCAGGGAATGGATAAATTTGTTCAATTCGCAAAATATGGAGCCAATCAAACTGATCATAACCGTGTTCTTCCAGCGCTTCCTCCAGTTCAACCATCACTTTACCGCTTCCCAGGACAATGGTTTTGACTTGGTCTGTATTTGCACCAAGTCCCGGCTGTTCCAGCACTGGCTTAAATTTACCCTCACTGAATTCTTCCGGTGAAGAAGCGACTCTTGGGTTTCTGAGCAGACTCTTTGGCGTCATTAATATGAGCGGACGGGCATTATCCTTGCCGCCAATAGCTGCCTGACGTCGAAGCAGGTGAAAATACTGGGCAGCTGATGTAACATTGGCCACCGTCCAGTTATTTTCGGCAGACAGCTGCAGGAAACGCTCCAGTCGGCCACTGGAATGTTCAGGTCCCTGTCCTTCATAACCATGAGGAAGCAGAAGAACCATACTGGATTTTTGATCCCATTTGGCACGTCCTGAAGAAATGAACTGATCGATTAATACCTGACCAGCATTTGCGAAGTCACCAAATTGGGCTTCCCATAAAACGAGCGTTTCTGGTGCCTGAACGCTATATCCGTACTCAAAGCCAAGCACACCTGTTTCAGAAAGGGGGCTGTTGAATATATCAAATGAAGCTTTTGCTTCATCGAGTCCATGCATGGGACAATAGGTTTCATCGGTTTCCGTATCATGTAAAACGAGATTTCTGTGTGCAAAAGTTCCCCGTTCGCTATCCTGACCGGTAATGCGGATTGGGTTTCCATCTTTTAAAATAGAGGCAAAGGCAAGAGCTTCCCCAAGGGCCCAATCCACTTTGTTTCCTTCTTCCAGGGCATTTTCTCTTCTTTTTAAAATACGTTCAAGTTTTTTAAAGGAATGGAACCCTTCCGGACGTTTTAATAAACCTTTATTCAATGCTTTTAAACTATCAAGCGGCACAGCCGTTTCAATCTGGTCTAAACCGTTTGCGATCGCCTCCGGAATCGCATCTACATCAGGATCTTCAGTTTCACTTTCCTTCATGCTGATATAAATTTCCCGAAGTTTATCATCCACTTCTTTTTTCATCTGCTCCATATCTTCTTTCCTGATCGTTCCTTCTTCCATTAATCGATCGGCGTAGATATGCAGAACTGTTGGATGCTGATCGATATCCTTATATAACGCCGGCTGAGTGGCGCGTGGTTCATCCATTTCATTATGTCCGTAACGGCGGTAGCCGACCAGGTCAATCAAAATATCTTTATGGAAGGTTTTCCGGTACTCATAGGCAAAGGATACAGCCGTTAAACATGCAACAGGGTCATCAGCATTAACATGAATAACAGGGATTTCAAATCCTTTAGCAAGATCACTGGCATAAGTGGTCGAACGTCCCTGTTCTTGATTAGTAGTAAATCCAATCAAGTTATTGGCGATAATATGAATGGTTCCTCCAGTCTGATAGCCTCTTAAACCGGACAGATTCAAAGTTTCTGCTACCACACCTTCACCGATGAAGGCTGCATCTCCGTGAATCAATACGCTTAAGGCTTTATCCACATCCTGTTCGGAATATCCAGGATTCGAACGATCATCCTGGGCCGCACGTGTATAGCCTTCAACAACCGGATTCACAAACTCCAGGTGAGAAGGATTATGGGCCAGAGTTACACGCATTTCTCTCGCATCATCTTTCACTTCACGTTTCGCACCAAAATGGTACTTTACATCACCAGTCCAGCCATAGTTAATTCCCATGGAACCTTCTGATGGTACCAGCTCTTTATTCGGGGCATGATGAAATTCAGAAAAAATCAAATCATAAGGTTTTCCTAAAACATGGGCCAGAACGTTCAGACGGCCGCGGTGGGCCATCCCCAGCATGACGTGTTCGGTAGCATCACGGTAGGCTTCCTGTACAATCCGATCCAGCATCGGAACCATCATATCCAGCCCTTCAATGGAAAAGCGCTTCTGTCCAACGAATGTTTTATTTAAGAAATGCTCAAAACCTTCAACTTCTGCCAGACGTTTCAGAAGTTGTTTTTTCTCATCAGGATTTAACGAAACATTTAAAGCTCCTGTTTCGACCTTATGCTGAAGCCATTCCCGTTCTTCATCATGGTGCACGTGGTAAAACTCGAAAGAAATTGTGCCTGAATATCTTTCTTTTAATGTTTCTACTACATCCAGACCATTCCGGACATGACCGGGCGCATCTTTCCACAGCCATTGTGCTGGAATAGACCTTAAATCAGCCTCTGACAGACCATAGGTCTTGATATCCACCAGAGGAGTATAGCGATTCTTCCGCTTTCCTACCGGATAGATATTCGCTTCTAAATGACCATGACGGCGAATCGCTTCCACTAACTTTAGCGCAGCCGTCACCTTTTGGATATCAACATCAGAAGCTCCACCTCTGTGTTCATGGACTCCTTTTTCTTGTGTGACCCAGTGAGGTGCTCCGTATTCATCAAACACTTCCCGCAAAGACGGATCAACCGTATCAGGGTCTTCTAAGTATTTCTCATATTGTTCTTCGATGTAACCCACATTAGGGCCATGGAAATGTTCCCATATGCTTTCGTTAGACCCTCTGTTAGACACTTTTACTACCCCCAATAGTTTGTGAAAATCCATTTTTTATTATAGTTTTCATCCATATAAGTCTCAAATCATATACCCCGATGATTAGACTGAACTATGGCGAAAAAAATGATGCTGTTTCATACCTTCAACTAGTATATATTAAATCTTTAAACCAGAAAAGCCATATCTCACGTTTTTCTTACACTTTTATGCAATCTGAATCACATATGCTGTTTCATCGTTTCAATCGTGTATGTTTAAGGCAAAAAACGCTATTTTAATGGAAATTTTTGAATTTTACCAATTAATGGACAGAATAAAAAAAGGGATAACCCATTAATTAAGTTATCCCAAAATAACAGGTTCAAACATGAATTTTTATCGATTGAGCAGGCTTCCTACATATCGAAGCAACTCATTTGCTGAGGTGGAATCATAGCCGTATTCATCAATCAGCGTGGCAATCACTTCATTGATCTTTTTTAGCTGCTGTTCATCCGGCGTTTTCGTAGTCGTTGTTATTTTGACCACATCTTTTAGATCAGCAAACAGTTTCTTCTGTATCGCTTCCCTGAGTCGTTCATGCGATTGATAGTCGAATCGTTTCCCCTTTCTGGCATAAGCGGATATTCGAATCAAAATTTCTTCCCGGAATGCTTTTTTGGCATTTTCGGAAATGCCGATCTGTTCTTCTATGGAACGCATCAGTTTTTCGTCCGGGCTCATCTCTTCACCGGTCAGGGGATCTCTCAGTTTGGTGTTATTGCAATAGGCTTCGACATTATCTAAGTAATTATCCATCAATGTTCTTGCCGATTCTTCATACGAGTAGACGAATGCTTTTTGTACTTCCTTCTTCGCAATTTCATCATACTCTTTTCGTGCTATATTAATATAGGTTAAATATTTTTCCTTATCTTCTTTTGTAATGGAAGGATGATGATCCAGCCCTTCCTTTAATGAACGGAGAACATCTAGAGCATTAATTGATTTTGCTTCTTTTTTTATGATGGCCGATGAAATCCGGTTCATGACAAACCTGGGGTCAATGCCATCCATTCCTTCGTCCGGATGTTCCTTTTTTAATTCTTCAACATCTATATCGCTGAACCCTTCTACACTGTCTCCATCATACAATCGCATCTTCTTTAACAAATCAATATCTTTTCGACTGGACTCTTTTAGTCTCGTCAATATGGTAAATATCGCAGTGATTTTTAATGTGTGGGGGGCGATGTGTACATCATGCATATTGCTTTCTTTAATCATTTTCTCATAAATTCGTTCTTCCTGACTCACTTTCAAATTGTAAGGGATCGGCATAACAATCATTCGTGAATGGAGGGCTTCATTTTTTTTATCGGCAATAAAGGAACGATATTCGGCTTCATTTGTATGGGCAATAATTAATTCATCCGCGCTGATCAGGGCAAATCTTCCCGCTTTAAAGTTCCCTTCCTGAGTCAGTGACAGGAGATTCCATAAAAATTTTTCATCACATTTTAGAATTTCCTGAAACTCCATAATTCCCCGATTGGCAACGTTCAACTCACCGTCAAAACGATAGGCTCTCGGGTCTGATTCTGATCCATACTGGGCTATAGTGGAAAAGTCTATTGAACCGGTTAAATCGGCAATATCCTGAGATTTCGGATCCGATGGGCTAAAGGTGCCAATTCCCTTTCTTTTGTTTTCAGATATAAACACCCTTTCCACCATGACATCTTCAATCCGTCCCCCGTATTCTTTTTCAAGACGCATCATGTTAAGAGGCGACAAGTTTCCCTCGATCCGGATGCCATACTCTTCATAAAAATCATCCCGCAAATGGTGCGGAATTAGATGAAGAGGATCTTCCATCATCGGACAGTCTTTAATGGCAAAAACAGCACCTTTATCTGTGTAGGAAAAGCGTTCCAGCCCCCTTTTTAGTAATGTCACAATGGTGGATTTTCCGCCGCTGACCGGTCCCATTAATAATAGGATGCGCTTCCGCACATCAAGCCGTTCGGCTGCGGGATGAAAATATTCTTCCACCAATCGTTCCATTGCTTCTTCAAGTCCAAAGATGTCATTGCTGAAAAACTTATATTCTTTATGACCGTTTTTTTCTTCCACACCGGCCTCTTTAATCATTTGATAAATACGGGAGTGAGCAGACTGAGCCAGATAAGGTTTTTCTTTTAATAACTTCAGATATTCAGCGAAGGTCCCTTCCCATTTTAACTTTTCTTCATCTTCTCGCTGGCTTTCAATTTTTTTGATAATATCCATTCATTGACCTCCCTGCAGGTTTTGAGATGGTTCGTTCATATACACTTTATGATGAAAGCAGCCGTTTCATGAAGAGAATTCATAGATGTTAAAGCAGTTTGCAATCGAAAGGGTAAGATAGTATTCTTGTCAGAGGAAACGACCTGAATGGGTAGAGAGGTGAATCGCAATGCAAAAACTCCGTTCGAGTCTGAAACAGATGGATGGAAAAGGGTATAAAGCCTACAAATCTCTCCAGGGGAGGTATCAGTATTCCCGTTTTAAGCTAATGGTGGATTACGTTCAGGGAGATCCTTTTGCTTCTCCGTCAAAAATCCGCATCCTTATCCCCTTTGACCAGAGACCGATCAAACCAGGCTGGAAAGATTGTAAGGAAAGAAAAATATACGCGGAAGACTGTCTTGCCCGCAGTGTAGCAAAAGCCATACGACGGTTAAACATTCCTGTCAGAGGAACAGGCAAAAGTGGCATGGTCTCCATTGATGAACCGGGACAGGAAATTCTGGAACGGGCAGCTGTAACCATAGGAGATGCTGAAACGACTATCTGCTTATCCATTGGGCTTCCCGCAAATGGCCGAAGAATAAACGGAAGGGAAGCAGATAAATTATTTTTTACGGTTCTTCCTGCCATACTGGATCAATCGATTTTTGCGATTTCCGATCAGGAAATCGATCAGGCCGTTCAGCTTTCGGATCAGCATCAGGCTATTCGAAAACAAATGAAAGAAAACAACTGGATCGCATTTGTAGCTGACGGAGCTGTCCTGCCCAGGGAAAGTGGTATCAGCAACCGCCCGCTGAAACATGCGATACCTTTTAAAAGCCCTGAGGAAAACCGGGTTTCCATCAATATCCCCCATCGGGACGAACCCCTTACCGGAATGGCACTGAAAAAGGGAATTGTTTTAATTGTCGGTGGAGGATATCACGGCAAAAGCACCCTTCTGAATGCCATTGAACGGGGCGTATATCATCATATACGTGGGGACGGCAGAGAATATGTCTTAACAGACCCTGCTGCCGTAAAAGTCCGGGCGGAAGATGGCAGAAAGGTGACCACGGTCAATATTTCTCCGTTCATCAATCACCTGCCCCACGGGGAAGATACGGTGCATTTTTCAACCGACAATGCCAGCGGAAGCACATCCCAGGCAGCCAATGTGATGGAAGCACTTGAAGCAGGAGCGAAAACGTTGTTGATTGACGAAGACACAAGTGCGACCAACTTTATGATTCGGGATGAACGAATGCAGGAACTGGTCGTAAAAGAAAAGGAACCGATTACTCCTTTTATTGATAAAATCAAGCAGATGAAAGAGGAACTGGATGTCTCCACTATTCTGGTTATGGGGGGATCCGGTGATTACTTTGATGCAGCGGATGAAGTTATAATGATGGATCAATATCTTCCTCTTAACGTGACGAAAAAAGCAAAAGAAATTGCCGAAAAATATCCGTATCAGCGGGAAAAAGAAGGCGGGGAATCCTTTGGGCAACTGCCGAGAAGGAGGTTTTTACCCGGCAGCCTGAACAGTCAAAAGGGAAAAAAATCGAAGGTTCAGGCTAAAGGATTATCCAAAATTGTGATGGGAAGACACGAAATTGATCTCTCCCAGGTTGAACAGCTTGTGGATAGTTCCCAGACAAGAATGATTGCTGAAATCATTCACTTTTTAGAACGCCGAAACAGACTGGAAAAAAACATTTCCTTAGCAGAATTGCTTGATCAGGTGGAAAAACAAATGGACACAGAGGGATTATCTTCCTTTACCCCACGTCCGGATGAACACCCGGGGGAAATCGCGAGACCGAGAAGGTTTGAAATTGCCGCAGCCTTCAATCGCATAAGAATTGCCAGAGTTGTTGAACTGTCATCATAAGACGATGCAATATATAATAAAGTTAGCAAAAAAAGATTAGCTGACACGAGTCCAGTTCAGGGAGGGATTCAGGCGATGACATATGACAATCTCAAACAGGAAGTCATAGAGTACAGCAGAGAAATCGGCATTGATAAAATCGGATTTGCTTCTGCCGATGTATTTTCAACCTTAAAAGAACGGCTAAAAATTCAGGCTTCCCTTGGTTACCAGTCCGGTTTTGAAAAAGGCTCGATTGAGGAACGGACGGAGCCGGAGCGTCTCCTTCCGGAAGCGAAATCCATCATTTCGATTGCCATGGCCTATCCCTCCAGAATGAAAAATGCCCCCAGAGGAACAAGAAAGGAGCGCAGGGGGATCTTTTGCCGGGCTTCATGGGGAAAGGATTACCACCATATTTTGCGGGAACGTCTTGAAAAACTGTCCCAATTCTTGAAGGATAAAAACCCCGATGTATTAACCAGAATCATGGTGGATACGGGCGAATTATCGGATCGTGCAGTAGCAGAAAGAGCTGGAATTGGCTTTTCCGGAAAAAACTGCTCCATCATTACCCCTGAATTTGGTTCGTATGTTTATTTAGGTGAGATGATCACCAACATTCCTTTTCCCCCCGATCAGCCGGTGGAAGACAGCTGCGGTGACTGCCATATCTGTGTGGACGCCTGCCCTACCGGTGCCCTTGTTCAGGGCGGTCAGCTAAATGCCCGGCGCTGCATTGCTTTTTTAACTCAAACGAAGGATTTTTTGCCTGACGAATTTCGCGGGAAAATCGGTAACCGGCTTTACGGATGTGACACCTGTCAGCAAGTATGTCCAAAAAACAAAGGAAAAGATGTTCACCTCCATCCGGAAATGGAACCTGAACCTGAAAACGTTAAACCGAAGCTCATACCATTATTGAAACTATCCAACCGGGAATTTCGGGAACGTTTTGGTTCCATGTCCGGCTCCTGGCGGGGAAAAAAACCGATTCAGCGTAATGCTATTCTGGCTCTTGCCCATTACAAGGATAAATCAGCGGTGAATGATTTAATTGCTATGATGAATGAGGACCCCAGACCGGTTATTCGGGGAACGGCCGCATGGGCCCTAGGAAAAATCGGTGGCAACAAAGCGGAAGAGGCAATTAAAGAGGCTATGCAAAAGGAAACGGATATGCAGGTTATTCAGGAAATGAAAAAAGGATTAGATCTGTTAAAAAAATCTTAAAAATATCGAATTTTTAATATCTGTTCCTGTATCATTCAATCAATCAGACAGAGAATTTGGTTCCCTTTCACCCGATCGTCCTTTCAACGATAGAACATTTTTTATTGCTCGGGAAAAAGGACAAATCCGTTCACGTGGTGGACCGGTATGTAGTGTTTACCATACGAATATGGATGTTTCCTTTTTGCCGGAAAATCAGTAAAGAAGGGGATTTGGTATGTCCGCAAAACCTTTGTTATTCGTAGACGACATGGAAAGCCCAATTGGACCGTTAACCATCCTGTCAAGTCAGAATGGTGTTTGCCAGATTGTTTTCGGAAGTAAAAATGACGTCTGCTCATCCTTAAAACAATGGGCGAGAAAATATTTTCTGTCCTGTGGAATGGAAGAAAATCCAGAACGGATAAAGGCAGTAACATTCCAGTTAGAGGAATATTTTTCAGGAGACCGTACCGATTTCACCTTTCCAATCGACCTGCAGGGAACCCCCTTTCAGAAACGAGTATGGAAATCGTTATTAACCATTCCTTATGGCGAGACCCGTTCCTATAAAGAGATAGCTCAGATGATCCATTCGCCAAAGGCTGCCCGTGCAGTTGGCGGAGCAATTAATCGTAACCCCATTGCCATTGCTGTCCCCTGCCATCGGGTAATCGGAAGCAACGGGTCTCTTGTGGGATACAATGGAGGACTGGATAAAAAACGATTTTTGCTCCAATTAGAAAATATACCTGCAGAATAACCATTCCCTCTCATCCATTCCCCCATCCCTTCATACACTTTTTTATAAAGGGGGAATAAACATGAAAGATCAGTTGATCAAATCCTGGCAGCGTATTTTTTTAGACTGCCCGGGTGATATGGACTGGTGGACAAGAAAAATGAACTTAATGAAGAAAAGAGACGCAGAGATAATTAAAATTTCTGGTTATATCCGATGTTATCGCTATTTTCATGTACCTGATTACATCTGCCAGGTCGAATATTTTTTACATTTAGCGTACTTGATCCGGCAATACAATCATTACTACATGGAAGAAGAAATTGTGCCCATACGGGCTGACTTTGATGACGGACAAATCACTAATCAGACGATGATGATCCCCCGCCCAGCCCGAAAATCACCTTCCCTTATGTCACCAGATCCTTCTCCTCAAAATGATCCCGTTTCTTCTCGGAGATTTCACTATGACCGGAGAAAAGCCGTACAATATGCTGAAAGATGGTGGAATGACTATAACCCTGCTTTTCGGAATTTTGAGGTAGACTGTACCAACTATGTTTCCCAGTGCATGCTGGCAGGAAATGCGCCTATGCGGGGCTACCCGAATCGTTCCAGAGGATGGTGGTACAAACATGACAACTGGAGCTACAGCTGGTCTGTAGCCCATGCCTTAAGGTGGTACTTAAGCAGTTCTGAACAGGGCCTCACAGCAAGAGAAGTCGATAAAGCTAATCAGCTCAGTCCAGGAGATGTCATTTGCTATGATTTTGAAGGTGACGGCAAATGGAATCATAATACAATTGTGGTAGCGAGAGATGCAAATGGAGAGCCCCTGGTCAATGCCCATACGGTAAACAGCAGACATCGATACTGGAGTTATGAGGACTCCCATGCCTGGACACCTGAATGCCAGTATAAATTTTTCAAAATCGGAGAATAAGATGGTATAATGTTCGAGGTTATATTCAACTAAAGAGGGTGAACAGAATGGGTTTACATGTTGTACTCTATCAGCCAGAAATTCCAGCAAATACCGGAAATATTGCCCGAACGTGTCTTGCAACCAACACAACCCTTCACCTGATCCGGCCCCTCGGTTTTTCGACCGATGATAAAATGTTAAGACGGGCAGGGCTTGATTACTGGCATCATGTGGATATCCATTATTACAATTCTATTGATGAACTGTATGCGACGTATCCAGAGGGTTTTTTTTATTATATTGAGAACTTTGGAGAAAGGTATTATACAGACTACGATTTCAGTGATCCAGACCGGGAATGGTTTTTTATATTCGGTAGGGAAACCAACGGTATTCCCAGGGAGATCATTGAAGGAAAAGAAGATCGATGCCTGCGGATTCATATGACGGATCAGGTGAGATCGTTAAACCTCTCCAATACGGCAGCGATCATTGTATATGAAGTACTCCGCCAGCAAGGATTTCCGGGTGTGAAATAAATGAATGTAAAATGGCATAACCCTGGCTAAACCTAAAAAACGCCAGCATTTAATTTATGTTGGCGTTTATGTTTTTGCAATGTTATTGATTTGGTCCACCTGGTTTTGATTCGTAACCCGCTGTGAAAATAGCCGTTAAAAATGCGACAGTAACCATTAAAATCAAAAATAATTTCATCTGCCGTTCCTCCTTTATGCATACTTTTCGCATATGTATCCTTCACTATTCTTCATTATAACAAAAATTTTTTCAGTGTGAACCCTCTTTTATGTACAATTTTTGATCATCATGAACAGCAAGAAGGTACTCATTATTGCCGGAAAATGAAGTGAAGTATTCTGTTGGCGGGAGTATCGGGAAAAAACTAAAAAACGCAATGCTTCGTGACTGAATCAACGAAACACTGCGTTAAACACATTTGATGGAGCGGGTGATGGGAATCGAACCCACGACATCAGCTTGGAAGGCTGAGGTTTTACCACTAAACTACACCCGCTTGTCCCTGAAAACATTTTTTATTATACCAGCGATTGAACAACCGTTCAATACCATACTTACACTTTTTTTATTTACATAAAAATAACTTTTCTGCGGCACAATGATGATAAGGGGGGATGACGCTTGGCACAAGATGTACTCTGTGAAGTCAAAAATTGTGTACACTGGGATCATGGAAACCAATGTACAGCCGATGCCATCTATATCATCAGTCACAACGGAACTGAGGCATCGGAACAAAAAGAAACTGACTGCAAAACCTTTGAACCACAATAAAAGGAACGCCTGGGCATCACGCTCAGGCGTTATTTTGTTGGTCAGTTAGAAAATATATCTTGACAACTTTTGCCCGAAACTATATATTTTTCATTAAAGAAACTTTTGTTGTTTAGGCTAATTTTTTTACATTGATTCACATTCATGGAATCATCGCATACAGTTTAAATATCTATATTTTTTTGTTCAAAAGTTGGTTTAAGTAAACTTTTTTAACCTGCGGAAAGGAGAATATCGATGAGAAAGATCGTTTTGTATGTACTGGCATCTTTTGCACTGACGTTAGCTGGATGCGGAGCGAAGGATGCATTATCTAAACAGGATCATGATTCCAGCCAAAACGTTAAAGTGGTGACTACCATATCCCAGATCGGAGATATCGTAAAAAATGTTGGAGGTGAGTATGTCAATGTCAAGAGCTTGATGGGACCGGGAACTGACCCCCATTTATACAAAGCGGTTCACAGTGATATCCAGGATATGAGTGAAGCCGATATGATCTTTTACAACGGACATCATCTGGAAGGTAACATGATTGACATTTTTGAACAGATGCGGGAACAAAAACCGACTATTCCAGTTGCAGAGGCGATTCCTGAGTCCAAACTGCTAGCCGACCCCGAAAATCCGGAAATCTACGACCCGCATGTCTGGTTTGATATTGAGTTATGGAAATATGCTGTAAAAGCCGTTCGTGATGAGTTAATTGCCATTGACCCTGAACATGAAGAAGACTATATCCAAAACACAGAAAGATATCTTCAAAAGCTGGATGAACTGAATGCATATGCAATAAAGAAGGTTTCTGAAATACCAGAAAAAAGCCGTGTGCTGGTTACTGCTCATGATGCTTTCAGTTATTTTGGGAATGCTTTTGGATTTGAGGTCATGGGACTCCAGGGATTAAGTACAGAAGCTGAATTCGGATTAAAAGATGTACAACATTTAATTGATACCCTTGTGGAACGGAATATTAAGGCTGTATTTGTTGAAAGCAGCATTTCGGAACGATCGATTCATGCGGTTGTAGAAGGAGCAAAGAAAAAGGGGCATAACGTTTCCATTGGAGGAGAGCTGTATTCCGATGCAATGGGGCCTGAAGGAACGAAAGAAGGCACCTATATCGGAATGTTCAAACACAATATTGACACCATTGTGGAGGCTTTAAAATAAGGAGGTTTGTGAAATGAATGCGTTATCTGTTCAAAATTTAACGGTGACCTATGATAAGACGCCTGTATTACAACATGTCGGTTTTGACATTCCAAAAGGGTCTTTAACAGGAATTATCGGGCCAAATGGGGCCGGTAAATCCACACTAATTAAAGCCATTTTGCAATTAATCCCCCGCACTTCTGGAGACATTCAGGTATACGGAAAACCTTATCATCGAAAGCGCCGTTTAATCGGCTACGTTCCCCAGCGGAGTGAAGTGGACTGGGATTTTCCCACCAGTGCCCTCGATGTGGTCCTGATGGGAAGATATGGGCACATCGGCTTCATCAAACGCCCTGGAAAAAAAGAAATCCAGATGGCTCAGGAAGCATTACGAAAGGTTGGCATGGAAGATTATCAGGATCGGCAAATCAGCCAGCTTTCAGGGGGACAGCAGCAAAGGGTGTTTTTAGCCCGTGCTCTGGCCCAGGATGCCCGGATTTATTTCATGGATGAACCTTTTGTCGGGGTGGACGCCGCAACGGAAAAAGCCATCATCCAGCTCATGCAGGAATGGAAGGACGAAGGAAAAACGGTACTGGTCGTTCATCACGACCTGCAAACCGTTGAGGACTATTTTGACCACGTCCTATTATTAAATAAATCCCCGGTTGGATGTGGACCGACCCAGAAAGTATTCACCATGGAAAATTTAAAGCAAACCTATGGAGGATCCTTGAAATTTATAGGTGAACATTCTGTTGTCCTTCAGGAGCGTGTCTGACATGTTTGATCTACTGTCCAATGCCAATACCCAGTGGGTTTTGATCGGTTCCATCATGCTGGGATTTGCAAGTGGGGTTATCGGAAGTTTTGTATTATTGAAAAAGCAGAGTCTGATCAGTGATGCGATGGCCCATGCCACATTACCGGGAGTCGGGCTCATGTATATCATGTTTGAATACAAATCTATACCGCTTTTTTTAATTGGAGCAACCATGACAGCATTGCTGGCCACCTACTCCATTCAGCTGATTATCAAACATTCCCGAATCAAAACCGATGCAGCCATTGGGTCGGTATTATCCGTTTTTTTCGCCCTCGGAATTGTTTTTCTTACCTACATTTCGAAAAACACTTCCGGAAATCACAGCGGTCTGGATGATTTTATTTTCGGGCAGGCAGCATCACTAGTAGCCAGTGACGTTCGGATGATTACCATAGGGTCAGCAATCTTAATCCTGCTTTCAGCTTTATTTTTCAAAGAGTTTAAAATTACCATTTTTGATCCTCTTTATGCGATGGGACTGGGACTTCCCGTACGGTTCTTAAACATGGTGCTCTTAGGACTGGTGGTAGGAATTGTTGTGATAGGCATTCAAATGGTTGGGGTAGTGCTGATTGCCGCGCTCCTCATTACCCCTCCCCTTTCAGCCCGATACTGGACGGATCAGCTGGGCTACATGACGATTCTGTCCGGGATTTTCGGTGCTGTATCAGGTGTGGCCGGAACAGTAATCAGCACGATTGGTGAAGGGTTGCCTACCGGACCTATGATCGTGTTAAGTACGTCTGTAATCTTTTTGTTTTCCCTCCTCCTTGGAAGCAAGAAGGGTTTGATCCCAAAGGTGGTGAGTACCCATGAGTTATGATGCCTGGATCCTGCTAACAGGAAGCCTGGTCGGACTAACATGCGGAGTGACAGGGGCACTTCTTGTATTGCGGAAGATGTCCATGCTGGCAGATGCCATCAGTCATACGGTTTTATTAGGCATCGTAGGAGCTTTTTTTGTTACCCAATCCTTGAATGGCTTGCCGATGTTCATTGGAGCAGCCATTGTCGGAGTGTTAACTGCCTTTTTTGTACAGATGCTGGATTCCAGCGGCGTTCAATCTGATGCAGCCATAGGAGTTGTTTTCACATCTCTGTTTGCTCTTGGCGTTGTTCTCATCTCTTTTGTCGGTGATTCTGTACACCTGGATGTGGAGCATGCTCTCATGGGGGAAATCGCCTTTATTCCATGGGATACACTGAATTTTCAGGGAATGAACCTCGGTCCAAAAGCCGTATGGATGCTTGGATCTGTTTTTTTGATCAATATTCTGGTTATCACCCTCTTTTATAAAGAGATTAAGCTGACTACTTTTGATCCACAATTCGCAGTATTACTTGGCATTCCGGTTATGTTCATCCATTATTTGCTTATGGGTATGATTTCCCTTTCTACGGTAGCATCGTTTGATAGTGTCGGTGCGATTCTGGTAGTTGCCATGCTTATCGTTCCAGGAGCAACTGCCTATCTTCTCACAGACCGATTTTTAGTTTTACTCATTCTCAGCGGGTTAATCGGTATTTTGTCAGCCATAACCGGCTTTGCCTTTGCTGTTTGGTCTAATGTGTCCATCGCCGGATCCATAGCATGTGCTACCGGGCTATATTTCATCCTTGCGTTTATTTTTAGTCCAAAACACGGTGTATTGATGAAAAAAATACGAAACGATAAATTTTCTTCCAGTCAGCCATAAAAGCCGACATTTGACCGGATAGAGTTGTTAGACCAAATATATACCAAAATTTTTCAAAATATATTTACAAATTTTTCTGAATATTATATCCTATTACCAGGCAGGGCAAAGCAAGTTGTAAACGCTTGCTCTTTCCCCTGTCGGACTTATATTCAAATAAAAAGCTGTTCAGTCTGCTCACAATCCTTGCCCGGATTGTTTCAGCAGATAGAAGCCAGTTTTATCTGCACGCAATATGTGGGATAAGACTGGCTTTTTTTGTTCCGGCTGTCCCCGGCTCGCTCTCGACCTCCCCGCGGTCGGGGAACAGCCCTTTACAGACCTTTAGGAGAATACAGGTCATCATTTTTTGATCAGAAAGAGGTGATACAACTGTCAGGAGCGTTAGCAGGAATAAAGGTACTCGATTTATCCAGAGTTCTGGCTGGTCCGTTTTGTACCATGATTCTTGGCGATCTCGGTGCAGAAATCATTAAAGTGGAAGCCCCTGGAGGAAGTGATGATACAAGAAAATGGGGACCGCCCTTTCAAAAAGGTGTCAGTGCCTACTACCTTTGTGCCAATCGCAACAAAAAAAGCTTAACCGTTAATTTAAAATCTGCACAGGGAAAGGTCATTATTCAAAAACTTGTCAAACAGAGTGATGTCATGATTCACAACTTTAAGTCGGGGACGATGGAACGTCTTGGACTGGGTTATGAAGCGATCAGACAGATCAATCCGGAAATGATTTATTGTTCCATCACAGGATTTGGAGAAACAGGTCCATATAAGCATTTACCTGGTTACGATTTTATCATTCAGGCGATGAGCGGACTGATGAGCATTACCGGTGATGACAAATCCGGTCCCCAGAAAGTGGGTGTGGCCATTACCGATGTACTCACCGGCCTGTATGCATGTATTGGCATTCAGGCAGCTCTGATCGAACGTCAACATTCAGGTTCTGGCCAAAAACTGGATATTTCTTTATATGATTCTGCAGTCAGCTCCCTTGTCAACATCGCCAGTAATTATCTCATATCCGGGAAAATTCCAGAGCGCCTTGGAAATTATCACGCCAACATTGTTCCTTATCAAACCTTTCAGACAAAAGACGGGGAAATGGTGATTGCAGTTGGGAATGATCGGCAGTTCCAGACCCTCTGCCAGATCATTCAGAAACCGGAACTTGCAGAAGACCCACGATTTCTATCCAATCCTGACCGGGTGGAAAACCGCCATGAACTGACTTCCTTATTACAGGCGGAATTTTTAAACCACACAACGAACCACTGGAAAGAACTGTGCCATCGTTATTCCATCCCGTGCGGTCCGATCCAGAGCCTGGAGGACCTTGTGGATGATCCGCAGTTAAAGGAAAGGGAAATGTTTGTAACCGGAAAACATCCTACCGCCGAGGAAATCACTATGGTAGGGAGTCCCCTGAAGCTATCCCGTACGCCAGTTGACTACAGGAAACATCCGCCTGATCCAGGGGAGCATACCGAAGACATTCTCCTATCTTTAGGTTACAAAAAAGAAGAATTAAAAGAACTGAAAAAAAATAAAGTGATATAGGAGTGATCATCATGAATTTTGATTTCACAGAGGAACAAAACATGCTGAGGCAGACAGTGCGCCATTTTGTAGACCATGAGATTATGCCCCATATTGCGAAATGGGACAAGGAAGGAAGTTTTGACCCTGAAATCATGTCAAAGCTTGCCGATCTCGGGCTGATGGGTGTCTGTATACCGGAAAAGTATGGCGGAAGCGGAATGGATTATAATTCCCTGGCTATCGTATGTGAAGAACTGGAACGGGGAGACACCGCCTTTCGGACCGCTGTCTCCGTGCATACTGGTCTCAACAGCTTAACCATTCTCCAGTGGGGAAATGAAGAACAAAAGCAAAAGTATCTCGTTCCCCAGGCTAAAGGCAAAAAAATCGGCGCATTTGGGCTGACCGAGCCCGGAGCAGGTTCAGATGTAGCTTCCATTCAAACAACAGCCGAAAAACAGGGGGATTATTACGTTTTAAACGGCCAAAAAACCTGGATTTCCCTCTGTGATACGGCTGACAACTTTATCGTTTTTGCCTATACGGATAAAAGCAAAAAACACCATGGAATCTCTGCCTTTATCGTCGAGAGAACCATGCCCGGTTTCTCTTCAAAAGCGATCAAAGGAAAACTGGGGATACGCGCCGGCAATACCGGTGAATTATTTTTTGACAACGTCAAAGTTCCGGCAGAAAACCTTCTTGGTAAAGAAGGAGAAGGGTTTAAAATTGCCATGTCCGCACTGGATAACGGGCGTTTTACCGTTGCAGCAGGTGCCTGCGGGCTGATCGAAGCATGTCTGGAAGCCAGCGTGAAATACTGTCACGAACGGGAGACATTTGGGAAACCAATCGGAAAACATCAGCTTGTTCAGCAAATGATTGCCAACATGGAAGCAGGACTTCAGATGAGCCGACTGCTCGTTTACCGGGCGGGGGAGTTGAAAAATCAGGGGAAACGGAATACAAGGGAAACTTCACTTGCTAAATGGCAGGCCTGTGATTTTGCCAACAAAGCGGCAGATGATGCCGTTCAAATTCATGGTGCCTATGGCTATTCCAGCGAATATCCGGTAGAGCGATACCTGCGCAATTCCAAGGCACCTGTGATTTATGAAGGTACAAGGGAAATTCATACCATTATGCAGGCTGAATATGTCCTCGGCTACCGTAAAGATAAACCGCTAAATCACATGTTGCCTTCATGGCCATTTGACGATGATTCAAATTCCATTGACAGAGGAGGGTCTCAGTGAGCGATAAACATCGTTTTAATCGGGTTTTAACAAGAGTGGATATTCTCGTTCTGGCATTTGGGGCAATGATTGGCTGGGGATGGGTTGTTTTATCAGGAGAATGGATAATAGAAGCAGGTTCAGCTGGTTCAGTCATTGCCTTCCTTATCGGAGGAGTTCTAGTTTTATTTGTCGGTCTGACTTACGCCGAATTAACGACTGCCTTTCCGAAAACGGGTGGCGCTTACTACTTTGTGGAAAACGCACTCGGAAAAAGACTGGCTTTTGTTGTATCATGGGCTCTTTTACTGGGCTATGTTTCCGTTGTGGCATTTGAAGCCGTTGCACTGCCAACGGTTATCGAGTACATTTTTCCAGATTTTCAATTTGGTTATTTGTGGACCATCAGTGGATGGGATGTGTACTTTTCATGGGCCATCATCGGTATGGCCGGTTCAATCCTGATTACATTGATTAACTGGATCGGTGTCAAACAAACGGCTTTTGTCCAGCTAGTTCTCACCCTGACACTGGTAGTGGTCGGACTGATGCTGGCAACAGGAGCCTTCGCAAATGGAATGACAGAAAACGTAACCCCTCTCTTCACTTCCAGCGGCGGTCTGATGATTGTATTAATTATGACTCCTTTTTTATTTGTCGGTTTTGATGTCATTCCCCAGGTAGCCGAAGAAATGAATATTCCAAAAAAAGCGATCGGCAAAATCCTCACCTTATCGGTCAGTTTTGCTGTCCTCTGGTATGTGCTGATTATCGTTAGCGTGTCATTAGGGTTAAACAGCAGTCAGCTTGCCGGAGCCAGCCTGGCTACTGCTGATGCCATGGCAGCCTTATTTGGCTCCGCCCTATTCGCGAAAATTTTAATTCTTGGCGGAGTTGCCGGCATTTTGACAAGCTGGAATGCCTTTATTTTAGGAGCCAGCCGGATGATGTATACCATGGCAAAGGAAGGAATTCTACCAGGTTGGTTCGGTAACATTCATCCGAAACATAAAACCCCGGGCAATGCCATTTTATTTATCGGAGTTCTTTCTACCCTCTCTCCCCTGCTCGGCAGGCCGGCATTAGTCTGGTTTGTTGACGCTGGAGGACTCGCTATTGTCCTTGCCTACTTTTTGGTTACGATTTCATTTATTCAGCTGAGAAAA
Source organism: Melghiribacillus thermohalophilus (assembly GCF_004342905.1). Taxonomy (GTDB): domain Bacteria; phylum Bacillota; class Bacilli; order Bacillales; family Alkalibacillaceae; genus Melghiribacillus; species Melghiribacillus thermohalophilus. The sequence goes on along the minus strand of NZ_SMAN01000007.1, from coordinate 25,923 downwards.
CAGATGCCGGGCCTTCCGAGACCGTTTCAGGCCGGAAAATCATCATGGGTTGGCTGGGTCGCAGCTGTTCTATCCTTTGGTTTTATAACTTTGTATATGCCTGGTATGCCATCTGCCCTAATCTGGCCGTATGAATGGCTAATCACACTCATCTGGTGGACAGCAGGATGCTATTTCTTGATCAAAATTCCACATCAGCCGTTCCAACATATAAAGGAGGGAAATCAAAATGAATCAGTTACAATTGATCAATGAACTGATTGAACTGGATCAGAACCATTTTCTCCACCCAACATCTTCCATAAAACAGCAGCAAGAAGAAGGCCCTGCGGCCATTTTCACAGAGGGGAAAGGAATCTATGTAACCGATCTAAGTGGAAAAACCTATATCGAGGGTATGTCTTCACTGTGGAATGTACATGTCGGCTATGGAAGAAAAGAACTGGCAGAAACGGCCAGGGCACAGATGGAAAAGCTGGCTTTCTCCAACTGTTTCTCCACTTTCAGTAATGAACCGGCCATTCGACTGGCCAAAAAAATAGCCGATATGACACCAGGGGATTTACAGGCCGTATTTTTCACATCCGGCGGTTCGGAAGCAAATGATACTGCCTACAAACTGGCACAGTATTATTGGAAACTAAAAGGGTTTCCTAATAAAACGAAAATCATTTCCAGAAAACAGGCCTATCACGGTCTCGCGGTAGGTTCCACCAGCGCAACCGGAATCAGCGCTTTTCACACCATGACCCCTTCACCGTCTCCAGAATTTATCCATATCGATCCTTTTTCTGCTGAAGAACTCGAACAGGTGATCCAGCAGGAGGGGGAAGAACATATCGCGGCCTTTATTGCGGAACCTGTTCAGGGTGCTGGCGGGGTCCATATTCCTCCCCCTGACTACCTGGAGAACGTCAGAAAAATCTGTGACAAATACAATGTTCTCATGATTGCTGATGAAGTCATCACAGGTTTTGGGCGTACCGGAAAAATGTTTGCATGTGAGCACTGGAATGTTGTACCTGATTTTATGCTGTTTGCAAAAGGGGTTACCAGCGGCTATATGCCCCTTGGTGGGGTTGTAATCCGCCAACCCATTCATGAAGATTTAAAAGAGCTTGCTAAAGGAACCCTCCTTCACGGATTCACGTACAGCGGCCATCCGGTATCATGTGCCGTTGGCCTTCACAACATAGATATCATTGAAGAGGAGAAGCTCGTGGAAAATTCCAGAACGGCAGGAGAAGAAATGAAATACCACCTTCAACAGATTCAGGATGAAATCCCTTATGTAGGTGACGTTCGATCCCTCGGTTTAATCGGCGGCCTGGAAATCATGAAAAATCCGGAAACCAATGAACGCTTTACTGAAAAGATCTCACCTCTGATTGTGAAGGAAGCAAGAAATCGGGGGTTAATTTTGCGAAATGTGGTTTTTGAAGAAGCCGATACCATTGTGTTTGCACCGCCGCTAATCATTCAAGGAGAAGAAATCATGACCCTGTTCTCCATTCTGAAAGATTCAATTCTAGCTGTTTTGAATCATTGAGTTTCACAGAAAACGTATACATGTAGTTAAAAAACCTATTTAGGAGGAGATGCCATTGGTATCATTCCCGAAAAAAATAAAGAGTTTGTACATCGATGGAAAATGGCAGAGTGCAGCTTCAGGGAAAACTGATCCTGTGTATAACCCCGCCACAATGGAAAAAATCACAGAAGTGTCTTTTGGGGGAAAGCAAGAAACAGTCAAAGCTATCCAATCGGCTTCAAAGGCTTTTTTACAGTGGTCATCCATGACAGGCAGAGAACGGTCTCAGATTTTGTACAGAGCTTATCAGCTAATGATGGAAGATGCGGACCGTCTAGCGGAAATTTTAACTACCGAACAGGGAAAGCCCCTGAAAGAGGCAAAAGGAGAAATTCAATCAGCTGCGAGTTTCCTGCTCTGGTATGCAGAAGAGGCCAGCCGTCTTTACGGCGAGTGGATCCCTTCATCCAAACAAGAAAAGCGGCTTCTTGTCATTCCTCAGCCTGTAGGAGTAGTAGCTGCTATTACACCCTGGAACTTTCCTTCCTCGATGATTACGAGAAAAGTGGGGCCAGCTCTGGCGGCAGGCTGTACTGTAGTGTTAAAACCTGCTCCGGAAACTCCACTTTCTGCCATTGAAATTGTAAAAATGTTTGAAAAGGCAGGTCTTCCAGAAGGCGTATTCAATCTGGTCACAGGGGATGCAAAAGAGATCGGGGAAACCTTACTCGGGGACAAATCTGTCCGCTTAATCACCTTTACGGGTTCTACAGAAGTGGGAAAATACTTAATGCGCGAAAGTTCCCGTCATGTGAAAAAACTGTCTCTGGAATTAGGGGGCCATGCACCGATTCTTGTATTTGAGGATGCAGACCTTGAGTTGGCTGCTGAACTCTCACTGGCAAGCAAATTTCGAAATGCCGGGCAAACGTGTATTTGTGCCAACCGGCTATTTGTCCAGGAGTCGGTCCAGGAAGCCTTTTCGGAAAAACTGCTTGAGAAGGTCAAAGCATTAAAAGTCGGGTATGGCAAGGAAGAGGATACAGATATTGGGCCATTAATTAATCAGCAGGCTCTTGAAAAAGTCGAATCCCATTTAAAGGATGCTGTTTCCAGAGGTGCTGAAGTTCTATATGGAGGCGGGGTAATAGACTGCGGCCTTCAGGGCTATTTCTACCAGCCAACCGTTTTAGCCAATGTGAATCCTGACATGCGAGTCATGTATGAAGAAACCTTTGGGCCGATTATCCCCGTCCAGACATTCAAAACCGAAGAAGAAGCCATTGAACGGGCAAATGACACTGACTACGGCCTTGCCTCTTATATGTTTACCGAAAATTTAAACCGGGCTTATCGAGTGATGGAAAAACTCGAATATGGAATCGTAGGTGTCAATGATGTATTGCCCGCCACAGCCGAAGCTCCGTTTGGCGGCATCAAGCAGTCTGGAATCGGAAAGGAAGGCGGGCACCACGGCATCCACGAGTTTGTGGAAATGAAATATGTATCGATGGGCATTAAAGTCTAAAGCAGCCTGTACGGAAAAGAAGGTTACCAGCATCAGGTATATGAGGGACATTACCGCGCATCTATATCATGTTTTTGACCGTCATCGGGAGGATGAAGAACATTTTTTACGTTTTTTCGCAAACATTTGTCCTTGATAACACGGATGAAGGACATGATATGAAAATCGTTCTTCCATTTTATTCTTCATGGAATGGATCAAGGACATTATGCAAACATTCATGTATTCATGCGCGGTTTTGTCCTTCATCGTTCTCCAGGGACCAGTGTTAAAAGTCTGACGCAGTTTTGTCCGTCATTTCATTTGTGACAGACATTTAAAAAACAGTCTTTAACATGCCATGAAGGACCATTGGTTTATTGCGCATTTTCAATTGTCCATGAACATCGTGCATGTTCATATGGTTTAAAAACATTTATGATTGGCTCATTACAAACGATACATAGGTCATAGTTTTTAAGAGTACTTGTTTAATTTTTTTGAATCTGATACTGCTTGTACAAATCCTTCATGGCTGAGGCCAGAGCATTTCCTGCTTTTCCGAGATAATGGGCCTTGATGGTTTCAATCGGCTCGTCTACCCCATCTCTCAGACTGTACCCTTTTAGCAGCTGATTAATAAATTTTCGTCCGTGTTCAGTCGCCAGGGTACAGTTGGCTTCCACAATCACCCCGTATTTTTTATCAATTTCAGCGGTAATGGTTAATATTTCATACATGTTTTGAGCAGCCATCCCTGATGGTAGACGGGCGTGTCCCGCTATAAAATATGTATTCATCCTTTTCCCTCCTTTCAGTTTTGATCATGGCTGGAACCCAAGACCCCTGGAAATGGCCAGAGCCGTTTCTGCTGTTTTTCTTTTGATGTTCTCCAGGTTTTCTCCCTCAAAATGACTCGATAATCCACTGACGGCCAATGCGGCTGCAACCTGTTTATGATGGTTCCAGACAGGATATGAGATCCCGGTTGTATCAATATCCTGTTCTCCAGTGCTCATGGAATATCCTTTTTTTCGGATATCCTTTAATTCACAGAGCAAATCTTCCTTAGCAATTGGTTGATGATCCACAAGAGACTCGAGGTTGTTTTGAGATAAAACAACCTCCTGTTTGTCTTTTTCCATGAAGGCAAGGAGAAGTTTGGGGCCTGAACCAATAAATAAAGGAGAACTTTTCCCTATCCGGGTGTACAGCCTTAAAGCCCGGCTGCTGTCCACTTTTTCGATATAGATTGCCTGATTATCGTGGGCAATAACCAGGTGGACGGCTTCATTGATCTCCTGAGCCAGTCTTTCCATATAAGGTTTTGCGATCTTTCGTATTTCCAGCTGATCGGAAACGAGATTTCCAAGCTCCATCAGTTTCAGACCAAGCCTGTATTTTTCGTCCTGTTCATGTCCGTTTGTTTTCATCAGAAACCCGCAATATTCCAGTGATCGTAACAAACGGTAGACCGTGGGTTTGGGGATCCCGGCTTTTTCTGTAATTTCTTTTAAAGTCAGTTCCCGCTTTTCTTCTGTAAAATAATTAAGCAATTTCAGTGCTTTGATGACACTCTGGTTCATTGTGCCTGCTCCTTTATAAACGGATTTCGCTCAGCCCAAAGACAGGTTCTCACTGACGATGAAAATCCCCCCTGCTATATGCAGAGGGGACCATCTGTTGCTCACACCCTGATTGAGGCTTCCTCTGTTTTGACCGATTCTTGAATCTCCACTCCCCGTCTGGCCATCTCCTTGATATAAACATCACCTGGAACAATTTTTTCCGGCGGATACACGCCCCTGGTGGTGATGGTGCCATTTCCGATCATCTGGGCAACAACTGAAATGGAATTGGCTGTCGCTCTTGCCATGGCGGTTACATGATGTTTTTTGTCTTTATACGTGGTCATTTCATACTGGTAGATTGTCTTCTTGCCTTTCTTTCGTCCCCCGATTATAGCCCGGAGTAATACGGCATCATCTTTATCTTTTAAATCCACAATTGGTTCAAGAACCTTCAAAAGCACCTCCCTGGGTTTCACTTTCTGTCCTTTGATTTCCACTTCATAATCATTTCGGGTTAAATTTAAATCCACCAGCAGTTTAAATTTTTCCGCGTGTCCCCGGTAGCGGATCGTTTTATATTCCAGGGTTTCTACATCAGGAAAGGAATGGGGCAATGTAGACGTTCCCCCTGACGTATGGAAGGCTTCCAGGGGTCCAAATTTTTCAAAATGCACCTGTTCAATTTCGGAAAGGGCGGGGACTTCCTGTTTTTTTCCGTTACGTATAATCAGTGCAGGATCAGTATAATGATCAAAAACGCCTTCCATGGAAAACACATGGTTATATTCCAGCGGGGGTTCCGGGTGAACCGGAATGCCACCAACATATAGTTTAATCGATTCCAGTTGATCCAGTTTGCTTGCCCCATAGCCTGACAAAATATTAATCATTCCAGGAGCCACGCCTAAATCTGGTATGATGGTCACCCCGGCAACTTTTGCATCTTCCTTTAACTTCAAGACCTGATCGGTTATATGTCCGATATGCCCCCCCAGATCTACGGCATGAACCCCGACCTGAATTGCTGTTCGGGCTACGGTTTCATTAAACGTATAAAATAATGCATTGATAACTACATCGTACTGGCGCATAAAATGAGCCAGTGCCTGTTCGTCATTCGCATCGACCTGAAAGGCTTCCAGTTTGTCCGAATTCAGCTGGTGGCAGACCTGCTCAGCCCGCTTTAGATCAATATCAGCTAGCCCAATTTTCTCTACCCCTTCACTGCTGGCTAAGTCCCGTGCAGCTTCTTTTCCCATTAAACCTGAACCTAATACAGCTACTTTCATTACCATACTCCCCCTTATCTGTAATGATCAATAGATGAAAAGAACTCCTGATCAACAAACATTAATCCACATCGATCTGGGCCCGCTGCAGTTTTCCGCTGAAATCCACATACACCGATTTCCATTCGGTAAACACATCGAGGGCAGCCTGACCGGAATCCCTGTGTCCATTGCCGGTTCCTTTTGTGCCGCCAAAGGGCAAATGTATCTCTGCACCAATGGTACCGGCATTTATATACACAATACCTGTATCAAGATCCCGCTGTGCCTTGAATACTCGATTGACATCACTGGTAAAAATCGAGCTTGAAAGTCCATAGGTTACACTGTTGTTTACTTCAATGGCCTCTTCAAAGCTTTTCACCGGAATCAGGGATACAACCGGACCAAAAATTTCTTCCTGGACAATGCGCATATCCGGTTTAGCATCTGTAAATAAAGTAGGGGCAAAGTAGTTCCCATTTTCAAAGTTTTCTCCTTCCAGGACATATCCCCCTGCATGCAGTTTTGCACCTTCTTCTTTGCCAATCTGGATGTACTTTTCAATTTTTCTCAGACCCGCTTCATTGATGATCGGTCCTACCTTAATACTTTCATCCAACCCATTGCCGATGGTGAGCTTTTCCATTTCAGCCAGTAAGCGTTCTTCTACTCGTTCTTTTATATTTTCATGAACGATGACCCGGCTGCAGGCCGTACAGCGCTGGCCACTTGTTCCGAACGCACTCCAGACAATGCCCTGAATAGCCAGATCGAGATCGGCATCATCCATGACGATGACGGCGTTTTTCCCACCCATTTCAAGGGATACTTTTTTCAGCTTTTCACCGCATTTGCTGGCGATGGTGCGTCCCACTTCATTCGAACCCGTAAAAGAAATTACCCGGATTCCGTCGTGCTCTACCATGGCAGTGCCCACTTCCGAACCTGAGCCAAACACAACGTTTAAAACCCCTTTCGGAAGTCCCGCTTCTTCAAAAATTTTAGCCAGTTCATAGGCCATCATCGGGGTCTCTGTGGCCGGCTTCCAGATGACCGCATTTCCGGCAACGATGGCCGGGAACGATTTCCAGGTAGCGATGGCGATGGGAAAGTTCCAGGGTGTGATGATCCCCACGACTCCAACCGGTGCACGGACACTCATGGCAAATTTATCCCGCAGTTCTGAAGGGGTGGTTTGCCCGAACAGACGTCTTCCCTCGCCGGCCATATAAAACGCCATATCTATTCCTTCCTGCACTTCTCCCCTCGCTTCTTCCAGCACCTTGCCATTTTCCATAGTCAAAATTCTGGACAGATCCTCTTTACGCTCTTTCATGATGTTTCCTACCCGGTACAGGATTTCTGCCCGCTGTGGCGCGGGAACCAGGGCCCATTCTTTCTGAGCTTCAGAAGCGGCCTGAACTGCTTTTTCTACATCTTCTTCTCCTGAAAGAGGAACATCAGCCAATGTTTCACCATTCGCCGGATTGTTCACAGGCATGTATCGGCCTCCCGATGCTTCATCCCACTGTCCATTAATATAATTGAGCAGCTTATGTTCTTTTACCAGCGTGTTTCTCATTTTTCTCCCTCCATTTCATGTTTTCATCTATTAAACTGAAAATGATCAGCTTACTCACGTATTCTGTGACGCAAATCTTCTAGCGTCGAAGTCACGGAAATTTGTTCCGGATTCGTAATGACATCCATGACCGTCGGGCGGTCGCCTTTTAGAGCCTCTCGTAAAACAGATTCAAATTCATTCTTTTCATGAATGGTATATCCATCAGCCCCTATGCTTTTGGCCAGTTCTGCAAATCTTACATTTCCTAAATCCGTTCCGATCCCTTTACCGGGGTAATGGATTTCCTGATGCATGCGAATGGTTCCATACATACGATTGTTAAATACAATGCAAATGATTGGAATGGTATAGCGAACTGCTGTTTCCAGTTCCTGAATGGTCATAAAGAAACCCCCATCGCCTGATAAGGAAACAACCGTTCGTTCAGGATTTGCCAGTTTGGCCCCCAGGGCTGCAGGCATCCCATACCCCATGGCACCTGAGGTAGGTCCTATATAAGTACGTTTATGTTTGAACTGGTAGAACGTATGAAGCCAGCCGGTAAAATTTCCAGCATCGTTTGTCAGGATTGATCCTTCTGGCAGATGTTTTTGCAGCAAATCAATCACATGACGATTAATCGGATCATTGGGATGAACATCCGGACTGGATACGTTTTCATAGGTATGTCTCCGGCTAATGGTCCAGTCTGACCAATGTGACTGAATATTCAGATCCATCATGCCTTTCAGGGCTATGCGGATATCAGCTGTGACCCCAATATCCGGTGCATAAACCCTTCCTATGACATTCGGGTCGATATCGATGTGAATCAGCTTCTGATCAGGAGAAATCAGTGTATAATCCTGGGTAGTCACTTCCGACAATCTTGTGCCGAGAGCAATCACCACATCAGCCTCAGTCGCTGTCCGGATGAGATTCGGGTTCGTTCCAAGGCCCAGATGTCCCACATATAACCGGTGATCATTCGGAAATACATCATGCCTACGAAAGGCAGCCATGACAGGAATCTCGACGTTTTCGGCAAACTGAAGAAGCTCCTGTTCTCCCTGCGCCCACTTGACACCTCCCCCTGCAATGATCAAGGGGCGCCGGGCCTGCTGCAGCAATGTTTCGATTTTCTCCAGTTCTCCTGATGAAGGACCGGGTTTTGATTTTTCCACAGCCGGCCCAAAGGTCATCATTGTTTCTTCTAACAGGACGTCCTCAGGCAGCGAAAGAACGACAGGTCCTGGCCTTCCTGACTGAGCGATTCGAAAAGCACGCTGGACAATCTCCGGAATTCGTTCGGCATCGCGGATCTCAAATGTCCATTTCGCAATGGGCTGAAAAAATTGATCGAGATCGACTTCCTGAAACCCTTCCCTCCCCCGAAATTTGCTGTGGACCTGGCCGAGAAACACCACCATTGGTGTAGAATCCTGATAGGCTGTATGTACCCCGATGGTCAAATTGGAAGCGCCTACTCCCCGGGTGGCCATCACTACGCCTGTTTTTCCTGAAGCTTTCGCATATCCCTCTGCCATAAAAGCTGCCCCGCTTTCGTGCCGGTTTGAAATCAGTTGGATGGACGGCTCACCGCGGATGGCATCCATCACGGGCAAATAGCTTTCGCCGGGAACGCAGAAAACGTTTTCGACTTTTTCTCTTTTCAAGCATTCTATAATCCCTTTTGCCCCTGTCATCGACTGGCGAGAAAAACGTTTTACTTCAGTACCCTCAGTCACTTTCTATCACCCCCTGTTTTCAGACCGTTCATCCTCTTTACTGCTTCTTCCAGACGGTCTGTCGGTACAGAAAGGGAAAGACGAAAATACCCTTCTCCAGAAGGTCCGAAGGCTGTTCCTGGTGTAACAATCACTCCTGTCTCTTCCAGTAGTCTGTCAGCAAATTCCATGGATGTATATCCCTCCGGCACCGGTGCCCAGATAAAAAAGGTCCCCCTGGGCTTTTCAATGTGGATCCCGATTTTCTGTAAAGCATCTGCCATTTTTTCCATTCGGCTTTTATAAATGGCATTATTTTGTCTGACAACAGTCAGATCCCCCGTCAGAGCCCTGGCTGCAGCCTTCTGAATGGGCAAAAACTGACCGGTATCAACATTACTTTTTACAGTTGATATAGCTCTGATTATTTCTTGATTTCCCACCACGTAACCGATTCGCCAGCCGGTCATATTGAAACTTTTAGACAGCGAACCGAATTCAACGGCGATGTTCTTTGCACCGGGAACTTGCATCAGACTCGGAGCTTCATATCCATCAAAAGTCACCAGGTTGTATGCCGAATCATGGGCGAGGGCAATGTCATATGTTGAAGCGATTGAAACCGCTTTCAAAAATGTGTCGAGTTCTGCAGTGGCAGCTGTCGGATTTCCGGGATAATTCAACAGCATCAGACGGGCATTTTTCAACGTTTCTGCTGGAATTTGTTCAAAAGCAGGTGTGTAGCCTTGTTGAGGATTCAGAGGCAAATGTGTGGGTTCAGCTCCTGCGAGATAAACAGCTGATTGATATACGGGATATCCAGGATCAGGGATCAATACGCTGTCACCGGGATTGGTTACAGCAGAAATGAGATGGGCAATTCCTTCTTTTGAGCCAATAAGGGTGAGCACTTCCGTTTCAGGATCCAGTTCTACCTGGAATCGATTCTGGTAAAAAGATGCAACAGCCTCTCTGAATTCCTTGCACCCTTTATATGGAGAATAGCGGTGATTTTCCGGCTTTTTAGCTTCTTTGTACATTTCTTCGATAATGAAGTCTGGTGTGGGCAAATCTGGTGCACCGATTCCTAAATCAATGACATCCACTCCTCTGGCTTCCAGCTCTTTTTTCTTTTGCTGAAACCTGGAGAAAATATAAGGCGGCAGTGACTTCACCCGATCTGAGGTAACATTCAACTCCTCCCCTCCCCTTTGTTTCAAATAATGAAATCGAGTTTCATATTTCACTTCAAATTATACCTTTTACAGGAAACCGTTTCAATTGAAAATAGCACAAAAATTCCGACATTTTTTCCAGATAGAAAAGAATATTTTGTCTGTAAACGGATAGTAAAGCTCTATCCCTTCATTATCTACTCCAACTTTTTATGTTTTTTTCTTAAAAATGTATTGACATTCTTTCAAATTTTGCTATGATTATAAAAAATTCAATCCTTTACCACATAAAAACGGTGAAGAAGTCAGGTCCGTTATGTTTAAAACCTCAGAGAGCTGGTGGGTGGTGGAAACCAGTGTTTTAGCATAATGGATAGCCCTTCGGAGTTGACAGGCTGAACTTATTTGAGTAGGTTTGTCCGGATGATGCCCGTTACGCATAGGCCAATGAGGCTGCCTCGGATTCATCGATGATTGGTTGAGGCAGTGAAAAAGGGTGGCACCGCGTGAGTATAAACTTTTCGCCCCTTCGATAACAGGGACGGAAAGTTTTTTTATTTATTCTTTAAGGGGCAACAACCTTTTTAACTCTCCTGTTGCATAAACCAAATCAAAGATGGAGGATGATTGAAATGTTACCTGATCAGAAACTGTTACGAATTCCTGGACCAACTCCTATTCCGCCTTCCGTCAAGCAGGCCATGAGCCGTCCCATGATCGGACACCGCAGCCAGGAGGCCAGTGAATTGATTCAGTCCATCCGTCCCGGACTGGGACCGCTATTTGGTACAAAAGAAGAGGTCATGATTGTGACCGGAAGCGGGACCTCTGGTCTGGAGACAGCTGTGGTCAACGCTGCAGCACCGGATGATGAAGTACTTGTCATCGTAACAGGAGCTTTTGGAGACAGATTCGCCAAAATTTGTGAGGCCTACGACTTAAAAACTCACCGTATGGATGTGGAATGGGGCAAGGCTGCCAGACCAGAGCAGGTGGAGCAGTATTTAAAAAGCCACCCTGACATTCGTGTCGTTTTTGCTACGTTCTGTGAAACTTCCACGGGAGTCCTGAATCCTATCGGTGAAATAGGAAAAGTCGTTCAGCATTCATCTGATGCCCTGTTTGTGGTCGATGGGGTCTCAGCCATCGGTGGTGTAGAGGCCAACATGGACGACTGGGGCGTAGATATTTTTGTAACAGGTTCTCAGAAAGCATTGATGCTGCCGGCAGGACTTGCCCTGATTGCAGTCAGTGAAAGAGCATGGAAAAAAATTGAATCCAATCCGCAACATCGTTTTTACTTGGATTTAAAAAAATATAAAGAGAAAATCGAGGGAAATTCTACGCCATTTACCCCCGCTCTTTCTCTGTTATTCGGACTCAGGCAGGTGCTTGAACTCTTTGAAGAAGAAGGATTGAAACAAGTTTTCAATAGACATAAGCTGATGATGAACATGACCCGGGAAGCTTTTCGAGCATTACAACTTCCGCTTTTCACCAGTGATCAGGATGCTTCACCAACCGTTACCGCTGTTCAACCGGATCGCTTTTCTGCTGAGGAGTTCCGACAAGTGATCCGAAAAGAATTTGGATTATCCGTTGCCGGCGGGCAGCAAGACTTGAAGGGGCAAATTTTCCGGGTGGGCCATATGGGTTACAGTTCGCCGGCAGATGTCCTGCAGACGATTAGTTTAGTCGAAATCGGACTGAAAACAATTGGCGCCAGGTTTGACTTTGGCCAGGGCGTTGCAGCTGCCCAGCAAGTATATACAAACTGGAGGGAACAATAACGATGACATTTCAGGTTTTAATCAGTGATCCGTTAAATGAAGATGGTATAAAGCCTTTAATCGATGCTGACCATATCGAGGTTCATATGCTGACCAATTTATCAAAGGCAGAACTTTTAGAGCGCATACCTGAATACGATGCCCTGATCGTCCGAAGCCAAACGAAAGTAACTGAAGATGTGATTGAAAAAGGTGAACGGCTGAAGGTCATCGGACGGGCAGGTGTTGGGGTCGATAACATCGATTTAGATGCCGCTACAGAACGGGGTATAGTTGTGGTCAATTCCCCGGACGGAAACACAAACTCAGCTGCTGAACATACAATGGCCATGTTGATGGCATTAGCCCGTAACATTCCCCAGGCCCATGCATCCATTAAAAATCATAACTGGGACCGTAAGTCATTTGTCGGTGTTGAACTGAAGGACAAAATACTCGGCATTATCGGACTGGGACGGATCGGCACCGAGGTTGCTTATCGTGCAAGGGGACAGCGTCTGAAAGTTATTGCCTATGACCCTTATCTGACCGAGGAAAAAGCCAAACAACTCGGTGTTCAGTATGGGACACTGGATGATGTGTTACGCAAGTCAGATTTTATCACCATTCATACACCCCTTTTAAAAGAAACGAGACATATCCTGAGTGCAGGTGCTTTCCGAAAAATGAAAGACGGGGTACAAATATTAAACTGTGCCCGGGGAGGATTAATTGATGAAGATGCACTGTATCGGGCCATTAAAAGCAAAAAAGTCAGAGGTGCCGCACTGGATGTTTTTGAAGAAGAGCCTGTGAAAAATTATAAGTTGCTTGATTTGCCGGAAGTCATTGCCACTCCGCATCTCGGAGCAAGTACGGTCGAAGCCCAGGAAAATGTAGCAGTGGACGTCAGTTATGATGTCATCCGTATTTTAAATGGCGGCCTCCCGCAGAACCCGGTGAACATTCCGTCTGTATCTGCCGAAGTTATGGAAAAAATCGAACCCTATTTTAACCTGTCTGAAAAATTGGGAAGATTCATTGCCAGAATGACGGAAGAGCCGATAGAGGAGGTAACCGTTCGTTTTTCTGGCAGCCTGACGGAACTGGATATTTCACCTCTTACGAGAAATGCCGTAAAGGGGATGCTAAAACCTTACCTCGGGGAGCACGTCAATGATGTCAATGCTCCTTTCCTTGCCAGCCGAAAAGGAATTACGATTAATGAAAGCAAAACGTCCCGGACAAAAGGATTTACCAATCTGATCACCATAGAAGTCCAGACTAGATCATCCGCGAAAACCGTTGCCGGAACATTACTGAACGGCCTCGGCACTCGGATTGTCAAAATTGATAACTACAGCGTGGACGTCATGCCTGAGGGCAACCTCCTATTGATTCGTCATAAAGATCAGCCCGGTGCCATTGGCCGGGTCGGAAGTCTTCTCGGGCAGTACGATGTCAATATTGCAACCATGCAGGTCGGGCGTTCCAACGTCGGCGGAGATGCCATCATGGTTTTAACCATCGATAAACCTATAGATAAAGAATGCCTGGATGATTTAAGAAATATTCCAAACATCATGCATGTGATCCCTATTGAATTGTAAAATCTGAGAAGCTTGGACAAATCTTCACAAGATCATAAAATATCCGAACTCCATCATCACATGAATGAGTTCGGATATGTTTTATTTTGTCAACATGCTCTATTTTCCGCGGGCACGGCCGAGGTTTTCTAAGACAGCTTCTCCTTCTATCTTTAGAGATGTTCGGCCTATACAGTTTCCGCGATGTACAGGTCGTACTAGTGTCACACAGGAAGTGGTCGGTTATAATCGACCTGGAGTCTACGCATGCTCACTGCGTAAATGGTTTTTGCAAAACAGCTCGTCTTTTCCGCCAATCAATCCTTATTTGTCCCCGTCTCCTTATTTGTTGAGTATTTGCCGGCACAACCTGATTTCGTTGTAAATACATCAACCACTTTTCAGGAATCCGTATTCAGATCCCCGAGTGAACAGCTTTTCTTTTTCCGTTTCGTAAAGGTTTGAATTTTATCATATCCTGCAGATCGTGCCAGATCCAGCGATTGATCATAAGCATAGCCTACATGTTTCGGAGCATGGGCATCGGAACACAGGACGATGCCTACTCCGTTGTCGTAGCATTTTTGCAGGAGCACTGGATCGGGATAGATCTCCCCTACCGGTTTTCTCAGGCCTGCAGTGCTGATTTCTATACAGGTTCCTGACTTTGCAAGAGCTTCTACTGCACGATCATATTGTTCTTCGACAAACGCCTGATCATCGGGCTTATATCCAAAAATTTTAATTAAGTCAATATGTCCGACAACGTCAAACAACTTCGATTCCGCCAGGGTTACAATCTGGTCAAAATACCGTTCATAGGCTTCATAAATATCTCGCTTCTCATATTCGTCCCGAAACATTTGCAGATCTATTCCCCAGTCGCCAATCCAGTGCACCGATCCGATGACGTAATCAAATGGGTAGGACTTGATAAACTTCTCCATTTCTTCTTCTTTCCCCGGAGTATAGTCCATTTCTATTCCCATTTTGACCTTCAAATTTTCTTTTTCCGCTTCCTCAAACAGACGCCAATAATCGTTAAAATCAAGTCCCCGGCGATTATCAATCCAGGGATTGGAGATGATATTTTTTGTCTCGTTAAAAAAATACGCATGTTCGGAAATCCCAAGCTCCTCTATCCCCTTTTCCTTTGCCTTTTCAATATACTGCCTTAAATAGTTGGTGGAAAAATATCCTGTTTCATGCATATGCACGTGATAGTCGGTGAGCACTGTAAACCCCTCCAAAAAAAATAATTTATCTCAATATATCAGGTTTATCAAAAAGGTCAAGTGTCAAATAATCGCTCAAACATTTTATGCCGGGATGCCCGTTTATCCAATTTGATTTACCCATTTAAGATCCATTTCATCCACAAACAGAGAGTGCCCATTTGCCGGGCACCCTCTAAACTATCCATCTTCATTCAATATTTGTTCCGCCATTTCCAGCTGTTTCTTCACCTGCTCCTGAGACGTTCCCCCCATGTTGTTTCGTGCAGCTACCACCTGTTCCGGTTCAATCGCTGCATAAATGTCATTATCCACCAGATTGCTAAATTGATAGTATTCTTCAAGGGACAGATCCAGCAGGCTTTTTTGTTTTTGTATGGCATAAAGCACAGCTTTCCCGGTGATTTCATGGGCTTCCCGGAAAGGGGTTCCTTTGCGCACCAGATAATCTGCAAGATCCGTAGCATTGGAATAATCATTCCGAACCGCCTGATACATATTCTCTTTCTTCACTTCCATGGTCAACAGCATCGGTGCCAGCACTTCTAAAGCCATGGTCAGCGTTTCTACGGTATCAAACATCCCCTCTTTATCTTCCTGCATGTCTTTGTTATAGGTTAAGGGCAGGCCTTTTAAGGTCGTTAAAAGGCCCATTAGATGACCGTAAACCCTGCCCGTTTTCCCCCTGAGCAATTCCGGAATATCCGGGTTCTTCTTCTGGGGCATCATGCTGGATCCCGTACAAAAGGCATCATCCAGTTCCACAAACTGAAATTCCTGGCTGGACCAGATGATAAGTTCTTCACTGAGCCGGGAGATATGCATCATTAAAATGGATGCATGGCTTAAAAATTCCACAATAAAATCCCGGTCACTTACAGCATCCATGCTGTTTGGATATATAGCATCAAATCCCAGCTCCTCTGCTACCATTTCCCGGTCAATTGGAAAGGTCGTTCCGGCAATCGCACCCGCTCCCAGCGGCAAAATATTAATTCGTTTCAAGCTATCGGCCATGCGTTCAAGATCCCGCTGGAACATCCAGAAATAAGCGAGCAAATGGTGGGCAAAGGAGACCGGCTGGGCTCGCTGAAGGTGAGTATATCCTGGCAGGATCGTATTCACATGCTCACTGGCCTGCTTCACGATGGCTTCTTGAACCGATTTCAACAGTCCCATGAGATGCTGCACCTGTTTTTTCAGATACAGATGCATATCGGTTGCCACCTGGTCATTCCGGCTTCTTGCTGTATGGAGTTTACCTGCTACTGGCCCGATCTCATCGTGTAAAAGACTTTCAATATTCATATGAATATCTTCATGAGCAATAGAATAGGATACTTCTCCATCATTCAGCTTCTGGTGAACCTTTTTCAGGCCATCCTTAATTTTTTCAGATTCTCCTTCTGTCACAATTCCGCATCTGGCAAGCATATTCACATGGGCGATGCTTCCCTGAATATCTTCATCTAATAATTTTTGGTCAAATGTAATGGAGGCATTCATCTGTTCAACTAATTCGTTTGTATTTTTCGTAAAACGGCCTCCCCAGAGCTTTGCCATCAACAGATCCCCCTTATGTTTACTTCGTCAAAACTGGCTTTTTGTTGTGAATCTGGGAGTACACTTTGGTCGGAAGTCCCCACAGCTTGATGAATCCTACTGCTGAATCGTGATCAAATGCATCTCCCTTCGTATAGGTGGCCAGATCCTCGTCATACAGGCTGTTGGAGGATTGTTTGCCCACAACCATGGCATGGCCTTTGAAACATTTCATCTTCACGACACCGGAAACCATCTGCTGAGTTTCTTCCACAAAGGATTGGAGAGCGTTCATCAGCGGTGAATACCAGAGTCCTTCATAAATCATGTTGGACATCTGCTGTTCCACAACTGGTTTGAATTTAGCCATTTCACGCGGCTGTGTTAAAAATTCCAGTTCCTGATGGGCCTGAATCAGCATTAACGCGGCCGGGTTTTCATAAACTTCCCGGGATTTGATGCCAACCAGACGGTTTTCCACATGGTCAATCCGGCCGATTCCGTGCTTCCCACCCATCACATTTAATGTTTCAATGATGTCCACGAATTTCAGGCTCTCTCCGTTTAATCCAATCGGCTTTCCTTTATCAAAAGTAATCGTAATATATTCCGGCTCATCTGGAGTGAGTTCAAGCGGTGCAGTCCACTGATAAGCTTCTTCCGGTGCTTCAAGCCATGGATTTTCTAAGACACCCGCTTCACAGGCACGTCCCCAGATATTGGCGTCAATGGAGAAAGGATTATCCAGGTTAACCGGAATATCAATGCCGTGTTTTTCTGCGTAAGCAATTTCCTCATCACGGGTCATTTTCCATTCACGTACCGGTGCAATGATTTCTAATTCAGGATTCAATGCCTGGATGGAAACTTCAAAACGAACCTGATCGTTTCCTTTTCCGGTACAGCCATGAGCCACGGCAACGGCCCCTTCTTTTTCAGCCACTTCCACTAATTTTTTAGCGATTAAAGGGCGGGAAAGGGCTGAAGATAATGGATATTTCCCTTCATATAAAGCATTGCCTTTTAGTGCCGGTAATAAGTATTCTTCCGCCAGTTCTTCTTTTGCATCCAGCATAATCGCTTTGATGGCTCCGACCTTCAAAGCCTTCTGACGGACCGATTCCATATCTTTTCCTTCCCCGATATCCAGTCCAAGGGCAATGACATCATATCCGTATTTTTCCTGAATCCACTTAATGGAGACCGATGTATCTAAACCGCCTGAATAGGCCAATACACATTTCTTTTTCATCATTTAACACTCCTGTTCTCAAACTTGAATTACGCCCCTTGACCATATGGCGTGTGGCGTTACGCCGAACGATAAAAAACAGCTAGAGAAGTCCTTTTAAAATCGCTTTATGAATATGAAGACGATTTTCCGCTTCATCAAATACAACCGAATGGGAACCATCGATAATGTCAGCTGTTACTTCTTCTCCCCGGTGAGCCGGAAGACAATGCATAAATAAATAATCCGATTTCGCATTCTTGCATAATTCCTGATTCACCTGATAAGGTTTAAAGATTTCCACTCGTTCTTCTGCTTCGTTTTCATCTCCCATGCTCGCCCAGACATCCGTTACAATAATATCTGCATCCTGAACCGCTTCTTTTGGATCAGACGTTACGAAAACATGAACCCCATTTACGTTTGCCTGGTTTTGGACCTGAGCTGTAATGTCTTCATCCGGCATGTAGCCTTCCGGGCATGCGAGGGATATATGAATTCCGACTTTCACACAGGCTTCCATTAAAGAATGGGCCATATTGTTGCCATCACCCACATAGGCCAGTTTTAATCCGGAAAATGTTTTCTTATATTCATAAATGGTCATTAAATCAGCCAGTGCCTGGGTTGGATGATGGGTATCCGTCAATCCATTGATGACCGGAATGGACGCATGGTTCGCAAACGTCTCAATCTTTTCATGCTCATGGGTTCGGATCATGACTCCATCTACATATTTTGACAGCACTTTCGCTGTGTCTTCTATACTTTCGCCCCGGCCAAGCTGCAAATCCCGGGAACTGAGAAACATCGCATGGCCGCCTAATTGAATCATAGCCGCTTCAAAGGATACCCTGGTTCGGGTGGACGACTTTTCAAAAATCATCCCCAGTGTTTTCCCTTTCAGTTCCTGACCGTATTGTTTCCGTTTCTTCATTCGGATGGCATCCTGAATGAGAAATAAAATTTCATCTCTGCTGACACCATCAATCGTCAATAAATCCTTGTTGACCAGTCCCTTGCTCTCCACTCGACTTGCAGATGGGAACATGTCATCACATCCTTTTTTTCCATCAATCTGCTTCTGTTGAATTATTATACACATTTATGCATTAATATTCAATAGTGTGTATTAAAATAAACATAAATATTTTGATACCCTGTCCCCTGCCAAAATAAAAAAGCTTAAAGCCCCTTCAGTTCCGAACACTGCTTGAGGACACCCGTTGAGACTGTGACAGCCCCAGGATGGCCGAAGTTGATCAAGAGACTGAACACTGAATCTGGACAGATACAAAGAAATCCACAGCCGCTGTTTTTATAAATTTCCTAAATAATAAAAAAGAACTGTAAAAAAACGATTCCTCTTTTTTTACAGTTCTTTTTTATCAGTTTTTTTCCTCTGATTCTATATCCGGGTTGTCAGATCTCCCTTATATCCGGAATGAAATGGACATTACAGAGAAAAATGGTCTGATGTGCTGCTTCACCTGAATTGATGCCAGAATGATATCGGACTGGAACGTTACATCCTGCAACAGTGTTCATTCAAAAAGAAGAGACACTGGTTCACCTGAATTCCTCGCAGGTCCAATCAAAATGAACCAGGCACTTTTCTATTTGGACTAATTACTGTCCTTCTTTAACCGGGCAACGATCGAAATAGGCAGTGTCCCATTCATTTTCAGCGACTTGTTCTGTGATCTGACACAAGACACAATCGATCAACTTTCCCTTTTTTATTGTATGTTGGCCTTTCGCTCCTCCAGACGGGGAATAATCCTTTTCATCATCAACAGCCCTATCAGTCCGCTTCCAAATATGATGATGCTCATCAACTCTGAACTGAATACTGCTCCGAGAGTCACAAACAGGGAGCTGATAATGCTAGCGCCATAAAACAGAAGTCCATTTACCGCAAGATATGAACTTCTTTTATGATCGGGCGGAATGCTTGCCAGATAATCCTGCTGCACAGGCACACGCATCAGTTCGCCAATCGTTGCCATAGCCATGAAGATAAACAATACCCAGATGTTATTGGCATAACTGACCACAGCATATCCCAGTGTAAAGATAAAAATGGATGCAATCATGGTACGTCCATCGTTTAATTTTGAAACCCATCTCGTTATAAAAACGGTTAATAATACAACCAGAATTGTATTTTCAGATTTTAAAAACCCGACCATCTCTACACCTGTTACCTGAAAGCCAAACAATCCCTGATCCGGCATTTCATTATGAAGTCTAACTGCGATATAATTTTCCAGATGGAGCTCAAGAGACTGGATAAAAAGTCCAGCCAGGACAAATAACATAAAAATTTTGTCACCTGCTACCTCCCGATAACTTTTGACCATTTTCCCCAGTACATGCTTTTGTTTGGTCAAATCAGGATTTTCCAGAGTTTCTTCAATAAAAAAGATGACAAGTAGATTCGATAGAAAAATGGTAATAGAAAGAGCAAGGAGCAGTATAAACAGATAGTCGGCAAACATCAGCGCTCCGATTACCCCTCCGGCCGCAAATGCAAGGTTAAAGCTCCAGTAAATGAGTGCAAAAACCCCTTTTCTTTCATCCGGTTTTGTAATATCAATCAGCATGGCCTCAGCAGCCGGTCCATCCAGCCCAAAAGAAGACCAGATAATCACCGTCATGAAAAATGTGAGCTCAGGAGATGTAAACCAGGGAGAGTTAGCTGCTGTAATCACAAAAAAGGCAAACATACGGATTAATCCCGCGATCACCATCAGCCTTTTTCTTCCAATCAGATCTGCATAGTACCCCCCATAAAGCCCCACAAACATGGCAATAACCACATTGACGATCAATAATATCCCGGTTAAAGCGGCTCCAAAGTAATCAGAAAAATAGATGGCCAAAAACGGGAAAATAGCGCCCGCTACTGTATCTGATAAGAAGATTTGTGCAATACGTATTTTTACATTTCGGTGATAATCTCTAAATTTTGTCATACTCAAGTTTTCTCCAGTTTCCATAGGATTTGTGCTTTCGTTAAACCATTTCCATTATAAATCAGTTCAAAAGAATTGGATTGATTCTAGAGATTTATTGTTTTTCAGACCCTAGATGGAGTAGAAATATCAAATTATAAAATTTTGATCGGGCCATCCTTATAGGTTAGGCCTTCAGTGGGATCAATCATCCTCATCTCGATCACATCTCTGCTGCTCACAGGTCCAACCCCTTCAGGTGTACCGGTAAAAATAATGTCGCCTTTATCCAGGCCAAAATGTCCGCCAATATACTGAATCAATTTCTCTAACGGAAAGATCATGTGAACGGGATTTCCCTGCTGCACAACTACGCCATTTTTATGGAGCTCAAATTGAAGCTGATGAAAATGGTCTAGCCCTTTAAACGGACGGAATCTTCCCAGAATGGCAGATCCTCTAAACCCTTTAGCCAGCAGCCAGGGGTGACCTTTTGCTTTTAAATCAGATTGAATGGATCTTGAGGTTAAGTCAATGCCGATTGCAACGCCATCAATTATGTTTTCCGCAGAAATTCCTTCTTCATAAGCCTGTCCAATGCGAACGACCAGCTCTACTTCATGATGCACCTCTCCAAGGTTCTGAGATAACTTTAGTTCTCCTGTCGCTGGATGCAGGGCATGGGTCGGCTTTGAAAAAATCATCGGCCTTTTCGGAACATCATTTCCCAGTTCCCTGGCATGTCTAGCATAATTTCTACCCACACAGTAAATATTGCGGATCGATTCAAACTCCTGCACGATGTTTCCTCCCTTGTATGTACATGATGGGTGTTCCATTGGCGATTCTTCCCCTTTCACTTTACCACAAATCCCCTTATTTTTCTGAACATAAAAAAGTCCAGTAGATATAAACCGAACTTTTAGCTTAACAGGCAGATAATGTGCCCATTTTAGATCTGCTGAAATCTTATTACCCCTCTTGCTTTTCCCGGCTCTTTCCTCTTAAACAGTCCACCTCTTTTTATTCATCTTTTGTGTCTTTTTCCCTGTTCTGCTGCTGCATTCTTTCTAGTACCCGCCGAAAGGCAGCCAGATGCCTTGTGGATCCATTTCGTAAATTGGTGAAAACATTTCTGACATCCTGTGGTAAATGATAAGTTAAAAACCGGTCGTACATAGAAATATTATTCACTTCGATTTCAATTCCCTGCTGAAGTGCTTCCCTGAATGTTTCCGGAACAACAACATATCGCACAGAATCATCAGGAGGAACAGGAATCTGATAGTTTTGAAATAGTCTCAATAACGCATTCGCATGTCTTATTTCAGCTTCTTGAATACGGGAAAAAGGACGGACATTCCCAAACTTTTGAATCACTGCACGATAAGTAGAATGAGCCAGATATTCATCCTGAATACCATAGATGAGCATCTGAGGCAGGGTAAGAGTTGAAGCATTCAGTGCACCAATAGCACCGTAATTAGCCGGGGGCTGACGATCTGGAGATTCAGGTTTTCCTGTTGTCATTAAATAACGCAAAAACCATACCGCATGATTCTGTTCATCTGCTGCTGCCCGTTTAAAAGTCTCTTTTATCAAAACATCATCTGCCTGGTCCGCTATATCCAGATAAACATCTACTGTTTCCTGTTCGTCTTTAAATGCAGCTTCAAGCCCTTCTACGTACGTATCCGGACATTTCTCCGTCATTTTCGGTTCAGGTTCCCTGTCTGTGATAGTCCGGTAAATATTACGGAATGCATTTAAATGATTTTGTTCATCTTGACGTATTTCTGCAATTTGATTTCTTTCATTTTCTGACGGCGCCATCATTAAAAGCTTTTCATAACATATTACCGCACTAAATTCACCATTTATAGCCTTTCTGATATTTTCAATCAAATTGTGTTTTTCCGAACGATACAAATGAAGTTGATCATTTGGGTAAGGCTGAATTAATCCATTCACATAAAATCCCTCCCCTTGTTTAAGATCAGCCGTCATTTGTATCCTATGTTAACAACCAGGAAAGGTGCCTGTATGGAATGGTGATTTTTCCCTTTGGAGTTTCCTTTTTCTCCATTCCTCTTTTTCTCAAGAGGTGATGGAGGTTCCAAGTTCTGCATTGTATATCTGCAGAACTTTTTTTATGACTGGAATGATCGATTTCAAAAACTACAAACTAGCGCTTATCCCAGATGAATATATTACTAGTGTTGAATGAATTGCATCTAGTCATTCGAAAAACTCATAATGTTCAACAAAAGATAGTGTTCCATCCATAAAACCTATTTAAAATGAAAAGAAAGGTGGTTCCTGTCCAAATCAAAAGCAGAGGATATAACTTTTGGACAAGAATACTCGACTGTCTTCGTTGGGAAAATGGGTTACACCCTTAGATTTAAAACAGAGGATTTTACCAATAAACGAACGATAAAAGCGTATATCCTACATTTTTTTTGCGATCTGATCAATTTCCAGCTCCGTAATCGTTCCTTGATGAAAATAAAGCCGCCATCTTCCGTCGATCAATTTCCAGATGGAACTTCGCAATGTATTGCGGTTTCTCGTTTTGTCTTTAATATAATAAGTAGATAATACAACATGTTCAGCTAAAGGGTGGATCTCATAATGATGTAATGTCATTTCCGTTAACACGACACCATTCTTAAGGCAGTCGTTTTTATTAATCATGTTTCCCGAACTGGTTATTTCAAAAAAATCATCAGCCAGGATTTGTCCTAATTGTTCACGATTCCTCCGAACCTCCAAATGAATATGACGCTCCTCTAATTGTTTTAGATGTTCCTTTAAATGTTGATTCATAGTTCCAGCCTCGTCCTTCCCGTTATCGATTGGTATCAATAACTATAGTGAATAATCGATCAAAATTCAACTGAAAATTTTGATCAACCGCATTTATTATTTTAAATAAAGAACCTGAATACAAGATACTCACCAGCATTGTTCAGCTTTATTAACTGGAACATTTCTAAAAAAGGTCTATCACAAAGTTCCGTTTTAAGTATGTGTCACATTTTTCTAATTCCAACAATTTTGTTTTCGAGCATTAAAATAACCTATAGACAACTATTTCAGCGTCTATAGGTTATTCATTCCACGTTATCACTTTAATACCGGTGGTGGGAGTCGAACCCACACTCCACAAGGGAACACGATTTTGAGTCGTGCGCGTCTGCCAATTCCGCCACACCGGCAAAAAATTAAAGGCGGCACCCGGATTCGAACCGGGGATAAAGGTTTTGCAGACCTCTGCCTTACCACTTGGCTATGCCGCCATCTGGAGCGGAAGACGGGATTCGAACCCGCGACCCCCACCTTGGCAAGGTGGTGTTCTACCACTGAACTACTTCCGCATCAATGGCTGGGGTAGTAGGATTCGAACCTACGCATCACGGGACCAAAACCCGTTGCCTTACCGCTTGGCTATACCCCAACGAATGAAGGGCGATTGGTGGGAATCGAACCCACGAATGCCGGAGCCACAATCCGGTGCGTTAACCACTTCGCCACAACCGCCATATAAAAATGGCAGGGGCAGTAGGAATCGAACCCACATTTGCGGTTTTGGAGACCGCTGTTCTACCATTGAACTATGCCCCTACTTTATAAAATGGTGGAGGGGGCAGGATTCGAACCTGCGAACCCAGAGGGAGCGGATTTACAGTCCGCCGCGTTTAGCCACTTCGCTACCCCTCCATATAATTTAAAATTACTGAAAGATGGTGGCTCGGGACGGAATCGAACCGCCGACACAAGGATTTTCAGTCCTTTGCTCTACCGACTGAGCTACCGAGCCATATGTAAATGAATTGACTTACTAATAAAATTTGCCGGTTATTTTCAGTCTTTCACCCCACGCTCAGAAAGCTAATTCAAGATGTCTCTCGCGTGGTGCGCTGATGCCATTTCTATGATGTTTACTCGTACGTGCTCTACTGACTGAGCTACCGATCCTTATCTAAAGTTTGAAAGTGGCGGTCCGGACGGGACTCGAACCCGCGACCTCCTGCGTGACAGGCAGGCATTCTAACCAACTGAACTACCGGACCTATTTGGTTGCGGGGGCAGGATTTGAACCTGCGACCTTCGGGTTATGAGCCCGACGAGCTACCAGACTGCTCCACCCCGCGGTATTGCATAACCATTAAACCGTGGTTTATGCGATATAAGAAAATGAATTTTTAACTTTGACTGCTCACAACGATTTAGTCTATCCAATGATGCGTTCTAGTTGCTCGCAAACCTTCAAGAAGTAATTCGTTGCAGCGGGTTTGCTCCACCCCGCGATGGTGCATAACCTTTAAATAATGGTTCATGCCATATTAAATAATGATTGATAATTGTCAGGATGATGGAGGATGGCGGGCTCGAACCACCGACCCCTTGCTTGTAAGGCAAGTGCTCTCCCAGCTGAGCTAATCCTCCACAGAGATGACCCGTACGGGATTCGAACCCGTGTTACCGCCGTGAAAGGGCGGTGTCTTAACCACTTGACCAACGGGCCATGATTTTATGGCGGAGAGCGAGGGATTCGAACCCTCGAGACCGCTTTGGCGGCCTACACGATTTCCAATCGTGCTCCTTCGACCACTCGGACAGCTCTCCAATGGCTCCACCGGCAGGATTCGAACCTGCGACCAATCGGTTAACAGCCGATTGCTCTACCACTGAGCTACGGTGGAATAATCATAAACCAGCACCAGCAGAAAACAGTGCATTTAACAGCCGATCACCCCACGCTCAGAATGCTCATTCAAGATGCCTCTCGCGTGGTGCGCTGTGGCTACTTTCGAAGAAGCTTATTCGATCGTGCTCTACCACTGAGCTACGGTGGAATAATTCACAATAACTTCATCCAAAGTGGCAGATCATTCAGTTGATGCCCGGCAGCGTCCTACTCTCGCAGGGGAACAACCCCAACTACCATCGGCGCTGGAGAGCTTAACTGCTGTGTTCGGAATGGGAACAGGTGTGGCCTCTCCGCGATCGCCACCAGACATCCTATCAAATTTGTGACATGAAATATTATAATTGTTTTTTGGGAAATTTCAAGGGGTTTTTCATTATTTTTTATACCTCGAAAACCAGATAAGAAGTTTGAATCCGCATCATGCGCTTTTTTTCCGCTAAGGTAAGTCCTCGATCGATTAGTACCCGTCAGCTCCACGTGTCACCACGCTTCCACCTCGGGCCTATCCACCTCATCGTCTCTGAGGGATCTTACTCA
>NZ_SMAN01000006.1 GCF_004342905.1 Melghiribacillus thermohalophilus | reverse complement strand
TTCCATTAATATTTCATTCATTATAACAGGTTAATAAACAAAAAACCCCAGCTAGGGACTTTTTGTTATTTGTCCACTAACTGGGGTATAGTTCATTCAACAGAGGGCAAATCTTTTACTTCCGACTATTGTTTGATTTTTTCTTTCAGATGTCTGCGCAGGATCTTGCCGGTTGTGTTTTTCGGCAATTCTTCCATAAAAGAAATGGAAGAAGGGATTTTATATTTTGCCAGATGCTCTTTGCAATAGGCTATTAATTCCTCTTCTGTTAAGCTTTCATCCTTTGATACAACAAAGGCGGCAACCGCTTCTCCTGTATCGGGATCCGGCACCCCGACAACCGCTGCTTCAGCCACTTTCGGATGACTGTATAGCACTTCTTCTACTTCGCGGGGGTATACGTTATAACCTCCCACCAGTATTAAATCTTTTTTACGGTCAACGATATAAAAATAGCCGTCTTCATCCACCCGTGCCATATCTCCGGTATATAGCCATCCGTCCTTTAAAGTAGCAGCTGTCTCCTCCGGCATTTTATAGTAACCTTTCATCACATTTGGACCCCTGACGATCAGTTCTCCTACTTCTCCGACAGGAACCTCTTCTCCATTTTCATCTACAACTTTATTTTCCACATGGATGATACTGGTACCAATTGAACCGGCTTTCCGTGGCCGATCAAGAGGATTAAAACAAGTAACCGGTGATGATTCTGACAGGCCGTAGCCTTCAGAGATCTGGCAGTTGAACTTCTTTTCAAAGTTTTCCAGAAGGGCTACGGGCATGGATGCTCCACCCGAAACACATAAGCGAATCGATTCAAAATCAGATGATTTCCCCTCTGGATACTGTAACAAATAATTGTACATCGTCGGCACCCCGGCAAAGACTGTTGCCTGTTGTTCCCTTGTTAATTTAAAAATCGTTTCAGGTGAAAATTTCGGTACCACCAGAACCGTCCCGCCGCTCATTAATGGAGCGTTTAACGCAACTGTTAAGCAGAATACGTGGAACATTGGAAGGGTTGCAATTACCCTGTCATCAGGCGTAATACCAAGATATGTACCCACATCTTTCGCGTTTGAATAAAGGTTTTTATGGGTCAGCATAGCTCCCTTCGGTTTTCCAGTTGTGCCAGATGTATACAAAATAACGGCAACATCATCATCATCCAGATAAGGACGTTCAAAATCGAGTTCCCCTTCCTGTACGAGCTGTGTAAACGATTTCAATTTCGGCGAAAGGGATGAATGACCGAATGGTACTTCTGGGTTTGTTTCTGCAATAATATAATGCTCCACTTTCGGTAAATCTTCGGCCATTTTTTCAAACTTTTCCAGCAACATATCCAGGGTGATAATTCCTTTTACATCTCCATTGTTGATAATATACGACAACTCATCGGGTGTGTAAATCGGATTAATCGGTATGACAGTTACTCCCAGACGAAGTGCTCCATATAAGCCAATGACAAAATGAGGGGTATTTCCCACGACTAAGGCGATATGGTCCCCTTTTTGAAATCCCAATTTTTTCAGGCTTGATGCGAATTTCGTTACCGCTCCCTCCAGTTCCTGATAAGACGTTTCTTTCCCCTGAAAATAGAGTGCAGTTTTTGTTAAATTTTTCTTTGCAGTTACGGTTAGCTGATCACTTAAATTCATGTCATGCCCTCCCCCAGTTAAAAAAGTGTTATGAATGAACACTCATTCATATTATGATATTAAAAAATTTTCTAAATTTATTATAAAATACAGAAAACACCAGGACAAGGCTGCTGATCAAAAAGTTTGACGAATGAGAGAAGAAACACGGTTAAATATACCTGTGGTATCTAAGAGAAACAAAATCTTCTCCTTCTTTATTCGCGTATCCCGGCTTTTCGTATTGAAAAGAAAACCCTTTTGCTTCATAAAAAGGAATCCCCTTTTGATTACCCTTTTGAACCGAAACCCACTGTTCGGTGGCACCCCAGTTTTTTTGCTGTTCTGTAATGGCAGCTAACAGTCTGGTGCCAATTCCCTCGTTTCTTCGTTTCGGGTCCATGTATAGAACAAAAATTTCCCCGGATGTGTCTCCAATCATCCCCCCTCCCCCGGCGCCTATGACCTCCTCGTCTTCAAGGGCAACAAAATAACCTCCCCAGTTCCTGTCAGTATGGGTAACTTCCTTTAGAATCCGCTGTTGGTTATAAAACTCCTTTACAATTCTCTCAATATACTCTGCCGGCAATAAACCGCTGTAAGTACTCCAGTAACCCTCTGTACATACTCTGGCGATTCTTTTGACGTGATCTTTACTCGCTTTTATTATATCTACCAACTTGATTCCCTCCTGTTCACAAAGAGTAGTAGCACTGGCAAGAGGTTCGAATAAAAAATAGCAGAACCTGACTGCCGTGCCGGCTCTGCTACCTTTAGTACTTGAATGGTTTCTGGTTTAATAAACCATCCGAATAAACTCATCTCTGGAAACTTTTCCAAAGTAATGCTTCAGATCTACATCTTTTAAAGCTTTTTCAATGGACATGCGGTCATACCGTGTCCCTGTTAATCTGTGTTCGATATCTTTGACATCGCCAACACCAAAGAAATCACCATAAATTTTGCAGTCCTCAATGATCCCTTTTTTGACATTCATGCGGACATCAATGGAACCGACCCCTTCAAAACGCTTGGAGTGTTCAATATCAAAGGATGGAGACTTCCCATAATTCCAGTCCCAGTTCTGATAGCGGTCTTTGGAGATTTGATGAATCTCCGTCCAGTCTTTGTCCGTCAATTGGTAGCGGGGAACTTTTTCAGCCGAATCCACATCAAAAATATAGCGAAGCAAGAGGTCTTTAAATTCTTCCATCGAAATTTTTTCCTCAAGAAATTCTGAAATATTTGCCACACGGCTGCGAATCGATTTAATGCCCTTTGATCGGATTTTGTCGGATTTTACTCTGAGGCTTTTCACGACATTTTCAATCTCTGAATCAAGCATGAGTGTGCCGTGGCTGAACATCCGGCCCCGTGTGGCAAATTGAGCATTTCCGGAAATTTTCCTGCCTTCAACGACAATGTCATTGCGCCCGGAAAGTTCAGCCTTCACCCCTAATTTATGCAAAGCTTCAACTACCGGACGTGTAAACTTTTCAAAATCACTGAAACTATTTCCGTCATCTTTTGTAATAAAGCTGAAATTGAGATTCCCTAGATCATGATAAACTGCTCCGCCGCCGGACAAACGGCGGACGACATGGATATGGTTCTCTTCAACATAATCCGTATTGATTTCTTCAATGGTATTCTGATTTTTCCCGATAATGATAGACGGTTCATTGACATAAAATAATAAATATGTACGATCCTCCTCGATATTTAAATTCTTTAGTGCATATTCTTCAATCGCCAGGTTCATTCTGGGGTCGGTAATTCCCTCATTATCGATAAAATACATCATCGTTTCTTCCTCCTTTTCAATTCTTGCAAATCTAGTTCTACTCTCCGAACCACACGAGCCTTTCTTCTGCCAGTTTCGTTTTCCCTGAAAACACTTCCTGTGCTTCCTGTTTCAATTGACTCACGTTTCCAAAATGGGGCAGATGGGTAAGCCAGAGTTCTTTTACACCTGCCTCTTCAGCCAACCGGCC
Organism: Melghiribacillus thermohalophilus; assembly: GCF_004342905.1. Taxonomy (GTDB): domain Bacteria; phylum Bacillota; class Bacilli; order Bacillales; family Alkalibacillaceae; genus Melghiribacillus; species Melghiribacillus thermohalophilus. Next base: position 95,407 of record NZ_SMAN01000006.1, on the reverse strand, counting down.
ACATTCAATGCTGTTCATATGACCGGCACCTCTGCCATCCATCCCTTTATAAAAACTGCTCTCAGCGATTAGTAAGTCCGCGTTTGCAGAAAAAGAAGTGAGTTCCGGAAAATAACTCGTATCCGCAGTGTATACAACCGTCTGCTTCCCATCGCTGATCCTCATGGCATAACACGGCGCCGGGTGTCTGGTTTTAATAAAATCAAACTGAAAAGGCCCGAGTTGAAGACCCCGATCCGGATCATATGCCTCTTTCCTTGTATAGTGATGGGTCAACCGGTCAAATGATTCCTGATCATCCTCATGTCCATAGATTGGCAATACCAGATTCGAATGATGAAGTTGATGATGAATGAGAAAGGCATATTGCAGAGGACCGACATCGGCAATATGGTCATGATGATAATGAGATAAAATCACAGCGTCTAAATCGGCAGGTTTAATAACATTTTGCAGTCTGGACAAAACACCACTCCCACAGTCAATGAGACAGAAAAATCCATCTTTTTCCAGTAAATACCCGGAAGTCGCTCCGTTTGCCTCCGGATAGGCTCCCCAGAAACCGATGACCGTTAGCTTCATGACACCACCTCTCAAACAAAAAACAATTGTTATAAAACAGATAGTTGCAATAAATAAATTGTTATAATACAATATATGTGTAAACCATTTTACGGGGGGATTTGAAGTGATAAAGAGTGTGCTGGAATTTTTCCGTAACCTGCCTCAAAAAAAGTGTTCCAAGTGTGGCAAAGACATTCAGGAACAGGCAGATTGCTACGGCAACCTTTGCTATGACTGTGATCATCCAGCCCGCTAGGCTGGAACCATCTTTACCTTGTGATATGTGGTTGGAAAACTCCTTCTATTGATGAGCAGTATAATACTGCTCTATTTTTTTGTACTAATACAGCCTTCAAATCCCCTCAGTTTATACAATAACACAAAAAATGGCATGATAGAACGATTTTATTTTCTCTACCAGTTCAACCTTTTTTCTTCCAGCAAGTGAACCAGGGCATGTTTTTCCCGAAAAATTTGCGAAGTTGTCCGAATCCCAAGTCTTTGAATAAGGGGAAGAGGCGGACACCAGCCCTGAAAGGCATGTTGCATCAGAAATACGGAAGCCGTTCCTGTTAGAATTAGCCACTTTTTATGATGAATAGTTGCGAGTATCGTTGACAGAAGAACCACTGCTGCAAAATTGGCCTCAAGTACTCGCTCTGTATCCCATTCCTTTTCCAGTTCTTTGATTCGGTTTTCGATTTCCAGTTCATTTTTCGAACGGTAGGTTTCCATAACCTGTTCAATTTCTTCAGATACTTTTTCAAGAATTGCGGAGCTGGAATTTCGTTCTACTCTTTGAAAAGTCGGAGGGAACATTTTTTTAAGCATCCTTTCCTTTCACCTCTATTTGTATTCTTTTTCTTATATTGTCCACATCTTTGATTCATAATCTTCATGTGCGCATAAATTTTGATTGGAGAAGATAAAATGCCAGGCATAATTGCAGCTCAAAAACCATTAAAAGCTTAAAGAGCTTACTAAAGAGCTACCCGCCTACTGGTGGCTGATGAGGTCAGAGGGGATAAGTGCTGAAGCCGGATCAGCATAAAGTGATCTATCCATGGAATTCGTTCATTTCCCTTAACCAAATGAAAAACAGACAACTGCCTTTACCAGCAATTGTCTGTTTTTCATTTGGTTATTTCTTGTTCAGAAAATCAAGAACGTACCCAGCCGCTTGCTCTCCCTGGTCGATACAATCAGGCACCCCGAGCCCTTCATAGGAACTGCCCGACAGGAATATTCCAGGTAAATAGGTTTTCATATTTTCCTTTACGGTGTTAACTCGTTGCTTATGTCCCACCGTATACTGGGGCATGGCATCTTTCCAGCGCGTAATCACCCGGAACGCCGGTCTTGCCGTAATATTCATGGTTTTATTTAAATCCTTCAGCACGATGTTTTCCATTTCTTCATCCGGAAGATCCACAACCTCTTCATCGCCTGGTCGCCCTACATAACAGCGTAATAATGCATGTCCATCAGGAGTGGTGTGTGGCCACTTTTTATGGGTCCAGGTGCATGCAGTAATTCGATAATCACTGTTTCTTGAAACCACGAATCCTGTTCCGTCAATATCCTTTTTAATATCTTTATCATCAAAAGCCATGGCCACATTAGCTACGGATGTTGCGGGCTGTTCTTTAAACATGTGCATAAAATCATACTGGCTGAAAATTTTCTGAGCATGATTGTGCGGTACAGCCAGGATAATGCTGTCTGCATAGAGCCTGTCCCCACCTTTCAGGAAGACATGATAGCCATCTGCCCCTTTCTCAATATGGTCAACAGGGGTTTCTTTATGAACAGAGCCTGGGCCCAACTGGCGCTCCAGGGCTTCAACCATGGTTTCCAGTCCACTTTTGAGGGTCAGAAACATCCCCTGTTTTTTACCGCTGCCACTCTTTTGTTTTGAAACCGTCTTTTTTAATCCTTTTACTAAGCTCCGATGTTTTTGTTCCAGGTGGTAAAAATTCGGGAACGTAGCCATCAAACTTAATTGATCAATGTCCCCGGCATAAATTCCTGATAATAAAGGCTCTATTAAATTTTCTACCACCTCATCTCCCAGACGGCGACGAAAAAACGCTCCTAGAGATTGATCCTCTTTTGGCTCTCCTTTAGGCAAAATAAAGTCCAGTCCGGCTCTTAATTTTCCTCTGACAGAAAATAGACTGGACACCAGAAAGGGGGTTACCTCTGTAGGGATGCCCATAAACGCTCCTTTAGGCATTTCATGGAGACGGCTGTTTGCTAGAATATAGGATTTTCCTGTAGCATTCCGAACAAGCTGATCCTCAAGTCCCAGTTCCCGGGCAAGACGGGAAGCACTCTGTTTTCGGGCTAAAAAGGAATCAGGTCCCCGTTCGATCACAAACCCGTCTTTCCGTTCTGTCTGGATTTTGCCCCCCAGTTTAGGACCTGCTTCCAGCAGCTTGATTTGAATGGGGAGGTTTTCCTGCTGAATGGTTTTCTGCAAATAATAGGCTGCTGTTAAGCCGGTAATCCCACCGCCAATTACCACAACCTGTTTTGTTTTACTCATTGCTGATCCCTGCTTTTGCTTCTCTTAGGACTACCCGGGCAAGGGTGTCAATAAACTTCGGATGCACGTTTGGCATCTGCGGACGATAATAACTGGCACCCAGTTCATCACATACGACTTTACACTCATAGTCGTTATCATATAACACCTCGAGATGATCAGACACAAAACCCACCGGTGCATAAACAAAGGTGCGATAGCCTTTTTGTTCGAAGAGATCTCTGGTTAAATCCTGAACATCAGGTCCCAGCCATGGGTCAGGAGTATTGCCTTCACTCTGCCAGGCGATTTCATAGTTTTCAATGCCTGCTCTCGTTGCAATTAAATCAGCAGTTTCCTTCAATTGTTCTGGATAAGGGTCATTATACTGCAAAATTTTTTCGGGTAAACTATGGGCTGAGACGATGAGTACTGCCTGTTTACGTTCGTCCTGAGTCATGGTTTCGTAGACTTTCTTTATTTGATCAGCCCAGTATTCAATAAATCCTGGCTCATCATACCAGCTATCAACAGAATAAATTACCGGTCTTCCATGTTTTTCTGCTTCCTTTTTCGCTCTGCCATTATAAGATTTCACGCTGAACGTAGAATAATGGGGAGCAAGCACCAGACTGACGGCTTCCTCAATCCCGTCCTGTGCCATTTGTTCAACAGCATCTTCAATAAAAGGGTCGATATGTTTTAATCCGAGGTACATGTTAAACTCTACTTCATCCTGAATTTCATTTAACCGTTTTTCCAGGGATTCCGCCTGCTCCTTTGTGATTCGTGCGAGAGGCGAGATTCCGCCGATTGCTTCATATCTGCTCCGGAGGTCTTCCAGCATTTCCTCTGTAGGCTTTCGGCCATGGCGGATATGGGTGTAATACCGCTCTATATCTTCTTCCTTATAAGGAGTTCCATATGCCATGACTAAAAGCCCCATTGTTTTCTTTCCCATACTAAACACCTCTTTTTTTTTTACGATTGTTTCGTATAGTCATGAATAAATGCGGTCAGGCGTTTTAATGTTTCCGGTTTGATTTCTGGAAAAATCCCGTGTCCAAGGTTGAAGACATAGCCCGGCTGTTTCATTCCCTCATCCAGAATCGCTTTTACGCGCTTTTCAATTACAGGCCAGTCAGCTAATAAAACAGCAGGATCTAAATTTCCCTGCAATGTTTTCTGAATTCCCATGTTCCGTGCTTTTGGAATAGACGTTCTCCAGTCAATGCCAATGACATCAACCGGCAGATCATTCCACTCTCCCAGCAGGTGACCGGTGTTGACACCAAACATGATCGTGAAAGCCGGTTCATCTTTTAATGCTGTAAAAATACGGTTCATCACTGGCTTAATGTACATGCGGTAATCTTCTGCACTTACCGCTCCAATCCAGGAATCAAATACCTGAACGGCACTGGCACCTGCTTTGATCTGGGCTTTCAAATAGCGAATGATCATATCACCAAGCCTGTCCATCAGAGCCTGCCACAATTTGGGTTCTCCATACATCATGGCCTTCGTTTTATTATAATTTTTCGATGGACCGCCTTCGACCATATAACTGGCAAGGGTAAACGGTGCACCGCTAAAACCTATCAGAGGAACATTCAGCTGTTCCTTCGTTAACATTTCAATCGTTTTCAATACATAAGGCAAATCATTTTCCGGGTCCAGTTCCCCGAGGCGTTCCACATCTTCCATGGTACGGATCGGATGATCAATAACTGGACCGATTCCAGCTTTAATTTCTACATCTACCCCAATCGGCACCAGGGGGGACATGATATCCTTATACAAAATGGCTGCATCTACCCCATACTGTTCTACAGGGAGTCTGGTGACATACGCACACAGCTCTGGATTATGCGTGATTTCAAAAAGGGAATATTTTTCTTTCAATTTTCGGTATTCAGGCTGAGACCGTCCGGCCTGGCGCATATACCAGACAGGTACATAGGGTGTCTCTTCGCCTTGAAACGCTTTTAACATCGTATCATTAAACGTTGTCATGTAAGTCTCACCTTTCATTCCATCGCACATATTCTTTACCAATAACACTATAAACGAAAACAGACGGTATGTATAGAAAAGAGTCAAGATTTTCACGAAATTGTCTTATTATCTGTGGTCGGAAGAGCCATGGTCCCCCACAGACAAAAAATTTGAATCTCTCATATGAATGTCCGGTAAAATAGATGTAAACATTATATCCTTACTCATTATAGACCATTCAGGTCTGACCGCAAAATCATCTTTTTATCAGGAAAGGAGTCATGCTAATGAATGTGCATATGACATACGGAACTGTTTCGTATTTATCCTCCATCCGTCAAAAACATCCCGAAAAACCAATTCTGATCCTTCAGGATGGAGAGAAGGGTCTTGCCTATTACGAAGGGGATGACAGTTCAGTGTTTACAGAAGGACATGAATATGAAACCGTCGATGATACAGGGGAAATGCAAGAAAGCGGTTTTGTGATCATGAATCATATTCCGGTCACCGATGAAGGACGGCCCATCTTTGAAGATCGTTTTAAAAACCGGGCAGGGAAGATTGAAAGCATGCCGGGGTTTCAGGCTATACGCGTTTTACGGCCAAAACAGGGCAATACATATATTTTGCTCACTCAATGGAAGGATCAAAAAAGCTTTGAGAACTGGAAAACATCCCAGTCATTTCAAAAAGCCCATCAACATTCACGCAACAGCAAGGGACCTTCTTTTAGCGCCGGGCCATCCTATGTTACCTCCTATGTGATGGTTGAACCCACTGATGTTTAATGGGAAGGACAGCCCGACGATGATGAATAGGTAAAGAGGCTGGGAAAAAACCAGCCGTTACAGAAATGAGCTGGGATATATGTGATCAGATCAACAAGCATCAAATTTGAGTCTGTCACAATCCTGCACACAGAGGGATTGATTGTCCCGGCTTCTTCTGCTCCTGTACAAATTCTATTTCCCGATTCAGACTGGCTATGAATCCCGTTTAGCCCAGCACCTCTGTTTCCAAAAACAGACGGAACACGTCTTCTTCATTTTCACCTTCCATCCGTGCCGCTTCTTCTCCGTTTTCAAAATGAATCAATGTCGGTGTACCATTAATCCCATATTCATCCCAGGCCTCTTCAAATTCAAGGACATTCAGTTTTTTCAAATCAATGTCATATTCTTCCGCAAGGGGCACTAATATCGGAGTGACACGCTGACAGTGAGGACAGGTAGGACTGTAAAAATAGACCGTGACATCTTCTCCATTACTCAGCTTTGCTTCCAGTTCATCAGGCAATATCTGATTCTGATATAACGGGTCATCCAGCTGTTCGATCGTTTTAGGATGCAAGGTTTCCTTACCATAAGGGTTGCCTTCTGAAGCTTCTTTATTTTGCATCTGCACAACAACAATTAAAATGGCAAATAAAGCAACAATCACTGCACCAAATATCAATATCTTTTTCAAGGGATTTCAACTCCTTTTACCTTTTAATGAAAGCAAATGAGCGGTGACAATAATAGTAAACGCCATCAATGACAGAAAAGGAATGGTGATAAATCCGAAATAGTTAATATATTCTGTGGTACATGGCACCACTCCGCAAAAGCTGTCTGTGTCTGTTACATCCAATTTCTGTGTCATGTAATGATAGGCTGCAATTGGGATACCGAGCACTGCCAAAATCAAGCCGGGAATCGCAATCTGTGCATTTTTTTTGACGATGGCCGTCCCGTAAATGATCACGAGCGGATACATTAGAATACGCTGGATCCAGCATAATTTGCAGGGAATAAAATGCATAATTTCTGAAAAAAACAAGCTTCCCAGAGTAGCGATCAATGCCTGTCCCCAGGCAATCATGAAAAAGGTTTCCATCCGTTTATTCAACATATGACAGTCTCCTTACTCTCATATAAACACTCACTGAACAAAAAAATCAGTCAACTTTGATTGTACCCATTGACTGATGAGAAGGCAAATGATTTTGCCCTATGTGTTTATCCATTTTATGACTGATCCCGCATGATTCCGTTCCGATGAGCATAAACCGCCGCCTGGGTTCTGTCCTGAACCCCCAGTTTACTTAAAATGTTGCTGACATGGGTTTTGACCGTTTTAATACCTATAAAAAGATGTTCACTGATTTCCTGATTGGTCATGCCATTTCCAATGCAGATCAGTACTTCCAGTTCCCTTTCTGTTAATGATTCATGGGGTTTCTTCTCTTGAAGCCGAAAGCGGTTCATCATTTTGCCGGCCACCTTAGGTTCAATTACATTCTCCCCTCTGGCCGCTTTTTTGATGGCTTCAGCTATTTCTTCTGCGGATGAAGTTTTCAACATATAGCTGAATGCCCCGGCTTCAAGAGCAGGAAATACTTTTTCATCATCGTAGTAGCTGGTTAGAATAATGATTTTACACTCTGGATGGAAGGACAGTATTTTTTTGGTCGCTTCGATCCCATCCCCATCTTCCATCATTAAATCCAGCAATACCACATCCGGCCTTGCCTCGCGAACCACTTCAACCCCTTTTCTGCCGCTTGATGCCTCCCCGGCAATTTCGAGGTGATCTTCTGTTTGCAAATAGGTGATCACACCTTTACGCACCACATCATGGTCATCGATTACAACCACTTTAATTTTATTCCCCATGCTCATCACCTTCTAGTGGAATTTTAATATTAATATATGTACCTTCGCCCACTTTGGAGCGTATGGCAAAGCTTCCTCCCAGTTCCTGCGTCCTTTCCTTCATGGACTTTAATCCATAAGAGGTCTTATTCTCCAGCTGTTCATTTACCTTAAATCCCTTTCCGTCATCATGAATATATAATGACACTTCATTACTTCTGCGTTTCACAGCAATATGCACATGCTCCGCACTGGAATGGCGAAGAATGTTCGAAAGCGCTTCCTGAACAATCCGAAATAAATGTTCTTCCTTTGACCGGGATAATCCAAGTTCTTCCCCGATCTCCAGCTTAAATTGAATCTGACATTTCTGTTTTAATTCATCAACTAATTTTGTCAATCCGGACTGAAGGGTTTCGCCTGATAGATGGACCGGTCTTAAATGCAGTAATAATGCCCGCATTTCGGTCTGGGCCTGGAGAGCAATCTGTGCAATCTCCTCCATCTGCTCCCTGGCTGTTTCAGGATTTTTTTCTAATAGTTTTACCGTCGCCTGGGACATCATGGTTAACGCAAATAGCTGCTGGCTGACTGCATCGTGAAGATCCCTTGCCAGACGTTGCCTCTCTTCCATGGTCGCTGCCTGGCGTGCTTTTTTGGCATAATCCGATTTTTCCTCAGCCATTCGCTGCAGGGAGCGAACTTGATCCTGAAGTTTTTGCGCAAGTTCACCTAACTTGTCACTGATGAGATCGATTTCATCTTCCCGTCTTTCCCCGTAGATTTTGGCATTATATCGTCCCTGGCTCAGCGCCGAAATCAAAATCGATATCCCTGTAAGGCGGTCTTTAATATCGCTTGAATATTTATAACTGATATACACAGAAATCGGGGTCATAATGCCGGCCATAAGCAATATATTGAGATAAATGGCTGGAAGCGTTAACCAATCCGGCTGAAAAACGGAAAAGACAAAAAACAAGGTAAGTGCGATAATCAGCAATGAAAAATAGATCGTATGAAGATGCGCCCGAATAAAATGAAACCGAATGCTATTAATCTTTTTCAACATAAGCAAAACCCCTATAATTGATTCACTTGAATATCGCCTACTTGATAATGCATATAAATGGTCAACTTTCTTGAAGCTTTATCATAATCGGGGGTCTGATAAACCAATTTTCGGTTTAAACCGTCCGCTTTCTGATCGAAAATCTGAATATCTCCCACATTTGTCCTGGCTTCTATGCGAAATGCCAGATCTTCCGGTATCAGCATCCGTACATCGCCCACCCAGCCGCGTAATGAAATAACCGTTTCCTTATCCGGAATATAGGCTTTAGTAAAATCAAAATCAATATCCCCTACACCTGTCCAGAGGTCCATCGGCTCCACAACCCAGTTTGCATCTGTAAAATTGTAATCTCCGATAAATGACTTATATTTCGATGAATCTTTAATGGCTTCTTTTTCTTTTTCAGGATTCACATGCTTTTTGACCTGCTCTTTGATTTCCTCTGGGTCCAGGTCAATGGTAACCTGTCTGCCTTTTTTACTCGTTATGATCCTCTGTTTTTTTCTTTTTTTGTTTTTAAAAAACAGATTGACACCGATATAGATAAACAAAAGGGGCCATAGCCTCCAAACGTCACCGAGACGAAAATCTAGCATATTGAAGTTTCCCATCCAGATCAACGAACCATAGATAAGAAAAAAAGAACCTACTTCCCAGCTGCCGTCCGACCTGGGCTTGAAATCATTAATAAAAATGTTCCATCCTAAAAGCACAATAAATATCGGCCAACTTTTTAAAATAGCATCAGACAGATCTATTTCCAGGGAAATGATATTGAGGTTAGACAGGATTAACAATATCCCAGTACCAACCAGCAGTAATGCAATCAGACCTCTGAATATGCTGTTTATTTTCATTTTGTTCACCCTTTTTATAACCTTCTATTAAAGATTTGACACTTTCCGTCAATTTCCTTCTCCCTGCACATTCTCACTATATCCGAATCGAGGAATTATATTGAATAGCAAAACAGAACCCATCGAAGCAAAAGTTCCTCCTATCAAGATGATGCTCCAAATACTTGTCCTTCCTCCTGTTTGTCTGACAGCATGATTAATTTTATCATAATGGAAACAGCTATTTCCCATAACAAGCCTGAGAAGGTTTTGTCCTCAGTCTCCAGACGGAGATCATGGCATGACATCCAAAAACCTGCATAGATGATCGTTTAATCCGTTGAAGTTAAGGGTAATGTATTAAAGAAAAATATTTGGGAAAGGGTGATCAACATTGGACGAAAGCATGAAAAAACTGGTTGATGGACTAAACGAAGACCTGGCCAATGAATACGCAGCTGTCATTATGTATACGTATAATGCTGCAGTTGTTTCCGGATTGTACCGGCAGGTGTTAAAACCATTTTTTGAAGGTGAAATTGCTGATGAGAACGCACATGCCCTTTATCTAGCTGAAAAAATTAAAACCCTGGGGGGAACTCCTACCACGAGACCAAAAGATGTTCAGCAGTTAAATGACGTGAAAGAAATGCTGGAGGCTGCCCTCCATGCTGAAAAAGATACGATTCGCCGGTATGAGGAACGGAAAAAACAGGCTGAGGAACTTGGGTTAACAGAACTAGTCGTGAAACTGGAAGATATGATTGCAGATGAAACCCACCACAAAGAAGAAATGGAACGTCTCCTGTCTGATCCCAGACTTCAATAACCTCTGTCAGGCTAAAGTGATGAGATCAATCATCCAGAGGGGTTTACCTGAAATCGGGTAAACCCTTTTTTAATGGCTAAAATAACGGCCAAACAACATATACATAGGGATACAGACACGATTCATGTTACCTGTTATAATGATTCCAGACAGGAAGAAGGAGGATGAGAAATGTGGGACAACGTGAACCGGACCATTGATTCTTTATATGACGAAATGGTTGAAAATCGGCGCTATCTTCACCAGCACCCAGAATTGTCTTTTCAGGAAAAGAACACATCTGCATTTATTGCCAAAAAATATGATGAATGGGGGATTCCGTACCAAAAGAATATCGGAGGATACGGAATTGTTGCAACCCTTAAAGGAGGAAAGCCCGGGAAAACCGTTGCATTGCGTGCTGATTTCGATGCCCTTCCCATCCAGGAGGAAAATGATGTACCTTATAAGTCAACGGTCCCGGGGGTCATGCATGCTTGCGGTCATGATGGGCATACAGCTGCCCTTTTAGGTCTCGCAAAAGCCATGCTTCCCTATCAGGAGGAACTTCCGGGCAAGGTCGTATTCCTTCATCAGCCGGCAGAGGAATATGCTCCGGGGGGAGCAAAACCCATGATTGAAAATGGTGCCCTCGATGGAGTGGATGCAGTTTTTGGTACCCATTTATGGATCAATGCACCTGTGGGAGTGTTGCAAACGTCAAAAGGCGCCTTTATGGCTGGTGCCGACCGTTTTGAGATTACCATACAAGGTAAGGGAGGGCATGGTGCCATCCCCCATGAAACAAAAGACGCCATTCTCATCGGTTCTCAGCTGGTAACCATGCTTCAGCAAATCGTCAGCCGCCGCATCGATCCGCTGAAAACAGCTGTTGTCAGCGTAGGCACCTTTGAAGCCGGCCAGGCTTTCAACATTATTGCCGATACGGCAAAGATTACCGGTACAGTACGGGTATTCGAGCCTGAGCTTCAGGATTTGATTATTCAAGAAATGGAAAAAATCATTCAAAGTGTTTGTCTTCCCCATGAAGCTGAATATGATTTCCATTACGCTAAAGGATATCCACCTCTCATCAATCATCCCGGGGAAGCAGATATCATCCTAACCGATTGCAAACAGGTGGAGGGCATCGTAAAAACGGAAGAAATCGAACCTGTCATGGCTGGAGAAGATTTCGCCTATTATTTAATGGAACGTCCCGGCGCTTTTTATTTTACAGGTGCACAAAAAGAAGGGCACGTTTATCCTCATCATCATCCGAAGTTTGACTTTGATGAGCGTGCCCTTCCATTAGCAGCTAAAACGCTGCTTCATGCTTATCGGACTTATCAGGAAAGAAACCGGCATAACTAGGGATCGAATAGGCGGAGGCGGTACATATTCATCGCTGTCTCCGCCAGTTCATTTAACAGTTTCGAGTTGGCCCAGGCCCCAACCACTGCCCCAAAGCCCGGGATCAGCTGCAGCATTTTGATCAAGTCAATCGTGTCTCTGTATTCCAGCTGAAGGGTTTTCCAGTCCACATCTTTCCACACCGTCACTTCCTTTTCCCAGTTTCGCAGGGTCTTGAACACGTGTTTTCTTTTCTCGTCACTGGAAAACGCAAGCATAAACACATGCAGTAGATACATTTTTTCTTCATATTGATCAACGTCGTATCCATATATACGCGCTGTATCAAACAAAAATTTCATTTTGATGCTTAACAGCATGGGAAAATCTGCCATTCCGAGCAAAATCCCCCCTGCTCCGGTTCCGGCGCCTTCAATGGCTGCTGTCCGTCTATATTGAATCTTCCGCCTGGTGATTTCCTCCTCCCGTCGCTTTAAATCCCATTCCGGGTCAACGTGTAAAGGATAAATATACGAAGAACCCGTCAAAGACAATTCAATCATTTTCCTTATACTCTCTGTAATGACATCATGGACTTGATCCGGGATTTTTTGATTGATTTTCGTCTGAATTTTTTTTGATGTTTTTTGGATCAGGGAAGAATTTCTCTGAATCTTCTTTTCCCACCGCAATGCTTCCCGTAAAACTTCCTGTTCATAATTCGGCATGAATGCGCTCCCTCTTTCTCCCATTTCACACTTTATACGTTATATAAAAATGAATGGTTTCAGCGATTATTCAGTGACGAACCCATGTGTCTCTTTTTCCAGTAAGTAAATGAAACCGTAATGGAAAGCCCGCTGAGCACAAGAAAAATCAACAGATGCTGAATCCCTTCCGCAAAATAAAGCACAATGCTCAACATCATTCCTTTTAAGGACTGGAGTTTCAAAATCATTTTAAACAGGGCCTGTTGTCTTATAGATTCATCAATTGGATATAAATCAAGCCAGATCACGGTCCGGTGATGATGCCACAAGGTCAGAAGCTGAAATCCGCTTATATACATGAATAACAGCCCAAAGACATATTTTAGCCAGAGATTTTCCACCCAGAGCATAAAAAAGATGGCCAAAAGCAGCAATCGGATGTACAAGCCAATATAATCACTGCTTCGGATCAATGTCATTCCATATAAATAAGAAAAGGTACTGTCCTGTTTATGGGGGATGTATTTGGTCAGAGCAGAAACGAGAAAAGTACGTTTATTTACTTTTGGTCTGACATGTGGAACATCGGTAAATAGGTTGGCCAGACGGTAAAAACTCTGCATTCTTGCCTGTTCTTTTTCAATGAGCAAATCCCATAAAATGATCTTTTGTCTTCCGGCAAAATAATAATCGAACAGCAATATTCCGAAAAACATAACGGTAGTCATGCTCACATACCAGAAGGCATCCTTCTGAAAAAAGAAAAAGATGGTCATCACTGTAAGAAAAAAACGAATCCCATGATCAATGTAACGGGTCATGGAGTCCCTCAGCTTCAGCATCCACCATGAAGCAATCATATTCCACCCCTTATAGACCAGCAGCAGCAAAAACAAGTAGAACAACGTAGAACTGCCCCGCTCCGTATAAACCGCCAGATACAGTGGACTGAAAGCCGCCAGTACGAATACGAGAACATAGATTTGAATAATGAAACTGTAAATCATACTGTTGCGGAAATATATTCTTAACTTTTGCTCCACTGGCAGTAAAAATACGAGATCGGCTTCTTGTAACAATGTACGGACCGGACTATATGTCGTCACAGCGCCCAGGACAATAGCCATGATCCAGTCTGCTGGAAAATTGGCCGGGATATCCTGAAGCCATTGCTGATAATAATAGGCAAATACGGCAATAAAAAAAAGCATAGCAAAGGCCAGGTGATCGTTAAACATAAATCGCAAATAGCGGCTTGTTTCTTTTATATGAGCATTGAGCCGTTTTTTCCATAATTCGCCTGGATTAAACATGAACATCTTCCTTTGTCAGCTGGATATAAATATCATCTAGAGTCGCCCGTGGCATCGAAAATTGTTCCCGTAATTGTTCCAGAGTCCCCTCTGCTCTTACCCGGCCTTCATGAAGAATGACTAACCGATCACAATACCGTTCAGCTGTAGCCAGGATATGGGTCGACATTAAAACGCCAGCTCCCTGGTGTTTCATGTCCTCCATTCGTTCCAGATACGAACGGATTCCCAGCGGATCAAGCCCTACAAAGGGTTCATCCACAATATAAAGCGGCGGCTGTACCAAAAATGCACACATAATCATGACCTTCTGCCGCATCCCCTTTGAAAAATGAACGGGAAACCACTTCAGTTTTTTCTCCAGACGAAATTCCTTTAATAAAGGCCCAAGCCTTTTTTCAAAAACTTCTTCAGGAACATCATAGGCCATGGCAGTCAACTTTAAATGTTCATAAAGGGTTAGCTCTTCGTACAATACAGGCATCTCCGGTATGTAGGTAAACTGTTTCCGATAGTCATCCGGCTGATCGGCAAATGAGATGCCATTAATGGTAATGGAACCTTTTTTTGGTTGCATTAATCCGATAATATGTTTAAGGGTTGTACTTTTTCCTGCACCGTTTAGCCCAATTAATCCAACAATTTCTTCCGGTTTCACCTGGAAAGATATATCATGAAGAACATTGGTTTTCGTATATCCGCCTGTTACATGGTTCATCTCCAATAACTGGTCCATTTCATTCCCCTCTTTCTCCTTTCATCATCTAAATTTTAACATTTATTTTCTTAAAAACAAACGGAGATTTTGTGTATAAATCGTTCTCTATGGGTACACAATAATTCATGAAGGAAACGGGATGGTACAGGTTGACAAAAAAATAACCGATGCAGGTTAAATGTTTGAAATGGGGTGTCTGTGAAAGACAACTTTTCCCCGCTTGTTCTCTAATGCAATAAGTGGATCGTTAACATTCGCATATGCGTTGGTTCAAACATGAATTCAACGTTTCCCCATCTCAGTGCAATTTGACATTCCCGTTTTCCTTCGGGCAGAGTACGAATGATTTCGTACTCTGCTTTTTTTCCTTTACAATCCAGTTGTTTCCTATATACAATGAAATAAACATCTTTTCAGGGAGGGTATTAGATGAGCGATTGTATCTTCTGTAAGATCATTGAAGGTGAAATTCCATCAGCTAAAGTTTACGAAGATGAAGATGTATTGGCGTTTCTCGACATCAGTCAGGTCACGAAAGGTCATACACTGATCATCCCCAGGAAACATTGTAGAAACATTTATGAAACAGATCCTGAAGTGGCTGAGGCAGTATTTTCAAGGGTTCCTAAAATCGCAAACGCCATCAGAAAAGCATACAGTCCCCGTGGAATAAACATTTTAAATAATAATGAAGAATTTGCCGGTCAAACCGTTTTTCATTTACATATCCATCTGATTCCTCGTTATGATGAACAGGATGGTTTTGGCGCAAAGTGGGTTACCCATAATCACGACTATAATCCTGAAGACCTGCAGCAAATTGCTGCACATATCGCAGCACATGTCAAAAACTAAAGGCATAACGTTTTTGAAAAATTCTTGAACAAATCATTAGATTTGTTATAATAAGTTTATACTTCCGCAATCGGCAATAGAGAGCACGGTTGGGAAGTAAATCCAGTTTGAGTTTAGCTCAGTAGAGGAGAGATGAGTCAATGAATATTCGTATTTTAGCTGTATTGTCGCTGCTTGTCGGGATTGGAGCCGTTCTGCATGCGGTAGTTCCACCAGTATTATTTGGGATGAAACCGGATATGCTTCTGTCTATGATGTTTTTAGGTATCCTGTTATTCCCTAAAGTGCCATATGTTTTGCTCTTATCCCTTGTTACCGGATTGATTTCAGCACTGACAACTGGATTTCCAGGCGGACAAATTGCAAATATGATCGATAAACCGGTTACTGCTTTCATATTTTTGAGTTTATATTTACTATTCAGAAAAGGAATAAAAAGTCAATATCTTGCACCGGTTTTAACAGCTGTTGGCACGATGACTAGCGGCGCCGTGTTTTTGTCTGTAGGGCTTTTTATAATCGGTCTTGCAGAAGGCAGTTTTGCTGCACTGTTTACAGGCATCGTCCTGCCTGCAACAGCAATGAATACCGTCTTAATCGTGATTGTTTATCCGGTCGTTCAGGCGATTGTAAAAAGAAGCCCCATTATGACCCAATCTTAATGGAATGAAATCGGTGTTGAGCATAAATACTATAACAAATACCCTTGCGGCATTCGCAGGGGTTTTTTTGCCTTCACATACTAAACAATTCATGGAATACCCGCTATAATGAAGATAGAAGCAGAAAGGAGAATAAAGATGGCGAAAGGAAAATCACTGGCAATTGGATTTGTATTCGGCAGTCTGATTGGTGCAACTACAGCTCTTCTTACTGCCCCCTCATCAGGGGAGGATCTTCGCCGCAGGGCAAGGGAGCAAAGCGAAAAATTAAAGGAAACCCTTTTTGAGCTCAAAGAGCAGAGCATGGAATTGACAAAACAATTATCGAAAACTTCAAAGGAAGGAGCAGCACTTTTAAAGGATTTAACGGATGACGTCAAACAGTCGGTCGAAAACTGGAAAGAAACCATCGAACCCCATCAGGAAAATATCCAGGAGCATTTACAAAAAATTGAGGAAAGTCTGAAAGAACTGGAAGAAAAAATGAATAATAAAAAATAAAGCAACCAGGTAGATCCGAAGTTTCACTGGATGACCCCTGTGCTGGCGGTTACCTTCCTGTTGAACAGGAGAGAAAGAGCTTCTGTACGTCAAACACTGCATTACAGGGAGACTGTTCAGAAAAATGGACAGGTCTGCTAAAGGCAAACATGAAAAAGCGGCCGATTCGGCCGCTTTTTGTTATTCAACCCCTTCGAGCCATTCCTGTACTTTTTCTTGATTGTTTTCAATCCAGGCTTTGGCTGCATCTTCAGGTGATGTTCCGTTTTGGATTTCAAGCATCACGCTTTCCATGTCTGAAGCTGTCCAGTTAAATTGATCGAGGATCTGATAGGCTTCAGGCATATCTTCTTCCAGCCCTTTGCGCACCATGGTTGCAATGTACTCTTCTCCGCCAAATACGCCCTCTGGATCTTCGAGATATTTCAGGTCATATTTCGCGAACTGCCAGTGTGGTGTCCATCCCGTTACAACAATCGGCTTTTCATCTTCAATTGCTTCTCCTAAAACCGTTGCCATGGCTCCGCTGGAAGAGGTCTGTACTTCCCATCCATCCAGGCCATAAACGTCAACTGCTTCCTGGGACGCCTTTACAACCCCGGAACCCTCTTCAATACCAGTGATTTTTTGATTCATCGCATCAGCATATTCTGAATCTTTCAAGTCGGCGATGGAATCAATGTTCATGTAAGAAGGAACGACAAGGCCAATTTTAGCGCCTTCCAGGTTTTTCCCAAGGTCCACTAAATCATCTTTGTATTCCTCGTACAGGTCACCATGTGTTCCTGGAAGCCAGGCTGCTACCATGGCATCTGCATCACCATTTGCGATGGACTGCCACATAAACGTATTGTCAAGCGGGGTTACCTTCACTTCATATCCTTGCTGGCGAAGAACTTCTGCAATCACATTGGTTGAAGCAATTTCAGAATCCCACTCTACGTAAACCAGCTCAATTTCTTTAGTCTCTTCTGCAGCATTATTTCCATCTGTTCCGTTTTCTTCATTGGTTCCATTATCACCACCAGAACCACAGCCTGCAATAATAAGTGACAGCAATAAAATAACTGCCATTCCTGGATGTTTAAAGGTAAACTTAAACATAACGATCAATCTCTCCCCTTTAAAAATTTTTATAGTGAACTTTTCGCAATGAAAAGTTACAAACACCTTTAAGCATTTTCTCCCTTTTGACGATTTAAATTTTGTGTGAACCTATCAATAATGATTGCCAGAATTACAATTCCCATACCTGCTACAAAACCTGTCCCTACATCAGCACGCTGAAGAGAACGGATGACTTCCCGACCAAGTCCCGGTGCACCAATCATTGATGCAATCACGACCATAGACAGCGATAACATAACGGTCTGGTTGATTCCGGCCATGATCGTTTTCTTGGCCATAGGAAGCTCCACTTTAAACAGGCGCTGATAAAATGTGCTTCCGAAGGCCTCTGATGCTTCCACCAGTTCCACAGACACCTGGCGAATGCCCAGATTGGTTAAACGAATTGTTGGAGGCATTGCAAATATTAAGGAAGCAAATACACCAGGAAGCATTCCGATACTGAAAAAAGCGGCAGTTGGAATCAAATAGACAAAAGCAGGCATCGTCTGCATCAAATCCAGTATAGGAGTAACCATATTTTGAACAATATTGCTTTTTGACATGACAATTCCTACTGGTATACCGATGATGACGGCGAAAAAGCTTGAAACCACAACCAGCGTAAAGGTATCCATTAACTGCGGCCACAGCTCCTGATTATAGATAAAAATGAGTCCAATGACGGAAAAAGTGGCCAGCCCGAACCTTTTGCCGGTCAGGAAAAATGCCAGCACAGCCACTATGATCATCACAATCAGTGGCGGTATTTGCTGTAAAAGACCGCTGACATCCTCTAAAAAAGGACCAAAATGTTCTTTTACTGGTTCAAAGAAAAAGGAAAATGTCTCCTCGATCCAATCCGTAAAATCACTGACCGGATTGGCAATTGGAATTTTGGGTATTCTGTCTAATATATTTAACACCTGGTCAAGCATTTTCCAGATTCACCTCACTGCCGGCCAGTGCTGCAATCACTGACCCTCTAATAATAATGCCACGAAGTTTTCCACCTTCGACTACTGCAACTGGTACAGGAGAATCGTGGATCAAATTGAAAATCTCCTGCATGGACGTATCCAGTGAAACCTGTGGTACATCAGTACTTAAAATCTCAGTTAAATCTTTAATCCCTTTCTTTTTTGCATCAAGGGCCGCATCTGCTGTTATATATCCTTTTAAGTTACGCTGGCGGTCAACCACATAGATGCTGGATAGCCCCTCTTCCCGCATCCGTTCAAGGGCAACACCCGGACCATGTTTTTCTATATTGATTGTCTCCGGACGCTTCATGATGTGTTCAGCCGTTAAAACTTTCGAACGATCCACATCCTCGACAAATTTCTCAACATATTCATTGGCCGGGTTTACCAGAATTTCTTCAGGTGTTCCAATTTGAACAATCGATCCATCTTTCATCAGGGCAATCCGGTCACCAATCCGCAGGGCCTCATCAAGGTCATGGGTAATAAACAGAATGGTTTTTTTCATGCGTTCCTGAAGATCCAGAAGTTCATCCTGCATTTCTTTGCGGATAAGCGGGTCCAGAGCTGAAAATGCCTCGTCCATCAAGAGCACTTCTGGGTCATTGGCCAGTGCACGGGCCAATCCGACCCGTTGCTGCATTCCTCCGGACAATTGGGATGGGTATTGATCGATGTATCCGCCGAGCCCAACAAGTTCAAGGGCATCTTTTGCTTTTTTCTTTCGCTCTTCCTTATCCATCCCTTGAATTTCCAGACCATATTCTGCATTTTCTAATACGGTTCGGAATGGGAATAAGGCAAATCGCTGAAAAACCATACTTAATTTTTCCCTGCGAATCTGTCTTAATTCCTCTTTGCTCATTTTCGACAAATTTTTTCCATCCACAAAGATATTACCCGATGTCGGTTCAATTAACCGGTTAATCAGGCGAATAAGGGTTGATTTACCACTTCCGGACAATCCCATAATGACGAAAATTTCCCCCTCATTGACTTCGAAGGTCGCCCGATTAACCCCAACTGTATTTCCGGTCTTTTTTAAAATTTCATCTTTGGAATAACCTTCTTCGAGAAGCTTTAACGCTTCTTTTGGTCTTTTTCCAAATACTTTGGTTAATTTCTCTACCTTAATAACCGGCACAAAATCCACCTCTCTATTCTTAAAAGCTCCTGCCAGAGCTTTTATAATTTCGTTGTTCCCGCTTATCTTTTGCAATGCCTTTATAACTATATCTGTTTTAAACATAAATCACAAACTGAAAAAACCTTTGAAATAGAATATATTTTTTGTACAGTTAAAACTGTACGAACTTAAGATATGCTATTCTTTAAAATGCTTGGATTTCCTTTTGAATCCTCCCCTTATTCCCGTTTCCATTTCATTCGCTGTTTTAGTAACCTTTAGTTAGCAATTGTTTTGAAGGAGGCCGCTGCCACATGCCAGCTAAAAACCAGAAAACTATCGATCAACTATTAACCCAGGCCATTACTGAATTTTCGAAAACCCTGGAACTGTTTGGTTTAACCCCAACAGAAGCAAGACTATTTGTTACCCTTTATATTCAAAACAGGCCGATGACTCTGGATGAAATGAGTGAAGCACTCGGAAAAAGCAAAACGGCTATGAGCAATGGCATACGCAGTTTGCTCGATTTAAATCTGGTAGAACGAGTGTGGAAAAAAGGGGTCCGGAAAGATTTATATCAGGCTGAGGATCAGCTGTTTCGAAAATTTATGGTCTCCTATACACAGAAGTGGCTCGACTCCGTTGACAGTCAAAAACAGACACTCCAGCAAATTGAAAATGAACTCAATGAATCAATCCCATCAACCGAAAATCAAGATTTTCACCAATTATCTGCCCGCATCCAGAACATCATCCGTTTCCATCAACTGCTGGAAGATTCATTTCACCGTATCAATCCGAATTAGCAACTCCTATGTTACAAAAAAATCCCCGGAAATCCGGGGATTTTTATGAACGTATTTCCTGGCGCATAAAAATCAGGTAAGAGATGGCAAAGCATACAAGAGCAGCTGCCAGAATCCCCATCACCTGGGGCCAGATCATCGTTAAACTCTGGATCAAATCCAGCGGTGACGGTACATACCCCACCATCTGCTCCATTGAAATGGGGCCAAGGGGACGAAAAGACGGTGTTAAAAGAACCATGGTGATCTCTGAAAACAGATAGTTCGGAGATATTCTCATTAATGACGTGAGCAACTCCTGGTTTTGCTGCTGATTTTCAACGGTCTGGAATAACTGATCAGGCATAGATGCATTGACGATCAGGTTAACAATGATGGTGTAAAACACCGTAAAAAATAACCATACAGCAATTCCTGCCAGTGCTGATGTTGCCGCCTGCTTAAACCGTATTGAAAACAAAATGGATAAACTCAGCCAGAAGGATATATAGATCATGATCATAACCAGGTAAGCTGTTACCCTGATAAATTCTCCAAAGCTCGGTGGAATTCCCATAAACATTAATCCCAGACCGATCACCAGAAACCCCAGGAAAAAGATAAAAACGGAAATAATAATCAAAGCAGCCAAAAATTTGGCCAGAATGATCGAATCCCTTGGGATTGGCTGGGACATCATCCGGATGAGGGTATTTTTATTACGCTCACTGTTAATCGCATCAAATCCCATGCCAATTCCCAGCAACGGGCCCAGGAAACTGACAAAGGTGATAAAGGGATACAGGGTTCCTTCCTCATCGGTAATGGTCAGCATCTGTAAATAGAGGAACCACTGATCTGCATCTTCAATGGACGATGCTGCATCCCGGATCGTAGATAATGCGGTATATAAAGAGCCCAGAGTCGTCAGTAAAATAATGCCCATCAATATGTTAAAACGAAAACTTTTCATGTGATCCGTCATTTCTTTTCTTACCAGAGTCCACAGAGGGTGATTGACAGCCTCCACAACTCTTTGTTCCAGCCTATGAAGATCCAAGGGTTTCACCTCCCTGGAAATATCGCTGATAAATCTCATTCAGCCCATAGGAAACCTTTTCTAGTGAAAATAAACGGTATCCTTTTTCTATAATGAACCGTGCCAGTTCTCCGTTGTCCGCCTGTTTAAGATCAATGATATATGTTCCGTCTGACTGGGGTACAACAGACTGAACACCGGGAATTTTATTCAGTTCTTCCTCAGGATTCTGGCTGGTTGTACCTATTTCTACTTTATATTGTACAGAATAATCATCAAACAACTGTTTTTGCAAAGATTCCATGTCACCCTGAGCGAGCAGTTTACCCTTCACAAATAGGCCCACCCGGTCACAGATCTGCTGAACTTGATGAAGCTGGTGGGAAGACAGCAGAACAGTTAATTTCTTTTCCTTGCTCAACGTGCGGATCATTTTTAAAAATTCCTGAATTCCTTTTGGGTCGATTCCGAGGGTAGGCTCATCCAGAATGACTACTTCCGGGTCTTTCATCAGAACATCAGCAAGCCCCAGGCGCTGCCGCATTCCACGGGAATATTCCCCCGCCTTTTTATTGGCGGCATCCTCAAGACCCACCTGTTTTAACAGGGACAGAGCCCTCTCCTTAGCCATATCCTCTTTTAATCCGTTTAGTCTCGCTGTTAATAAAAGATTTTCTAATCCTGTCATATCTTCGTAAAATCCAACATCATCCGGCAAAAAACCGACCCGTTTTTTTACCTCAATCGGCCTTGTGGTTGCATGAATTCCACCTACATACACTTCTCCTTCAGTTGGTTCAGTCAGACCCAGGAGCATATGAATGGTAGTGGACTTCCCTGCACCGTTCGGTCCCAGGAGGCCAAAAATCTCCCCTTTTTTGATTTTAAGATTTAATCGGTCGACTGCTTTCACTTCTTTATACTGTTTGGATACATTTTTGAGTTCAATCATCGTTGTCACCGTTATCTCCTCCCATACTTGCGGACGAGGAAGATCATCCCGGCTATGACCACACCGATCATCAATACTCCAACCCATCCCCAGAGCATTGAAGTTTTTACACTGATTCTAAAGCTGGCGTCCGAAGATATTTCAGGAGATCCTGCTGACATTTCTACTACATAGTCTCCGGCAATAGCATTGTCGCTGGCCGTTACCCTGGCTTTTACAGTTGCTGATTCCCCGGGTTCAAGACTAGTGATATTGGCGGGTTCAAATTCTACATTCCACTCGGGAGGGGTATTGCTGCTCAATGAAATATCCGTTAAACTGCTTGTTCCTGTATTTTTTACTTCAAGTTCGATCACTTTGTCTCCGCCAGGGGTTATATCACTGCTTAAACGGCCGTCCGGCGTGGTCAACTCCATTTCATACGTTCCGGTCACCACTGCCTCAAGGTTGACTTCTGCTTCAGTGCTTCCGGATGAAGCCATTATTGGGATTTCATACTCTCCCTGTTTAACTTCCTCAGAAGGCGTAATTTCAACAGCCATTTGTTCCCTTTGATTGGAATCAACGGTTATACTCGTGACCTTTTTTCCGTCTGTTTCAAATTCTACATTCCATCCCCTTGGTGCATTTGCACGGAGCGAGTAGTGCTGTTCCTCCGCTGTACGATTATAGATCTCCAGGTCATAGCGAAATGTTGAATCAGCATCCCCTTCCATATTCGGCTGATCTGTCGTTAATTCTGTTTTGAACACCCCCTGCTCATTCACATCGATCGTCACTGGAAGGGAAGTCACAACACCTGCCTGGTCTTCCGTTACGATGTCAAACGTATATGAACCCTTTTCTACCTGCAGTGGAACTTCGACATCGATGGTTATACTCTCTGAACTACCTGGTTCAACCGCTAAACGATTAATGGCATATCCATCTTTTGTCACACTATACGACCAGTTTTCAGGCATGTCTTCCAGACGAATCTCAAGATTCTTGATTTCGGTTGATTGATTGTTGATGGTTACGTTGTAGTTCATTGTTTCTCCCGGGGTCAAGGAAATTCCCGTATGGGGTGTAAAAATGGAGATCCCCGCTGCCGCATTCATCGGCTGCGGCGAAAGTATGATGAACAATAATAGGAAAGAAAATAAATAAGGAAGACGTTTTTTAGTATACATGTTGATTCCTCCTCATTTCACCTTTTTCTTTTAAATACGAAAGAAGGGGCAAGCTGGATTTAAAAAAATCTTTTTCTAACACAGATCAGGCATATGCACTTGTCAAAACTCTTTCATGCTGGTATATCAATAAATAGGGCATTGTTAAAATTACGGCAGGATTGCAACTCCATAGCCAAAGGAGTGAAAAGCATGTCATATCAATCAGATGAGCAGCTGATTGAGGGGATGAAGAAAGGATCAATAGAGGATTTTCACCTTTTTTATGAAAGGCATATGGTATTTACATACAAAATCGTCTATTCCCTTCTTAAGAACCGAGAAGAGGCTCAGGATATCTGCCATGACCTGTTTATTGAATTTTTCACAAAAGCCCATACCTATAACCCTGAAAAGGGAAGTGTAAAGGCGTGGATAGCTGTCAAAGCTAAAACCAGGACGATCGATTATATTCGCAGGAACAAAAAAATACTGCTCAAACAGAATATGATTTACAGCAATGATGTTGCACCTGAATCTGTTGAGGATGTAGCGGTCACCCGCATGGAAAGCATGAAGATGAAAAACCTGTTAAAACAGTTGCCCGAAAAGCAGCAGGAAGCCATCATTTATAACTATTTTCAATCGATGACGCATCAGGAGATTGCCGATAAGCTCGGCAGGCCCCTTGGGACGGTCAAATCTCTGATTCGGTATGGATTGCAGAACTTAAAGAAAAGTTATTTTCGTGAATCCTCTAACAGGCGGAGGGGACGATATGACTAAACATCTTTCAGAGGAAACCATTATTGATTTCATTGAAAAAGAATTAAACGAACAAAAAGCCAATCAAGTTTATGCTCATCTTCAGTCCTGTGAATCCTGTAAAGAGGCATTTGATTACTGGAAGGATCTGTTGAATGCTGATCTTGTTGTGCCTGACTCGCATAAAGATCAATTATGGAGAAAAATACATTCTACATTGTTGAAAAAACATACCCGTTCCTATACCTGGATTCATCGAGGCTTAACAGCGGCAGTCGTCAGCGTGCTATTTTTCGTAATCGGGTATTCCATTGGACACCAGAATCTCCAGAAGACGCCTTCTAATTCTGCCAGAACCGAACAGGGTACCTTTGTGATTGATCAGGAAACTGAAATTTACGATTTGATCAAAACAAACACAGGAAGCAATCATGGTTATGCCTGGTATAATCCGGTCAATAAAGAAATGATTGTTTACATCCAGGACTCAACCCGCCATTCAAATCAACCTTATTACCTGGAAATCCACACCAACCATGCGACAATTAATTCGAAGCCTGTATTGCCTGAAAACGGAAAGGTTCAATTATATATTAAAGATCGTCAACTGGAGCAATTTTACCGGATAATTTTAAAACGAATGACCGAGGAACATCAGGAATCCTATGATTTCCGTTTTATTCCTGCAACAAATCACACTTTGTCCCCATAAAAGTTTCATAAAAGCTTTATTCCTGAATAGTTTACTGGCATAATAATAAAAAAGAGTTATTGATGAGGAGTCGATCTATGTGAAGAAAAGCAGTGAAGAATTTTCTATGAAAGAAGCGATTCTCTACAGCCATAAAATGGCCCAGCTCAGTAAAGCTTTGTGGAAGGCCATCGAAAAAGACTGGCAGAACTGGATTAAGCCCTTTGACCTTAACATTAACGAACATAGCATTTTATGGATTGCCTATCATCTCAAAGGATCAAGCATTTCTGAAATTTCCAAATTTGGTATGATGCATGTTTCTACAGCATTTAACTTTTCAAAAAAACTTGAAGAACGCGGACTCCTGACATTTTCTAAAAAAGAAACGGACAAACGGAATACGTATGTGGAATTGACCGAATCAGGCAAGGAACTGCTCCTGGAAACCATGAAATCCTTTAATCTTGATAATAACCGAATTGTAAACGGTTCCATTCCTCTTTTAAATTTGTATGGAAAATTTCCAGAATTTTTAGACTTGCGAGCGGTCGTCAGGGAAATATACGGAGATGAATATATGGAAATATTTCATCGCTCCATAGAAGGGATTGAACAGGCTTATGAGGACTAATTTTCTTCCCTTTCTAAAATAGCCAGAAATTCCCCCATTAATTCCGGGAAAACTTGTTCTGTTTTCATCGCCTGAATGGTTTCGTTGGGGTCTAATTTTTCATGAAGCATCCCCGCAAACTGTACAAGCAGTGACGTAAAGTCCAGCATCCCTTCTTTTTTTTGCGAGCGGTATTTTTCATTTAGGTCCCGTACCATGTCAATAAGCTCCCTGTATTCAGAAGGCGATAGCCCCCTTTGAATAATAAGTCTGGTAAAGGGATAATGACCCCAGTCCATTACATTCATTAGTAATTCCATTTGAAATTTTACCGTTTCAAAGGATTTACATTTCTTCTCCATCCCGCAACCCTCTTTAAAATAAAATAAATTTTACAAATACCTATTGATTTATTTTTTAAAACAGCGTATCATTCCAGAGTAGTTTTATATAAAAACCTGTTATTGCTACAAAGACTATCGGACAGATTTGCTGGAAAAACTTCTTCTCTATATCAATAGATTGTACTATATTTCTGCTAAAAAAGATAAATATGAAGAAAAGCTCGTTGCACTCGTTTACCCTGCTCTGGACCTGCGGCTACTGCCTGTTCATAAGGTGTTCCAAAGCAGCCAGAAGGATGGGTGCCGGCAGCTGGTCGGAAAAAGAGGAACCGAACGTTTGACAATTCGACGAGCACTTAAGTCTGACAACACAAAAGGGGGAGCTCCGGATGAACTGCTGGAAAACTGTGAACATTCAAAGGGATGTTGGGCAGGGAAGAGTATATTTGTTATCTTTGATTTCTGGTATGCTTGCATTTATTTTTTTATTTCTGCCATATTCGATTCTTCATCTCGAAGCAGCGATTAAAGATCCTGGCATATGGCTTATTGCATTAATTATGCTAACACTGCCATTCCTGCATAAAATTGCACATATCGCTTCGCTTGGACTTTTAAATAAACGGATAAAAATCAAATGGGAACGAAAATACTGGCTGATTCCTTTTTTTTCTTATCAGATGTTGACGTCGCTATCTAAAAAGACATCGATTATAATCTGGCTTGCACCTACGATATTCATTACTGTTCCGTGCCTGATTCTGGCCGTTGTTTTTCCGGCTTATTACCCGTATCTGCTCATTTTTGCAGCAGTGAATATCGGCTTATCCTTTTCAGATTTTATTTATATCAAACAATTTTTGCAGGCGCCCAAAAAATGTATAATTGAAAATGCCAGGGACGGTTATGATATACTAATCAAAGACTAGCACCCTCTCAATTGGGTGCTATTTCCCTATTTTTTGAATACAAATGATACTGTTCAATTTTCAGTTTTTTTGGTACAGTAAATGGTACAGGTACATAAGGAGGTTTCTGTTGTGGCAGTACTTTTTGTCCCATTTGCCCTATTCATTTTATTCATATTTAATGCCATGACTTACCGTTTTTGCACGAAAGCAGAGATGTCCAATGAAAGACAAATCAAAGTGTTCCGGACTATCAATGTATCGATCACTATCCTTTTGATTTCCTCATATCTCGAAGTGTTGTACACATAATCCGGGTGTCATGTTCCTAATCAAGAGCAGGACACCTGTTACTTCTTTATATGTTCCAGAAAGGAAATCGATTTATTTTTTCGTCATGTTCCATATTGGGTAGACCATAATGAATGGTGTTGAAAGCAGAAATGTCAGGAACCATTGTTTTATGTTATATTAGAGAAGTCCTTTCCTTAAAACGTAAAAACCAATTAGGAGTGATAAAAGATATGAAAAAATTCATCTTAGCAGTGACTGTTGTGATGGGTGCAGCGGTACTTTCTGCCTGTAATGATAACAGTGACAGTACGAAGGATGGGGAAATTGTGGCAGAAACAGAAGCCGGGGCTATTACAAAGGAAGAGTTTTATGAAGAAATGAAAAAACGGGTTGGTGAAGACTTGCTCCGGGAAATGATTGTAAAAAAAGTACTGGAAGACAAATATGACATTCCTGATGAGGAAATTGATCAGGAAGTCGAACAGATTAAAGAACAATATGGCGAACAATTTGAAGTCGCACTTTCCCAGAGTGGCTTTAAAGATGAAGAGGATTTCCGAAATGCCATCTACTTCAATAAATTACAGGAGCGGGCAGCCATTGAAGATATTGAAATTCCAGAGGAAGATATGCAACAATATTATGAACGTATGAAACGAGAAATCCAGGCAAGCCATATTCTGGTCGAGGATGAAGAAACTGCTCTTGAAGTCATTGAAAAATTAAACAACGGCGAAGATTTTGCAGCTCTCGCAGAAGAATATTCCCAGGATGGATCAGCCTCTAAAGGAGGGGATCTTGGATTTTTTGGCCCCGGGGATATGACAAAACCATTTGAAGACGCCGCCTATCAACTGGAAATTGGTGAAATCAGTGAACCTGTTCAATCTGATTATGGCTGGCATGTCATTAAGGTGACGGATGAACGTGAAGCTGAAGATGTGGGCACATATGAAGAAGAAAAGGAACAAATCCGGGTACTGCTCGCCAGGGAACAGGTCGACCCCCAGGCCGCACAGGAAAATATGGATGAAATGATGAAAGAAGCAAACATTGAGATTAAAATTGAAGAATTTAAAGATATGTTTTAAAGGTGCCAGAGAATGAACCCCCCTGCTGCAGATCATTCAGCAAGGGGGGTTTCATTCAGAGATTCGCACTAAGAAGATTCATAATCTTGATAAGACGGTTTGTAAAAACTGCGGTTATCCAGTGCAAAAATGCGTTCGGTGAAGTCGCCCGGCCTGGTCTGGGCAAGCGCACGATTCATCATATTCATTTTTGCATCCATTAAATCGATGAGATGCAATATTTCTGCTTCCCGAATCTGCGGAGTTTTGGGACTCCCCCATTCATGTTTTCCATGATGGCTCAGCACCAGATGCTTCAACACCATTACTTCTTCTCCTTCAATACCTAATTCCTCAGCAGCTTTGCCGATCTCCTCTGAGATTATGGATATATGTCCAAGTAATTTTCCTTCAACCGTATAGTTCGGGGTGGCCGCTCCTGATAACTCTTTCAACTTTCCGAGGTCATGTAGAATGATCCCGGCAATTAACAGATCGAGATTTAAGTTCTGGTATATTGATTGGATTTTTTTTGCAAGCTCCAGCATCGTTACGATGTGATGAGCCAGTCCAGATACATACTCATGATGATTTTTCGTAGCTGCCGGATAAATAAACAGATCTTTCTCATATTTTTTTACCAGATACCTTACTATTCGCTGAAGATTGGGGTTTTTCATCTGAAAGATAGCTTCTGTGATATGTTCTTTCAGCTCTTCCACAGGAACAGGGGACTTTTCCAGGAAATCTTCAATTTTCACCCCATCCGCAGCATGGGCCGGGCGGATCTGATGAATTTTCAGCTGGTTTTTCCCCCGAAACTGTCTCACTTCACCAGACACTTTCACAATTGTTTCCTGAACAAATTCTTCTTCATCTTCTTTTGTAATTTCCCATAATTTTGCTTCTATTTCACCGCTGTGATCTTTTAAGATGAGAGTCAAAAATGGTTTTCCATTGCTGGCTATCCCTCTGGTAACTGATTTAATCAGCAGAAAGTCATCAAAGGGCTGTCCGACAGTGACATTTGCTATACCTTTTGACAACGAATTCTCCTCCCCTTTTCAGGCTATGCGAACTCTAGCATTTTTGATGATTAAGAAAACCAATGCGAATACTTTTCAAACGGGAAAATGAAACCCTTGCCAGTAAATCATTCAGCAAGGGTTGTTCATTCATCAGGTGAGAGGGGGTGATTTTATTCTTGTTTGTCGTGATCTCCCCGGGGAATATAATCAAAAATTTTTCCCGATTCTACCACGCGTATAAATTTCATTAACCACTGGTAATAGTTTTTGGCATATTCCAGCCGATCGATATCTTTTTGTATTTTCTCCTTCAGGTTTTCATCATCGGTAATCCGGGCAAGTTTTCCCAGTTCCTCTATGGCCTCATCCGCTTCTTCGATATTGGTTTCTGTATGGTGTCTCCAGCGGTTTCCAAATAAAGAAGTGAAGGATTTATACCAGTCTTCTTCAGATTTGTATAAATCTTTGCGGACTCCTTTTTTATAGGCAGGCTCCACCATCTTCATCTCAGATAAAGCCCTTACTCCTGTAGACATGCTCGTTTTGCTCATTTCCAGTGCATCACGCATATCATCCAGGGTCATCGGTTCATCAGAAAAATATAAGACCCCATACAATCGGCCAACTGAAGCCGTAATCCCATATAGACTCATATTTTTCGCAATGACCTGGATAAATTTTTCGATCGTTTCTTCATATTTATTCCAATCCTGATTCTTCTGTTGATTTGCCACTGGAAACCCTCCATGTGAAAAACACGTACAATTTCTGAATGTTATTGTATCACTATTCCAGCATTTGTGCGAGGTTATTTATAAGGAAAATGTTTGTTTTTCCAGATTTATAATGCTTTTTTCCTCGAATGATGTCAGTTTTGGATCATGGCAGGTAAAATATAAAAGTTGCTGCCTGGATGTAAGCTTATTTAGAATCGCATACATCTCTTCTTCTCTGTACCGGTCAAAATGGACAAAGGCATCATCAATGAGAAAAGGCAAGTTAAAATCTTCATTCAAAACCACACTGAGTGCCAGGCGAAGGGAGACATACAGTTGAGCCGCTGTACCTTCAGACAGCTCCATTACATGAAAACGGACATGATTTCGGTCTTCTACCTCAATGGTTCCAGCTGGTTCGGGCTGATGGACTCTTATATAATTTCCCCTGGTTAACTGTTCAAAAAACAGGGATGTACGCTCTATTACTTCAGGCAAATATTCTTTCTGATAAACCCGTTTTGTTCTGTCTATTAAGGATGATGCCGTTTTCAGCACCGCCCACTGGCGGGCATATTTTTTTAATTCGTTTTTTAGCAGCGAAAGTTCATGGCGCTTTTCCGATAAGGTTTCACTTTCCTCTAACTGTTTTTTTCTGGCGCGAAAATCCGCGATTTCCTGTGAAATCTCCTGGATCTCTTTCGCTAATCTGTCGTGTTCGTCCTGAATGTTTTGACGCCTGTATTCCAGTTCATCCCAATCAATCGTTGCCTTTATCATCTCTGGAGCCTGTCCCTCAAAAACAGCTTGAATCTGGCGGTACCAGTAATCCTGTTTTTCTTTCAGCTTTTGTTTTTCATCATATTTCCTGCCCATTCGCTGAAAATCTTGTTCGTCTTCTACCCCGGCCATATGAAGCAATTGCTGCACTTCCTGTTCATATGGCTTCAGTTTTTGTTTGATTTCTTCTGCCTTTTTTGTCATGGTATTCAAACGCTGCTCTTCTCTGTATATGCTTTCTCTCAAGTTCAATTCATTCCGATATAATGTTAATAGCTGTTTCAGGCATGTCTCCGAATCAGTGGTTACCAGGTTCAGTTGACTTCCCAATTGTGAAATTTTTGTTTGTATCTGATTCAGTTCTTCTTCCAGACGGATGATCTCAGCTTTTTTTTCATCCAGATTTCCTGTGTACCGCTGGATTTTTTCCAGCTCCTGATAAACCGAAGGCCAGTGGCTGACATCGATTCCCTTTAAAAATGGGTACTTTCCCATTTCTTCTTTTATTTGCTGTTTGAAGCGATACCTACGCCGATTTAACGTGTGTTGTTTCCCCTCTAACTGGTTTAGTTCAGCCGTCAGGTTCATCAATCTGGCCTCATGCTGTTCGATTTTCACGGTTATATGTTGATGTTGTTTTCTTTTTTCCTTCAGCACTGTCAGCTCGGTTTCACTGAGGACATCCTTCTCCGAATGTTTCGGGATAACTGTTTTGCCCTGATTTCCTAATTGTTTGACAATCAATCCGAGTACAAAGGAAACGAGCAAGCTAATGAAAAAGAGAGAACTTGTCATAAAAACTCCTGTCTGGGACTCTAATGAAAAAAACAGGAAAACAGAAAGCAGCAAAAATCCCGGTGAAATGGTAATCGCAATTTTCCGGCTCTTATTTAGTTTATCCTGCAACAATTGTACATGTTTAATTTGTTGTTCCTGTTCGTTCATCAATTGTTTTTTTACTTCTTCGGCCCGGTGCATCTCTAATTTTTTTTCGATTTCATTCAATTCCCAGGAAGGGATCATATTTTGTCTAAGAGATGCCAGAGACTCTTCTATATTGGTTTTCTCTCTTTCTAATTGTTCTATATCCTGATCAATCTGTTCAGATTCCTGGAAAAGCTGTTCCCGGGCCCGGCAGATGTCTTTCCATTGATGTTTGGTATATACAGACAGATTCAAAGAATGGATTTCTTCGATGGTAAGGGGTAAACCTGTTAATTCAAGTTCTTTCTCGAGGCTTTTGCGACCGGATTCCCATTCCTTCTTTTTTGTCTCCCATTCCCTTTTCAGTTGCTCATAATCTGATACCATTTGTTCGATATCGGAAAGCTGTTTGAATATGTCATCAGATAATTTCTTTCTCTTATAATCATGGATTTCTTGTTCAGTCTCTTTGATATTTTGTAAAAGACCTCTTAATTCACTGATGAGGGGAAAGGATTGATTCTTAAGGTCACTCAGTCTGCTCAGACCGTTGTGGGGGAAGTTGCTGACATCCTGATAATTAGTTAATTCAGCTGATAAAAGTTTATATTGCTGTATCGCTTCCTTAACTTGCCTGTATGCATTTAAGGTTAGCTGTTCATGCTCCAATTCATCCTTTTTCCGCTGCATTTCATTTGCCCGTTTCACCAGTTCGGAGATGTTCTGGATGATTTCTTGATAGTCCTGCTCCTGCTGTTCGTATTGATTAATCCGGTTTTGCATTTCTTTCATCCTGCGAAGGTGTTCATTAATAATCGGGTTCTTGCCCCTCTTTTTGAACCACTCGCCGCATTTCTTTTCCAGTGACCGCTCCAGCATAAAAATTCGTTCTGAACCGGTCAGTCCTATACCGAATAAAACTTTGCCCAGATCCTCTCCTTTTATTTCACGTATTTTTGCGAGATCCCGGTCACCAAAAGCAAAAATATCTTCATAGGTCTGACGATCCATTCCCTTTAACAGCAGATTTAAATAGGATTCGCCTTCAATCGTTCCATTATCCAGAAAACAACGGACCTCTTTCTGCTCTGCTGTCCGTTCCACGATGACTGTTTTTCCCTGACCCGTCCGGATAAACAGGCGGCCACCCAGGATTTTTCCATGTTTCGGGGCATAAATCTTTTTTTTAGCGGCCGGAAGATCAAATAAAACATAAAGAATAAACTGTTTGATGGACGTCTTCCCTGATTCATTCGGTCCAGTAATTATTTGAAGACTCGATGGAACCTCAAACCATTCATCATTCCATTTCCCAAAGCCATAAATATGTATTTTCTCGATTTTCATGATAATCCCTCATTCTTTCAACAAATCTTCAAGAAGCAATTGTTCCGCATCTTTGAGAATATCCTGTAATTCTTCATCCGTAAATGGGTCCATAAATTTTTTTATGGCTCGATGCTCAGTCAATTCTTCAAGGAATACGGCTGGATCTTCCACCTGATCCATTTGTCTGATTAATTCACCGGTAAAATGTTTTCCCTGTTTTAATTCTTCTCTGTTCCAGGATACCTTTACATCTGGCTCGATCCGTTCCAGCCAGATCCAGTTTCGTTCATCTTCCTCTCCTTCATTGACAAATTCCAGCAATTCATCGACGTCTTTTTCAGTTAAGACCCCGATTTTTTCTGCATCTAGTCTTGCATGAAGTCGAATAATACATTTCCCGTAGGATTGTCTCCAGCGTTCCTTCTCCCGTTCGATCATCTGCTCGAGTCCATCGACAGATTCACATCCTTTAGCATCTAAATGAACGATTTCAAAACGGATTGATTGAACGGGTATGAAGGATAAATCAGCCTTCCTGTCGGTTAATTCGACGAGGTAACCCCCTTTTTCACCCGTCTCTTTCATATGTCGCCCCTGTATATTCCCTGGATAAACTACCGGCGGGTCCTGTCTGAGTACTTCCCGTTTATGGATATGCCCCAGAGCCCAGTAGTCCATTTTTTTATCATCAAAATCCGAAAGGCGGAACGGCGCGTATACATCGTGATCTTCGTTTGATGACAGACTTCCATGAAGGATGCCAATATGAAAAATATCTTTCGTCTGATTAATCCTATACTCCGCAACCTTCGAATCATGAATAGTCCTGTTTTCATAACTGAATCCATATATGTCTGCGAGATGATGTTTTCCATCTTTGATGAATGGAATTTTTCGAACCGTTTCATCGGGAAAGACATGGACGTTGTCCGGCCATTCCACAGTAAAATAGTCTCCTTGAACTGGATCGTGGTTGCCGTGGACAATGAATGCCTGAATGTTATGCTTATGTAACCGTTCCATTTCCTTTTTAAGCTTCATTTGAGCTTTTAAACTCCTGGATTCTGCATCAAACAGATCCCCCGCAATTAGCATGAAATCTACCTGATGTCTAATAGCAGCGTCGATGATTTTGCTGAAAGCCTGAAAGGTGCTATTCTTGACATCCTGAAAAATCGTTTCCGGTAGGCTGGAGAGTCCTTTAAAAGGGCTGTCCAGATGCAAATCAGCCGTATGGATAAATCGAAGAGAATTCCGCATGCGAGAACCCCTTTCCGTAATCAGGAGATATAATCTTATTTTACCAGAACCGAAACACGAATGCACGTTCGTATTACGTTACCTTATCAAATAAAGTGAGAATGGGACAAATTTTTCCTTTTGTCCCAGCTTTCGACCGTTTCCCTGTGTAATGGAAGAAGGTACGTTCCTTCAGAAAATCTGTTTTCACCGGGGAAGCTACATATTTGGGAAAACTTGAATCCTGATGGTCCTTTTTTATAGTTCCATCCGTTTCATAACATTTTACTTGATATACAACTGATTCCTGGATTTCGGCTCGTCCCATCCTGTCATTAGTTATCACATCTCTCAGTTTTCCGATTAAAACATTGAAAAAAACAAAAAGCTGCAGATCTACTCTGCAGCTGGTCAGGTGAAAGGGGATTTAAACATCCTTTTTGGACATCTGTAACGCTTTTTTCAAATCTTTTAAAGAAGTAGAGCGTCCATACATCAAGACGCCGCCTTTGTATACTCTTGCCCCAATCCAGGCGAAAAAGAAAATGGTGGCCATGAGCAACCCGATAGACAGCGCAACTTCCCACAGCGGAATATCAAGCATCCCAACCCTGACAAACATAATAATCGGGGTAAAAAATGGAATAAATGAAGTTGCCACAACGAATGAGGAATCGGGTTCATTCAATCCGAATACGGCAATCATGAAAGCAGCGACGATTAACATAATCATCGGTGTGATTACTTGCTGTGCATCCTCTATACGGGTAACCAGGGACCCGAGCATCGCCGCCAGCATGGCATACAATAAGTATCCAAGTATAAAAAAGACAACGCCGTATATAATGGTTGCAACAGGAATATCACCAAAACCAAAATATTCAAAAAATCCTCCCACCATCTCCGATTGATTCATCTTTAAAGACAGATAGCCTGTAATGATAATTAATCCAAACTGGGTCAGCCCGAGAAGAGCAACACCGGTTATTTTAGCAAACATCTGGGTAATCGGTGACACGCTTGATACAATGATTTCCATAACCCGTGACGATTTTTCAATGGCTACCTGATTGGCTATCATACTGCCATACATGATTACAGCAAAATAGATCAGAAAAATCATAAAATAGACAAGTCCCCGTGCCTGATTTAATTCTTCTTCCGTTTTTGCATTTTCTTTCAGCGCAATTCTTTCAATCGGCACAGGGGTAAACATTTTATTGATAACTTCCTGATCCAGTCCTTCCTGCTCGGTAATGATCCCTGTTTTAATCTGGCTTAATGCCTGTTCAAGCTGGTTGGTAATGCGGTTGTTCGATAAATCCAGAGCATAATAAGAGGCTTTCGGCAGCATTTCCTCATCCGTCTCAATGGTGATGAGGGCCAGATAATCACCGGATTGCACAAGCTCTTTTCCTTCATCAAGACTTCCTTCAAACAGTTTCAATTCCAGATCCTCGTCCAGAGACTCCATCGTATTTATAAGAGGTGCAGCAATCTCTCCAGTTTCATCAATAACAGCGAGCTGTTCTGTCCTGTCATCACCGGTGAACAGTTCAACGATATTTTGAATATTCGCCAGCCCTACAATAAATATCAAGCTGATCACGGTCATAATGATAAATGACTTGCTTTTTAACTGGCTGAAATAAGTATGTTTTAAAATGATAAAAAACTTATTCATAGGATGCACCAACTTTCTCGATAAAGATGTCGTTTAGCGATGGTTCTTCCAGATCAAAAGTACGGACAAATCCTTTTCCACTTATCTCCTTGAAAATCGTCTGGGAAACACCTTCGTTTTCCACCTGAAGTTCGCAGCCCTCAGGCACTTTGCGAAAACGGGTGACACCAGGTATGTCCTGCAAAAATGCAACATCAAAATCAGCGTGAACAATCACATTTTTCTTTCCAAAATCCCTTTTGATCTGTTTTAATGACCCATGCACAACCGGCTTCCCCTGTTGAAGAATGCATAAATGCTCACATAATTCCTCTACATGTTCCATTCGGTGAGAGGAGAATACAATTGTCGTGCCCCGTTCCTTCATTTCAAGTACAGCATTTTTCAGCATCTCTACATTGACCGGATCAAGCCCAGAAAAGGGTTCATCAAGAATCAACAGTTTCGGCTTATGAATAACAGCAGAAATAAATTGGATTTTTTGCTGATTTCCCTTTGATAATTCTTCTACTTTTTTGTCTATATATTCGGGAATTTTGAACCGTTCCAGCCATTGATCAAGTTGACTGAGAACTTCATTCTTTTTCATTCCCCGTAACTGACCGAGATAAATCAACTGGTCTTTGACTGTCAGTTTCGGATATAATCCTCTTTCCTCGGGCAAATAGCCGATGAGATGGCTATGATCGTATCCCGGTGCATTTCCATTCCAGGTAATCTTTCCTTCTGTCGGTCTGAGGAGTCCCAGAATCATGCGAAATGTTGTGGTCTTTCCTGCACCATTTGCTCCTAAAAATCCAAAAATGTCTTTTTCGGGAATCTCAAGGGATAATTGATCCACTGCTGTAAATGTCCCGAAACGTTTCGTTATATGATCAAGAACTAAAGTCATATCTCGCACTCCTTTGAGTTACTTTTAACATCCTATACGTTTTCGTTTTCATAAATGTTTCAAAATCATATTAAAATCTAAAAGATTATTTTATAATAAAAGATAGAAAAGTGAATAGTGGTTCAATTCGGGAGGGATAAAAATGAAAACGTATTATTTGACTGTATTTGAAAAAGACGGAAGCAAGCTGCTTGATGAAACATTTCAGGCCCGTGACGACAACGAAGCCAAACAAAGGGGCATGGAAAAATTAAAAGAAAAAGGTTTCGAAGAACATACCCATAGATGTGCAGCTCCAGAGGGACACATGGTTCTATTTCATCGATAAAATGGCAGCTCGCAGTTATAGACTGTTTTTTCTTTCTTTTAGATTGTAGGCTTCTTCGTTGCCCGCGTTTGGGCCATTACACACTTATCATTAGCAGTCAACCAGGGGCTTTACGAACAGGCTTATAAATGGTTTAACGGCAAAAAGGTGCCCGAAGTCAGCGGGCACCTTTTTTGATCATCTAGGCTTCCATTTTCAAATCCCATTCCCGTTCCTTTCTCAGTTCTTTTTCCAGTTCACGGGCCGTATACGGATGATAAAGCTTTTTGGCTGCAATCATCGCTTCAATAGAGCCCCATTTGTTCAACCGGATATGATCATAGACCTCGTCAATGACAGGGCGGCTCGTTACATCATCAATCAGACTTACCCGAAATGCTTCATCCCCCGATATCTCCCTTTCCTTCCAAATCCATTGACGTGACAGCTGTTCCCCCAGTCTTCTTTTCAGCCAGAACTTACCTCCGCCGATCGGAACATGATTTTTTCGATAAAAGTTCATCGAAAACTGTGCATCTTTATGGGCGATGACGTAATCCGTTGCCAGAGCTAAACTTAAACCAATGCCGAAACACGAACCATGAATGGCCGAAACGATGAATTTCGGCATTAGGTAAAGTTGTTTGATCACTTTTTCAAGCTGATCAAATAAGTTACGTTTGCTGTCCCTTTCCCCCTTTAAAATGGATAATGTGCCTCCGGAACAAAATCCTTTTCCTGACCCGGAAAGAATGATGATGTTTTGATTTTCCTTTTCAAGTTCTTCGACGCGTTCTACCAGTTCATCAATCATGTCATCAGTCAGTGAATTAGTGCAGTTAGGGTAATTGAGCAAAACATGAATGAAACCCTTTTCCTTGTTTACTTCAATATGTCCCATATTCCTCTCCCCCATCAATTGATCAAGACCATTCTTAATCTAACCTGCTGAAACATAACGAAACTCCGGTGCTCAGACCCCTCGGATCAAATTGTCCCCCCTGGTAATCTTCCGGAGTTGCCCAGAAGCCCCCGGGCCTAAAGAGGCGCAGCAGGTTTTCTGCATTATTGAATACATTTCTCGACAAAATTTTGAACTCCTGCCTCTAAAATAAAAAAACTACCGTGATGGCAGTTTTTTTATCATGGGTATGCTGTTTCAAATTATTAACACTTGCTTGCTCAATCAGGGGCCAATCATCATTCTCTGTACAATTCTTCTAACGGCTTCGTAATAATCTGACTAATATCATTGATTAACGTGTTCACCCGCTGTTCCTGCTCCATTAATTTGGAAATTGCCGGGTGCTGCTGAACGAGCTCCACCATTTTTTGGGCTTTTTCTACTTCTTCCTCTGTAATTTGTTGCCCCTGCATCTGTTTTTGTTGTAAATCCAGCTGGGTTTCACGGAAATCATCAAACATGCGTCTAGCTGATTCATCATTCATGACTGC
Organism: Melghiribacillus thermohalophilus; assembly: GCF_004342905.1. Taxonomy (GTDB): domain Bacteria; phylum Bacillota; class Bacilli; order Bacillales; family Alkalibacillaceae; genus Melghiribacillus; species Melghiribacillus thermohalophilus. The sequence goes on along the minus strand of NZ_SMAN01000006.1, from coordinate 56,663 downwards.
ATGATAAGCCTGTTTCAGTCCCTGATATTCATCACTTTCCCTTAACCCTTTTTCCAAATCATGGGCGTAATCGTAAACATTTGCCACAAAGAAAACCTCCTGTACATTTATCCTATTCCCTTCCCACTTTATCAAACATTCATTCACTTGTATAGGCAATCAGCTGATCAGGATGACCACCATCCCCTGAACGAAACCAATAATTCCGCCGATTAGGGCACCTAAATAGGTAATCATTTTAAACTCTCTTCGGGAGATATCCAGAACCATTTGTTCCAGACGAGCCATATCAAAATGTTCCACTTCATTCTGAACAATATCATGGATATGAAGGTTTTTCATAATCTGATCCATCTTATTCGTTATATATGCAACAAACATAGAAATCATATCCGGAATCACCTGATTTTCCAGAATTCCCTGATAAGGTTTGACCACTTGGCGGATTGGAGTATGCAGCCATGTTTTGTACGGAATCTCGTTCACTATTCCTTTCATAATCCGTCGGGATGCATCGGTGATATCAATCCATTCTGCAGTGTCTTTCACTTTTCGGTTTAACAGTTTATCCCATTCCGTTTTGAGAAGACGGCAGACCAGGTTTTGGGCTTTTTCAGACCGCAAATAACCGGAAATAGCCGGCTGAATTTTCTCGGAAAGCCCCTCCTTCCCGAGAAAAGAAGATACCATATTCCCTAAAAAACCCTGACTTGCTAAAAACTCTTCAGCAACTGCACCAATGGCTTCTCTACCTTCATAACTTTTCAGATAAACATCCAGTTGGTGCAATAGATGATGGCTGATCTGCGGTATCATGTTTTCAACTTTATTACTTATTTCTGTCGGAAGTACATCACCCAGTTTTTGTTCCTGAATCACGCGAAAAATGTTTTGCCATTTTCTTTCGAGATAAATCAGACTTTTGTTCTTCAATTTTTCTTCATCAAGGCCCACTTGAAATCGATGGAAAACATCCTGTAAAGTCACACTGGACTGAAGTATTCTGTTCATCTCCCGGACTGTCCAGGATTCCAGCTGTTTCCGAAATGGATGATTTTGAATTTTTCTTTTTACTCCTTCCGGCGTAAGCAGATGATTGACCACTGTCCTTCCTAATTGGCGTGCAAGTTCTTTTTGCCTTTTTGGAATAAGCCCTGGTGTGAATGGCAGGCGAAAACGCCCGATATAGATGACGCGATGCGGGCGAAACAGCATTTTAATCGCCAGTGAATTGGTTAATCCTCCAATAATCGCTCCTATGATCATCATGAAAAACATTAACCCTATTTTCTCCATCGACCTCTACCTTCCTTGTTCCATATGTTTTCCCTGTATTATCATTTCGTTTGACTGCATGATTTTATGTTCGATAAGTCGTATTTAGTATACAACAATCTTACTGTTGAACAAATATCTCCAATTTTACATCATTTCCCTGGCGTAATATGGCGCAACCCCTTTTGAATGGTTCAGATCAAAGAGTGATAACCTAAAGATATATCATGCAAAAAAGGAGGTTAACGATGAGCGACAAAAAAGGACATGAAGAGATGAAGGATTCCAGAGATCAGGCTGAAATTGATGTGGAGCGTATGATCAGTGAAGGGCTTGCGGGAGGAACCGTTAAGCCATCAAACAACCGTGTGCAGATCGAAGAAGCCCGCGACCTGCCAGATCAAGATGAGCCGTTTCCATCTGGAGAAGAAACAAGAAAAGAAAAGTAAACATGCTTCCAAATTATCGGAAAGCTGTCGTTGTTCTTAAAAGACCCAGTCCCCGTGCACCAGTTGACATAGACATAACGGATTAACTGGCATCATTTAGGCGAAAACAAAGGTTTTCCCCATCACGATTTCTGTTTCAGTCAGCATGCCGTACGGTTGAACATCACAAAAAAACATAGCGTCCAGCCGATATCCGTAGATATGGGGACACTTACCCTCACGCTATTCCATAGTGCCCGGGGCTGGACGCTTAATCTGAAAGCCGTGTTTGTCGCTTCTGTTTCAGCCAGACAAAAACACCCTTGCCTTCATTGAGCAAAGGTGATAAACACAATTCTATCTGCTTTTTATAATCATCTGAACCGCTTCTTGAATTAACTCTTCTGCAGAATCCCCTGCTTTATCCTCATTTCGGATACAGGTTTCCAAATTCTTGGCAACGATATATCCGATAGAACGATCGATAGCTGATCGAACAGCGGACAATTGTGTGATCACATCTTTGCATCCCTTTTCTTCTTCCATCATTTTTAAAACGCCCCGAATTTGTCCTTCAATCCGCTTCAGGCGATTTTTGATTTCCGGTGTGTATTGATTCATTTCAAATTCCATCATTTTCACCCCTTCCTGATTATATAAAAACCTTTCCAGAATGACAGTACCCCCATAAGTATATTATACTCCAACTAATGTCTTAAAAAAAGTCGCAGGATGCTATTTTTTGTCATATCTTGTTATAATAGTACATATCAATAAACATTGGGGGTGACCTGGATAATGGTTGTACAAGAACTTAAACATATGTATCCGGACTTAAAAATCCTTTCTTCAAAAGAACAGGTGGATTACGAACAATTCGCCTGGTACAGAACCAACGATGGTGTCATTTTTGGTATACCGAAAGAAGAGCTGTCGGCAAACGAAGAAAGACTGCTGGATGCACTTTTAACCCGTTATGAGATTCAGCGGCCCTTCTTATCTGATCGAGAGAGAGACTGGCATGATTTTATTCATTATGGCCAGCTGCCCCCTTTTGACCATATATTACGATATCGTTTTATATTTTTTCAAATCAAAAAAAATATGGAGCATCATTTTTTCAATGAAGCAGTTCTTGCGTTATTTCCCCAACCAATGCCTGTATTATGGATGTCGGATCATGAAGGAGTCATCATTGAAGAAGTGACAGAGGATTCCCAGGAAATCGCTCGTGTATCAGATGTGATCAACACCTTTATGAGTGATACATATACAGATGTCCGCTTTTATGTCAGTGAGTTTTTTTACGAAATTCAGCATGCTCCTGAATATTTTAAATGGGCAGGACGGGTAGCAGAAAAAGCATTTCGTTCTTCGCAGGAAGCTGTCATTCATTACGTCGATGGGTTTCTCTATCTATTTCTCGATTCCCTGACCAAAGAGGATTGCCGTCAAATGGTAGCTTCTCTATTTGACCATATTAAAGACGACCCCGAACTTTTGCACACCGTTAAGGTCTTTTTAGCATCCAGCTCCAATGCGACCCTTGCTTCGAAAAAACTGTATATGCACCGGAACAGCCTGCAATATCGCATTGAAAAGTTTATTGACAAAACCGGAATTGATATTAAACGTTTTCACGGTGCCCTGGTCACTTATTTAGTCTTGCTGCTTCAAGAGTATTGCAAAGATTAGCACGTGTATTTTATGCACAAAGAACAATAAAAACTTTGTGCATTTATTCCATTTACCTCATTTTATCCGTCCGTTACACTTATAACAAGAATAAAACGCTTACATAGGAGGAAAAATTGATGGCTGAATTGCGTCTTGAGAATATTTATAAAGTGTATGATAAAGATGTGACTGCTGTAAAAGATTTTAACCTGCATATTAAAGATAAAGAGTTTATTGTATTTGTCGGTCCTTCCGGTTGCGGAAAATCCACGACATTAAGGATGATAGCAGGCCTTGAGGAAATCACAAAAGGGGATTTATACATTGACGATCAACGCATGAATGATGTTCCTCCAAAAGACAGGGATATTGCGATGGTTTTCCAGAATTACGCTCTCTACCCCCATATGAATGTCTATGACAACATGGCATTTGGCCTAAAACTTCGTAAGTTTGACAAGGCAGAAATTGACAGACGGGTAAAAGAAGCAGCTAAAATATTAGGTCTTGAAGGATACCTGGACCGCAAGCCAAAGGCCCTTTCCGGAGGTCAGCGCCAGCGTGTCGCACTGGGCCGTGCCATTGTACGGGATGCCAAAGTATTTTTGATGGATGAACCGTTATCTAACCTGGATGCCAAACTCCGTGTACAAATGCGTGCTGAGATCCAGAAGCTTCACCAGCGTCTGAAAACCACAACCATCTATGTCACCCACGATCAGACTGAAGCCATGACCATGGCTACCCGTCTTGTGGTTATGAAAGATGGGATCATCCAGCAAGTTGGTGCGCCAAAAGAGGTGTATGACAAACCGAATAATGTGTTTGTAGGCGGATTTATTGGATCTCCGGCTATGAACTTCCTGAATGGTGTATTGCGTGATGGACATATTGAGATCGGGCAGATCAAAATCAACATTCCAGAAGGAAAAATGAAAACATTGCGGGAAAATGGCTATGTCAACAAAGAAGTCATTCTTGGCATTCGCCCGGAAGACATTCATGATGAACCTGTTTTTCTGGAGTCCAGTGAAGGATCAAAGATCACCGCTAAAATCGAAGTTGCTGAGCTGATGGGATCTGAATCATTCCTGTACTCCACCCTGGAAGGACAGGAATTCATAGCCCGTGTAGACTCCCGATCAGATGTTCAAGGCGGCCAGACGATAGAATTAGCCTTTGATATGAATAAATGCCATTTCTTCGACAAAGACACCGAAGAAAGAATTCAATAAATCCTCCCCTGTGAACCTGTTTGAGGTCATCTCCCCCATTGCCTCAAACAGGTTTTTTTAAAGTTTAGGGGTATGATGATGGTGTCCCGTTTCATAATGTTCTCCTACATATACATCCCCTCCATTATACCGGGTGCCTCTCCTCCTCCAATGAGCGAAATTCCCCTTTCGCCTGTATCGCCAGATCTTATACGTATAAAGGAAAAGAATTCGATTCCCCCATTTCCTCAAAATACGACCTGAGTCTTATATAAAAATATATCTCCGGTTCATTACCTTTACCCCCAGGAACAACTATGATGGAGTCAGAAAGGAGGTCAAGAAAATGAAAAATCTACTTACACTTCTTGTCGTCATTGTCCTGATTCTGGTCACCCTGGCATCAATTGGTCCCATGATTGGTCTGGCTTTAAGCCTGGTATTGATTTATTACGCCACCAGGGAATTTATTAAAACAAGTTCCTTCGGGATGAAAATTTTCTGGGCCATTTTAGGATTCATCGGTCTTGCGATTGCGGCTTCAAACATCCCTGCCCTGGCCGGAATAGCCGCCATTTACATTCTTTACCGAATCTATACAAGCTGGAAAAAGGAAAAGAAAGAGGCCGATGATGCATTTGTCAATTTTGAAAAAGAATGGAATAACTTATAAATCAATTCGAAAGGGGTTTTTCATATGAGTTCTTTGTTGCAAAGAGTAAAAGATACCATTTTAGCCGATTTTCATGAAATACTTGACCAAAAGGAAAAGGAAAATCCAATTGCCCATCTCAATCAATACATCCGGAATTGCGAGAATGAGGCAAAAAAAATTGCCAAACTGGTAGACCGGCACCGGATGTTAAAAAATGAATTTTACCGGGACTGGAAACATGCCGAGCATATGGCCAAAAAACGAAAAGAACAGAGTGACATCGCCAGACAGGCAGAAGAATTTACGCTCCACGAACTTGCAGAAAAAGAACAGCGCCAATATGAAGAACGGGTTGCCCACTTAAAAACAGCTTATGAAAACACAATGAAACAGCTTCAAGAATTAGAAGAGAAATACCATGACATGAAATTAAAATTAAAAGACATACACACCCGCCGACTGGAATTGATGGGGAAAGAAAATGCTGTCAGAATTAAAAATAAAATATCCAGGATTCTGGATGATTCCTACGGTGGAGACACTGACCTCCGTTTTAAAGATATGGAACAGTATATTGAAAATCTAGACGCACACATTTCCAATGCCTATGACCGAAACACACTGGATCAGCGTATTGAACAACTGAAAGCAAACATCAAACAGTAAAAACATACAACAAATGAAAAGAAATAGTGGTAAAATAAGAAAAAACAGCCCGGGGAACCATCCTCCTCCGTACACTGCCCAGGGACTTCATGCGGCAGCAGTGCCTGACTGGTAACGGGATCCTCGGGCGGGACATGTAAGAAGCAACTCTTATCCCAGAGACCACTGAATCCTTCTCGATCGTTTGAAAGTTGGAAGGTTTTAGGGGTTCCTGGTTTCAAAAAAATTTCACAACCGTTAAGGTTGTTGCAGTTTCAAAATTTTACGGTACAACATGTTTGACAGAAACATGTAAAAAATCCGGAACATCTCCCTATTCCTTGTGGGGAGATGTTCTGGATTGCCTGTCTTCCTGTTTTAGGAGGTACAACATGATTAAATGGTTAACAGAACATGCTCAGATCATTGTCGTCATTTTAGGAATAAGCCTTGCCTTTGAAATTCTTTTGAATACCGATTTAATTGTCATGGCTTTGATGGCGGGGTTTTTCCTTTATTATGGCTTAAAAAAGAGAGGGGGAACGACAGGGACAATCCTGTTCATCATAGGGGTGTTTATGTCCTTTGCCACTCTCCTTCACTCTTTTACCCTTCGCATTTTTGCATTTATATTAGTGATCGCTTTCTTCGTCAATTATTCAAGCAGAGATAAAGAAAACGCTGGAGACAGTCAGGGCACCGTTGAAACGGCCGATGAAGCAAAGCAGACAAACGTTCAGACCGCCAGGTTCCAGAACCGAATATTCGGAAATCAGACCTATGACCAGGAAATATTTGATATGGAAGATATAAATATTCAATATGGGTTTGGAGATACCACAATAGACCTGAGTCTTACCATTATTCCACCGGGTGAAACGATTATCATGCTCAGAGGAATAGCAGGGAATATAAAGATATATCTCCCATTTGAAGCGCAATTTTCCATTCACCATTCAGTGGTGGCAGGAAATGTTCATATTCTGGGTGAAGAAAAATCCTGTTTGAATGAAAGCATCCTATATCAGACACCTCATTACGATAATGCCGGAAGAAAAGTAAAAATTCTTACCTCTGCCATTATCGGAAATTTAGAGGTGAGAAACGTATGAGCATAAAGCGTTATTTTATGATTATAATGATCGTATTTACCCTGACACTGATCAGTTTCATGCTGATCACCGTATCATTTTTGTTCGACGAGTTTTCATGGCGCATTCTTTATCAGCAAAAAATTCTTTCCATCCCATCAGGTATCTTTTTAATGATCGTCTCCCTGCTCCTTGCCGTAATAACTGGAGCATTTATGGGTATTACGCTTGTCCAGCAGCTCGAAAAAATCCATTTTACCATCAAAAAAATGGTCAGTGGTCTTCCTGCAGATGATAACGAACAGACCATCATAACCTTTCAAGAGCTGCAGCGAATGAACATTCAGTTAAAGCAACTTCGTAAAACAATCAAGCGACAGGCAGAAAAGGCCCAGCAAATGACTAATCTTAGTCGGGAACAGGAAGAAAAAATTCAGAAGGCAACCCTGATAAAGGAACGAAACCGCCTGGCACGGGAGCTTCATGATTCTGTCAGCCAGCAGCTTTTTGCGGCTTCGATGATGCTTTCAGCCGTAAATGAAAACAAAACCTATTCAGCGGAACAGGCCAGACAGCTACAATTGATCGAAGAAATGGTTGTTCAGGCCCAATCAGAAATGCGTGGTCTATTGCTCCAGCTGCGTCCTGTCCAGCTAAAAGGAATGAAGCTGGTTGAAGGAGTCGAAAATCTTCTGGCAGAACTCTCAGCAAAACAGCCTTTAAATATTTTTTGGAAGATTGATGATATTTCATTAAAAAAAGGGGTGGAACATCACTTATTTCGAATTATTCAGGAATCGATATCAAATACACTCAGACATGCAAGGGCTTCCAGTCTTGAAGTATATCTTCTGAAAAAAGATGGACTTGTTTTTTTAAAAATCATTGATGATGGTGTAGGGTTTCAAATGAATGAAGAAAGATTCGGTTCTTATGGGTTAAAAAGTATAAAAGAACGGGTTGACGAAATTGGCGGTCATCTTAAAATCATCAGTTTTCCAAACAGAGGAACAAGTATTGAAGTGAAAGTTCCAATTCTAGACGAAGGAGTTTGAAGTTCATGATTAGAGTGTTGCTTGTTGATGATCACGAAATGGTTCGTATTGGAGTTGCCGCCTACTTATCCAGTCAAAAAGATATAACCATAGTCGGTGAAGCTGATGATGGCGAAACCGGTGTGGAGAAAGCCCTGTCTCTGAAGCCGGACATTATTCTGATGGATCTTGTCATGAAAGATATGGACGGAATAGAGGCAACGAGACAAATTCTGAAAAAATGGCCCGCTGCCAAAATCATTATAGTCACCAGTTTCCTGGATGATGACAAAGTCTATCCGGCACTGGAAGCCGGTGCGGTAAGTTATCTTTTAAAGACATCAAGGGCAAAGGACATTGCAAAAGCGATCCGGTCAACATATGATGGTCAATCAGTTCTAGAACCCCGCGTAGCATCAAAAATGATGAACAAAATGAGACAGGGAGCAAAACCCCATGAACAGTTAACCACAAGGGAAAAAGAAGTTCTTCTCCTGATTGCAAAGGGAAAAACAAATCAGGAAATTGCGGATGAATTATTTATATCATTAAAGACGGTAAAGGTTCATGTAAGCAATATATTAAGCAAGCTTGAGGTGGAAGACCGGACCAACGCAGCCATTTATGCCTATCAGAATGGAATCATTAAAAAGTCAAAGGACTGAACAGTCATCAATCTTTTTTACCATTTTCCTTTCCGCTCCTGAATCGCAATCTGGATGTCATAGTCACACTGCGGGCAGTGAAACAAGTGTATGCATAAATGACGCCTGGCTGAATCGGCCACACCATCCAACCATTTCATACCTTCATCTTCCATGTACGGACTGTAATCATCAAAAAAATCAATGACCCTTCCCTGATCAGACATTTGCCCCTGACATGAAGGACAAGTTTTTTCAATTGTTTTCATCCCATTACAAAGCGGACAAAGGTACATGACATTTTCCTCCTGAAAATTTTTCCTTATATTAGGCAACTATGTAATTAAAAGGAGGAATCACAAAGATTCCTCCTGAGAAGCCATCACGTATTTTATTGTTACTGTCTAGGCTGCTGTTGTGGCTGACCACTCATTTGCTGCTGTGCCATAGACACAAGACGTTTAGTGATTTCACCACCAACAGAACCATTCGCTCTTGAAGTTGTTTCAGCACCAAGCTGAACGCCAAATTCCTGTGCAATTTCGTACTTCATTTGATCAATTGCCTGTTCTACACCAGGTACTAGCAATTGATTCGTGTTACGTTCTGCCATGTCATATCACCTCCTGTGTAAGCATAGTTTGAGCAGGAGGAAGGAAAGATATAAGATATTTTATATGGTAATTTCAAGAACCGAAGACAATCCTTGACCGCTATATTAGCCTGAACTAGAGGATTTAGATCAAAAAAGGCAAAGCTGAATAAATGCTTTGCCTTTTTTGATCCGTTACTTTTTAGCATTCGGTTTTGTCATTTCTTCAGGTTTGATATATTCCTCAAACTGTTCCTCTGTCAAAAGCCCTGTTTCAAGCGCGGCTTCTTTTAAGGTTATATTTTTCTCATAAGCATATTTGGCGATTTTTGCTGCATTCTCATAGCCAATATGCGGGTTCAATGCGGTAACAAGCATTAATGAATCATTTAAGTATTCGCTGATCTTGTCTTCATTTGGTTCAATACCTACTGCACAGCGATCATTGAAAGAAATCATGCTGTCTGCTAAAAGCTGACAGGACTGCAGGAAATTATAGGCAATGACCGGTTTAAATACATTTAGTTCAAAATTACCCTGGCTCGCAGCAAATCCAATCGTCGCATCATTTCCCATGACCTGGGCGGCCACCATTGTCACAGCTTCACTTTGTGTAGGATTGACTTTTCCAGGCATAATGGAGCTTCCCGGTTCATTAGCCGGGATGGTGATTTCTCCAATGCCGCAGCGCGGACCGCTTGCCAGCCAGCGCACGTCATTGGCAATTTTCATCAGGTCAGCAGCAAGAGCTTTTAAAGCCCCATGGACATGAACCAATTCATCATGACTGGTCAACGCATGAAATTTGTTTGGTGCGGAAATAAATGCTTTACCTGTATACTCGTTAATCTTTTCCACAACTTTTTCAGAAAAGTCAGGGTGGGCATTGAGGCCTGTACCGACTGCTGTTCCTCCAATGGCTAGTTCACGAACGTAATTCAAACTTTCCTTGATCATGGACTCCGTTTTTTCCAGCATGCGATGCCAGCCGCTGATTTCCTGGCCGAGGGTCAGCGGTGTTGCGTCCTGAAGATGGGTACGACCAATTTTGACAATGTTATCATACTCATCTGATTTATCTTTTAATGTCCGCTTTAACATCTGCAAAGACGGAAGTACATGATCTTCCACTTTTAGCAGCGATGCAATATGCATGGCTGTTGGAAACGTATCATTGGAACTCTGTGATTTGTTGACATCATCATTCGGATGCAGACGTACAGAGCTTCCCTTTTCCTCCAGATATTGATTTCCCACAAAGGCGATGACCTCGTTCACATTCATGTTGGACTGGGTTCCGCTTCCTGTTTGCCATACAACAAGAGGAAAATGCTCGTCCAGTTTACCTTCAGTAATTTGATCGGCCGCATATGCAATCGCTTCTGCCTTCTCTTCTTCAAGAAGTCCCAATTCCTGATTGGCTTTTGCTGCACTTTTTTTCAAAATAGCAAATGCTTTCACGATTTCTTTTGGCATTTTTTCATTACCAATTGGAAAATTTTGTTTACTCCGCTGAGTCTGTGCCCCCCAGTACTTATCCGCTGGAACTTTCATTTCTCCTAAAGTATCTTTTTCCATACGATAATCCATCTGAATTCCTCCCTTTCCTATCTCAGCAACCTAGCATAAAATATTCCCTTTTTACAATATCAAATATTTTTTTAAATGCCTACTAAAACAGCAAAAAAATGAGTAAGCATTAGCATTTTAATTCGTGATTGAACCGCGTTATTCTTTGGGCGATCTCATCCCTTACCTGGGTGGTTGTGCTCCGGGTTTGGCTGGTTGCGCTTTGGGTTTGGGCGGTTGTGCCCCGATCTAGGCGATTGTGGCCGGATCTTGAGCGGTTAAGTTTCGGTTTGGGCAGTTGACCCAGTGGATTTGTATATGATTTGCCAATTTCCAGCGGAAAACACAACTTTCTGACTATTTACATTTTTCTGATTTTCAGTTATAGTAGGATTATCCCGACAGCACATCATTTTTAGAGGTATGCAACTCTGTCATTCCTCTATCGCTTGACCAAAGGTGTTTGTGAGAAAAGTGGAAGACAAAGGAGCCCTGATTATTGGGCTCTTTTGTTTTTGCGGAAATAAATCCCCCTTTATAACGAATCATTCCAAAGAAGGCATGCTTTGTCCTATTCAATGTTCATCATCTTGTCTTGATTTTGACAAAAAACGTTTACATAGTGCTATGCTGTGTACAGCTCAAATTATTTATAATTTATAATGAGAAGATACAAGCCTGTAAAAAGGGGGTAAAAGACGATGCCAAATATTTGGACACACATTTTATTCTGTGAAGAAATAATGGATGTCATGGACAATAAAGAGGAATACCTGCGGATGGATGGATATTTAAAATTAGGTTCCCAGGGGCCTGATCCATTTTTTTATCATAACTTCTGGCCATGGAAAAAGGATGATCGAGTCAATCAAATAGGTAGCTCCATTCATACAGAGCACTGCGGTCCATTTTTAATGGATATGATTGAGTCCGGGTCCCGGCTATCTTCAAAAGGAAAAGCCTATATTCTTGGATTTGTCACCCATCATATTTTGGACCGGAACACCCATCCTTACATTCATTATCGCGCAGGCTATGAAGGAAACAAACATCAGGAACTGGAAGTCATTATTGACACCCTTATGATGGAACGGAATCGAAACATGAACACGTGGAAGGTACCGGCTTATAAAGAAATAAATGTCGGACGTTTTCTGGACAGGGAGATCGAACAATTGCTGTACCGGCACATTCAAACTTATTTCCCTGAAAAAACAGCTGCATTGCCCGATGACTTTATCCAGCAATCCTATCGGGATATGAGGATGGCGCTCAAAATATTGTTTGATCCCTACCGCTGGAAAAATGTATTGCTGTCATCTACGATTTCTTCCTTTTCCCATCAGCCCGTCCGCAAAAACAAAGATTACTTAAATGAAGGGCATCATACGTGGCACCATCCCGCTACAAATGAACCGGATACTAGAAGTTTCCTTGATCTTTATGAACAGTCTAAAAATGAAGGAATGAAAATCATTTCTGCCATAATTGACCACTGGAAACATCCCGATCAGCGCAGCATTCAGTCCATTGAATCCATGGTTGATAACATTTCATATGATACAGGGAAGCCCCTTGTACAGAAACTAAAAAATATTTATAGCAGCCCTATTGTATAGAATTTGCTTCTTTTTCTCCTTTCTCAATATTTACAAATTGAAGAAGGACCATACCTGCGATAAAGAAAAAGATCAATGAAAAGATTCCCAGTCGGCTTGAACCTGATAATTGCCCCACAAGAGCAAATATAAACGGGCCAAATATGGCAGAAAATTTAGATGAAATACCGTAAAAACCATAAAATTCTGCGTGCCTGTTTCGCGGAATCATACGTCCGTAAATCGAGCGGCTTAACGCCTGCGCTCCTCCCTGAACAGCTCCCACACATAAAGCAAGGAAATAAAAATGGAGTGCAGTTGACATGAAATAACCTAGAATAACAATCCCTGTATAGATGATGAGAGTGGCTGTGAGCAGACGTTTCGCATGAATTTTTCCTGACAGCCAGCCGAACAGAAAGGTACATGGAATTCCGACAAACTGGGTGATGAGCAGTGCAGCAATTAAATCATTGGATCCTATTCCTATTTCACTTCCATAAATCGTTGCCATTTTGATAATGGTGGAAATTCCGTCATTATACATCCAGAACGCCAGCAGAAAAATGAGCAGCTGTTTGTACTGCCCCAGGGATCTAAACGTGTTGCCCACCCGTTTGAACCCTATTTGAATATAAGATTCATTCCTATTTACCTGAATATTCTTTTCCTCTTTCATTTTTAGAAACAGCGGTAGAGAAAAGATAAACCACCAGAGTCCAACTGTAACAAAAGCGGTTCGGGTAGCTGATGTCTCATCTGGAAAGCCAAACCAGTCGTATTTGACAATCATCAGAAGGTTAACGGCCAACAATATTCCCCCGCCGATATAACCGAAAGCAAACCCGTATGCCGATACACGGTCCATCTCTTTTCTGTCAGCGATTTCCGGCAAAAAGGCATCATAAAATACATTTCCTCCTGAAAAGCCAATCGTACCGATGATCATTAGCAAGGAAACAAATATGTAATCCCCTTCTCCTACAAAAGCAAGGAGTATACTTGCTGTCATTCCCATATACGCAAAAAAACGCAAAAACTTTTTCTTGGACGAGGAATAATCACTAATTGCTCCCAGCACTGGTGCGAGGATAGCAACAATGAGGACAGCAATGGACTGAGAATACCCCCAGTAACTGGTTGCCAGATGACTGTCCAAACCTTTTGCGGCCACTTCGGAATAGTAAATCGGAAGTACAGCAGCCATAATCGTGGTGGCAAAGGCAGAGTTTCCCCAGTCATACAAAACCCAGCTTCTCACGAGTTTCTTGTCCACTCATAACCCTTCCTTCTCCTTTTATTAATTAGAGCATACCAGAAAATTTAGAACAATGGGGCTATTTTACACAAATTTTATGAATGTTTATTTTTTTATCAAATGATCCGTTGTAACATCCTTCACGTTATAAGCTTTACTGTCCTGCACTGATTCAGAAAAATCATGTGAAAAAGACCTTTTGTCTGTCAACTAGAATTTCGACGTTTGCTCACTTTAGCCATGGCAAAAAGTAAAAAGAAGAGGTTTCTGAATGTCATCATTCAGAAACCTCTTCTTCCGGGAGTAAACCAAAAAATTCCTCCATAGTAACTTGATTGTTATACATTTCCGTCGCCAATTCTTTTCCTGTAAAGCGCAGATGCCAGGGTTCATAAGCATATCCGGTGATTTCACTCTTTCCTTCTGGATACCGGATGATAAACCCGAACTCATGGGCATGATCATTTAACCATTTTCCTTCAGGCGTCTCCCCAAAGCTCTGGATCAGGTGGAAGGATACCGTAGCTGAAGAAACATCCATTGCCAGGCCAGTCTGGTGTTCGCTATGACCGGGACGGGCTGAAAATTGATTGGCATGTTCCTCTCCATTAGCATTTACGTTATTGTTATAGATGATCTGCTGCCGTTCAAAGGAGCGAAAACCGCTGACGGCCACAAGATGCAAACCTTCTTTTTCCGCTGCCTGAAACAGCTGCTCCAGTGCACGTGCTGCTGGTTCCCGAAGCTGTTTCTTTTCATTCCATCCGTCAAATGAAAATGGCACATCAGGTACAACCAGGTCATCGGGCTTATAATTTTCCGGCAGTTTCCGCTGCTTATTGACGACTACTTCAACCGACTCCGGATCGGTTACAGTGATGATTCCGTCTCCATCGGATTCATCTTCACCTATTTCATTTCCTGTTTCATCTTTCGACACTTCATTTGCCTCATCTTCAGGGTAAAATGTTTGGACAGGCTTTCGTTTCTTTTCAAGATCCATGATGTTTTGTGGGATTGAACTTGCTGTCACATCCAGCTGCGTACTTCCCTGGCAGGCACCCAATACAGACAGAAGAACAAGCCCCCCAGCTGCCAATAAATTTTTCCGCATCTTTGAAGTCCCTTTCTGTTGAGTATGCTACTACCACTATATCACGGTATTCTTTAACTTATCAAAAAATTTTACTTGCGATTCTGTCTGAACTTGGACGCTTCTTTGCCGCTATTGACCAGTTCATTTACCACTTGTTTTGTTTTTTGAATGGATTGTATCAGCTGTTCATGTTTTTGATAATGATCCGATACAATTTTCTGCATCTGTTCCATTGTTGCGGACATCTCCTCAATCAAGGCAGCGAGATCATTCACCGCTTGATCTATTCCCTCTGCTGAATCCTGAATCACCTTAGATTCCACGCCGAATTTCTGGAACTCCTGAACAAACAACTGAATTTTTCTTTCAATATCATGAAAATAGCTCATCGCTCTGTTGGTGATCGTCAGCGTTTCTCTCAATTCCGTTTCACTTTTATTGACATAGCCTTCTGTATCACTGGCGCTTGTCTCAATATCACGTAAATTTTCACTGATTCGGCTGGCCGCTTGATTGGTCATCTCTGCCAATTTCCTGACCTCTTCTGCAACAACGGCAAAACCGGCTCCTGCTTCCCCGGCACGTGCAGCCTCAATGCTTGCGTTTAAGGCCAGCAGATTTGTCTGTTCCGCAATATCCTGTATCTGATTGGTAAAGCCCGTTGATTCACTGATTTTTACTGTCAAAGTGGTTATTTGATCCTTTATCGTTTGAAAAGAATGCTGAAATCCCTTCATTTTTTTCAACACGGCTTGAATCGCTTGTTCCCCTTCACTTGTGGCTGTCTTCGTTTCCCGGCTTGATTCTGTTAAAGCCTCCAGTGAGCCGATCATATTTTTGACCCGTTCACTCGCGTCACTGGTTAGAGCAGTTATTTTCGTAATGGATTGCACCTGTGATTCTGCAGCACTTCCCACTTCATTAAAGGATTCACTCATCTCCTGCATGATGTTCGACTGAATATGGATATGCTTGCTGAATTTGTTAATGGATTCATCTACAATTTTTGCTGTTTGATTCATTTTTTTGTTCTGATTTTCTTGAATGCTGTGTAAATGTGCTGTCTCCTTTAATGTTTCCTGTACATCCGTAAACAACTTGCGTGACATCCTTACCTGAATGATTAGCACAGCATAGACAAGCACAAAAAATACCATGGTCATAACTACAGACCGTGAATCAAATCCGGCATGTTGCCCTTTTTCTATGACAAAATATGCCAGGATGCCTATGCCTAATACACCTCCTGTTGTTAATACAGCGAATGATAAAGAAATGGCAGCTACTCCGAGAAGAAAAAAGGCAAATAAAATATTGGTAAAATAGTCTGAACTGTGAATAATGACGATGGCAACAACCGCCATGCCTGTAACCGCTATGTATGGAATCCAGTGGGGGTTGAAACGTTTAACATACAGAAGTGTGTTGATCCCCAGGAATAGAGACCCCAACCCGCCGAGAGAAACCATATTAATCAAGGGAGCACCTACCACTAACTCTGCACCGAGACCCAGAACGATACCAAACAGCAAAATTTTTAGTAACATCAGATTTTGTCTTTGCAACAGTTCACCTTGAGTGTCCATAAACGTTCCCCCCGAACGAAAAATGTAATTTTTTTAATATTTCGCCAATTCATGCCAGAATTCCTCTAAAAAAAGAAAAAGGCTGATTCGGTTACAGTCGAATCAGCCTTTTAAACAATATATTCCAATCTTCACTATAGGATCAGTTGTGTGGTTATTCCCATGTATATGGTGCATAATACTCTCCATACTTTTTGAAATCATCCAGATTCTCTTCATCTATTGCGTGATTGATTTTGTCTTCCAGATACGATTTATTCCAGTTAAAAGTAAGCTCATCTAAAAACAGCCTGGCTGCCAGCTTAATTTCAAAAGGGATTTCCTTGCGTGCTTTAAATGGGCCATTTCCCTTGTGATCATAGCGAACGAGCTGATAGTAAGTTTTTTGTTTTTTCACGGAACTTACCCCCTTGTTCCCCTTTTTCCCATTATCTTAAAAATTCGTGATTATTGCAACAATTTTCTGAAATTTAACCTTTAGTAATTTATACCCCAATTCCTAAAATCCAAACATCTTTCTAATCATTTCAAAATAATTTGCCGAAACAAGAAAGCGGGCTGATCGTTAAAAAGATCAACCCGCTTTCAAAAATATGGGAGAGAGAAATATATGTGAAAACTCCATTCAGGAGTTAGAAACGTATATGTTTAGTTTCCTGGATTCCCGTTTTTCCCTTTACGTTCATCCTTATTTTTCCCTTTTCCCTTTCCATGATTCACTTCATGTTTCTTTTCTTTTTTGTGTTCTTTATGTTCGTTTATGTTTTCCTTAATCTTATTCCCTTTACCTGTATGATCCTCTTTCAGTCTGTCAGGAAGAACGGTTAAATCTTGAACTTCCAGCTGAACGTTTTCTTCCACTTCTGTTTCTACATTCAGACTATCGTTATTTTCTTCTGGTGGTTCCTGTTCAGATGGTTCCTGAGACTCTTCCTTCTCTTCTTCCAGATTTTCTTCTTCATTTACTTGATCTTCATTTAGTTTTTCGGCAATTTCTTTAATCATCCCTACTTGATGTTCAAGCGCTTCTAAATCTCCATACTCTTCTTCTAATGCCTGAATTTTTTCTTCAAGCTCATCCAGATTGCCATATTTCGCTTCAAATTTCATCAGTGCTTTTTCAATATTTCTTTGTAAAGCAGCTCTGGCATTGGGGTTTTTAACTTTTTCCATGTTGCGATGCAAAGCAATAATATTTTGCCCAATTTTAACTTCTAATAATAATGTTAATTCTTCACTGTTTTCATCGGTTTGATCATCTGCCGATTCCTCTTCTGTCTCGTCTGCTTCTTCCGAGTCTCTTTCTTCAGATTCTTCTTGGTCTTCAGTAGACTCGTCGTTTTCGGCTATTTCATCGGCTTTTTGGACCATAAGAGTTACTTTCGTCAATAGTTCAGTTGCTTCCTCTTCCTTACCTTCTTCAAGCAGTTCTTCAGCTTTTCCAACCAGAACTTCACTTAGCTCCATCAGTGATTCAGCTTTTTCATAGTCATTCAGCGCAAGAGCCATTTTTAACTGTTCATTCATCACCTTCATGTAAAAAAGCAAGCTGTTTTCTATTGATAACGTTTCTTCTCCCTGGTCATTTTCTGAAGTTTGATCTTCTCCATTTTCTGTACCATCGTTACGGTTTTCCGTTTCAGAATTTTTTTCCGTTTCGGCCTCAATTTTTACATGATCATCTGTTAAGTCCAACTCTGCTTCCGTTTCCATCTCCACTGTTGGGGTTTCATGATCTTCTGCAAATGCTAATACTGGTGGAGCAGCCACACTGAAAGCCAATGCTGTTGCAGAAAGGATTTTTAATCGTTTTTTCTGTTTCAACCTTCTCACCTCTCGTCTGTTTCGTTCGTTATACTTTACGAGAAGGTGTTCGATCTTTTTGGGGGCTTTTAAAAATTAGCCGAAAAAGACTATACAGGAGTTGCAA
This sequence comes from Melghiribacillus thermohalophilus, assembly GCF_004342905.1. Taxonomy (GTDB): domain Bacteria; phylum Bacillota; class Bacilli; order Bacillales; family Alkalibacillaceae; genus Melghiribacillus; species Melghiribacillus thermohalophilus. The sequence continues at coordinate 38,371 of NZ_SMAN01000006.1, read as the reverse complement.
ATAGGTCTGATTGATCATGCTTTTACCTGGGAAATGAAATTTCTTTTTCAAATCCCCTCCTCCCGTACGTATCGGATAATGACATTGGGCGATTCTCACCTACTATGGACAATCGCATTACAACTCCGGGAGGGTTACCCTCTTCTGTGAATCATTTCCCGACTTCGGTCTGTCTCCCAAAAAAAGAGGTCCCCTTTTTATAGGGCACCTCTTGAAATAGATCTGACTTATTGCAGACTTTCTCATTTAGTTTGAAATGATTTTTTTCGTAATTTCCACTGTCCGCCTGGCCTGATGTTTGACTGCGGCTTCTACATCTTCAACCATATTTCCTTCCTGATCTACTGTTACACTGGTACCATATGGATTGCCTCCACCTGCAAATATGGATGGATCAGAGTATCCGGGTGCAGCAATGATCGCTCCCCAGTGGAACATAGTGGTGTAGAGCGATAAAATGGTCTGTTCCTGACCACCGTGGGAATTCTGTGCAGATGACATGGCACTGACTACTTTATTGACTAATTTTCCTTTCGCCCATAGCCCTCCGGTTGTATCTAAAAATTGTTTGACCTGTGAAGGTACATTTCCAAAACGGGTAGGAACACTAAAAATGATTCCATCCGCCCATTCAAGATCCTCTGGACTGGCAACAGGGACGTCTTTTGTTGCTTCTAAATGATTCTTCCACGCTTCATTTTGTGCAATTGCTGATTCTGGCGCTGTTTCGGCTACTCTAAGCAGTTTTACTTCTGCCCCTGCTCCTTCAGCCCCTTCAGCTGCCCATTTTGCCATTTGATAATTCGTTCCTGTAGAACTGTAATAAATAACTGCCAATTTAACCTGGCTCATTTCCATTCTCCTTTCTTTTTTATAAACAGGTTTTACCTTTATGGACACTGCTTATACTATAAGCAGCACATGATTATCATAAACTAAATTAAAGATATTTTAAAACAAAATGCTTGAATTCGAGATTTATATGGATGATGATCCCCATTTTATCCTGGTGAAAAAAGTTTTGCTCCCGGCAATGAATATGAAACAAGCAATCTTTTTTTCTCTAGACTCAAAAAGATTTTGTCTGGTACGCTAAATGGGCAATCATTTGTACGGAGGACATATCATGAATCATAACGATCGGCTGAAGCAGGGTGAAAAAGGAGCCTATCTCAGCATTTCTGCCTATCTCCTGCTATCCCTATCCAAAATTATCATTGCTCAGATCGGAAACTCTGAAGCTTTAAAAGCGGATGGATTAAATAACATAACGGATGTAATGGCTTCTATAGCAGTTCTCATTGGATTGAAAATTTCGAGAAAACCTCCCGACCAGGATCATCATTATGGTCATTCGCGGGCTGAATCCATTGCTTCGCTTGTGGCTGCGTTTATTATGATTACCGTTGGACTTGATGTCATATGGAATACAATGACCAAGCTGGCGCAGGGGGAATCAGCCACTCCGGATATGATAACCGCTTACACAGCTCTAATTAGCGCAGCGATCATGTTTGGGGTGTATCGATATAATATATATCTTTCTAGAAAAATTGAGAGCAGTTCTCTTCATGCACAGGCTCAGGATAATCTTTCCGATACCCTGGTCAGCCTTGGCGCTTTCACCGGAATTCTAGGGGCACAGTTTGGATTAAAATGGCTCGATCCCCTTGCCGGTGTAGTTGTTGGAGTCATTATCTGCAAAACAGCGATCGATGTTTTTCGAGACGCCGCCCACACGTTAACGGACGGTTTTGATGAAGAAGAACTTCATGAAATAAAAAAAAGCATCAGCCGTGTTCCAGGAGTAAGCAGCACGAATGATATCAAAGCCCGAAAACATGGAAATCAAATTTTAATGGAAGTGACCATTGAAGTCAATCCAAACCTGAATGTTGAAGAGAGTCACAAGATTACGGAGAAAGTGGAAGAACATCTGGAACGGCATTACGGCGTAACGCACGCGCATATTCACATTGAACCCCATAGTGAAAAGAAGTGACATACTCCACCACCTACGTTCACGCATAGAGGGGGACTTCTCGGGTAATCCTATTAAACCCACCATGCGCACAGGTCCGGTTATATTCAAAAAACGGTTTTCAGGGGAGGAGCCGTTTCGTTCATAACTGAATGGATCCTCCCCTGAATGATTTTCCAGAGAAACCATTGCCATACACATAGACCTTCACAGCTTAAGGAGGATGTGATGTTAATGAAATTCGTTTAATAAATCGTCTATGTGATCCCATCCGTAGGCTGTTTCTTCATAGGTTCCAGAACCGATTGTAATGTGATCTGCATCAACCGGCTGCGCACCAAAATATTCGTAAAATTTACTGGAGGGGTTGCTGGTTAGCACCCATACAAGAACGGACTGATAGCCGTTCTCTTTTAAGGTGATGGCAAAGGTGTTCAGAAGCATTCCCCCTAATCCTTTTCCCTGATGTTCCTGTAAAATGTAGATCGCATAAATTTCCCCGTCATAAGGAAACTTTTTCGAACGTTCCTTTCCTCCACTAATAAAGCCGACAATCTCACCATCTTCTGTTTCAGCAACATAGATAAACCGGGATATCGTGCGGGATTTCAGTATTCCTTCCCATTGTGCCTTTCTCCGTTCATAGGAAATGACCTGCTTTAGATCTTCATGCTTAATAATGTTTCCATATGTAGTGAGCCAGCTTTTCACATGTACGCTGGCAATCGCCCCTGCATCCTCCAGTTTTGCTTCGCGAACTCGATACATCATCATACCCCCTTGAAAACAGTCAGGCTGCTGTACATGTTAAATTACAGCAGCCTGTTTTTTTACAGACACTGAAAAGTCAATACCTGACGGGCATCGAATCCCGTATATGTCCAGCGTCTGATTCGGCTATTCCACCGATAACCGGCTACCGAGTATCTCCCGATAAAGATCGGGTAAAACCAGAATCTTCTCCCATTTACCAGTTGCACAAACGTTAAACGGTATAAACACCCGTAAAAAGAACCGGGATCAACAGCCTGCACGGACAGATCTCCAGCTGCTTCCGGGAACTGAACAGGTGGTGGCGGCAAGTTTTCAAGAAACGAGTCTGGTCCCTGTGGAGGGGCTGTTCCCGGAAATCCCCCTGGAACAGACGGTGGAGGTATCTGCTGAAACATATCAGATATATCAAAAAACATCGGGTTATAGGAATTCGGGGTTAACTGTCTATTGGTCATCATCATTCTCCTTCTGGCAAAATAACTTCATTATAAAATATGCAAAGATTGGATAAAGGTGATGAATAGACCTATTGCTCTAGAAAAAATGGAAGATTTCATATGTGTTAAGTAGATAGACAGCTCCTATGGCCCCCAGTACAGCAAAAATAACATTGACCCCTAAAAGAGATATGATTACAGCGACGGCTCCCCCGAATAGGCCTATCCAGGGCTTTCCGGGAATGACATCCATAATCTTCGGAAAAATCAATGCCCCTAAAGCAGCATAGGGAATCGCATTTAACCAGCGGTTCATCCAGTCAGGAAACTGGATTTTATTCACGATAAATGCAGGGATCAGTCTCGGTACCATAGTGACTAACGACATCCCGATAATGATCGCTAAAATCATGCTGCACCTTCCTCTCTGAGCAAAAATATCCCGAAAAAGGAAGCGATGACGGTTGCAAACACAACGGACCATCCTTCACTTACCCCATTGAGAATAAATACATAATTGATCAACATGCTAATGATGGCAATAACCCCGATACGCCATTCCTTTTTTACGGATGGGACAAGAAGGCCAATAAACATGGCATATAATGCAATGCCCATACTTAGACTGAGGCGGTCTGGTATAATCTCTCCAAGCACCCCGCCTAAAAAGGAGCCGCCGACCCAGGAAAAGTACGATACAAGGATTAATGAACCATAAAACAAAGCCCCATGTGGCATTTTTGCTTCCTTCGGATGAAGAGAAGAGACGGTAAACGTTTCATCGGTCAGTCCGAGGGATAATGCCAGTTTGGGTTTTAATGCAAGGGGTTTCAGTCGGTTCATAAAGGAGAGACTCATCACAAAATGACGAAAATTCAATACAAAGGTAGCAACCACAATTTCCAGCAGTGCTGACCCTCCCATAATCATTTGGGCACCCATAAACTGGCTTGCCCCCGCAAATACGAGAACACTCATCATCGTCAGTTCAAAAATAGACAGTCCCGCCTGAGATGCAAGCACCCCATATGTAATGGCAATGGGAAGATAGCCTAGAAAAATAGGAAAGCCGGCAATCGCACCGGCGCGTATCATGTGAATACGTGATGATGTAGTATTATACTGCTGTTCAGCTGTTTTAACTTCCATGGCATCCTCTATCCCTTCCCAGTTTTATGAAATTTCATAATATTATATATGAATTTCCAATACAAGAAAAGCCATTTGAACTGGAAAATTTGATTTTTCTTTTCCATCTTTCACAAAAAAACATCTGCCGGCTTTGCCCCTGCAGATGCTATTTTCCCAGTAAAGGATCTGTTCCATTATATGGGGGATACTTCCCCGGATGCAATAGCGATGCTAATTTATTCAAACCCTGCAGCACCCTTGGAGAAGGGCGGCAATATAATGACTCCTCTAATACAAAAATTTGATTTCGTCGAACCGCTTTCATATCCCCCCACCCTGGACGTTTGATTACAAGTTCCGGCCGCATTTTTTCGGTTTTGACTCCAACCCATACCATACAGATATAATCCGGATCCCTGGAAAGCACTTCATCCCATGTCGTCTGTACGTTTGCTGTTTCCTCCGTGGCAAAGCTGTTTTGTCCTCCTGCCAGCTCACTGACCTCCGTAAGCCAGTTGGTGTTTCCGGGAGTAAAAACCGGTTTGGGCCACCATTCCCAGTACAAGGAAGGTTTATGGGCTATTGTCTGATTAATGGTGTGATAACGTTCCAGGGTTGCCATGTATTGCTCATACAATTGGTTTGCCATTTTTTCATATCCAGTATGCTTCCCGATTGTTAACAAATCCTGTGCAATGTCCTCTAATGACTGAGGATTTAAAACAATGTGGGGGATGTTCCTCTTTTTTAGTTCCTCAATATTTTTCTCCATTCCCGGAACACTTAAGGAGGCTAGCACCAGATCCGGCTGAAGTTTTTCCACCTCATCCATACGGATGTTTAAATCTGGCCCCAGCCGGGGGAGATTTCTTACTTGTTCAGGCCAGTCGGAGAAATCATCCACTCCTGTGAGAAACTCTGTCAATCCTAAATACGCAAGCATTTCTGTATTACTCGGACAAATGGATACTAACCGCATAATGAAGCCTCCAATTTTTTATACATATAAAAAAACTGCTTTGAGGGCAAAGCAGTAATCAAACGATTGTTGTTTTCATAAAAGAATCAAAATCATAGCAATCATCCCGACGATTAAAAAAGAAAGATTCATCATCCCATAATTCTTTTTCTCTTTTTTCCATTCTGATAAGGATGAATGGGCTCTACATGTTTTGTGATCGGATTCCATCCCTCTGACACCTCATCATGTAATCGTTTTCAGTTCCATTTTATCAAAATGAAATGGACATCTCAATGGAACTCAACTGATTAGGCTCAAGGTAACATTTAGGAGCACAGTCAAAATCACAACTAGCCATGCAGGCTGTCTCCAGAAATATAATAGAGAAAACGAAATTAAAATAACCGCAAAGTCTTTAGTCGAGTGAACGGCACTTGTCCAGATCGGGTCATATAAAGCTGCCAGCAAAAGGCCAACAACTGCAGCATTCACACCCGTTAGCGCTGCCCGTATGGAATGTTTTGTGCGAAGATCATTCCAGAAAGGCAATACGCCCATCAACAGCAAAAAGGATGGAAGAAACATCGCTAAGACCGCTACGATTCCTCCACCAAAACCTGAAATTACCATCCCAAGATAGCTGGAAAATGTAAACAACGGTCCCGGTACGGCCTGGGCTGCACCGTATCCAGCTAAAAACAGCTCCTCACTTATCAGGCCATTCGGCACAACTTCCTTTTCCAACAACGGCAAAACAACATGGCCCCCGCCAAATACAATGGAGCCTACACGGTAAAAAATGTCTACGATTTGCACATAAATGCCCGAAACCATCTGATTGATCAGGGGCAAAACAGCCAGAAAACCGAAAAACAGAAACAACGAAATAACTCCTGTTCTTTTTTTAAAAGGAAAATGAATATCATTTCCTTCTGGCAGCTCCATCTTTCTGAACAACATAAATCCTAGAATTCCTGCCAGTATAATCACTGCGATTTGGATCAACGCACTCTGGGAAAACAGGATGATTATCGCCGATACTATAGCCAGGAAGATCCGCGGGCGGTCCGGTGTCAGATTTTTCCCCATATTTAAAATAGCATGGGCCACAACAGCAACAGCGACTAGTTTTAGCCCCTGGAACCAGGCGGAAGTTCCTACATCAGCCTGAAGAACAAAATAGGCAAACAGCATCAGGGCGATCACAGAAGGGAGAGTAAATCCAATCCATGCAAGAATACCGCCAGGCAATCCCCCCCGAACCATTCCAATCGATATACCTACCTGACTGCTAGCAGGACCGGGAAGAAATTGACACAGGGCAATCAAGTCTGCATAGGTACGGTCATCGAGCCATTTTCGTCTCTTCACATATTCCTCCTGAAAAAATCCTAAATGTGCGACAGGCCCGCCAAACGATGTCAGACCAAGGCGAGTAGCTACCACAAAGATTTCCAGATAATGTTTAAACGAGTATGCCTTCATCACTGATCTCCTTTATATCTATGATTACAAATCAACTAAAAAATATCATGCGTGTTCGATGAATTCAACACATTTTTACAGATCCTCAATATTACAGAAGACATATAAACCGATAGAATGAATACCGATTTCCTGAAAGACGGGAAAGTTGACTCATGGTTCTCAAAAAGTGTAGCGGAGGGATTGCAACCCCTTTCACTTCAGGGTAACCAGGGGGAAAAGTTAGACTTCAAAGGGGAAGAAAATAAATCCTGGACAAATCTTTCGTCGCCATCAAGGAGGCTGACGGACAATTTTTATGCTTATATGTGACCCTTTGTCTTTCATGTCGGCGATGACGGACACGTTCATCAAGCCCTGTAACCTTTTTGTTCTTCATACCACTGATCACGGACACTTCCATAAATTTTGTATCTATTTTGTCCTTCACTCTTCCATTGACGGACAATCATCTAACTGTTTTGTTCTGTTTTGTCCTTCACCAAGCTGATGACGGACGTTCAGATGAAGTAACCGATCCAATTGGTCCATAAAAACCTGGTAATCAGATCATGAGCAGTTGTTTGATTCATAATTCATTCAAATACAATCATCATTCCTCTTCGGGGATAACCAGAGAGATTCAGCCAGGTCAAACATGTCAATATCCCAGAAAGCATAATTTTCTTTCTTTATTTTCGTTATTAAACAATAATGCACAAATGAGATGACGGTGACATACTCCTACACCTACGCTGACGCTAAGAGGTGAGGAACTTTTCGGGTAAAGTGATAGTTCGTCTACGCCTAAGAAATTCATCTTTCACTTTCACTTCGTTGAGAAGTGGGAGACTTTTTTCGGTGGTAAGTTAAACACGAGGCTGGAACAAAACCGGAAAAGGTGTGAAATATCCAATGATCTTCAATTGTCACATGAATAAGTTCGGTTATGTTTTATGATCGTCAACATGATTCACCTTCTGCGGGCGCGGCCACAGGTTTTCTTAAACCGTCATTTTCTGTCTTCAGGGATTTCCGTCTCGTACTGTTCCCGCGACGCACAGGACGTGCTCGTGGAGACGTTAGCCATAGGATGTGGCCGGTTTTAGTCGACCTGGAGTCTTCGTCTGTTGACTGCGCAAATGTTTTTCAGGTAATTACCGCTAAATCTTTTATTGTCCCAGCCCATGTTGAATAAGTTCCACCAGAGGTTTTATCCATTTATGTCCAGTGCAATTTTCCCGAACTGTTCAGCCCTATTCATGTAATGAAAAGCCTCCAGAGCGCTGGACAGCGGGAATACTCTGTCAAGCACCGGCTTCATGTTATGCCTTTGTACAAAATCCACCATGTCTTCAAACTCTTCATGGCTACCCATTGTGGAACCGAGCAAGTTATACTGGCCATAGAAAAATTCCCGAATATTGAGATGGACTACGTCACCGGCAGAAGCCCCAAATGTGACCATCGTCCCACCAGGACGCAGTACATTCAAGGAACGATTGAAGGTAGCAGCTCCCACACTTTCAATAACAATATCAATCATTTCTCCTTTGAGTTCCTGATCCCATTCACGGTTTGTGTGAATAACCCGGTCAGCCCCCAACCGACGGGCGGCTTCCAGTTTCATCTCACTTCTCGATGTGACAATCACGTATGCTCCAGCTGCCTTTGCAAATTGTAGCAAATATGTGGCTACCCCGCTTCCGATGCCGGGAATCAAAACGGTATCTCCCATTTTCACCTTTGCTCTTGTAAATAATGCACGGTAAGCTGTCAGCGCGGAAAGGGGAAGAACTGCCGCTTCCTCCCAGGAATAATGGCCGGGCTTTTTTACAACACTTTCAGCCGGAACGACGACTGATTCTGCAAACGTCCCATGACTCGGAAACCCGAGGATTTCAAATCCTTCAGGAGGGGCATCACTGTTTTTTTTCCATCCCAGTCCCGGATTGATCATCACCTCATCACCGACTTGAATACCCGTTACTCCCTCTCCCACTACTTCAATAACGCCTGCTCCATCAGAACCGAGAATTACCGGTGGGTCCCCATCATTACGCCGATTCGGAACCAGTAAATCCCGATGATTAAGCCCTGCCGCCTTCAAGCGTACCTTTACTTCGCCGGGTCGGGGTTCCACTTCACTCATATGTGTGAATGTTACCCCATCGAGCCCTTTTTTTCCTTCATGAACAATCGCTTTCATGTTTATTCTCCTTCCCTAATTCATTTCGTCATATATGTGGAAAAGGTTTTTAACTTTTCAAAATCTGTAATATCTTCTTCAAACAGGGGTACTTCGATGAGCGTTCTGTCTGAAAAAACCTCCCTAATTTGCTTCAGATAACTTCTCTCCAGTTCCCTGCGTTTGGCTAAAAATTCACCGTCTGCTTTTTCAGGCAAAATCTTATTGACGATCAGATGATCTACATGCAAGTGGTGTTGATCCATAGTTTTTAAGGCATTTTTTGTTTCAATGATCGGCAGCCGTTCAGGAATCAAAACAAAAAGATAACCGGTCCGTTTATGATCGAGTAAAATGTCTCTCACTTTTGCGAACTTTTCTTTTCGGGCCTGAAGCACTTCATATACAGGATCCTCGACGGGATCGCCGTCATTTAATAATTGCGTATAATGTTCATTTGTTTTTCTCCGCCGTTCCAGCATGCCGTCAATCCAGACGCCCATTAACTCCGGAAGGGTAAGGAGACGAATCGTATGGCCAGTCGGTGCTGTATCAAACACGATTAGGTCAAAGTCACTGATTTCATCGAGAACAATGGATACCAGCCGATCAAACAGGGCAGCTTCCGAAGCTCCTGGCGATGCCCCGGCAGTATCAATTTGTCGGTTTACTTCATCAATCATGTCTGAACGGACCATTCCCTTTAAATGGTCTTTTACCGTTTGCAAATACTTCTTCGTTTCCGTTTCTGAATCAATCTCAAGAGCAAATAGATTTTCCGTGATTTTGGTCATGTCTCCCCCCACATCCGTCTGAAAAATATCTCCTATGTTATGGGCGGGGTCTGTAGATACGAGCAAAGTTTTCTGTTTTGCATGAGCCGATGCCATTGCCAGGGCAGCGGATGAGGTGGATTTTCCGACACCCCCTTTTCCGCCGACAAATAATACATTTTTTCTCAACAGATCATTCATTCGCTTCACCTTTCTAGTTTAAAATTAGCAGCAGCGAATTCCGCTCAGCGGGGATTTTTCCATCCCCATGCGCAAATGCCAGTCATGAAATTTCTCAAGCATAACCGGATATAATTCAAGGGTATAGTAAAAGACCGGATTGGGAATGCCCAGCATTTCAGAAAATAACAAAAGCATAAACAAATCATCTTCATCGCGCAATTCCCTGGCAATTTCTGTGCGATGGGGCTGGCTGATGATCTGATCGTATAGTTCAATGATTCGTTTGAGTGACCATTTTTCATTCCCCATGCTCTCACACCTTTTCTGTTTAGAAGTAAGACATACGATTGTTTTCAAGATCGACTCCGTTTCCATCTCCCGGGTCTGTCCTGCAAAATGGCCATTGACAAATACTGCCCCGTCTTTAATAGAGGTCAGTATGGTTCTCAATGCCGGGATCAAAGGGATATGCATATGTTTTACTTGTTTCAAAAAATAATAAATAATCGTGAAATGATTTCGGGGGTCTACGAAATAAATGGAAGAACCCGGGATTTCTTTTTCAATTGTATGATATATCCGGCCAATTTTCACGCGATTCTCATCATAACAGGAAAACGTCTCTTTCATGCTGATGAACCCGTCATCAGATAATCCCCCGCATCACCCGCCTCCGATTTCCGGTGCCATCCGAATAATTAAAAACTCATGATTCATCCATATCTCCCCCCTCTGATTATCAAAAAAGAACAAGGGATCTGGCCGGGCAGATCCCTGAAAGTGTTTGCACGGATTAATTGGTCGTTAGCTGGTTATCTTTTTTCAAAAATAATATGACAGCTTCAATTAAAATCCATAAGGCAAAAAGCCATATAATAGAACCGAATGTAAACAAGAGTCCATTAGGGTCAGAACCGTTAAAAACATTCCATTCCCCAAACACTTGCTGGGTCATGGCATAGAGTGTCATAAACAGCAGAAAGATCATTGGAATGATCGTAGGTGCATAGTTTCTACCCTGTTTTCGGAGCCAGAACGTAATCAGCAATAATGTAATTCCTGCCAGCAGCTGATTTGAGGTTCCAAATAATGGCCAGAGCAAATATCCTCCCGATCCGAATCCTCTTGGTCCCTCTGGAATAAGAACGAGAGCGGCACTGGAAGCTACTGCAATCGTGGTTGCCACATGTTTTTTGCCTAAGGATGGAACATGATACTCGTTTCCAATTTCTGAAATAATGTAACGCATCAGACGAACGGACGTGTCCAGGGTGGTTGCTGCAAAGCTTACAACAATGACGGACACAATGGTTGATGCCACTTCAGCCGGGATGAATAATCCCGTTGCCAGCTCAGCCGCTCCCTTAATAAACACGCCTAATCCTTCAGCGTTTGCATTATCAAAGCTTGAATAAACAGCTGTAAAATCAGCTGATGTGCCAAAGAACGTGACAGTTGCGATTATGGCAATCAAGGCCAGGGCACCTTCACCAACGGCTCCCAGATAGCCGACAAATCGTGCGTCTGTTTCTTTATCCAGCTGTTTGGAAGATGTCCCTGATGAAACCAGACCATGGAATCCTGATATGGCACCACAGGCAATGGTAATAAACAGCAGCGGAAACCAGGACTGATCGGCACTGGTATTTGTAACTGGTGCAGTCACCTCCGGATTGGTGAAAAGGAGTCCCAGGTATAAAATGAATAGACCGACAACGAGCTGGTGGGAATTGATGTAATCTCTCGGCTGCAACAGTTTCCAAACAGGAAGTGTAGATGCAATATATACATAGACCATTAAAATCATAATCCAGATAAAGAAAGACATGGATGTTGCCGTCATTCCCAGCACTGTACTGCCTTCCCCACCGAAGTATCTCAACAGATCAATTTGCAGGGCAGGGACATAACTGGCCACAATTGCTGCCAGATACATGACTGCCAGGGCAGCGAGTGATGGAAGCAACATATTTCCCTGTTTTTTATAAACCCAGTAACCAATCCAGATTGCAAGCGGAATCTGAATAAATACAGATAACACGCTGGCCGGGAATAAAATAAACAGATTGGCAATGACCCAGGCAAATACCGCATTAACCATAAGTACTAACAATAAAATAATAAATAAGAACAACAGTTTTGCTCTTCTGCCAATTAACCTGTGGGCAATGGTACCGACTGACTGCCCCTTATTACGAACAGACAGAACAAGGGCTCCAAAATCGTGGACTCCAGCAGCGAAAATGGTGCCAAGCACGACCCATAAAAAGGCCGGAAGCCATCCCCAGTACACTGCAATTGCCGGCCCGACAATAGGTGCTGCACCGGCTACTGACGTAAAATGGTGCCCCCACAGTACAAATTTGTTCGTAGGCACAAAGTCAACCCCATCTTTATACCTGTGGGCAGGAGTCTGATACGAAGGGTCCAGTCGATAAATTTTTTCGGCAATAAATTTTGAATAATAACGATAACCGATTGCAAATACAAGCATACCTGCAACAGCCAACACAATACCACTCATGAAATTTCATACCCTCCTCTGTATAAATGATCATTACTATGGTACAAAAGAAGGGAAATACTGTCAATTGAATGTTCTGAATTTTAAAATAATATTTATCGCCAATTTTAGTCACAGTTTTTATTTTATCGGTTTGTGCCCTCACCTATTCAACCGTTAAACAATATAGATATAAGGACAACATCATTGACAGGAGGGGATTGCTATGAACAAGTTACCGGATGACCCTTTTCAACATTTGGGAAGGATCATGAATCAAGTTGATCGTTTTTTTCATGACGTATCAAAAGAGATGGGAACCCTTTTACATGAAAACCATATAGAGATGGAGGAGAGGGAAAAGGAGTATATCATCACATGTTCCTTGCCTCACATGATCCAGAAGGACCATGTTCAGCTTCATATCGAAAATCACGTACTATTTATATCTGCTCATCTGAACCAATCCTCTGAATTAAAAAATGAAAACATGTTGAAGAAAAGTTCATATGCCAGTCAATTCCGCCGAATGATACCTTTGCCACCAGATGCCTTAACAGAAGAGGTTCATGCTACATTAAATAAAGGGGTGCTGACGGTCCGAATCCCCAAATCAGGTAAAGACACATCGAAGGTAATCGATATAGATCTAGAATAAAATCTTACCAATGAGGCAGGGGCAAAACTAGAAAAAGTAATGAAATATCCGTTCGATGTTCAATTGTCAACATGAATAAGTTCGGATATTGTTTTACTCTGTCAAAATGCTTCCTTTTCCGCTGGCCATTCATAATTGTTTTGTCCCCGCCTCTTTTTCTCTGTCACCCATCAATGACTATCGTTTGTTCTTCAACAGGTACACCGCTTCTTTGTAATAGCGAATTAATTTTATTTAGATGACTCCAAAAATGGTCTTGAAACGGAAAAGAGATTTCCCTCCCATCACTCGTGACAAAGATCAATTCTTTCAGCCGGGTCGTTCCTTTTTCTTTTTCACTTACTTGAATCATTTTTTCAAAATCATCCCACCCGTAATGGGATTCTTTTATCGAAAATAGGTGATTGTAGTACAGTCCCTTTTCATTAAAATAATAATAGTTAAACACACTGATGATCATCAGAGTCAACGATATAAATAGAGATATGGTAAAACTGACCCATGCCAGAGCCTTTCCCTGTCGTTTTTTAACCGATAAAAACAAAAATAATCCTATGGAAATAAACAATATCCCCATCATCAAAAGAATGTAGGCGGCAAAGGGCGACTCAAAGATCCAGTATGTATCCGGCCGAAAAAAACTATCACGGGTGATGTACAAAATGATGAACGGAAAAATGAAACTGCAGATAAACAGAATGAGAGCTGTTGCAACAATTAAAGCAGAAAAATCCCTTTTCGTATCTGGAAACATAAACATCCCCGCTTTCGAATCAATTTTATATATAAATACGTTTTCAAACAGGAAACAGTTTCAATTTTTGGAATCCATAAGCAGCATTTGAAAAACGCGCCTAATGTCCTGTTTTAGTAAAATATGTCTATTTTTCTTGTATGATGCTATTGCAAATCTTAAAAAATATATTATGATAATTTTATTGAAAATAAAGAAAGGGTTTGATACAAGTGTTTAAAAAGAGGCTATTAATCACGTTGATCACAGCTATGACTCTAGTACTAGCAGCCTGTGGTCAGCCACCAGAGGAAAAATTAACGAACGGTTTTGACACCCTACTGAATGCCAAACAGCTAGAATCTAATTCTACGATCAGCATGAACCTTGAATTTGAAGGATTGAGCCCGGAAGAAGAACAGGAAATGCAGATGTTTCTCGATGCATTGAAAAATGCAGAAATAAACATGCACGCCGTAAAGGACAATGAAGCGGAAAAAGCAGAAGCAACGATCAGTTTACATGCCGAAATGGCTCCATTGTCATTTGATATTGAGCTTCCGTATCATATTGATTTAAAAAATCAAGTCATGTACCTAAATGCTGATAGTTTAATTGAAAACTTTGCTTTAATGATGCCTGAATTGGCTATGTTTTCTGATCAGATCCAGGGCAAATTAATTAAAATGGACCTTAATGATCCAGAACTTGCAAGTGATTTTGATAATCTGCCAGAAGAAACCATGAATAAAATAAACGAAGTATTCATGGCATCCATCGAAAACCTTGGAGAAGATGATATTAAGGAAGAAGAAGATACCCTGACCATTTCGTTTGGAAACGAAGAAATCAAAGACATTGCCAAAGAGGTTCTAACTCTTATAAATAATGAAATGGAAGAAAGCGACCAAATATCTGAAGAAGAACTAAACGAACAACTCGAAATCATCTTTGAAACCATAACCGTCAATGACTTGACAATTGAAAGCACTTTTGATGGTGACACAATTCAATCCCAAAAAATCAATATTGATGTTACTTTAGAAGAAGCAGGCGAAACCATGAAGTTCAATTTTGTAATCGACACCACATACGATAAAATCAATGAGGAAGTGACCTTTACGATCGATCCAGAATCAGCTGAATCCATTTCAATTGAAGAATTATTGTTTTTCGATGAACAGTTAGGCTATTAACGGTTTATAAATTCAGGTGGCAATTCCAGAACGGAATTGCCACTTTTTTTGTTTTAGAAACAGTGCTGAAAGTCAATACTATAAATGGAACATTATTTTTCTCATCTGAAGTTAAGAAGAAGGAGGTTCCCGTTTTGAAATATACACACGAATTTGAAAAGCTGGCAGACGGTGTGATTGACTATTTCAGCAGGAATCATGGAGAACTGAGTGCTAAAAGCAAGGAAGTGATCTTGAAAGCCATTCAAGAATCTTATGACACCGGTTATGAACATGGACTAATGGATGGCAAAGAAATTTCCGATAAACCGCTTTCCGGTTAAAGCTGTTTAATAATGGAACAGCTCTTTTTTCATGATACGGAAATTGTTTTCTTCCTTGAATAATCTCTTGACGGAAGGATCCGAAGTAATCAAAAACGGCAGACTTCCTCTTTCTTTCTTTTACCCATTAAAAACATCGTTTGAATTCAAAACGAAGGGGCTGCCCATCCAGCGGAAAGGAAGCCCTGATTTTATCAGATACTCAGTCTACAACGATATAGCCGATCATCGGTCCATTTGATTGGATATCTGGATGGGTCAGACAAATCAGCCTGTAAACCCCCTCCTTATTAAAGCGGAGATTAAGGACGGTCTCCTCTCCTTTTTTAACGGTCCCTTTAATATCTGTTCCTTCGATCATAAAGGGATGTTCATCACCGTTAACCCCATAAATCCTCAACTGGACTTGTTCCCCCTCAGGGACAAAAATGGTTCCTGGATCCCAGCGGTATGCCTCGATTTCTTCCCCATCTTCGGTTTCTGTTTTAAATTCACCGGTAACCATATGAATTACATAAGAATGTTCATTATGTGCTGATTCACCACTGTCCGTAAAACTGAAAATGAACCATGCCAGAATCAACACAATAAAAATACCAGCAAAAATCACCCATTTCTTATTGACAGATATCGCTTTGAGCATAGAAACCCTCCCTTTAAACTGTTTGTACCATTGTATGTGACCAGGGAGGGTAAACTTGTCTAAATCGTTTGAGTTTTTTTGGATAAAACTAATGCTTCCTTCTCTGATTTTGAGAGCTGTTTGATTTGATTTTCTCTCTTCATCGCTTCACCTTTCGTTTCATATTCTTCCACATACACGAGCTGAACTGGCCTTCTCCCTTTTGTATATTTTGCCCCTTTTCCAGCCTGATGCTGGGATATACGGTATTCCAGCCGATTCGTATAGCCCGTATAAAGAGAACCGTCACTGCACCGTAACATATATGTATAATACAACGCCTCTCACCTTTTCCTTTTTGTTTCAAATTATTATAACTGAGTTCTTGGTTAATCCTCAAGCTAACCAAAAGAACGGGGCACTCCCTATGGCCTCGTTCTCATTTCAGTCTGTCAACAAAGCTGCTCAGGAGTAATTTTTGAGACAGTCATGCAAAAAAAGCTGCCATGACAGGCAGCCTTTAAAATTTATTTTTGAATAAACATCTGTGTCCAGTAATGTCCATTTTGATTATACCCCACGCCAATATGGGTAAAATTAGGATTTAAAATATTTTCCCGATGTCCCTCACTGTTCATCCAACCGTTTACCACCTCTTCGGCAGAACGCTGACCGTGAGCAATGTTCTCACCGGCTGCGCGGTACGATATTCCAAAATCCCTCATCATGTCAAAAGGAGACCCATAGGTTGGACTGGTGTGGGAAAAATAATGATTTTGCTGCATATCGTTCGATTTCTCCCTCGCAACCCTGCTTAATTGCGGATCTGCCTTTAAATCAGGCAACCCTCTCTCTCTTCTTTGATAGTTCGTTAATTCAATTACTTTGGCTTCAATTTCACTAATTTCTTGTGCTTCGTTCCTGTTTGGTTGCTGATTTTGTTGTGTTCCTCGGTTATCTCTGTTTCCCTCGTTTTGGTCAGGTGCCTGCCGCGCTTCATCATTCGGGGCTTGATTCCCATCAGGGGCAGCATTACGGTTTTGTCCAGGATGTTCTCCCGGTCGTGCTTCGTGTCGCTGACCTGGCGTGAAAATATCCGGTTGTCTGAAACGGGTGCTTCTCGGTTCTTCATTTTCGTCCACTCTTCTAAATTCGTATCTGGCATGTTCAATCGGAACTGCCTTCGTATGTGGGTAATCTTCACTGGTCATATCCGTACTCATGCTTGACAAGTTGTCATCTTCATTCATTCCATTCTGATTGCCGTCCAGGGCTCCATCATCTATGTTGCATCCTGTCAGGACTACAAAAAACAAGACTGCAGTCCAAAATAAGGTCCTTTTCATCTCTATGCCTCCATTGATCATTTTTTTATATTTTCTGTGGCCATCGGTAAAATATAAATGGCAATATACGGAATCAGATGTGTAAACGACTGAGGGCTTGGGGCAGTTATGCTCCGGGTTTGGGCGGTTACAGCCGGCGCGCCTGGGCGGTTACGACCGGCGTTTCGGCGGTTACGGCCATCGCTTGGGTGGTTACGACCGTGCTTGGGCGATGGCTTATTTTCGATGTTCAAATTAAAGCCAAATACCCGGTTACTTCTTCACTTCCCTTCTCCAGCAGGGGCTCACCCCCGTCTATAAAACCCTCCATTTTCCTATGCCTCTAATTTTTATAAATATTCATTTAATTATGGGTATTTTGTATATTCTGAATTATTGGCATGTTATATACAGACGGACAACTGTCTGTTACAATCGGACATGTACAACACAGAAGGGGGAAACAGCAATGAATAATTATACAAATTCAGAAAAAGGAAAGCGTTTGCAATTTTACGGGGGGAAATTTACAGCAACCTTTCCGCTTGTATTCTTTATAATCTGGGCGATTTCTCTCAGTGTTACGGGTCTGGTAACCGAACAAGCCCTTATACTCGGAATGGTTATTGGGCTTGGTATCGGACTGTTCTTTACAAAATCAAAATGGAGTCTTTATGCAGAAACACTGTTTAAAGGAATGTCACAGCCCATTGGAGTAATCTCGATCATAGCCTGGTTCTGGGCAGGAATGTTTGCAAAGCTTTTATCATCTGGGGGCCTCGTGGAGGGACTTATCTGGACAGGGTTTCAGCTGAACCTGGAAGGCGGCTGGTTTGTCGGGCTGACCTTTATTTTATCGGCATTATTTGCGACGGCTGTCGGTACCGGTTATGGAACTGTTGCTGCCTTCGGGATTTTTATGTATCCGGCAGGACTTGTCCTCGGTGCCGATCCGGTCATGATGCTGGCTGCGATTTTAAGTGGTGCCGTGTTTGGAGACAATCTTGCTCCCGTATCTGACACGACCATTGTATCTGCTACTACTCAGGAAGCAGATGTTCCCGGGGTGGTCCGTTCCCGGTTTAAATATTCCATTGCCGCTGCGATTCCTGCACTTATTTTATTTATCATTTTCGGCGGTGGAAAGGCTGCCGGAAGTCCGGAAATTCTCCAGCAGTTAGAAAGTCAGGTATCTCCGAAGGGACTGCTGCTATTCATCCCATTCGCTCTAGTTATAGTACTGGCCCTCATGGGTCACCATTTGCTCACTTCCCTGACATGGGGAATTGTCGCATCCATTGTCATGATGTTTTTCATGAGCATACCAATGTCTGATGTGATTGCCATTGGAATGGATGATTCCGGTTCACCATATGTGGAAGGTGCATTGATGGCCGGGTTAAGCGGCTACTTTAATATGGCGATTTTAATCTTACTCATTCTCTCCGGTGCACATTTGATGGAAGAAGCAGGTACGATGGAAGCCATCAAAAGAGCCTTTTTGAAATGGATCAAAGGGGCCGTTCGCCGGGCAGAAATGGCCATTTACGGTATCGTAGCATTTTTGAACGTATTTATTACGATTAACACTGCTGCTGAAATTGCAGCTGCTCCATTTGTTCGTCATATCGGAAAAGAGTTTAACATTCACCCGTATCGCCGGGCAAACTTCCTTGATACGGTTTCCTCTTCCCTGGGATATATCTTCCCATGGAGCGGTGGGGTGCTCTTAGCATGGACAACTATAAAAGGGTTGACAGAACAGTATTCATTTATTGAAGTTGTATCCCCAACTCAGGTTTTCCCATTTGTGTTTCAAGGATGGGGCTTGATGATTGTCATGCTGATTGCCGCACTGACAGGCTGGGGACTCCGATATCGAGGAAAAAATGGTGAAGAAGTACACCCTGATGAATATCAAGGATAACAAAAACCCGCCAGCACGAGCTGGCGGGTTCTTTTTTGACATAAGAGCTGTCGGGTTTTCTATACACGGATAAAGATCATTCACCTTTATGCGACCAAACATCAATGCGCAGACAAAACAGTTTTCTATACACGGATAAAGATCATTCACCCGTTAGCGAGGTTGTATGGTGCTCCTGTATAGATTTGTTCCATCGGAATGAGTGGTCCTCTTACCATTCATCAGAAAATTTGATGCCTGCCATATTTAGGTTAACAGATTACTGAAATAGCTCACAATACACATGCCAGCACAACAGCCCCACATAGATCATAAACAAAATTACAGGTATTGGTATTCGCCTCATATGTCTCTCCTATCCCGTTCGGATCCTCTTTTCTCACTCATATGCATGGGGACGGGCTGTCATTCCTTATAATTGGTGTCATTTACAGGACATGATATGTTTAAAAACATCAATAGTTTTAAAAAAGGTTTCGTTATAGTTACCGTTCTCCTGAACTGTCCAGGCAGTTGCGAGGACCGAATGGGCAAATCCCCACAGAGCGATTTTTCGACTGTCAAGGTTCAATCTTTCCGAAAAAATCTCGATTCTTTTTCGGATAGTAAGCGTTTTATGATTCTCAGGCAATTGATTCAGCAAAAACTGAATAACATCATACTCCCTGTCTCCTATCAATCCTTTGGGATCAATGGCTATCCACTGTTCTTCACCTGCTTTTAACATATTGTAATGATGCAGGTCGCCATGAAGCAAATAGGGATTTCCCATGATTTGATTCATGGATTTAAAAACATCCAGGGCTTCCTCAAGGGTTTGGCCATTTATAGGGCCGATGCCATCCGGATAGTTTCTGTATAGATCAGCTAAACTTTTTTCCCTTTTCTTCGTTGTTGGGAGATCACATGTTTTTGAAGCCGGCTTCCATAACCTTCTCATCAGGTCAGCAGCAATTTGTGTGGCCTCCATATCATCCTCCAGCAAGGCAAGTGGAGTTCCCGGTGTGATGCGTTCCATCAGGATCATTCCCTCATTCGGATCACCATCAATGACCTGAACCATCCCATTTCCTTTGAAAAGGGACAGCGCCTTTACACTGGTTTTAAAATCTTCATCGGGGAATCCCAGTTTGAGAACATACTCATTTCCATCCGTTCCCTTTGCTGGAGCAACAAAGTTGTAGGACAATTCAAAAGGGTCCATTACTTTTAGCTGCCAGCGTTTTTCACATTCGCGAATCCGTTCAGGAAGCCGCTTCAGCCACCTTTTCCCTTCCTCTTTATGTACATGTTCAATGTTTTGAATCCATTGATCCGGCAATTGTATCATGTATTTGTTCTCCTGACTTGCTGGTTTGTCGGCATTTTTCTCTGATTTTGGGGA
Organism: Melghiribacillus thermohalophilus; assembly: GCF_004342905.1. Classification (GTDB taxonomy): domain Bacteria; phylum Bacillota; class Bacilli; order Bacillales; family Alkalibacillaceae; genus Melghiribacillus; species Melghiribacillus thermohalophilus. The sequence goes on along the minus strand of NZ_SMAN01000006.1, from coordinate 17,808 downwards.
CCTTTAAACAGGTAGCGGATCCCCTTTCCTGCCAGGGGCTCATCCTCATACCTTGGAATCACATGAAAGTGAGCATGGAAAATATGCTGCCCGGCGATCTCACCACAGTTCCAGCCCAGGTTATAGCCCTGCGGCAAATATGTTTCATCGATATATTTTTTAACTTCTTGAAGCAATGTATAGGTTGCCTGCCATTCTTCAGAGGTCAGATCAAAAGGAGTTTCCCGGTGCTTTTTCGGAACAATCACCCCGGCTCCTTCCAGCTGGGTTCCTTTTACCTGTGCCGACTTCAGCTGCAAAAACATACAATGGTCATTGCTTATGATCACTTTCTGATCTGCTTCCAGTTCTGGATGACAAAACACACAATCGTTCATCGTTTTACTCCCTCTCTACCTTTATTTGCTTTTGATAACAGCCATGAAAAAGAAGGTTATGATAGCACCTGCTGTATCCATGTTACCTGATGATCTTTCCAAGCTGATTCCTGGATAACAGTCAGTGTCACGGTATAAAATAGCCTTTGCTCAAAATCGGTTCGCTTGAATGATTGGCCGTGAAACCTTTTTCGATAAAGCACGTCAAATACAACAAAGGAGGGAACTCACGTGAATTCACATCTGCTCAAAAACAAAACCTTTATACGTGTTCTTACTTTACTCACTTTTTCTTATGTATTTTTCTTTGTCGATGTTTCATCCAGCTATGCCTGTTCATGCATCCCGCCTGGTTCAGTAGCGGAAGAGCTTGAAAAAAGTGCTGCGGTGTTCAGAGGCAAAGTATTGCAAAAAGAAGTTCAAAACCAGAACGATTCCACTCCTGTTGCCGTTCAGCTAGAGGTAAAAGAATCCTGGAAAGGGACCAATCAAGCGAATGTTGTCGTTTATACTGCCCTTCACTCAGCTGCATGCGGGTATGAATTTGAAGTCAATAAAGAGTATATCATATACGCATATGAACAAAACGGTAAATGGCATGTGACACTCTGCTCAAGAACAGCACCCGTCGAATCTGCAGCAGAAGATATCAAAAAATTAAATGAATACATGTCAAAAAACGATCCCACGGGTAAGGATATTGCCGATCAGCGTCCTCTGGATCAAAAGGAATCTGATTCCCCGCTATGGCTTTTTGCCGGACTGACAACCCTTGCAGGAACAGCTTTCTTTTTCACTATGCGTTTGAAACAATGAAGAGAAGAGGCCGGGACAACACTGCAATTGTTGGCCAACTGGGTCAACACGACTAAAAATAGTTTGGGTATGTCTTTTTGAATCGTGACAACCCTCACTTCTTTTTCTGAAAGATTCCAGGATTATTTATGAAAAAATGGCCTGATTCTTTTCTGCGAAATCTGCTGACCGTCATCATACTCCCTTTATGAAAGCCAATCATCAAAAAGGCAGCAAGCGCCTGATCCCAGCGGGGAGGCAAAATAAAACTATCCAGATCAGCCATGCTCATTCCCGGCGATATGCAGTATTCAAAATTGCTCATGGATACCATCGATTGGACAGGGGTAAAAAGGGCATCAGCGAGAAGAAATGTACAGGCGGGTATGAGTGCCATCATACTTCCCATCTTATATTTCTTCCACTTTTCCACCGAAAGGGTCTTTTGACATAGTGGCCGCCACCAGTCCAGGGCCAGGCCAAACATGATCAGATACAACGTGTTCGGAGAGAGGTTGAGTATCTGGAGTACGGCTATCCCCGCTGGAAGGTGAATCATGGTAAATAACAGGGTAAACATCACCAGGGAGTATGCGGAGGTCCGGCGCATAAATGACGACAAAAAGGAAGCTTTCACACCCGAAAGACCGAACAGGATCAGCGGAGGAATTATAAAAAATAGAAAACTTAGATCCAGCATGTGAAACGTATAAAAAAATGGATACCATTCGGCTAAAGGAAAAGTGAGCTGGAAATAAATCAGAAGCGATCCGATCAGTAAAAAAACGGTCCGGAACCCCATCGTCTTTTGATCCCTGGACTTCCAGACCAACACCAAAAACAGGAGCCAGTTTGCGCTCATCATTCGTAAAATGTGAAAACGCCGCTGCAATGCGCTCACCTTTTTCAAGATGTTATACATACTCGATTGTATGACAGATACATCCACAGGATTCCTGACAGCCAGTACTGGTTTTAGAAAAAAGAAATGGTCTCTCTTACTCCTCCTCCGATTGTATTTGTCCTGTCATGGACTGTATCCCTGTATCCTTCCCGAGAACCCACTCCTGAAAATTCATTTTCAGCACGTCTTTGCTCTGAGCGACAGCTGTATAAATAGCTGCCTGATCAAATACGTACATGAATGTATGCAGCGTCCCAAACAATTCATCATAATCAGTAAAAAAGAATGGCGAAGATTGATCCTTAAAAAGATGAAAAGCTTTTTCGGGTGACATCGGTTGTTTTTTAATGTCGGACAAAATGTTTTCCCGTTTTAATGATCCCTCAATCATCGGACGGTTTTTCTTTTGCATAGATGGGTCCCGGAAGTGATTAACACATGAGAGAAAAGAAGGATCCTGATGCACGGTGATTTCTTCTGGGCTCGCCTCCACAACAACGAGATTTCCCTTCTCATCAGCCAGAGAAAAATTATAGCAGGCAGCATGCGGGATTTCCTTCAGCAATTGAACGGCATCATCAACTGTTGAACAACAATCAAGCACCATTCGGACCGCTGTCCAGGAAGAGACACCTGGCCTGTATCCTTCTAAACTGACAAAATGCAGGCCGGCAGTCAGTCCCTTTTCATTGACACCATCATGCCTTCCCAGTACCTGCAGGCTGTAGCCGGCCGTAGCCAGTGCCTGTCTGGACTGATGCAACACGAATAATCCGTCATAAAACTCAGGAGAAAAATCATAGTTTCGCACATAATACCGATCCGTCATCAGCGCCGTACATCCAAGGGCTTTCAATTTCGGTACATCATAACCGCTGAACAAGGCTGCTGCCCGGGAATAAGGAATTTGCAGTTCTTCAGCGATTCCCTTCATTTCATCGATCAAGTGTGGGGCAACAGAAGAAAGCATCTTTTCCATTTCTTCTGTGTCAATCTGTGGCCTGGTCATTGTTTCGAGCAATTGCAGCACGTCATGATTCTTTACGATTGCTCCAATTGCACGTCCCGCTTCAAAGGAATTCTTACGCCTTACCTGTACAACATCCACTTTAAAATTTGACACGATATCAATCACTTCCTTTATAGTTAAACGGAAATCTTTCACAATTAGCTTCTTCCCGAATCTCTAATTAGTTGGATAATGAACCCCACAATGGAACAGCCAATCAGCAATAAGACAAATAGAAGATGGAAATGGCCATATGCCGGATCAAAATAAGAAGCACCTGCCGGCCAGCCATTGATGATCACTGTCATCAGTATTGCAAGCAATGCGGAAAACAGCACTGGATACTGCGGTTTACTGAACCCCGAAACTTCTTTTAAAAGAACGTAACCGGCGATCCAGACCATGGCTGTGGAAAGAATCACACTGACAGCAAACAGGATTTCAGGAAAATAAAGTTTGGGTGTCAGCTTGAAATGCATTGCCCAGAACCAGCTAACCAAAAACATCGCTAGAATGAGGATGTTTCCAAAAAACCACATGAACTTTCTCAAAGCTAAAAATAGAAACGGGCTTAAGATCATCGTGAAAAACGTCAGCAAATAAATGCCATTCTCTAACATCAGCATCACCCCAACAGGATTCTTTTCCGTTCTTTGTAACACCTCAGCAGTGCGATGACTTTACCCCTGTTTCACATTACCTATCATACTGAGTCGGTTGTTCCATTATCTCGGCCCTTGAAGATGGGTTTGTGTCTGAACGCCATACTTTGTCATTTTTGTTTTCATTCCCTCCATTTCATTTACACCTTTCTATACGATATTCGATTGAACCCATCTTTTTCCTGCCTCTTTAAAAGGCATTTCATCCAGTATTCAAAACGACTTATTTTAACCCGGGAAGTTTCCATGCTAATATAAACCATGACACCTATAAATTAGACGGAATCATTTTGGAAAAAGTTTCAAATGACCATCATGCATCATCTGTCCATACTAGATCAAACCTGCAGCACAAAAGGAGAGTGTCAGACCATTGAACCTTTATCATTCATTGCCAGAAGAAATCCAATCCCTCATTGATCGACATAAAAACCAGTCCCGAACCGATTTTGAAGACCGAATCGGTAAGCCCGGTTACATTCCGAATCAACCAGATGTCATCATAGATGTCATCGCAGCCCTTGCCCACGGCAAAAATGTGCTGTTAAAAGGTCCAACAGGAGCAGGGAAAACAAAACTTGCCGAAACCCTGTCCTATTTGTTCCACCAGCCTCTGTTCAGCGTCAACTGTTCCGTTGATTTAGATGCGGAAAGTTTTCTCGGGTTCAAAACCCTCGATTATCAAGAGGGGAAACAGGTGATTGACTTTGTGCCGGGTCCCCTCGTTCAGGCGATGAAATATGGGCATTTTCTATATATTGATGAAATCAATATGGCTAAACCCGAAACCCTTCCCCTGATCAATGGTGTGCTTGACTACCGCCGGACCATTACCAATCCCCTGACGAATGAGGTCATCCAGGCGAAAGAGGGATTTAATGTCATTGCAGCCATTAACGAAGGGTATATCGGCACAACCCGTTTAAATGAAGCACTAAAAAATCGCTTCATCGTCTTTGAGCTCTCTTATATCCAGGGGGAACAGCTGAAAACGCTCATTCAAAACACCACGAGCCTTAACGATGTAAAACAGATCAATGCCTTTGTTCAGCTGTCCGCTGACCTGGTAGAAGCAGCCAGACAGGGAAAAGTGGCAGAAGAGGCAGCCAGTATCCGGGCCCTGCTGGATGCCTGTGATTTAAGTTCGATAATCCCGCCCAAACGGGCCATCCTTCGCTCCATCATCGATAAACTGGAAGAAGACCGGGAAAAAGAAGTCGTTCGAAACCTTGCCGAAACCTTGTTCTAAGGGGGGAATGTGGTGAAATTTAAAGATACAGTTGTGGATTCCAGACTTTTTTTGGCTCTGGAAGACCTCGTTGTCATCCTGTCCCGGCAGGCAGACCTGCGTTTTGATTTTCAGTATGGTTCATTTATTGATATGAAGAAACGTACAGTAACAGCCAGCAGTTTCTGGCATCACTACCCAGAACACATCCGGAAAGCCGGATATCAATCGGATGTGATTCTAAGAATTCTCGGAACCCTTCATCATACATCCCTGAAGGAATGGTTCGATTTTAAACAGACCGTCAACCGGTCACCTTTGAAAAATTTTCTAATCCAGCTATTTACCATGTTTGAAGATATGCGGATCGAAGAACACATAAAAAAAGAACGTCCGGGTTCCCGTAAATGGTTTGACATACGAAGGCAAACATTCATCCGCTATTTTGAAACCCAGCTGAAAACGAACGTCACCCGGGGATACAAAACCGATGAACTTTTTTGTCTGATTTACTTAGCCGTAACGTCCACATCCCCGCTTCTGACCTTTCCAGGAGCCAGCACCGGGCAAATAGAGACGCTGAAAAGGCTTCAGCCATTGCTGCAGCTATTTTTCGATGCCCGCTCAACAGGCGATGTGGCGGACATTTGCCTGAGCATCGGTTCAAGATTAGGCGATGTGTATCCCGATTCCATGAATCGTTATTTTGTATTTCCAATTTTAATGGAAGACACGATCAGTCATGAAACCCTGATAGACGAACTCACTAGAGCCGATGCACTGGAACAGGATGATCAGGAAAACATAGATGAGGGTGAGGGATTTGAGGAAAAACTCCCTGCTTATCACAGAGAAAATGAACATGGAGAAGGAAAACAAAGTTTTTTGCGATATGAACTGGACAGGGGAATCCGTACGAACCTTATAGGTGACGGTGCAAGGGAAACCGAGGATGGAGATCAGGCCATGGCCAGTGTTCAGGGCAGCTCAGGGAAAAGTAATGAAACGGATTATACCAGCCTGGAAACCCTGGAGGAAAAGAAAAATGATTCCCCATCCGCTCCAAGCGCCAGATACGGAACTCAAAATATTCATGCGCATGCTCTGGAACATGAGGTTCAATCTCCTTCTTCTGAAGACCGCACGGCATATGACGAGTGCTTATCACGCATCCACCTGGAAAAACAAAGACTGTCCCGCACGATTGACAAAGCACTGGAACACAAACAAAACGCAACCCGGGAACATCTCCTGATGGGAAGATTATCAAAGAAACGCCTTCTTCCCCTTATTATTGAAAACGAATCCAGGATTTTTTATAAAAAGGACCTCGAAAGCAAAGAAATGGATGCCGTTTTTTCGCTACTGATTGACTGCTCCGCTTCTATGGCAGATAAGATGGAGGAAACCAAAAAAGCTGCCATTTTGTTTCACGAGGTACTAAAGGAGCTCGACATTCCCCATTCCGTTACAGGATTCTGGGAAGATGGCTTTGATGCAACTGAAAAGTACCAGCCCAACTACTTTCAACGGTTAATTCCCTTTGAACGGAGTCTGGAACGAAAAAAAGGACCGGAGATCATGCAGCTCGAACCCCGGGAAGATAATCGGGATGGATTCAGTATCCGGGTCACAGCCGAACAATTGATGCATCGTGACGAAAACCAAAAATTCCTGCTTGTATTTACCGACGGCGAACCCTCAGCTTTCAACTACCAGGATAACGGGATGATGGACACCAGAGAAGCCGTCCTCGCCGCACGAAAACAGGGAATTGAAGTAATCGGAATTTTTTTATCCGATGCGCCAATTGAGGAATACGAAGCTCAATTAATGGAGAACATTTATGGGAAACAGCATCTCCTGGTCCCTGACCTCTCCGAACTTCCAGATCGGTTTTCATCGGTTTTAAAAAGACTCCTTTTGAAGATGATTGAAGAAACACTCGAGGCGTCCCGGTGATTTCTTGAAAATCATCCAGGAGGCTTGCCTGACCGGCAGGGGGGGCGGGGCAGCTTGAATGACCGGGCACGGATGATGGACCATAAAGCCCTCCCTTTTAAAGACCTACATTTAATTAATGCTTTCTTACCTCAAAAAAGTGGCCGACTCAGCCACTTTTTTGATTAAGGAAAAAACGCTGAATATCAGGGGATGTCCATCAGCTTTCCTTTTACGTATCCTGTACCAGGAAGTTCCCCACTATTCTTCCTGTAAAAACCTGATCAATTCTTCAAAATCATACGATCTGAAGACTTCTTTTTCTGTATCAAAAACCAAAAAGGCAGGTGCTTTCTGAACATTTAACGCTGAATCATCTCTATTGAATAATTCCAGTGAATGTTCGTTAATGATGGTCGTAACCCTTTTATTTATATCGTAATTTTCCAGCGCTTGAAAATCTATGCTCTGCTCATGTCCGACGATCACTAAACTATAGGAGCCTTCTTCTTTTGATAAAAAGCGACTATAAGGTTCTTGCTGAAGAGTAGAACATCCCGTGATGATCAACATCATGGATAACAGCAACAAGATTCCTTTTTTTATTTACATCACCCCCTGATAAGATCATTCATCCTTTATTTTATTATAATGAACTAACATGCCAGATACCACAATCAAAGACAGGTCCATTGATGAGGTTCGGGTTCTTCTAATCTGCTATTTTGTTCGTCTTCTGCTAAAATCAAAACATGTCCAACTGAACGATAATCGCTATCAAAAGTTTTCATCATAATTTACAAACAAAATGTAATCTTGATTTCATTCAGATTCTATATAGAGTGGATCTATTAAAGGTAAAATCATTTTTCTGAATGATTTACTGATAGTTCTTTTAAACCCACATTCCACCCTACATGTATCATATACCCGTTTTTGTAAAAACATTAAAAAAGTTGTTAAAATATGTTATTATCAAGTAGATAAATTCATCTTCTCGTTTTATGACTAGACTGGTCTACATTAGAAACCTTTGCTTGATTCTTCTCTATCATCAAATTCAAAGAATAAGTCGATAAGATCTGTAAAATTAGATACGACAGGGTTAGGGATGATGTCTAAGAGAGTAATCTTCCTGATAACGATTTTCTCTATGAAAGGCTGTATGGAACAACCAGAGGTGATCGGCTTGCAAATTTTTAGTGTTATGCGTACATTGTGGAGAGTGGTTAGCCGTAATATTTTGTTCTGGGTTACGTTTGTTGTGTTATTGATTTATAATTCACTGGGATTTCTATATTCTGCATCAGCAGAAAACTATATGCCAGGATACGCGCTTACGGGTAACAGTTACTCGGTGCAGGGCGGAATATTGGCTTTTTTGTTTTTGGGAATTTTGTTTGTAAGGATTGAAGAAAAACACAGCCTTCATGAACTTTACGTTTCGATGCAACGGGGGCTGTTCTATCAGATCGCCGGCAAGTTGGCATTTGCTGTGTTATTCATTATTGTGGTGTTTACATCGGTATACATCATGTATGCCATCATATTTATACAGAGCGGATTAACCGATTTCCGTTTCTATATGGATGCCTATTTTTATATGTTGCTGTATTGGGGATTAACGTTTTTTATTAGTCTGTTATTGGGTATTTTGCTGGCAACCATATTTAAAGGAAAAATCGTCTACCCAATCCTATTCTTGATTTGGCCGCTGATTGGACCGATTAATAAAATGGTTTTCCTGCAAATTGGTTTAGACCCATTTTTGGATTCTAGTATGCTTGCCGCCGCTTTAAACCTAGGCGAATTTAACCCAAATTCACCTTTCAATGCTTTATATGGTTTCTCTCTGGAACCTTACCACTGGGTGAAAAGATGGATCTGGATCGCTGCTGTGTCTTCATTGATTTTGCTGGTTCTCGCCATAAAACATTACATTAAATGGTTAATAGGATCGGGGATCATGGCCGTCTCCATCATACCTGCCTATCTGTTTTTAAACAGTTCTCCATTTGTCATGGCAAATAACGGTACCTTTTATGACCGTTCTGCTTATGAAACCAGCTACTATCAGAACCATGAAGAATATGACGTATTCCAGCAACATATACGGTTAGAAAACTACGATATTTTACTAGATATCGATCAGAAACTTCAGGCAGATGTAACAGTTGAACTTTTAAATAAAGGGGAACAACCATTACATCAAGCTAATTTAACACTTTATCGGCAATTTCGTATAAACGACATTCGAGCTGACGGAAAATCCCTTGATTTTAGGCAGCGAGGAGATCAGGTAAACATTCAGTTCCCTAAAAAACTTTTATCAAACGAAAAGATGACGATAACCTTTCGTTATGAAGGTGTATCTTCTCCGTTGTTTTTTGCCAATCGTCAGGCCATCTATCTGCCCTACTATTTTGCCTGGCTTCCAGGTACACACCAGGCACCTGCAATGGCGGACGTACGAAATGGAATCCATCGCATCACGCACCATAATGACAATCAAACAACATACAAATTACGATTCAATTCATCAGGTGAGCTATATACAAACTTGAATCAAACAGATGAGGGTATCTGGGAAAAGGAAACGAATGGAGTTACACTCATATCCGGTCAAATAAAACAGGCCCGGATCGGTGATATGAAAGTCGTTTATCCAGTAACCTGGGAACGGGCGGCACAGGGGGTGCCGGCTTTCATACAATCCCTCAAGCAGCTCACAGAAAATATTCAACAAGACTTAGGCCTGGATGGAATAGACTTACCTTCAGAGTTTGTTTATGTACCTGTCTTATCTATCAGTGATGTATATACAAGTGAATATATGTGGATGGGACATGATCATTTGATTTTAAATGAATTACCCTATTTGACGCCTTCAGAAAATTTATTACTGAGAAAGTTTCCGCCACTAACGACAAAGGTCATTTCTGCGTTGACATGGAAGCAAAAACAGATTAAACCTGAAAATTTCGATTTTGTCCATGCATTTGATTTAGTATACACACATGCTTATCATCAAAAACACCGTTTAGAGAGCAGTCGCGGGACGTTAGGGTTATTACAGCAAATGATGAAAGAGAGTCCAAAAGATTCGGAGCAGTATAAAGCTCTTCGCACGATTGATTTAGGGATAAGAAAGCATGACAACCCACAATCTATTATTGATTTTACAAAAGAATGGTATCAGTTCATTGATCGTGAAGATTTCGACTGGAACCAGTTAAATACCCTGGCAGAAGATTATTTTGCAATGGAGGACCCGAGATGAGTGTCATTTCAATAGAACATTTAACAAAACAATTTAAGAAACATACAGCCTTACATGATTTATCTTTAACGATCAGGGGCACCTTTGGACTTTTGGGACCCAATGGAGCTGGAAAAACCACGCTCATGAAGATTTTAGCTACGATTCTAAAACCGACTTCCGGAAGAATTACGTATGAAGGTTTGGATTGGTCGTTGCATGAAATGAAGGTGAAACAGCTGATTGGTTATTTACCCCAGCATTTCTCAGCCTATCGTTCCTTAAACGTAAACGAATGTTTAGACCACATTGCGGTATTGAAAGGGATTAAAGATAAAAAGGAACGTCAATCTGTCATCCAGGATATTTTAAGCCAGGTGAACCTGTCCGAGCAATCTGCCGTCAAAATAAAACATTTATCAGGAGGTATGATGAGAAGGCTGGGAATTGCCCAGGCCCTGTTAGGAGACCCTAAAATCTTAATCGTCGATGAGCCAACAGCCGGGCTAGATGTAGAAGAACGGGCAAGATTTCGGCGAGTTTTAAAACGGCTTTCAAAAGATCGTATCATTATTCTGTCTACCCATATCGTCGAAGATATTGAAACGGTTTGTACGAATGCAGGTATCATAAATCATGGCAAATTCATTCAGCAGGGTTCTTTAAAAGATCTGATTCAATTGGCTGAAAATAAGGTATGGAAAAAGGTAATGAACGACAGCGAATTAGATACATTGGAAGAAAAACATATCATATCCATAAATATTCAAGAAGGGGAGCAGGTTGTCCGCTTTTTATCAGACGATCCTCCTGAACATTCGGAACCGTGTACACCTACACTGGAAGATGCATATCTTTATTTGATAAGGAATGATAAGCATTGAAACAGAACGTAAATATCCCATTGGAAATCAAGTCCATGAAAGGTGCATTTTTTCTTCCTATAGGCTTATTTCTTGTGATCATCATTCCGGTGCTTTTAGCAGAAAATTTTCAACCGTATCAGCTGCAGTTCTTTGAATTCTTATTTATACCGGCCGCTTGCTGGTGGCCCATATTCTTATTCTATGAGTATTATGAAGAAGGAAATCGTGACCTGTTATTTACATATCCTGTCCCATCTATATATCATGGTTTGCAACGTGTCTCTGTCTTTTTTGTGCTGTACCTGATATTGCTGCTGATCCTGATCATCGTGATGTTTATAAAGCTAAAGGAAGCTTCTTTTATAGCATTGCTAATACCATATGCTACTGAAGCAGTGTTTTTTGCCGGTTTAGGATTTTCTTTGACAACATTAACTAAAAATATCATCCTTCCCTTTATTTTCATTGGATTCTATGTATCTGGTGAATATTTTGCTAAGTCCCAACTGCCCTGGTACCATGCAATGTATTTTAACACCACCGTACCTACTTTGAACGACGTTCTCATAAAAAGCCTTTCGAATCTGGTTATAGGCATCATTCTATTTTACTCAGGCCAATATTTCTTAAACAGAAAGCAAACATGAATGGAATTTACCATTTTGACTTTTAATTAAATAGTATAAATCAGATACACTCGAACATAATATGACAAATAATAGTAAAACAAAGTGTCAGAGAGCTTCCCCGGCAGATCTTCGCCTGGAGCGGTATTCCACAGTCCGCCCTTGAACCTCGACGGCATCATGAACGATTCTCTGCTCTGTTGTTTCTTAATAGACTGTTTATTGAGCCAGTCCCAGTATTCATCCCTGTTTAGATATCTCTCACCTGATACCCATCCCTTCAATGTCCATGAGGACGGCACCCACCAGTCGGAAAACTGAATCCCGTTTGGAAACATGTGAATCACCCGTTTACAACGATATCCTGGTTGGGACCCACTACTGTGTTCGTTGTACGCAACCGGGAAGACAAACACGTTCCATCTTCATTTTTGATTTTTTCCTTTTTTGGAAAAAAGAAGGGGATGTAATTGATTAACCGGTATTTTTTCAACAAACAATGAAAATATCACTAGAAAACCCGGGGGGAGAAACCATGATCTTAAACGTTGAACGTATCAATAAATCATATGGAAAGGAGAATATACTTCAAAACATTACCTTTCAAATAGAAGAACCGACAATCATGGCTATAGTCGGTCCGAATGGTTCGGGTAAGACAACGCTGCTAAATATTATTACTAACCTTATTGAAGCTGACGATGGCGAAATAAGAATCCTAAATAAAAGCCATAAAGATCCGAATATTTTTCGCGAAATTTCCTACATGCAAGATTATTCCGTTCTCTATAACTATTTAACGGGGTACGATCATCTGCAATTTATCGGTGATATTCAAGGAATATCTAAACAACAAATTCTTTCAACTGCCCAGAGTATTGGAATTAAAAGTTATCTCAACAAAAAGGTTGGCAAGTATTCTTTGGGTATGAATCAGCATTTATTATTAACTATGGCTATTTTAAATAGACCTAAACTCTTAATATTAGATGAGCCATTCAATGGACTCGATCCAACAAGTGCTATCCGATTAAGGAATCTCCTTTTAGAACTTCATGACAAAGGTACGACGATTTTATTGTCTTCTCATAACTTATCAGAAATCGATCGAATCACGACTCACATTTTATTTTTAAAAGACGGACGATTCATTCAGGATGATTTATCTCAGTATGAAAATGATTGTTACATCCTGAAAACGGATCAACTCGAACAGGCTCAAGAAGTTTTGAAACAAATGGGCGTAACATTCCATCATATTGAAGATCATCAAATCTATTTCTTTCATCATCATATTCCAATACAAACTATTCTATTTGAGCTATTAAACCAACAAATAACGATCATTGATTTCGATAAAAAAATAATGGGTTCTGAATACCGTTATCAGGAGATTTTTGGACAAAAGGATGTCAGAGACAATGAAACTGGTTAAATTTGAGTTCAAAAAGATATGGAAGCAGAAAAAAATACTGTGGCTAATGCTCATTGTTTTTTTATCTACAACTTATTTATATTCTCATAATGTATCACAACAAGATGATATGGCCCATCGATTGTATGAAGCGACGGAACCATTACTTTTTCAGGTCAATCAAAAGGATAAAGAATTAGATGAAAAAAAAATCAATCATCAATTAGATGAAATAGGCTCAGAACAGTCAACCTATATTAAAAACATGAAAAATGCACTTTTTCAATGGAGGAGTGCGATCCATGCAGAAGAGTTTCATGATGTCCCTAATTTTGAACAAGAATTTCTAGAAAACCTAAAAGAATATATAAATACTGGTGGAGAATTTCAAGTATTAGACGGAATTGATTTAGAATATGCATTCATTAAAAATCAATGGATGATTAAACACGACTTAGCTATAGAAAACGAAGAAAATCCGATTTCACCACATTTATTTTTAAAAGATGTTAGCGATTGGTTATTCGGGATATCTGGAATTGTTTTGTTATTACTTATTTTTGGGAATATTTTATCCTCTGAAAGAGAACAAGAAACGTGGCGTACTTTGAAAACACAACCAATCTCTCAATCACAGATGATTCTAAGTAAATTTTCCGTTTTACTTTTTGTTTTATTTTTTTACATCATCATTGTTTTAGCAATTGGGGTTCTGTTGCCAATTTTGTTCAACGATCATCCATTTGAGTTTATCTATCCTCAAATGATGTTGTCAGAAGATGAAGTATTTGCTATATCAACGTTACATTATATCTTGTTCAAAATATTATTGTTTGTAGGAACAGGATTCATTTCATTCAGTCTCCTATTTCTATTTAGCACTTTGTTTAAACAAACCTTTAACAGTTTAATCGTTAGTCTTTTCACACTATTAATTGGCTATTATACGACTCATTTAGTATCAGCGATACAAACCCCATTGAATTTATTTCAACATTTACGATTCAACCAAACCATAATAGAAATCAATCAATCGCACGGGTGGACTTATCCTCTATTTGCATCTTTATGGACTTTGATTTTTTTAACAACAACACTGCTAATACCAGAAAGGAAAACCAAACCAATAAAAACGGAATCTAATATTAAGCCTTTTAATTCTGGCGATACGAATTCAAAAAGAGGAATTCTTTTAAATGTCATTATATTTGTTTAATGCAAAATAAAAGTACATAGTTTTGCAAGAAAAAAATACATAACCCTGCAATGATCATTTGGGTATAAAAAAAAGACTTGCCAGCCCCCTAAAATATCCTCTACTGTATTTGGTGTCGAATAACAATTCAGTGGAGGTAGAAAGGGATGCTGACAATGTCTGAAATTAATTCTATCAAATTTATTCGGAATCATAAATCATTTTCGATTAATAAAATTGCAAATACCTTTGGCATTAATTGGCGTACTGCAAAAAAGTACGCTGATAAAGATGAGATTCCTCGACAGAAAAAAATAATGAAGAAAGGAATGATGTATCAAGAAAAGTGGGGAGAAATCGTGTCCGATTGGTTAATGGAAGATCAAAAACTCCGCCGAAAACAAAGGCGAACCAAAAAGAAGATCTATGAGGATTTAAAAGCGATGGGATTCCCAGGGTCCTATCGGACCGTATGTTACTTTATTGAAGAATGGAAAGAGGGGAAGATAGCTGACGAAGAGACAAGCAGTAAAAATTATGAACGATTGCAGCACCCACCTGGGGAAGCACAGGTCGATTTTGGAAAAACGGAAGCTGTAAAAGACGGAAAGTATATCGATTCACACTGCTTAGTCATGACGTTACCATATAGCAATGCTGCCTTTTGTGTGGCACTGCCAGGTGAAAATCAGGAATGTTTCTTATACGGATTAAAGACATTATTTCATCAGTTGGGGGGAGTGCCTAGAAAGCTACGAATTGACAACTTAACGGCAGCTGTTATCCAAGCCAGGAGTCAATCGGGAGAGGCTCAATTTACACAAGAATTTCTGCAATTTGCGAACTTCTATGGATTTGAGGTTCAACCGTGCAATCCAAAAAGTGGTCATGAAAAGGGCAATGTGGAAAATAAAGTCGTGTATATCCGGTACAACTTTGTAACACCAGCACCTGTGGTGAAAAGCTACGAGCATTTAACAGAAATTTTGTCAGCAAAACTAACAAAGGATCGTGAACGAAAACATTATCAGAAACAGGTGCCTATTCAAGAATTGCTTCAGGAGGAGGAAAAGCATCTACTAGCTTTGCCTGAGGAAAATTATCCGGTATTCAAGGAGAAAATCGTAAAAGCCAATAAGTACGGAGAAATCACTTTAGATAAAACAAAAGTGTACATTCCAAGAGGATATAACTACGGACAACTGCATTTAGTACTGTATTGGAATCGATTCAAGGTTGTTTCTCCTAACGTAGAAATCCTGTACGAGGACGAACGTCCATATATGCACAGTAAACGCAATATTCCCTGGAAGTCTATTTTAAAAGACTGGGCTAGGAAGCCGAGATGTGTGACCTATTCAAGATACGCTCCTTATTTGCCTGGCCGTGTTTATCAATATATCAGTATCGAAAACTACCAACTGCGGAAAGATCGAATCAAGTGGTTGATTAGTTTATTGGCTAGCTACGATATGGAAGAGATCAATGAAAGGTTTTATGAACTGATTCAGGAACGGGAGTTCCAGCAGGTAGAGGATCACCCCTATGATGTGAACTGGGAGATATATGATCAACTTAATCACATAACAAAGGGGGAAGATTCTCTTGAGTGAGACAAATTTAAAGAAAATGTGTAAGTCGTTGCGTCTCGCCAATGTAGCTGAAATCTATGAAACCATTCCTTTTGAAAATACTACTCAATACCTTGAGGCCTTATTTCAGAAGGAGATTGAGCTTCGAGAGAAGGCGAAAGCCGAACGTTTAATTAAAAAGGCACGCTTTCTTTCTAAAAATGATCTAGACTCATTCCAATGGGGAGAGAAGATTCATTTTCCTCCCCACACCGATCCGAAGGACTTATGTGAACTGAACTTTATCTCACGCCGTAAAAATGTGATTTTATCCGGTTCTCCCGGAACCGGCAAGACTCACTTAGCAACTGGCTTAGGAAAAGAAGCCTGCCGAAAAGGCTATGAGGTGCGTTTCT
Source organism: Melghiribacillus thermohalophilus (assembly GCF_004342905.1). Lineage (GTDB taxonomy): Bacteria > Bacillota > Bacilli > Bacillales > Alkalibacillaceae > Melghiribacillus > Melghiribacillus thermohalophilus. Next base: position 1,545 of record NZ_SMAN01000006.1, on the reverse strand, counting down.
ATAGAGTTTGTGATTTAATCGATCAATTAGAGAAGGTATGGAAAGAAGGAAAACTACAAGCTTTTAGAAGCCGTTTTAAGAAGGTGGATGTAATCATACTAGACGAAATGGGATATATTCCATTTAGCAAGGAGGGGGCTGAGTTACTGTTTCAACTGATTTCAGACTGGTATGAGCAAAAGAGCCTCATTATTACATCCAATCTGGAGTTTAGCCAATGGAACAAGATATTCGTCGATCCTAGATTAACGGCAGCATTGGTAGATCGTGTCATTCATCATGCCCATGTATTAAGCTTTACGGGTGACAGTTACCGTGTGACACACGCATTATCTAAATCACAATAGAGTAAATATGGGCTGGCAAAGTTGTGTATTTTTCTTTGCAATTTTATGTACTTTTCTATTGCAAAATACAGAGTTGTTACTTCCCTTGAAAGTTTATACTCTTGTACAGTCAAATTATAAAAATATCGTGTATAGTTTCCTATTCCTACTTATATTATTTTTCGGAGTACTTGTTTTATTTACATGATCATGAAACTTCTGCCTTGAAAATTCGTTGATTCCAGCACGAAGTACTTCCGTTATATGAAATAAAGTGGACCCCATCGTCAAGACAACTTTTTTATAAATTTAAGGTGCATTGAGTTTTGCTCCTTCCCATCTTGCCAACCAAGCCTTTCATGTGGCAGGTTCTGTCAAGGGCGTATTCTCCCTTGACAGGTTCTGTCGCATGAAAGATAATTTCTCAAAGATGGGAAGGGCAATGACGAACCTGTTTAATTAAAATAAACTGATGATGGTGTTTTATAATCTAGCGATTGATGAGGGCGATTGTAATTATAAAAATCAATGTAATCTCTTATATTTATTCTAGCCTCCCTTGGACTTTCATAATCTTTTAGATATACTTCTTCGTACTTTATGTTGCGCCAAAAACGTTCTATGATAATATTGTCCAAAGCACGTCCTTTACTGTCCATGCTGATTTGAACTTCCTTAGAGTTTAGTAGATTGATATATTTGGGACTGGTAAAATGGCTGCCTTGATCACTATTAAAGATAACAGGTTTAGCTATAGAGAAGGCCCTTTGAACGGCATCTAGGATAAATCCAATGTCTAGGGATTGATCCAGCTCCCAGCTAATGACATAGCGGGAATACCAGTCAATAACCGCTGCTAAGTACATCCAGCTTCGTTGGAGTCGAATGTAGGTAATGTCAATGCTCCAAACGTGATTTGGATAGTTAATGTTCACTCCTTTCAGTAAATATGGATAAATTCGATGTTGTAGATTCCGTTTACTTAAATTTGGACCCGGATAAACAGCTTGAATCCCCATTTCTCGCATGTGACGTTGTACTCTTTTGCGATTGATATTCACTCCTTCTTGGTTTAGCAGTGCTGTTATCCTACGAGACCCATAAAATGGGTATTTTGTATAAATTTTGGCTCTCCCCAATGAAGTGTGCTGAAAATTGAAAAATGCAGAATCTTCCTCTATTGTTAATAGTAACCCAAACCAAAACCAATAGAAAGGAA
>NZ_SMAN01000005.1 GCF_004342905.1 Melghiribacillus thermohalophilus | reverse complement strand
TCAGGGGTTGCGCTCGTTGCGGGACTTAACCCAACATCTCACGACACGAGCTGACGACAACCATGCACCACCTGTCACTCTGTCCCCGAAGGGAAAACCCTGTCTCCAGGGCGGTCAGAGGATGTCAAGACCTGGTAAGGTTCTTCGCGTTGCTTCGAATTAAACCACATGCTCCACCGCTTGTGCGGGCCCCCGTCAATTCCTTTGAGTTTCAGCCTTGCGGCCGTACTCCCCAGGCGGAGTGCTTAATGCGTTAACTTCAGCACTAAGGGCGGTAACACCCCTAACACCTAGCACTCATCGTTTACGGCGTGGACTACCAGGGTATCTAATCCTGTTCGCTCCCCACGCTTTCGCGCCTCAGCGTCAGTTACAGGCCAGAGAGCCGCCTTCGCCACTGGTGTTCCTCCACATCTCTACGCATTTCACCGCTACACGTGGAATTCCGCTCTCCTCTCCTGCACTCCAGTTCCCCAGTTTCCAATGACCCTCCACGGTTGAGCCGTGGGCTTTCACATCAGACTTAAGGAACCGCCTGCGCGCGCTTTACGCCCAATAATTCCGGACAACGCTTGCCCCCTACGTATTACCGCGGCTGCTGGCACGTAGTTAGCCGGGGCTTTCTCGTCAGGTACCGTCAAGGTACCGGCCTGTTCGACCGGTACTTGTTCTTCCCTGACAACAGAGCTTTACGATCCGAAGACCTTCTTCGCTCACGCGGCGTTGCTCCGTCAGACTTTCGTCCATTGCGGAAGATTCCCTACTGCTGCCTCCCGTAGGAGTCTGGGCCGTGTCTCAGTCCCAGTGTGGCCGATCACCCTCTCAGGTCGGCTACGCATCGTCGCCTTGGTGAGCCGTTACCTCACCAACTAGCTAATGCGCCGCGGGCCCATCTGTAAGCGACAGCCGAAGCCGCCTTTCACCCGAAGATCATGCGACCTTCGGTCTTATCCGGTATTAGCACCGGTTTCCCGGAGTTATCCCGGTCTTACAGGCAGGTTGCCCACGTGTTACTCACCCGTTCGCCGCTCGTTCCACACCCGTCACCCCGAAGGGATCTGGATGCTTCCCGCGCTCGACTTGCATGTATTAGGCACGCCGCCAGCGTTCGTCCTGAGCCAGGATCAAACTCTCCAAAAAATTTGTTTGAATCATTTGATTCTCGCTTCTGGCGTTACAAGTTGTTTTGTTCAGTTTTCAAGGTTCGAAAGGTTTTCGCTTTAAAACAGCGACTTTAGTAATATAACAAGTTTTATTTCGAATGTCAACAAGTTTTTTTAATAGCTGTTCGGCAACATCTCCTGTTGACGACAGATAACAATATAACACAATAAAAATAACATTGCAATAGAAATTGGGCTGATTTTTTCAGCCCAATTTATGGGAATACAATCATGTGAATGGCAACGAGTGAAGCCAGTCCCGGGAGCCCTAAAAAACCAGTAATCAAAGTTGTAAACAAATTAATCGGCACATGTATTCCAAAATTCGCACCGAATACATTTAGAAAAAATAACAGCAAAGCCCCTATAACTATTTTTATAACTCCCTGTGACAAATACTTAAAAATTTTCGTTGGAACACCCACGACGAATAACAGCAAAATGACTCCCAGTATAACGCCGATGATCAGATATGCATCCATCGTTTATTCACTCTCCCGTTTGCTTGTCCTGATATATATTTATATATTCAGGGCCGGAGAGAAATAGAACACGATGATGAATGATGAATGTGTCGATGCCTCGCTTCTTTTAACATATAGTAATATTTCGCTCTTTTTACAGCAAGGTCGTATAAGCCTTTTTCACTCGGATCCACACTATTTCTTAATATTCCTTCCAGTTGATCCATTTCTTCCTTTAAATGACGGATATGATCAAGCAAATCTTGATCCAGGTGCTTTTTCTTTATTTGCTTTTTTCTAAGCATGGGTACACCGCCGATCTATAATTCTCTTCTTCCCTCTAATGCCTTAGACAGTGTGACTTCATCGGCATACTCTAGATCTCCTCCTACAGGGAGGCCGTGTGCAATGCGCGTTGTTTTAATACCTGCCGGTTTAACCAGTCTGGAAATATACATCGCAGTTGCCTCCCCTTCTATGTTCGGATTCGTTGCTAATATTAGCTCTTTCACATTTTCATCTTTTAATCGGTTGAGGAGACCTGGAATATTGATATCTTCAGGTCCTATTCCATCGATTGGAGAAATCGCGCCATGAAGGACATGATATTTCCCCTTGTATTCCTTCATCTTTTCCATTGCGATGACATCTTTTGGGTCCTGGACTACACAGATAGTGCTCTTATCTCTGCTTTCATCCTGACAGATTGTACAGGGATCCTGATCAGTAATGTGCCCGCAGACGGAGCAATGGGTCAGTTCCCGCTTTGCATTGACGAGTGATTTAGCAAAATCTAGCACATCATCTTCTTTCATATTTAACACAAAAAAGGCCAGGCGAACCGCCGTTTTTGGCCCTATTCCTGGCAACTTGGTAAAGCTGTCAATTAACCTTGAAATCGGTTCTGGATAATACATAAAAGAACCCCCTAGAACATTCCGGGAATGTTCAATCCTTTCGTAAATTGTCCCATTGTTTCATTCGTTTTGTCATCTACCTGTTTTAGTGCTTCATTCGTAGCCGCCAGAATCAGATCCTGAAGCATTTCCACATCATCGGGATCTACGACTTCTTCATTAAGTTCAATATCAACAAGTTCTTTTTTTCCGTTTACTACAACCTTAACCATTCCCCCGCCTGAAGTGGCCTCGAAGGTTGAGTTATGCAGTTCCTCCTGTGCCTGCATCATTTTCTTCTGCATTTTTTGCATCTGTTTCATCATATTATTCATATTGCCCATTCCACCACGCATGTGAATTCCTCCTTATCAATCTTTTATGTCTAGCAATTCATCGCCAACGAGTTTCCGGGCTTCGGCAACAACCGGGTCCTCGGCTTCTTCGGCGTCACCCTGGTCCTGTTGACGTTGTTTACGAACATATTCTTCCCTTAACTCCGTCCAATCGGCTTCTGGAATCGGAATAATCGCAATCGGTTTTCCGATAAAATCAGACAGCAGCGATTCAATGGTCTTTTGATTTTCCAGCATTAGAGAGCAATGAATTTCATACTTAAAAGATAAAACGAGGGAATTCTCCGATGCTGCCCTTGGCTTGCTGTTCATTAGTTTCGCATGAGCCGGCGGGCTGTTTTGCTTTAAGGAATCCATAAAAGCCGCCCACTGACTCTGAATATTTTGCAATTCTCTTTTAGAAGCCTCATCCAGCACCTTTCGGATTCGTTCATACGGAACCTTATATTTTTTTCCCCGCTGAAGCGGTTTAGACCGGGGTTCGCTGGAAGGAGTACCCGTTCCGCCGGAAGAAACATCCATCTGCTTTATCTGCTGTAGTTCTTTTTCAAGTTGTTCTACCCGTTTGAGAAGCTGAGAAGATACAGCACCGGATTCAGCCTTTTCCTGCTGGTTGTCTACTATTTTCAAAAAAGCAATTTCCAGAAAAATCTTAGGTGTGGTCGTCCACTTCATTTCTTGCTGGCATTGATTGAAAATGGTGATAGATTTTTGTATCCAGTCTGCATCCAATGTTTGAGCCAGATTCTGGAACATCTCATCCGGAATGGCTCTTTCCAGCAATTCTTTATCTGGTGTGTTCTGATAAAGCAAAACATCCCTTAAATAATAAATGAAATCAAAAACGAGCCGCCCCGGATCTTTACCTTCCTGCATGGCCTGATCCAGCATATTTAAGGATTCCCTGGAATCCCGGTTATTCAACGACTGAATCATATCTCCCAGCCGCTTCTGGGAAACGGATCCCGTTACTGCCAGAACGTCATCAAGGGATACGGACTCATTTTCACTGTAAGAAATCGCCTGATCCAGGAGACTTAAAGCATCACGCATGCCTCCTTCTGCAGCCAGTGCCACAGTTAGAAGTGCCTCTTCATCCACTTTGACTCCTTCCGATTCAACAATAGTTTTCAACCGGCTCACAATCGCCTGCTGAGAAATGCGCTTAAAGTCAAAACGCTGACATCTGGATATAATCGTTAGCGGAATCTTATGGGGCTCAGTGGTAGCCAGTATAAAAATCACGTGTTCCGGCGGCTCTTCCAGAGTTTTTAAAAGTGCATTAAACGCACTTATGGATAACATATGCACTTCGTCAATAATATACACTTTATACTTAACCGCACTCGGTGCATAATTGACGTGTTCCCGGATATCTCTGACCTGCTCTACGCTATTGTTGGAAGCTGCATCAATTTCAATGACATCGGATATGGAGCCATCCTGAATGCCCCGGCATGCCGCGCATTCATTACATGGCTCTCTTACCGGAGAACGCTCACAATTTACAGCTTTGGCAAAAATTTTTGCAGCACTCGTTTTTCCGGTACCCCTTGGCCCTGAGAACAGGTAAGCATGGGAAAACTTCTGTTGCACAATGGCATTTTGTAATGTTCTAGTAATGTGGGACTGCCCCACAACATCCTGAAAAGTTTTTGGGCGCCATACACGATACAACGCTTGATAGCTCATGTTCCACGTTCCCCTTTGTGGTTTCTTCCTCATTATACCTGATTGTTTACAGTGATTTCAAAAACTCTTGCATATTTTTTAGAGATGATTAGGCTGTCAACATTAAGACGTTAATCCTCCCTGACTTTTGATAAAATAAAAAAGAAAAGTTCAGTCCTGCCGAAACCGTTGGAGGGCTTATGATGAATCTGTTGCCGCTGCAATAAAACCGGATCAGTTCGAGGGGCCAGGTAATACAGATCTCCGTCTGACATTTATTGAAAAAACCCCTGCTGAATCGCAGGGGCTCGAGAGTGTGTCGTATATAATTCATTTGTAACGCCGTGCACCTGCCTTCGATGGAGTCACCTCAAGCGTTACATAAGCTCACGGCTCGACCCAGGCTGCCCTGCGGCACACGAGAATGACCGCTTACTGCTGCTTCCTTCCGGACCTGACAGGGTTCACGGGTTCCCGTTGCGCAGGACCCGGGTGTCAGCACCGGTTGCTTACGGCAGACCATGAGATGACTACACCTCAGAGCAGGAATTCAGCCCCGCTATAGCGGATTGCGAGTTCAGGGCACCGCTACCTCCCCGCCTAGCACGGCAAATCTTCTAACAATGTTTATGGCACATCAAAAATGTGCACTATCTAGTATATCGGTTCTCCACAAAAAATTCAATCCTTTTATCAAAGGAACCATTTCCAGTTTATCATACATTATCCTTTTTCTTTTTCCGGAGCTGGCGGAAAAAATCACTTAACAGAGATCCACATTGTTTTTCAAGAACACCGGGAATTACTTCTGCTACGTGATTAAATCTATGATCTTCCAGGAGATTCAAAAGGGTTCCTGCACTTCCTGCCTTTGGATCGCGGGCGCCATACACCACAACCGGAATTCGTGATTGCAAAATAGCCCCTGCACACATCGGACAGGGCTCCAGGGTTACATAAAGGGTGCAATTTTCCAGCCGCCAGCTGTTCAGCCTCTCATTTGCTTCTTCAATGGCTAAAAGTTCAGCATGTGCACTGGCTTTCTGAGAAGTTTCCCGCAAATTATGGGCTCTGGCAATAATATGATGATCTTTTACAATAACGGCTCCAATGGGAACTTCCGCAATTCCCTCTGCTTTTTTAGCTTCCTCAATGGCCTGTTTCATAAAATATTCATGATTCATGTGGATCACTTCTCTTTACATGATATTCTGAAAAAATCTTAAGCAACTTTTCATCCTGTTGCAAGTATAAGGACTGGCCTCCAATCATACATTGGTATGAGAGTCACAGTTCGAAAGGAGGACTTGATGAATGATCATTTATGTTGTCAAACAGGGGGATTCCATTTTTCAGATTGCCCGTTCCTTTCAAATTGCCACCCAGTCGATTATCAGCCTCAATGAACTTGACCAGCCCGAAAACCTCGTCGTCGGGCAGGCACTTGTCATTCCTTCTAATCAGTATGTTGTTCAGCCTGGTGATACACTTTATCAGATTGGACAACAATTTAATGTTCCATACCAGGAGATTGCTGAAGCCAGTCAAATTGCTGTAAATGCCCCTTTAAATCCTGGTCAGGTATTATCGATTCCTGAAAGACCAAAAACAAGAGCTTTTTTTAATGCTTATGTAGAACCTGTCGGTGATCAAGTGAGTCCCGTTCTGGAACAGTCTGCAAGAAGAAGGACAAGATATTTATCCTATCTCGCTCCTTTCAGTTATCGTGTTAACCGTGACGGATCCCTGACAGCTCCTCCATTAAATCAGTTTGCAGAAATCGCCGACGCTAATCGTGCTGCTTTAATGATGGTCGTGACCAATCTGGAAGAAGGACAGTTCAGCCGGGAGTTAGGCCGGCTCATTGTAACAGACGAAAATATTCAAAACACCCTGTTGGATAATATCATACAAACAGCCAGAGAGTTTGGCTTTCGGGATATTCATTTTGATTTTGAATTTTTGCCCCCGGAAGTCAGGGAAAATTACAATCAGTTTTTGCGTAAAGCAAAAGAACGCCTATCAAATGAAGGACTTCTTTTATCAACTGCACTGGCACCCAAAATATCTGCTGAGCAGAAAGGAGCCTGGTATGAAGCCCATGACTATGGAGCACATGGGCAGATTGCGGATTTTGTTGTCCTGATGACCTATGAGTGGGGATACAGCGGAGGACCACCTATGCCTGTTTCACCGATTGGACCAGTTCGTCAGGTAGTGGAATACGCACTCACAGAAATGCCATCTGAAAAAATTTTCCTCGGCCAGAACCTTTACGGTTATGACTGGACCCTCCCCTATGAACCCGGCGGAGAATATGCAAGGGCACTGAGCCCACAGCAAGCCATTCAGCTGGCCAGGGAACAAAATGTTGCCATTGAATATGATGAGGAAGCCGAAGCCCCTTTTTTCTTCTATACAGATAATCAGGGAAGGCGGCACGAAGTCTGGTTTGAGGATGCCAGATCCATTCAGGCAAAATTTGATCTTGTCAGGGAACTGAACTTAAAAGGAGTCAGCTACTGGAAGCTGGGATTAAGTTTTCCTCAAAACTGGGCACTGATCAACAGTGAATTTAATGTTGTGAAAGAACCGTAAAGGTTACAAATACTTGTCAACCCGCTTCAAAGCATGAAAGCGGGTTGATTTTCAGCCTTTAATCAACACATTTCTGATCCCCTCTTCTCCCTGCTCATAGGCAATTTTCATCCCGCATTCATCGATATGTTTTTTGTATACGTTTTTAAATGGAATGGAAACCATAAAGGAATGTTCAAAAGGAAAAGGTGTGACCGTGACCGTCTGTTGATCCTCCCACCTGGCCATCATCCCTTCGCTGGCAAATTCAAATGTTTGCCGAAATCCATCTTTAAACCAGGAAAGTTCCTGGTCCTTTTCAACACCTGGTTCATTCATGCAAAGATACAGAGATAAATCATCACAAAATTGAAGCAGTTTAAAATGATCTAGTCGTTCTTCAGCGGATACGTGCTTAACCATTCTGCCAAAAATTCGCTCTCTTCGACGTATTTCCCGGGAAATAAAAGCGAAAATGACCGATTGAGACGAATCTTTAGGGAAAAATGACGTATAATGAAGACTGCATAAAGCCGCACCATAATTTGTTCTTTGCTGCACCTCATCAATTCCCTGTTCATAATGCTTAATCTTTTCATTAAGAGGGTAATCGATAAAGGAATAGGGCTGCTGCTTTTCACGATTCCATAAAGGATTTCGGTCAAGGGCAATCCAGGCACGATCGTGGTTGGCTACCGCAAACTCGACGTCTTTCCGGAGATCGGCACGTGTAAAATACTCATCCTTCCAGTGTCTGGCCATGTCACCTGAAGCAAGGCCATGGTCATATTGTTTGAACAACAAAAATGAATCTTGCCTGTCCATAACAATCATGAACAATCACCTGCTCTTATCCCTAAATGAATTATTTAAAAAGAAAAAAAGATCTATTCCCTCTTATTTATGCTTTATCATTTTTTCGTTTACAAAATCTATCTGACAGGTTACCATTTTTCTAATACTCGGTAAAAAACGGAAAGGAAGTAAAATAGATGACCGTAAATCAGCTATACACACAAAAATTGATGACAGCAAAAGAAGCTGTTCATCATATCGGACCTGAAGAAGATTTGATTACGCCGATTATGGCGGGTGAACCCCCTTTATTATTAAATGAGCTTGCCAATTCCCAGAACTTAAAAGACAACCGCCTGTTCCAGATGCTCTCTCCCTACGGGGTGTTAACCCTGCCTGAAAATCGCCTGAAAACGGTAAGCATGTTTATGGGGGCATCTGAACGAAAAGCCTTTCAAGAAGGAAAAATTGATTTGTTGCCCAATCATTTTTCCAATGTCCCCGATTTATTAAAAGAGATAACCCGTAACCATGCTGTTCTGGCCGTCGTCTCTCCGATGGACGAAAAAGGTTATTTTTCCCTCGGTACGAACAGTGATTATGTCTATGAAATGTCTAAAACAGCCAGAACCGTTCTTCTGGAAGTGAATGAGTATATGCCCAGAACATACGGGGAAAATCAAATCCATATTTCTGATGTTACCGCACTGGTTGAAAACCACCGTCCGTTGCCTGAATCTCCTGAAATGAGGATTTCCGAAAAAGATGAAAAAATTGCGGGTTTTGTGGCAGACTTAATTCAAAACGGTGATACACTGCAAATTGGATTCGGGTCCATCCCTGGAGCCATTATGAATTTTTAACCGGACATCGACGGTTAAGCATCCATACCGAGATGATTCCGGAACAGGTCGTCAACCTTTATGAGGCAGGTTCCATAACGAATGAAAACAATGTCTATAAACCCGGAAAACTAACCGCTACATTTGCTTATGGAACTCGTAAACTGTACGATTTTTTACATGAAAATCATGACGTATATATGCTACCTGTTCATAAAACCAATCAAGCAGCTGAACTGTCCCGATTTAAAAACCTCGTTACCATTAATGCAACGGTGGAAGTGGATTTTCTTGGCCAGTGCAATTCTGAAATGATAGCTGGCACATACTGGTCTTCTTCCGGTGGACAGGCTGATTTTCAGATCGGTTCACGTCTTGCTGAAAGCAGCAAAGGCATTTTATGCACCCACTCCACAGCTAAGCAGGATACGATTTCACGGATTGTACCCGCATTAAAGCCCGGAACACCTGTTACCACATCAAAAAATGATGTAGATTATATCATTACGGAATACGGTGTAGCACGACTGCGGGGGAAAACGGTCAGAGAACGGACCAGAGCGTTAATTTCCATTGCCCATCCGAAATTTAGAGAAGAACTGACTTTTCATGCGAAAAAAATGGGATACCTGCTTTAAACGTTTGGTAATATTCAATCACCGTTTGTCAAGTAAACAAGGGAGGAATTTCATCCTCCCTTATTTCCTTTACTCTTCTAATGTTGAGGTATCCCCTGTCGGCAATCCCAGCTCCCAGGATTTCAGCAGACGGCGCATAATTTTTCCGCTACGGGTTTTAGGAATCTTATCTTTCACTTCAATTTCTCTTGGTGCTGCATGGGCACTTAATCCTTTTTTCACAAACTGACGAATGTCTTCGAGCAGTTCCTCAGACTCCTGATATCCTTCATTAAGGGTAATAAATGCTTTGATAATTTCTCCCCGTTCAGGGTCGGGTTTTCCAATAACTCCTGCTTCGGCTACAGCCGGATGTTCAATTAATTTGCTTTCTACTTCAAATGGGCCAACACGCTCACCGGATGTATTGATGACATCATCGAGACGACCCTGGAACCAGAAATATCCTTCTTCATCCATATATGCACTGTCTCCGGACACATACCAGTCTCCGACGAAGTAGCTTTCATATTTTTCAGGCCGTTTCCAGATTTGCCGCATCATTGATGGCCAGCCTTTTTTGATGGCCAGATTCCCCATCTGATTTGGAGGCAGCTGATTTCCATCATTGTCAATAATGGCAGCTTCAATGCCAGGGAATGGTTTACCCATGGAACCGGGCTTCATGTCCATACACGGATAGTTACAGATCAGCATTCCTCCTGTTTCTGTCATCCACCATGTATCATGAATCCGTTTATTGAATACATCCATGCCCCAGTGAATCACTTCTGGATTTAACGGTTCCCCAACACTCAGGATATGGCGAAGGGAAGATAAATCATAGTTTTTCAGCACCTTTTCTCCAGCACTCATTAATTTGCGGAATGCCGTCGGTGCAGAGTACCATACCGTTACTTTGAATTTTTCAATAGTGCTGTACCAGTCTTCCGGTGTGAAGCGACCGCCGCGAATTACATTGGTCACCCCATTTAACCATGGACCGAAAATGCCATAACTGGTTCCTGTAACCCATCCCGGGTCAGCCGTACACCAGTATATATCATCTTCCTGAAGATCAAGCACCCATTTTGCCGTCTGGAAATGCTGGATCATGGCGTTGTGAACATGATAGACACCTTTAGGCTTACCCGTAGAACCGGATGTATAGTGAAGAAGCATACCATCCTCTAGATCGACCCACTCAATATCAAAATGGTCGGAAGCCTGTTCCATTTCCTGATGAAAATCAATGTACTGTTCGCCGCTTATTCCCGTTGTGTCTCCAACAAGGACAATTTTTTTCAAATCTGGAAGCTTATCCTGCGGCACCCTCTCAAGCAAATCAGGAGTAGTAATGAGCATGACTGCCTCACTGTCCTGCAGACGATCCTCAACAGCCTGCTCCATGAACGCCTCAAAAAGAGGTCCGGCGATTGCCCCAACTTTCAAAATGCCAAGGAAAGACATATAATATTCAGGACTCCGCGGCATGAACAAGAAAACACGGTCCCCTTTTTTGATGTCGTATTTTTTCAGGACATTTGCAAACTGATTGCTGTATGTTTTCAGGTCACTGAAAGTCAGCTTTTCTTCCCGGTTTGGATCGGAATAGTAGAGGGCAACCTTGTCCTTTTTCGCTGGATTTTCTGCATGACGGTCAACCGCTTCATAGGCAATATTCACCTTTCCGGTTTCATGCCAGCTGAAGTTCTTTTTCACTTCTTCCCAGTCAAAATTGTTGTACGTTTCATCATAATTTTTCAGGTTAAAATTCCCTTCCTTCACTGGTATTGGTTTCATATTCATTCGATCACCCCATCCCCATTTTTTTGAAATCGTTTACTAACCCAGGGCTAGTATCACTATATGCATGGAAACATATAATATTAATTTTTCTTAATTTTTTATATTTATATTCTATATAAAATTTACAGATTTTTAAAGAGTTTCGCCCATCACCCGTGAAACAGCCGACTTTTCCTGGATGATGGCAACCAATGTTAGATTTAGCAGTCCATCTTTTTAAAGTTTAGCACATATGTACAGATTTTTTTGTAAATTATTCGTCGGAAGGGATTACTTTTTTTATCGCTATTCGTCAAAATATGACGAATGATCAAGATTTGTGTTTTTTCTCATAATTTTAGTAAAATATAGATTAATATATTTTGTTCATTTCCTCATCATTTAGAAAAAGGGGGTTAGACTGGATGGAAGTTTTTGTTGGCCGGCAGCCTATCATGGATGTCCATCAAAATGTTTTTGGATACGAAATTTTATACCGTAAAGATGCAGTAAATCGGTTTCCGGACATCGATGCTGATCAGGCGACTTCAGATGTCATTCATACGTTTCTGCAAATCGGTTTTAAAGATTTATCAGACGGCAAACCGTGTTTTGTAAACTTTACGGAAAACCTGCTGAAAAATGATATCCCTGCTTATTTTCATCCCGATATGCTTGTGGTAGAAATTTTAGAAACGGTCAAACCCTCATCAGAAATCATCGAGATCTGCCGGAGGTTAAAACAGAACGGTTATACGATCGCTCTGGATGATTTTTCTATTCATTCAAGCGAGGAAAGTCTGTATAAACCTCTTCTCGAAATGGTCGACATTGTCAAAATCGATATTAAAAATACCTCCAGATCAAAACAACTTGAATTATTAAATCTGCTTAACCAGTATGATGTCACTCTCCTTGCCGAAAAAATTGAGACAATGGAAGAATTCAACCGATGTGTCAAGGATGGATTCCAGTACTTTCAAGGTTTCTTCTTCAGTAAGCCATCCATTCTCTCAACCCGTGATCTTCCTGCACAAAACCATATTTATTTTTCAATTATTGAAGAGCTGAACAACAATAGCCCGGATATTTACAAACGAATTAGCGAGAAAATTGAACAGGACCTATCCCTATCATATAAATTATTAAAACTGATCAACTCACCTGCCTTTCCTACCATTTATAAAATCAAATCGATTCATCAGGCAGTTGTACTCCTTGGTTTAAAAGAATTTCAAAAATGGATTTACGTCCTGTCTCTAAGGGAATCGATCACCGAACACGAGAATTACACGAACGAACTGTTAAAAATGTGTTACATACGCGCAAAATCATGTGAACTGCTGGCATCTGAACTGAACCTTTCAGAAGGATCCAGTTTTTTCTTAACTGGCCTTCTCTCTTTAATGGACAGTCTGCTCAAACGCCCCATGAAAACCATCGTAACCCAGCTTCCGCTGGATGATGCGATTATCCGTGCTTTAACCGGAAAGGAAAACACGTATAGGAAAGTTCTCGACATCGCCATAGCCATGGAGCGTTCCGAATTTATACAAATTGCTCATCAGATGAACCGTCTGGGATTAAGCAAAGAAAAGTTATTTAACTGTTACAGGGAAGCGATTTTATGGACTCAGAATATCCTGAAGGAAATGGATAGTTTAACGAAAAACCAGAGCAACAAACGAATACGAAAGAAGGGGGAAAATGAGTAAGATGCCGAGAAAAAAAGTATACTGCGAAAAGTGCACCGATGAGATTAAGTATCGGGATGATTTAACAACAGCCAGACTTTTCGTTGAAGTCGTTCCTTATCATAATGATTGCTATGCAAAGGATTTAAAATCGGCCAAAACATTTTTTCTGGATAACCAGCCCATTAACGGAACATCCGGAAATTTTCTAGGAATCATATCTGTGTTTTTCATCTTATTTTTTCTCCTAATAGTTGACGGACTGGAACAGATCGTCGCCTTTGCATTCGTCATCCCATTGCTGTACCGGGTTTATTCTTATGTGGTATATGAGCGGCATCTCGAAAAATAACGATGCGAACAGATGATTAAAGGGTTAGGAGTCGCAGCTGAACAACCTTTCCATTCATTTGAAGGGAATCTGCCTTTTTTTGGAGTAAAAAGATCCGAACTCATTCATGTGATGATTGAATCGAGTTCGGATCTTTCATTTCTTTATGAAGTTTTGTCCCGGCCCCATTTATTTTCATTCATATAATTTTTGAAAAATTTTTTTCACATGATCCACAACGGCAGCACTGCCTCCCTGATCCTCGACATCCTCCAGCAGCATGGCGATTAACAAATCTTTCTTTTCATAGTCATACGCCACAAAGATACCATTTTCTTTTCCCGACTCTCCCTGAGAGGTTTTTATTTCAGCCGTTCCAGTTTTTCCTGCCAGCGGGATGTCGGGAAGGTTTGCCCCTCTGGCTGTTCCTTCAGGACTTGCCACCACATTTCGCAATGCATCATGAATCATGTTTGCCTGTTCGGCTGAAATGATTTGTTCTTTCCAGACTTCAGTTGCTACATCTTTCAACAGTTTCGGCTTGACTAAATCTCCATGATTGAAGATTGGTGTATACATTGTTGCCAGATGAATCATGCTTACCTGAAGCTCTCCCTGTCCGTATCCTGTATCTGCCAGTAGTATTTCATCGTTCAGCTCCCCGCTGTTGGAAATTGTAGATGCAGCAACTGGATAAGCAAATGGCAAGTCTTCCTGGAATCCAAAGTTTTCAAGTCCCTGAACCATGGCTTCACTTCCAAGCTCCAGAGCGGTCTGGGCAAAATAAATATTGTCTGAATAAACCAGTGCATCTTCCAGATCTACGGGATGTCCAGGATCTGTCACACGGCGGATTTTATAATTTCCCCATTCATCGCCCTTGCTCCATGTTTCCCCCTGAATATCCCGTGTCGTATCAGGGGTAATGGTTCCGTTTGACAGAGCAATCGATGCAGTAATTGGCTTAAAGGCAGAACCAGGAGCATAAAGGGACGTAAACCGATTTAACAGCGGGTTCCGTTCATCTTCCATCAATTTTGCATAGTAATTGGACGTCAATCCATTCGGGTCAAAGGATGGAGCACTGACCAGAGCCAGGGTTTCCCCGGTCTCCGGATGAATGGCGGCTGCCGTCCCCTTTTCCCCCTGAATTTGTTCATAAATGGTCTCCTGGATCGTTGCATCAATGGTAAGATGGATGTCTTTTCCTTTTTTTGCATTTTTGGATGCAACGAGAACCTTATCCCCGTTTTCTTTCGTAATATAAATTTCTGCACCTGGACTTCCCCTCAGGTCCTCTTCAAACAGCTGCTCGAGGCCTCGTTTGCCGATCATATCACCTGTTGTGTACCCTTTGCCTTTGTTCTTTTCTAATTCCTCTGCCGTAATTTCCCCTATATATCCAACTAAATGGGTAGCTGCCTCACCTAAAGGATACAATCGTCCAACCTGATCCTGTGACCAGACACCTGGAAGCTCAATGAGTTCCTGAAACAAATCCTCGTCATTTGGATTAATTGTGCGTATGGGCACAAATACGTCCGGCTTAACCCATTCTTGATTTAACTGCTGATCAATATACTCCACATCCAAATGCAAAAGTTCGGCTACCTTTTCTTTAGTTTCCTGCTCATGTCCCTCCATGGACTGGGGAACGAGGCCAATTAATGTAAGCGTATCATTGATGGCCAGACCTTTGCCGTTACGGTCAAAAATTTCTCCCCTTGGTGCTTCTTTCATGTCGATACCAACTGTATCACCATCTTCAAGCTGTTTAAATATATAGGTGGTATCCCAGTTGACAAACCAGTTATGCTCCTCTTCACCTACCGATTCTTTGACGAGCGTGATTTCATGATCAAAAGAAATGGGCCCAGCAAGG
Source organism: Melghiribacillus thermohalophilus (assembly GCF_004342905.1). GTDB lineage: Bacteria > Bacillota > Bacilli > Bacillales > Alkalibacillaceae > Melghiribacillus > Melghiribacillus thermohalophilus. The sequence goes on along the minus strand of NZ_SMAN01000005.1, from coordinate 103,824 downwards.
GAATTCATTTCTACATGAATGGGGAATGTGGCTTCTTCCATATCTTCATAGGATTGTTCCTCTTCTGGAGCTTCAAACGTTACGTTTACGTCTTCAATCCCTAAATCAGCATACAATTTTTCATAGCGGTTAGCCATGTCTTCCTCTGAATAGGTTTCTTTTGAGGAACTGGATAGATATTCGCTGTACATATCATGAAATTGGGAATCGTTCCAGAGCTCGATATACTCCGATAGTCGATCCTCTGGTGTCGTTTCTTCTTCATTACAGGCGGTTAAAAAAGCTGAAATCAATACCACCATTAGTCCGGTTATCACTCTTTTCATGAGGATGTTCACCTCTTCTATAACATGATATATATATATAGTTTACCTTACAACATTCAGGGAGTAAAAGGACAGATATCTCCAGGACGGATAATTACCGATTATTGTTAATTCCCGATATAAGAAGACAGGTTTTATTCCAATATTACTTCCGTAATGTGGGGACTATTCATCCATTTTCCGGATCGTTATCAGATGTTCCGGCATTTCTTGAATCATCATGAGGTCAATAAAGGTTTGCAACATGTTTGCAACTATTAGCTTAAATAAAAATAACGCAGTTGAAGCACACGCCTCAATCCTGCGTCATTTCTCTATTTTCAGCTAGCGGCCCCGGAGGGACTCGAACCCCCGACGCACGGTTTAGGAAACCGACGCTCTATCCTGCTGAGCTACGGGGCCATAAAATCACCCTGACTATTATACAAAATAAAAGAGAATTTGAAAAGTTCTTCAGGATGATCAGTCACTTGCACCATTTTTTAGGGGCGGTGCCCTGTTTCACATTCTTTATGTTAAAATGATATTTGTCCATTTGAGTGGTATCCTGTTGCGTAAGGGGGGAATGAGATGAAACAGGTACCTTTTATTGCTGTTGAAGGGCCCATTGGAGCTGGAAAAACGTCGCTGGCCGAGAAAATTTCATCCCACTTTCAATTTCATCTGTTAAAAGAAATTGTTGAAGAAAACCCTTTTCTTGGCAAGTTTTATAACAATATTGAGGAATGGAGTTTTCAGACGGAAATGTTTTTCCTCTGTAATCGCTATAAACAGCTCGAAGACGTCAAACATATTTATCTGGACAGGGGAATACCTGTTGTATCCGATTATCATATATTTAAAAACATGATATTTGCTAAACTCACCCTGCAGAACCATCATTACCAAAAATATGAACAGATTTACCGGATTTTAACGAAAGATATGCCTGAGCCAAATATTTTGATTTATCTGGATGCCAGCCTTGACACGCTTTTAAAACGGATTCAACTTAGAAACCGTGATGTGGAACAGAATCTTCAAGCTGACTATTTAAAAAAACTCTCTGAGGATTACCGAATGTTCATGGAACAGTTCGAACAGGATTATCCAGATATCCCACTGATCCGCATCAATGCGGATGAACTTGACTTTGTCCATCAACCAGAGGATTGGGACCATCTATCATCTATCATTGAAAACCACCTTAAAAGGAGTATTTCAACATGAAGCACAAAAATCCATATGGTATACCGAAAGATGCAGTCATCACCATCGCCGGTATGGTAGGCATCGGAAAATCAACGATGACCCGCACCCTGGCAGAACGATTAAACTTCCGTACCTCTTTTGAAAAAGTGGACAACAATCCTTACCTTGACCAATTTTACCGTGATTTTAAGAGATGGAGCTTTCATCTGCAAATTTTCTTTCTGGCTGAACGCTTTAAGGAGCAAAAGCGAATATTCGAATATGGGGGTGGCTTTGTCCAGGACCGATCAATCTATGAAGATACCGGCATTTTTGCCCGAATGCATTATGAAAGGGGAACGATGTCCAAAACCGATTATGAAACCTATAACAATTTGTTTGAAGCAATGGTCATGACCCCTTATTTTCCTCACCCCGATTTATTAATCTACCTGGAAGGCTCTTTAGAGGATATATTGGAGCGGATCAATCGGCGGGGGCGCCCGATGGAACAGGAAACCCCTGTAGAGTACTGGAAAGAGATGCATGACCGTTATACAAAATGGATTAATGAATTTCATGCCTGCCCGGTTATGCGTTTAAATATCCGGGATTATGATCTGGTGAACGATAAATCTTCCATAGAACCGGTTTTGGAAAAAATGGGTTTTTATATTCAAAAAGCCCGGTCAAAACTATAATGGAGACACGAGAAAGGATTCCGTCTTACCTGAGGCAGAACCATCTTTCTGACAGAGACTCCAGGCAGTTGGTGCCTGGAGTTTTTGTCAGGAAGTTTTCTTTTTTTCCATTTGTTGTTCGGATTTCTTTTTTTCCTCTCCTTTTTCTCCCTTCATTTTACTTTCTCCTTTAAATGTAGCTCCTTCGTCCACAATAAAGGTCTTCATTTCAGCATTACCGATTAATGTCCCGCTGGCTTCAATATGTATTTTACCTTGTGCCTCCACATTTCCCGTAATGGATCCAGCAATGATCACGTTTCTTCCCCGGACATTGGCCTCTATGTGTCCGTCCTTTCCCACTGTCAAATCTCCCTGGCATACAACGTCTCCCTTTATTTTTCCATCCACCCTGATGCTTGCTTCTGTTTGAATAGTTCCTTCCAGCACAGTGCCGCTCCCAATGACCGTATCTACTGTATCCTTTCTCTTTTCACTTTTTGGAAACATTTTACTCCCCTTCCTTATTCAAATTTTGTCCGAGAACCCTTGATAAAAACGTCATGTATGGATAAGGATCAACAGACCTTCCATTTTTTAGAACTTCAAAATGCAAATGCGATCCGGTACTCCTTCCCGTTGAGCCCATATAACCGATTAATTCCCCTTTTTTCACCTTTTCTCCTTCTTTCACAGTTAGCTGTGACATATGTCCGTAACGAGTCTTATAGGTAGAATTGTGATGGATTACGATGGATTTGCCATATCCCCCATCCCAGCCTGAAAAAACAACCTGACCGTCCGCAGCTGCATAAATCGGTGTTCCCCATGGACCTGCCAGATCGATTCCCGAATGAATCGATTCCCTTCCTGTAAATGGGTCGGAGCGTTTTCCGAATGTTGAGGTAATCCGGCTCGTATCTGCTGGCCAGAATGTCGGAACATATTTTAGTTTTTCATTTATTTTTTCTATATTTTCAATCGCATTTTCATATCGTTGAATATAATCCGGCAACTGATGTTCCAGTTGACTGAGCTGTTCGATTAAAGCCTGATCGTTACCGGCAACAGTACTTGAGTGAACAAGAGTATCCAATTGTTTTTCTTCATGGACCGGAATATCCAGTCCACCCATGGCTCCAGATACGGTTTCGGACTCGATATGTCCTGGATCGAGGGATGACAACATTTCCATTAATTCCTGTTCCAGTTGATCAAGCTGTGCAAGCTTTTCCTCGATTTGACTGGCTTCCTGTTCATAGTAACTAATCTGTGATTGTTGTTGTTCTACCAGTCTCTGAGCCTGCTTAAGATCCTTTTGAAGGGTTTGGTTGACATCCTTGAGGTGTCTGGCTGAGCTTTCAGCTATAAACAGCCAGATGAAAAGGACGGAAAATATAGTGGCCGTGATAAAAGGAAATATTTTTGGAATTTTAAGCTGTATAATCGGGCGATTGGATTCTGACATCAGCAGGATCGTCCAGGATTTGTATCGCTTTTTCATTTCAGAACCTCCATTATAAAGACATACCTTTTTGAAATTCTACACATACGGCATAAATCCTTTATGAAAAATCATATTAAGGTGTATATCAACGGTTTTCCTGTCCAGAATGTTCAAGAAAACTCTTAAATTGACAAACTTATTATAACGCAGCGAGAGTGGACATGCACCATTCTTAAATTTTGTTAAATAACAAATAAAAAACATCCCATTTTTTTGTAAAAATGGGATGTTCAGGCTAACGACATAAAAAAAACGCTACTTGTCGTGTAACGCCCTTTTCAATCTCCAATATTTATGCGCATAAAAATGGCGGAGGAGGAGGGATTCGAACCCCCGCGGGCCGTGAAGCCCCTGGCGGTTTTCAAGACCGCTCCCTTCAGCCAGACTTGGGTACTCCTCCGTACTGACACTTCAAAAATATATCATATGAACATACTCTGTGCAAGGGGCTTCGTTTTTTTTTGAATTTTTTAATTTTTTCCCTATAAGAATATGTTCTGCTTCATCTTTCCATTTTTGAGCAAATCCGTCATCTTTCACGATGACCCCTTCATATACCATCTGAAGTAGAGAAGGCCTTGCTCGACTTCTATCCTGGTCAAAAAATACATGGTAACTTTGACTGTTATGCACAAAGCATTCTACTGGCTTATTTTGAAACAAAAACGATTCCCGGAAGGACGCCTGATAAGTATCGTCAATCATGACCAGATCTCAATCAGAGGTATCAGTTCTCTGGCCTCTCACATGGCTGCCGCACAAAAGAGCTGTTCGGCAGTCCGGAAAATGCTCCTGAATGATGCGTTTAGCCATTTGAATCAAACCTTGTTCCACCTCAGACATCCTCCCAGAATGTTGTTTTATTTTTTCGGTTCAATTTTTTCCTTATTGCCCATGTAAGGACGCAATACTTCCGGAATGACAACAGAACCGTCTTCCTGCTGGTAATTTTCCAGAATAGCAGCAACTGTACGGCCAATCGCCAGGCCTGATCCATTTAAAGTGTGCACATATTCTGGTTTTCCTTTTGGACCACGCCGAAAACGGATTTTTGCCCGGCGAGCCTGGTAATCTTCAAAGTTAGAACAAGAAGAAATTTCCCGATACGTTTGATAGCCCGGCAGCCACACTTCAATGTCGTATTTTTTAGCAGCGGTAAACCCTAAATCACCCGTACACATGCTCATTACCCGGTAAGGCAGCTTTAACAGCTGCAGCACTTTTTCAGCATGTCCGGTCAGCTGTTCTAATACTTCATAAGAGTCTTCTGGCTTCACAAACTGAACGAGCTCTACTTTGTTAAACTGATGCTGGCGAATTAATCCCCGGGTATCCCGACCGGCAGAACCGGCTTCCGAACGGAAACAAGCACTAAAGGCAACATATTTTTTTGGCAATTCTTCTTCATTTAAAATCTCATCCCGATGGAGATTCGTAATCGGCACTTCTGCAGTTGGAATTAAGAAATAGTCCCAGTCAGCGATTTTAAAGACATCTTCTTCAAATTTCGGCAGCTGGCCCGTTCCAGTTAAACTGTCACGATTCACGATATAAGGAGGCAATGCTTCCTCATAGCCATGCTCATCCGCATGCAGGTCCATCATAAAGCTCATCAATGCACGTTCCAGTCGGGCCCCGATTCCTTTATAAAATACAAACCGGCTGCCGGTTACTTTGGAAGCTCGCTCAAAGTCCAGGATATCAAGCTGATCAGCCAGATCCCAGTGAGCTTTCGCTTCAAAATCAAATTGTGGTACCTCTCCCCATTGGCGGACTTCCACATTATCGTCCTCATCTTCACCAACAGGAACGCTTTCATGGGGAATATTTGGTATGGACAAAAGAAGTTCGTGCAAGTTATCTTCAACATCCTTTAGTTCCTGGTCCAGACTCTTTATTTTCTGGCTTACTTCCCGCATTTCTTTTATTAAGTGATCGGCATCCTTTTTCTCTTTCTTTAGGAATGAAATTTCTTTAGAAACTTCATTCCTTTTGGCCTTTAATTCCTCGCTTTCCTGAATGAGTTGCCTTCTTTTATGATCCCATTCTCCAAATTTGTCAAAGTCCGATAAATCTTCTCCACGATGCTGCAATTTTGCTTTAACTTCTTCAAAGTTATCCCGTAAAAACTTCATATCAAGCATCGTTTTTTCCTCCTTTACAAAAGTGTTCGCAAAAACTCAAATGAGACGCTCTTCATGAAAAAACTCCCGTCCCTTAAACATTAAGGGACGGGAGTGTCTTTTCCCGCGATACCACCCTCATTGAAGGCATGATAAAATTGCCTTCCTGCTTGGCTGCTTTAACGGCGGTATGCCGGATATGCTTACTTCGTCCTGATAAGACCGTTCGGCATATCAGCTCAGGGATGGATTCACAGCATTCTTTCACCGGTTTCCACCAGCCACCGGTTCTCTGAAGAAAGAAGAAACTGCTACTAGTTCCCGTCACAGCTATTGAATGTGTATGTTCCTTTTATTGTATATTAATGTAACGGATTTTTTAAGAAGTTGCAAGTTCTTTTTTGGATTCTTCCACCATCTGTATAAAATGCCGGGTTAGACGATTGTCATCCGTTAATTCCGGATGGAAGGCACAGGCGAGATAATGGCGATCCTGGGCCAGTACAATTTTGTCCTGATAAACAGCCAGAACCTCGACACCTTCACCTACTTCCAGTATATAGGGAGCACGAATAAAAACCGCATTAAAGTTTTCCGCAATTCCTTTTATATCAATTTCTGCTTCAAAGCTGTCTTTCTGGCGGCCAAAGGCATTTCGTTTCACTTTTGTGTCCATTAACTGTAAATGGGCATCCTTTTGCCCATCAATTTCTCCAGCCAGCAAAATCAATCCAGCACAGGTACCGAAAATAGGTTTTCCAGACTGTCCAAATTCCCGGAGAGCATCAAAAAAATCATATTTATCAATTAATCGGCGCATCGTTGTACTTTCTCCCCCGGGAAGAATAAGACCATCCACTTCATCAAGCTGTTCTTTTTTCTTAATTACAATGGCTTCAGAACCGCATGATTCAATGGAACGCACATGTTCCCGGACAGCTCCCTGCAATCCTAACACTCCGATTTTCGTCATGATGCATTTCCCCTTTGTTCAAAAAATCCTTTTACAGGCAACCATTTCAGTAAACGTATCATTACTGGCTGCGGTCCTGCATACGCTGTTCAGGAGCCAGTGTAGACATTTCAATTCCTGGCATGGCATCACCGAGGTCTTTAGAAAGCTCAGCAATCAATTCATAGTCTTCGTAATGAGTCGTTGCTTCTACAATGGCACGTGCATATTTTTGAGGGTTAGAAGATTTAAAAATACCTGAACCGACAAATACACCGTCAGCACCTAACTGCATCATTAATGCCGCATCTGCTGGAGTTGCAATGCCTCCTGCTGCAAAGTTTACAACTGGAAGACGTCCTTCTTTTTTGATCTCAAGCAAAAGTTCATATGGTGCCCCGTTTTCTTTCGCATATACCATTAGTTCATCATCAGACATAGCCACAACTTCACGGATTTGTGCCTGTACTTTGCGCATATGACGAACGGCCTCCACAATGTTTCCAGTTCCAGGTTCACCCTTTGTACGAAGCATGGATGCTCCTTCTCCAATTCGGCGAACCGCTTCACCTAAATTGCGGCATCCGCATACAAATGGAACCGTGAATTCACGTTTATTGATATGATAAACCTCGTCAGCAGGTGTTAAGACTTCACTCTCGTCAATGTAATCCACACCCATAGATTCCAGCACGCGAGCCTCTACGATATGACCAATCCGGGCTTTGGCCATTACCGGAATCGATACGGCATTCATCACTTCTTCAACGATACGGGGATCAGCCATACGGGCAACTCCGCCTGCTGCGCGAATATCGGCAGGGACCCTTTCCAGAGCCATCACGGCTACTGCACCTGCTTCTTCAGCAATTTTAGCCTGCTCCGCATTGACAACATCCATAATGACGCCGCCTTTTTGCATTTCTGCCATTCCTCGTTTGACACGATCAGTACCTGTTTTTGACATGCTGTTTTCCTCCCATTCTGATTCGAAAATCACAATAATTTTTGTCCAATAAGTAATTTTACCTTATTTTATTCAAAAATCATACTATCAGACACGTATTAGAATAAGCTTTTAATTGCATTCGTAATACTAGAGAAAATATCCGCAAAAAATTCGCCAATGGTGCGGAACAACAGGACAAACCAGTTCGCTTTCTCAACATCATCTTTTGTAATGACTGGTACCATTGCTGCCTGTTTCTCTAAATCTTCGCTAAGGTAACCGTATTCTTCCTGCCCCGTATAGTGTATTTTCATTACTCCTACCTGAGTTCCCTTTTCAATCGGAGCTGCTAATTCTCCTTTTTCTGTCAGCATCTCTTCATCTAATTCAATCACACCCTGATATTGATCCTGTTCACCTATTTTGATCATAAGTTCTACAGGTTCTTTCGTTTCAATTTCTACTTCATCTTCTTTTCCTTTTGTAACTGGAATTACAGCCTGTTCTTCAACCTGGTAGCCTGCTGGAAATATTTCTGCTTTTTCAAATTGACTGAAACCGTAATCGAGCAGTTTTTGTGTCTCTAGAAAACGGGATTCTATACTTTCTGTCTTCATTACTACCGAAATTAACCGCTGATTGGAACGTTCAGCTGTTCCGGTAAAACAATATCCGGCTAGATCGGTGTATCCTGTCTTCAGCCCATCGACACCTTCATAACCGTACTGAGCCAGGTAACCCGGCATATCCGGAAGCATCCAGTTCCAGTTGGTCATCATTTCCCCTTCAAATTCTTTCTGTTTGACACTGGAATGTTCTAAAATTTCTGGAAAGTCTTTAACTAAATGATAGGCCAGAATAGCGGCAGAACGGGCTGACAATAAATTGTCATCATTTGGATCCGTTCCTTCCGGATAATCATCTCCAAGATCCCGGTTAGAAAGACCCGTAGAATTGACAAATTGATAATCAGGAAGGCCCATCTCCTCAGCCTTTTCATTCATCATTTTGACGAATTCACCCTCACTGCCGGCGATTAATTCCGCCAGTGCAATCGTTGTGGCATTATCCGAATAAATCGCCATGGCATCATATAGTTCACGAACCGTATATGGATGATCCTTTCTTAAACCGACTCCGGAAAAATTATCATTTGCGGATATATCATAAGCGTAATCACTGATTTCTGTTGTGGTATCCCAGCTGATTTGACCTTCTTTAATTGCTTCTAATACAAGGTATTCCGTCATCATCTTGGTCATACTGGCTGGAGGTAAAGCAACATCAGCATTTTTTTCATACAAGATTTTTCCTGTTTCAAAATCAACAAGAATAGCCGACTCTGCCTGGATATCTGCTGGTTCAGCATTGACGTTCATAGGTTCTGGAAGGAAAGAAACAAATACAACTGTCATCATAGTTATCATTATGAGAAATGTATGGGAAATCTTTTTCATTCTTTTTACCTCCACCTTTAGAGTTGTCCACGTAGCATATTTTATCACAGGAAAAGCTAAAAAAATAGACAGGGAAAAGTCCCTGTCTGCCGGTGAAAAATAGGTTAAACGGAGTAGTTTGGCGCTTCTTTTGTAATTTGAACATCGTGCGGATGACTTTCTTTTAAGCCTGCATTGGTAATTCGTACAAACTTTGATTCTTTCCTCAAAACATTTAGATCTTTTGCACCACAATACCCCATACCTGAACGAAGTCCGCCAACAAGCTGATGGATGGTATCAGCAAGAGGGCCTTTATAAGGTACCCGACCTTCAATCCCCTCTGGAACTAACTTATTTGCTTCTGATTCATTCTGAAAATATCGGTCTTTGGAGCCGGCCTGCATGGCACCGACAGATCCCATGCCCCGATATACTTTAAATCGGCGTCCCTGGTAAATTTCAGTTTCTCCTGGACTCTCAGAAACGCCGGCAAACAAACTTCCCAGCATTACCGCATGAGCACCGGCTGCGAGGGCTTTTACAATGTCTCCTGAGTATTTAATTCCTCCGTCTGCTATAATCGGCACTCCATATTTACTGGCTTCCCGGGCACAGTCATAAACGGCTGTGATCTGAGGCACTCCTACGCCGGCAACGACCCGTGTTGTACAAATTGAGCCAGGTCCAATTCCCACTTTTACAATATTGGCTCCAGCCTCAATTAGATCCCTTGTTCCCTCAGCCGTAGCTACATTTCCGGCAATAATGTTTAACTCTGGGTAGGTTGTTCTTACTTGTTTAACGAGGTCGAGCACCCCTTTAGAATGGCCGTGAGCAGTATCAATCACAACAACATCCACACCGGCTTCCACCAGTTTTTCAATCCGAAGCATCGAATCAGCTGTCACTCCGACAGCCGCTCCTGCTAACAGACGGCCCTGTTCGTCTTTAGCCGCATTCGGAAATTCGATCACTTTTTCAATATCCTTTATCGTAATTAACCCCTTTAAGACTCCCTGATCATCTATAAGAGGCAATTTTTCAATTTTATATTTTTGTAAAATCTCTTCTGCTTCTTCTACGGTCGTTCCCACAGGAGCTGTAACTAGATTCTCACTTGTCATCACTTCTTTAATTTGAATAGAGTAATCCTGAATGAAGCGCAGGTCTCTGTTTGTAATGATTCCGACTAATTTCTGTTCTTCTTCATTGTTTACAATTGGCACTCCCGAAATGCGATATTTTCCCATTAAATGTTCGGCATCATATACCTGGTGTTCTGGAGTTAAGAAGAATGGGTTAGTGATCACCCCATTTTCAGAACGCTTGACCTTGTCCACCTGATCAGCTTGCTCTTCAATGGACATATTTTTATGGATAATTCCTAACCCGCCCTGGCGTGCCATTGCAATGGCCATTTCTGATTCAGTCACCGTATCCATTCCGGCACTGATTAATGGCATATTTAATGTTAATGTCGGTGATAATTCCGTTTTCACTTCAACTTCCCGCGGCAACACTTCTGATTTTGCCGGTACTAGCAGCACATCATCAAAGGTTAAACCTTCTCTGGAAAATTTGTCCTCCCTCATGCCTGATCCTCCTTGTCCATTATGGTTTGTGAAAAAAGTGGGTAACCTATAAAAAAAGATTGCGTTTTTATTATTGTTAATAACAATACGACATGAATGCCTGTTTTTCAAGAAATATTTATGAAAAGGTGAGTAAAATGTTAAAGGAAAAAATTTCTGTGTTTATGGATCAATTAAAAGCCGTTTCCGTCATCCAATCTTTTTTGCAGGGGTGTTATCAATCCCTGGATGAAAAAGATCCGGATACGTTAAGTTTTAAAAATGCTGAACGTTTTTTACATTATCTCCATCACTCCCAGATATATTTTGAACAGGCCCAAAAATCACCCATCCATATTCAGCCGATTTTACTGTTTTACGGGACGGTTCACCAGCTGAAAGCATGCCTTTTAACCACAAGACCCCATTATCCAGAATCAACAAATTTACTGGCCCATGGAGCTTCTGCTCGTAAAAGGAAAAAACAGAACTATTCTTTTTTACAGGATGAGGTCAAAATTCAGCAAAAAGGACTGTTTCCCTACCTGGCCCGTCACATGTTTCAAATGAAGCAGTTGCCAAAAGATAAATTTTCTATGAGTCTCCTCTTAAAAAAAATTCCCGAAATGAATGAGGTATATCAAATTCATCATCAGCAGCCTGCTCAAACAAACATCGGTCATTATCTGGAACATACGTTTTTGCTGTCAAAGTCAATCCTGGATGACTTACACATAACCGAACATTACCTCGAACAAAAATTAAAAAATTCCCTTACTTATTTTGATAGACTTACACATCAGGATCATGCCCTGATTCTCCATTTCACCAGGAGACCAAATCCATTTGAAAGTGGGTTTTTATCCGTTCATCTAGAAGAAGAACATTATTACTTCCCCTGTGACCGCTCAATCTTCTTCCCCCTGCATGAAATTCTTGTACATTATCTCCTCCTCTATAACTTAAGCATGATCTGCCGATATGAGACCGAATGGTGGGGGGAACTTCTCTCTACGTTCGCAACCAGGGATTATCCTTTTATCCGAAGATATCTCGATATTGCATCGGCAAAAGTCCCGATATTACTCGGAGCTTACTTACAACATCAGTATGAAAAGGGCAAGAGAAACGTTTCATAAATCGTTTTGCAAAGTTTAAATAAAAATTCCTCTGTATGTTCAAATACAGAGGAAATCAGATCATGTAATAATATCTTGTATATAAATATTAGAATGTTGTTTCAGATCAATAATATTTCCATCTTCCAGCCTTACCATGGGTCTTGTAGGATGCTTGCGATCAATAAAAACAATCTCGCCCCTGGAATGATCAGACAGCTGAACCTGTGTCCCATTGGTAAAGTTCGTTAAACTATGGATAAATACCTGTACAATGTCCGGATCTAATTTTCCAAATTGAAAATGGCGAATCTCTTCAATTACTTTAAACGGGGACTGCTTTGTCCGGTAGTTTCTTTCTGAGGTCATGGCATGGAACATGTCTGCTACGGCTATAATTCTGGCAAATGGATGAATCCGCTCTTGATCAATTCCCATCGGGTATCCGGATCCGTCCAGACGTTCATGATGCTGTAAAACCCCTAATTTTACCGGCCTGGTGACCGTTGTTAGATTTTCAATCATACGATAGGAATAGATGGGGTGTCTTTTTACCTCATTAAATTCCTGTGAATTTAACGGGGATTGTTTATTTAGGATTTTTTCATCCATTTTTGCCATGCCGGCATCACTTAAGTAAGCTGCCAGAGCAACCTGAAAACATTCGCCCTGCTTGTATTTCTTTTTGGATGCAAGCAGGTTAGCCAGTAGTGCCATGGTCACCATATGATGATACAAATACATATCCTTATTAGAATAATGATGTACAGAAAAAATTAATTCAGGGGACTGTTCAGAAATACGGATTAAAGGAATTAAATGATCTCTGATTTTCACAATATCCACTGGTGTTCCGGCCTGCCAGCCTTCAAACAATATTTTCGTCTGTTTCACACTGTGTAAGTAATAGTCAATAAAGGACCAGCTATCCTCTTCGTTTGTGTGGCTGTCCTGATTTCCCTGATCCTGCTCCGGCTCATCTTCTATTTTAGATTCCGGCTCAAAAGGATCCCCATTGACCAGTTTTGGAGAAACAGTCACTTCTTTTACCATAAATTTTTTTAATACCGTTATATGAATGTCCTTCACTACCGTATTTCTAGGGATGATTGGCTGTAATGTTTTCCCCATTACATCTTTTGTAATCAGACAGCCTGTTACTAATTCATCCGGATGAACTCTCACGGTTTACTTGATACCTCCCAGACCGATATTCACAGTCTATTTCAAGAAATGCCTGCTTAATTTTTAAAAAAGAGGACAACTTATGATTGCCCTCTTATGTTTGTTCTTCAGTTGTTCCGCTCTCAGCTACTGATTCTTCTTCTGAATCTTCTTCTCTTTCAATCCGGGCTACGGTTGCGACTTTGTCATCTTCATGCAAACGAATGAGACGGACCCCCTGTGTATTACGGCCGGTAACCGAAATTCCATCGACAGGCATGCGGATCAGAACTCCGCTTTCCGTGATAATCATAATATCTTCTTCGCCTGTCACTGTTTTTACCGCTGCTACGGTTCCATTCCGCTCAGTTAAATGACAGGTAAGGATTCCTTTTCCACCACGCCCTGTGATACGATAATCTTCCGCAGGTGTACGCTTACCAAACCCATTCACCGTTACAACTAACACCTGCAGCCCGTCTTCGATAATATCCATTGAAACAACTTCATCTTCATCATCACGCAGAGAAATCGCCTTTACACCTGAGGCCGTTCTACCCATAGGTCGAACGTCCGTTTCTGGAAAACGGATTAAATAGCCTTTTTTCGTACCGACCATAATATCCTTGGTTCCATCCGTCAAGCGCACAGAAATCAGTTCATCTTCTTCCCGCAGGTTTATGGCACGAATACCATCCCGGCGGATATTGGCAAACTGGGACAGTGATGTTCGTTTCGAAATCCCATTTCTGGTTGAAAAGAACAGGTAGCTGTCATCTTCAAAATCCTGAACGGCAATGACTGCATTAATCCACTCGTCTTTTTCAATATTCAGCACATTGACAATCGGAATTCCTTTGGCAGTACGGCCAAACTCTGGAATTTCATAGCCTTTTGCCTTATACACTTTACCTTTATTGGTAAAAAACAATAGATGGTCATGGGTAGAAGTTGACAACAAGTGTTCCACAAAGTCATCCTCATTGGTGCCCATTCCCTGTACCCCTCGTCCGCCACGGCGCTGTGAACGGTAAGTGGATAAAGGCAGACGTTTAATATATCCTTTATGGGTTAAGGTGATAATGACGGTTTCTTCAGGAATTAAATCTTCATCCTCGAAGAAATCAGCCTGTCCTATTACAATTTCCGTACGGCGTTCGTCGTTATATTTTTCTTTAACCTCGGTTAATTCTTCACGGATAATGTCCAGCACTTTTTCTTCGTTGGCCAGAATTTCTTTTAGCTCTCCAATCAGTTTCACGAGATCTTTATATTCCTGTTCAATCTTTTCCCGTTCTAATCCTGTCAAGCGCTGCAGGCGCATATCCAGAATCGCCTGTGCCTGTTTTTCAGAAAGGTCGAATCGGTTCATTAATCCTTCCCGGGCAATATCAGTTGTTTTCGAATGACGGATTAAAGAAATCACTTCGTCTAAATGGTCAAGGGCAACTCTCAGACCTTCGACAATGTGAGCCCGCGCTTCAGCCTTCCTCAGCTCGTAAGCTGTCCGTCTTTTTATGACTTCTTTTTGATGGTCCAGATAAAATTGCAGGCATTGTTTTAAATTTAAAACTTTCGGTTCTCCGTCAACCAGTGCCAGAAGATTAATACCGAAAGATGTCTGCATGGCTGTTTGTTTATACAGGTTATTTAATACAACATTAGGATTGACATCACGGCGAAGTTCGATAACAATACGCATTCCTTCACGGTCAGATTCATCACGTAAATCGGTAATGCCGTCAATTTTTTTATCCCGAACAAGTTCAGCAATCTTTTCTATTAATTTGGCTTTGTTGACCTGATACGGGATTTCGGTAACAATTATGGAAGACTTGCCATTTTCATGTTCAATGATGTCCGTTTTGGCACGGAGGGTAATGGATCCCTTTCCTGTTTCATAAGCCTTCCGAATTCCACTTCTCCCTAGAATCTGGCCTGCTGTTGGAAAATCAGGCCCGTAAATATAATTTTCCATCAATTCATCAATGGTCATATCCGGGTTTTTACTTATAGCCAGAACCGCATCAATGACTTCTCCCAGCTGATGGGGAGGGATATTCGTAGCCATGCCTACTGCAATCCCGGATGCACCATTCACTAGCAAATTTGGAAAACGGGATGGTAAAACAAGCGGTTCTTTTTCGGATCCATCGTAGTTATCTGTAAAATCAATGGTGTCTTTATTGATATCACGAAGGATTTCCATAGAAATTTTGGACATGCGGGCTTCCGTATAACGCATCGCAGCTGCAGCGTCACCATCAACTGAACCAAAGTTTCCATGACCATCCACAAGGGTATAACGATAGTTAAAATCCTGGGCCATGCGAACCATAGTATCGTAAACCGCTGAGTCTCCATGGGGATGGTATTTACCGATTACTTCTCCCACAATTCGGGCTGACTTCTTATAAGCTTTGTCAGCATGCATCCCTAAATCATGCATGGCATATAATATTCTGCGATGAACAGGTTTTAACCCATCCCTTACATCCGGAAGGGCACGGGAGACGATGACACTCATCGCATAATCGAGAAAAGATGTTTTCATCTCCTGGCTAATATTGACTTCTTGAACATGTGGTCGTTCTTGATCTGCCATTGGCTTCCCTCCTATAACTGAGGCCGAGAAAGTACAGTTTTATTTTTAAATATCGAGATTTTTTACATATCGGGCGTTTTGCTGGATGAAATCCCGGCGAGGCTCTACTTTATCACCCATCAATATTTCAAAAATTTCATCGGCTTCAATGGCATCTTCTAAACCAACTTGAAGCAATGTCCTCGTATCCGGATCCATCGTTGTTTCCCACAACTGAGTTGGATTCATCTCACCCAGACCTTTGTAACGCTGAATCCCCGGTTTAGGAGATTTCGGAATATCCCCTAGCTTCCGTTCCAGTTCTTTGTCGCTGTAGACATAATAAACGGATTTGCCCTGCTGAATTTTATATAATGGCGGCTGTGCTATATAGATATAGCCATGTTCGATTAACGGGCGCATATAGCGATAGAAAAATGTTAATAATAGTGTCCGAATATGAGCGCCATCCACGTCTGCATCGGTCATAATCACAATTTTATGGTATCGCGCCTTTGAAATATCGAAATCTTCGCCAATTCCGGTTCCCAGTGCTGTAATGATGGTGCGAATTTCATTATTGGATAATATTTTATCCAGACGTGCCTTTTCCACATTAATGATTTTCCCCCTGAGGGGAAGAATAGCCTGAAAATGGCGATCCCTTCCCTGCTTGGCAGAACCGCCTGCTGAGTCTCCCTCAACGATGTATAACTCACTGATGGAGGCATCTTTTGCCGAACAGTCAGCCAGTTTTCCGGGTAAATTGGAAACTTCTAAAGCACTCTTTCTTCTCGTCAATTCCCTTGCTTTTTTTGCCGCAATCCGGGCACGGGAGGCCATTAACCCCTTCTCCACAATTTTTTTGGCAATATCGGGATTTTCAAATAAAAACTTTGAAAAATATTCACTGAATACAGCATCTGTTACGGTGCGAACTTCACTGTTACCCAGTTTCGTTTTCGTCTGGCCTTCAAACTGTGGATCTGGGTGTTTGATGGATATAATCGCTGTTAACCCTTCTCTGACATCTTCACCAGATAAATTTGGATCGTTATCTTTAAACATCTGGTTTTTTCTCGCATAATCATTAATCACACGGGTTAATGCGGTTTTGAAACCAGATTCATGGGTTCCGCCTTCATAGGTGTGAATATTGTTTGCAAAAGAGTATATATTACTTACAAAGCCGTCATTATATTGCAGAGCCACTTCTACTGTAATCTGGTCCATTTCACTTTCAACATAAAACGGTTCATGAAGGGCTTCCCGGGTACGATTTAAATGTTCCACATAAGATCGGATTCCGCCCTCATAATAGAAAACCTGTGGCTCCTTCTCCTGACGTTTATCCTCGATTGAAATGGTTAACCCTTTATTTAAAAATGCCAATTCACGCAGACGATTAGCCAGCGTTTCATAATTATATTCCGTTGTTTCAGTAAAAATTTCAGGATCAGGCTTGAAATGGATTTTCGTTCCTGTATGGTCCGTTTCTCCAATGACTTTCAAGTCTTTCTGGGGGACTCCCCGATGATATTTTTGATAATAAATGTTTCCATCACGGTGTACAAAAACTTCTAATTCTGTTGATAGGGCATTTACCACGGATGCACCGACCCCATGCAATCCGCCAGAAACTTTATATCCTCCTCCGCCGAATTTACCCCCGGCGTGCAGCACGGTCATGATGACTTCTACTGCGGGACGCCCTGCTTTTTCATGCATCCCAACAGGGATCCCCCTGCCGTTATCAACAACGGTAATGCTGTTGTCTTTTTCAATCATTACGTTGATTTCATCACAGTACCCTGCCAGTGCTTCATCAATACTGTTGTCCACGATTTCCCATACAAGATGATGCAACCCTTTTTCGCCCGTGGAACCGATATACATTCCCGGACGCTTGCGGACCGCTTCAAGACCTTCAAGTACCTGTATTTGATTTTCATCATACGCCTGTTGTTCCGTCAGTTTTTCTTCCATAGCCATGGTTTCACCTTCATTTCTTTTAAAGGGTAATATCTATTCTTCAAACGTATCTGAATAATCTTCAAGTTTATTTAAAGTTAAAGACAATTGAGAACGTTTTTTGAGTGTGGATACGGACAGCGGGCTGAAATAAATGTAATCTTTTGTGATGACAATGGATTTTGCATTTTCATACGATGAATCATAGACTTTATGTTTCTTTCGTTGATTCATAATTAACTCTTCCACAATGGATGAAGAAGTTAAAAGGATACGGTCTATGATTGCAACCACGTCATTTGAATGAACAACGTGTTCTTCCCCGATATGGATAAACAATTGGCTTCACCTTTCTCTCGTTACACACCCTTTTTGCACGTGAAAAAGGTCTGCTCGATTTAAAATTTCGTGATCAATTCCATCTACACTTGTTGTTGATACAAATGTTTGCACTTTATCCTGAATCGTCGATAATAAGTGGGACTGACGATAATCATCTAATTCACTTAAAACATCATCTAAAAGCAAAATGGGATATTCCCCCACTTCGTTAAAAATCAGTTCGATCTCAGCCAGTTTTAACGATAAGGCAGTGGTACGCTGTTGTCCCTGGGAACCGTATGTTTGTACATCTTTTCCGTTGACAAAAAAATTCAGATCATCCCGATGAGGCCCAATCAATGTTGTTCCGCGTTCAACTTCCTTTGTTTCGATGTCTTTAAAATGGTCTTGATAAACATTTACTATTTTTGACAATTCGGAGTCTTCTGATACGTTTGTGCTGGAATCATAAGTAATATTTAAATCTTCTAAACCTCTGCTGATTCCTTCATGGATTGGTCTGGCCCACTTTCTAAGCAATTGTAAAAATTCATACCTCCTGATGACGATCTCGGAACCATGCTGTATCATCTGATCCGTGAGCACTTTCAGCATTGTTCTGTCAGATCCGGGCGATTTTTGCAATTCTTTTAATAATGCATTTCGCTGCTTTAACAATCTGTGATAATGAACAGAATGATAAACATAAGACGGCTGAATCTGGCCGATTTCCATGTCGATGAATCGGCGGCGTTCCTGGGGACTCCCCTTTACAAGGTTCAAATCCTCCGGTGCAAACATCACTACATTGAGAGAACCAATATAATCGCTTAAACGTTTTTGCTCCAGGTGATTCAGTTTCGCTTTCTTTCCTTTTTTTGAAATGATGATTTCCAGAGGAAAAGAACGATTGCGTTTCCATGTACTCCCTTTTATTTTAGCATATTCTTCATCCCACTTGATTAATTCTCTATCCCTTGGCGTCCGATGGGATCTGGTAAGGGCTAAAACATAAATGGATTCCATTAAGTTTGTTTTCCCCTGAGCATTTTCCCCGATGACAACATTGACTTTATGATCAAAAAAAAGGTCTAATGTCTGATAATTTCTATAATTTGTCAGTGTCAGTTTTTCCAAAAACATGAAAATCTCCTTCTGTTCAGAGACTTACTTCATTTGAACAACGTTAAATGTACCTGCCCCTTCGACCACTACCCGATCCCCATCACGCAATTTTCTGCCCCGCCTTGTTTCTCTTTCATCATTGACATACACATCGTATTCATTTAAAAACCACCTGGCCATGCCACCGGTTTCAATGATATTGGCTAACTTTAGAAATTGGCCAAGCGGGATCGTCTCAGTCGAAATTTCAATGGTCTCTTCCATTTGTTTTCACCCTGTTCCTCGATACTTTGCCTTCTTATTATTTTACTAAAAATAAAGAAATAAGAAAAGGTTGAGCGGTCTCCCAAGGCCGGTAGACGGTTTGAGCACTTGAAAAAGGGATTGTCTGGGCAGCAGAAAGACTGAAACATCTTGATGAGGAACCAGGTGCCTGTGCTGGACAGGAAAAAAATCTTGAACCGCCAGTTTATTATTACTATGTCAATTGATGAAGGATAATGGATTCACGAACACCCGGTAAATGGTTTAACGAACGATGTGGACCTGTTGGAACAGATTCTGAATGAAGACCTAACAACAAAAAAAAGCAAGGGGGTTCCCTTGCTTGAACACATAAAAAAATGAGTACATAAGAAAAAATTAATAAGTCCGTACCGGGAGAATGAGCTGTAAAATTTCCTCTCTTTCGTCAGCGGGACGAATCAGAAACGGTCGCATGGCACCGGTAAATTGAATGCTAACTTTTTCCGATTCGATAGCTTTTAAAGCATCCATCATATATCGGGCACTGAATGAAATTTTTAATTCTTCTCCTTCAATGGAATCTGCCGTTACTTCTTCCATTACTTTTCCCACTTCCGGAGAATTGCTGGTAATTTCTAACTGATTGCTTTCCTTTGTGACCAATTTCACTACGTTATTCCGATGTTCTTTTGCCAGCAGGCTTGCCCGGTCTATGGAATTTAATAATTCTTTTGTTCCAATCACGACGTTCGTTTTACTCTGTTCCGGAATTAAGCGGGATGTTTCGGGATAATTTCCGTCCAAAAGCCTGGACAGGAAATATAAATGTTTCGTTCTAAACAAAATTTGATTTTCTGTCACGCTGATCATGATTTTATCCTCGGAATCTTCAAGAATTTTATTTAATTCATTTAAGCTTTTTCCCGGAATAACGATGTTTGAATAAGGGAAACCTTTCATTTCCCCATTTACCGGTATCTTCCGGGATGCAAGGCGATGGCTGTCTGTGGCAACAAACTCAATTTTCCCGTCCTCCAGTTTAATATTGACACCCGTTAAAATCGGGCGGTTTTCCGAAGTTGAAACGGCAAAAGCAGTCTGGCGGATTAAATCCTTTAATAAATCGATCGGCAGTTCAAAACTATTTTCTGTATGTAGTTTTGGGAGAAGAGGGTATTCCTGAGCATCCTGTCCATTTAAATGAAATTCTGCATTTCCGGAACGGACCGTTACGTTAAAATTTTCATCCGATTCAATTTCTACCATTTGTTCAGGTAACTTTCGAACGATATCTGGAACATATTTTGCGTGAAGAACAATGCTTCCTGGTTCAATTCCCTCTACATAAACAATTCCATCCTCTTCTTTCGGGATAAAGGATTCAATAGAAATATCTGAATCACTTCCGGTGAGTTTAATTCCTTCGGCTGTTGCTTCCATTTTCATTCCGCTCAAAATAGGAATCGTCGTCCTGGAAGAAATAGCTTTCATGACATCCTGAACACCGTTCATTAATTGATCGCGCTGGATGGTAAATTTCATAAATAATCCTCCTAATGACTTCTTATTTTTCCATTATAGTTAAGAAATACGTGCTGGCATAGAGCTTTACGGCACGAAAAATAGATTTGAGAAAAAAGGATGAAGGCAAACATTTATCAGCTACGTTGTTCACATGTGGATTATTTTATATTTTATAAAAAAAAATAGTAACAGTATTAATAGAGTCTATGAATATGTGTATAACTAGCATGGATAAGGGAAAGAAAGCCTATCCACATGTGGATAGACTGTTGGTAACCTTGCATCACTTATACACATATTCAACTGTCCAACATTAATTTGATTTCAATCTTTCTTTTATTTCTTGTACCTCTTTTTGAAGCTGTTGATCATTATCAAGCATGTTCGAAATTTTTTCATGAGCGTGTATAACAGTTGTATGATCTCGTCCGCCAAATTCTTCACCGATTTTGGGCAGAGAGAAATCGGTTAATTCCCTTGCCAGGTACATAGCAATTTGGCGCGGAAAAGCAATGGATTTTGTTCGTTTTTTAGATTTAAAATCCTCTAATTTTACATTGAATTTTTCTCCTACGGCTTCCTGAATCCCCGCAATGGTAATGACCTTTGGTTTGGAACCAGGTATGATATCTTTCAGTGCTTCAGCGGCCAGAGAAGCATCAATATCCTGATTAATCAGAGAAGAGTAGGCTACAACCCGAATTAAAGCACCTTCCAGTTCACGAATGTTTGTATCAATCTGATTGGCAATATACAACATCACTTCATTTGGGATATCGAGGCCTTCTGCTTTTGCTTTTTTCCGCAATATAGCAATCCTTGTTTCAAGATCTGGAGGAGTAATATCTGTAATTAGTCCCCATTCAAACCTTGAACGAAGCCGATCTTCCAATGTTGGAATTTCTTTAGGGGGCCGGTCGCTGGAAATGACAATCTGTTTATTTTCTTCATGCAGTGTATTAAAGGTATGGAAAAATTCTTCCTGTGTCTGTTCTTTTCCGGCCAGGAACTGAATATCATCAATAAGCAAAACGTCAACATTGCGATATTTATTGCGGAAATTAATGGCTTTGTTGTCCCGTATGGAATTGATAAATTCATTGGTAAATTTTTCAGATGATAAATAGACCACTTTAGCTGATGGATTATGTTCAAGTACATAATGGCCGATGGCATGCATTAAATGGGTTTTTCCCAGTCCTACACCGCCATAGATAAATAAAGGATTGTAAGCCTTGGCAGGAGCTTCTGCAACAGCCAGTGAAGCTGCATGGGCAAAACGGTTGCCCGAACCGATGACAAAGGTATCGAAAGTATATTTGGAATTCAGCATGCTCTTTGGTGAATCATCCTGGCCGTTTTTTAGATCGGTTCCTTTTTTTACCGGTTTTTTTGGCTGTTTTTCTTCCTTTCTTGTCTCTGGAATAACAAATTTTGGTTCCATTTCCGTTCCCGTAAGTTCAAATAATGTATCAGAAATCAGTTTAGAATAACTGTTTTCCAGCCAGTCTCTGGCAAATTCATTTGGTGCAGCAATGGTTATGATTTGATCGTTGAGATCGATGGCTTCTGTGGATTTAAGCCAGGTGTCAAAACTTGGTTTACTGATTTTCCCTTCAATTTTCTTCAGCGTTTCATTCCAGAGCTGATCAATATTCTCCAAGTGGTTCACCCCTTCCAGGACTGTGGGAATGATGTTTTTTATTCCCAGTATGTATAACTATTATATTGAATAAAAAGAGAGGATCTTTTTAAACATGAAATATGAGGAGCAAAAGCATTGTGGATAAATCTAGTTTATGATGACAGGGTATCCGTTTTTTTATTTACAATATCCACAACGCTGTTGATAACTTTAAGAACAGGGCTGTGATTTAATATCCACAGTTTATCCACAACTTGTGGAAAACTAATTATCGAGCAGCAGGTTTTCCACGTTATAAAACACAAATATAATACCAAATAAATAGAGTAGTTTCAACGATTTTAGGACAGTTATCCACAAATACAACAGATTGTGTATAACTATTATCCACAGCACTATATTTTGTGGTTTTCCTGTCGATAAATGTTGTGGATGATCAAAAAAGTGAAAAAAATGTTGCACAGGATCTGTGGATAAGTTTGTAACGGGTTTGCGAATCTGTGTGTGGATAAAATTTATTTAGCTAAGTTTGCAGCGGATGAAGTTGACAGTACCGGTTTTTTTCTCTTATAATTAATTGGACTGTCTTTTGATCTATGGAATATTTACCTCAGGAGGTGTCAATAGATGAAACGCACATTTCAGCCGAATAATCGGAAAAGAAAAAAAGTACACGGTTTTCGTGCGCGTATGAGCACAAAGAATGGACGTAAAGTTTTAGCTCGTCGCCGCCGTAAAGGAAGAAAAGTGATTTCTGCATAGACCACTGAAAAGAAGTCAGTGGTCTTTTTTCTAGCAGTGCTGTTTTGATGACGGACCGAAATAAATGGGATATTCGTAATCAAATTTATGCAATTTTGAGCAATGGTCCTGCTTGGTTTGTGATGATGCTGACGTTCCATTGATTTTAATCTTACTGGAGTGAAATGTTTGAATGAGGAAGGCATACCGGATTAAAAAAAATGAAGAATTTCAGGAAGTTTTTCAAAAAGGAAAATCCTTTGCCAATCGTCAGCTTGTACTATTCTACCTTCCGAAACATGATCAGGTTCATTTTCGTGTCGGTTTATCGGTAGGAAAAAAACTCGGAAATGCTGTGGTCCGCAACCGAATCAAACGTTATCTGCGACAGGCATTTATGGAAATGGAAGAGGAACTTAAGCAGGAATATGATTTTGTCGTCATTGCAAGAAGGGCGGCTGTGGATCAGGATTATCATCAGTTGAAAAAGAGTTTAGCTCATGTTTTGAAAAGAACCAATATGTTCAAAAGGAAGAAATATGATTAAGAAATTTTATATAGATAATTTATTGGCAACAATGATAAAATACAGGTAATGAAACTGTATTACATATAGAATGAATAGAGAGTCATCGTATGGGTGTAAGGAGGAAATCGCATTGAAGAAAAAGGTCCTACTCATCATAGCTATGACAGGGCTTCTGATGTTGCTTTCGGGATGTATGGATATTAACGAACCCATCAATTCTGAAAGTGAAGGAATCTGGAATCAGTATTTTGTTTTACCACTGTCATTGCTTATCATAAATGTAGCTGATTTTTTTAATGAGAGCTATGGTCTTGCGATTATTATTGTAACGATTTTCATTCGTTTATTGTTGCTTCCCTTGAATATTAAACAATTAAAATCTACCAAAGCGATGCAGGATATCCAGCCGGAATTGCAAGCTCTTCGGGAAAAATACAGCTCAAAGGATGCAAAAACCCAGCAAAAGCTTCAGCAGGAAACGATGCAGCTATTCCAGAAACACGGTGTTAATCCAATGGCAGGATGTTTGCCAATTCTTGTTCAGATGCCAATTTTAATAGCCTTTTATCATGCAATTTATCGTACAGAGTCCATTAAGGTTCATTCCTTTTTATGGTTTGAACTGGGCTCTCCGGATCCATTTTATATACTGCCTTTAATCGCGGCGGGAACGACTTACCTGCAGCAAAAAATGATGATGGCAGGGAATGATGCAGCTGCTCAAAATCCACAAATGACGATGATGCTTTATCTCATGCCAGTAATGATCGGCGGATTCGCGATGTTTTTCCCGGCTGCTTTAGCCTTATACTGGGTGGTAGGAAACTTCTTTATGATTGGACAAACCTATTTCATTCGCCGCCCTGTTATGAATGAACAAAAAGCAGGAGGCGCGGAAAAGTGAGACAGGTTACAGCTACTGGTCAAACGGTGGAGGAGGCGGTCCAGTCTGCATTAGAAAAATTACACACCACGAGGGACCAGGTTCATGTCGACATTATAGATGAGGGAAAAAAAGGAATCTTAGGTATTTTTGGTTCAAAGCCGGCAATCGTAAAAGTGAAAATTACCGGGGATAAAGTAAAAGAAGGAGAAGATTTCCTTCGGGAAGTAACCGAAAAAATGGGAGTAAAAGCAGATATTACTGCCAGAAAGAACGGAAATGAGATCATTTATGAACTCTCCGGAGAACAAATTGCCATTTTAATCGGGAAAAGGGGGCAGACCCTGAACGCACTTCAGTATCTCTTGCACCTTGTGATCAATCGAAACGCTGATCAATACAATACTGTCGTACTCGATGCAGAAGGATACCGGGAACGGAGAAAAGAAACATTAGAAAATCTTGCTGAAAAATTGGCTGACAAGGCGATTCGAACAAGAAGAGAGGTCAAACTGGAACCGATGCCGTCATATGAACGAAAAATTATCCATACAGCATTGCAGCACCATCAAAGGGTCAGCACATATTCCGACGGAATTGAACCCAACCGTCACGTCGTTATAAAACCAGAAAATAACCGTTAATATCTTAACCCCCTTCGTTGATCTCATGATTGGCGAGGGGGTTTTTTGCCATCTCTACAATGATTCAGAGCAGGTAAAATGAAGGGGAGTCTGCTATCAGGCGTTGAAAAGAGCTTTGTGTCACTGGTGTTTAAAAGCGATTAATGAGTATATGTATGGATTTTGACAGGAAACAGCAGAATATATAAGGAGAACCAGTGACACCGTGTTTTTAAAATACTTTTCAATCAAACAGACAATGTGATATTCTAATGAATTAGTGAATCATGGAAATATATTTTTTCTATCAAGATTGAATCCATTGTCAAACAGGAGGTGAAAGGCAATGGATACAGATACAATTGCAGCCATTTCAACACCGATTGGAGAAGGAGCGATTTCCATTGTACGCATGAGCGGACCTGACTCCATTGAAATTGCCAGTAAAGTTTTTAAAGGAAAAAACTTAAAAGAAGCAGCTAGCCATACCATACATTATGGAAAACTTATTCATCCGGAAACAAAAGAGACCGTTGAGGAAGTCATGGTTACGGTGATGAAGTCTCCTAAGACTTTTACGCGTGAAGATATTGTAGAAATCAACTGTCATGGGGGATTCGTTTCAGTGAATCGGGTTCTGGAACTCATTCTCGAAAACGGTGCACGTCTGGCAGAACCCGGGGAATTTACAAAACGGGCCTTTTTAAATGGAAGAATCGATTTATCCCAGGCAGAAGCAGTGATTGATTTAATCAGGGCAAAAACCGACCGGGCCATGAATATGGCCCTAAAACAAATGGACGGGCGGCTTTCCAGGCTCATTCAGTCATTGAGGCAGAAACTTTTGGAAACCCTGGCCCATGTAGAAGTAAACATTGATTATCCAGAATATGATGATGTGGAAGAAATGACTCTGGAAGTCATGAAGACAAAAACAAATCAGGTTCATGAGGAAATCGAACAACTTCTTCAGACGGCCAGACAGGGTAAAATATTAAGAGAAGGAATAGGCACTGCCATTATTGGAAGGCCGAATGTGGGGAAATCATCTTTATTAAATGCACTGGCCCATGAAAATAAAGCCATTGTTACCGATATTCCTGGGACAACCAGGGATGTCATTGAGGAGTATGTGAATGTTCGGGGCGTGCCTTTACGGTTAATTGATACGGCAGGAATCAGGGAGACGGAAGACATCGTTGAAAAAATTGGGGTTGAGCGTTCAAGGAAAGTATTAAAAGAAGCAGATTTAGTGCTGCTCGTTCTCAATTATGGAGATGAGTGGACAGAGGAAGATGAAAATTTGTTTAAGGCTGTGGAAGGGATGGATGTAATTGTTATTGTCAATAAAACCGATTTGCCCCGAAAAATAAATATGGACCAAGTAAAAGAGCGTTCAAAACAGTATTCCCTGGTCACCACATCACTGATCCAGGAAAAAGGAATTGATGAATTAGAACAGGCCATTGCCGATCTGTTCTTTGAAGGGGATCTGGATGCAGGGGATTTAACCTATGTGTCCAATGTTCGTCATATTCAGCTGTTAAAAGAAGCAAAGCAGTCACTGGGAGATGCAATATCAGGTATCGAAGCCGGTATGCCTATTGATGTGGTGCAGATTGATGTGACAAGGGCATGGGAAATACTGGGAGAAATTGTTGGAGATACTGTCTCTGACAGTTTGATTGATCAGTTGTTTTCCCAATTTTGCTTAGGAAAATAAACAGTAAGGAGAGACTGATATATGTATGATGCGGGTCAATATGATGTCATTGTCATTGGTGCAGGTCATGCTGGCTGTGAAGCGGGGCTGGCTGCTGCCAGAATGGGCGCCAAAACTCTAATGCTTACCCTGAATCTGGATCTCGTTGCGTTTATGCCCTGCAATCCCTCTATCGGTGGACCTGCAAAAGGAGTTGTTGTAAGGGAAATTGATGCCCTTGGGGGCGAGATGGGCAAAAATATCGATAAAACACATATTCAAATGCGTATGCTGAATACGAGCAAAGGTCCTGCAGTACGTGCACTAAGAGCTCAAGCAGATAAGGTGTTGTATCAGCAGGAAATGAAAAAAACTCTGGAAAATCAGGAAAACCTCACCCTGAGACAGGGCATGGTCGATCGATTAATTGTGGAAGATGGAGTATGTAAAGGAGTCATCACTGAAACGAAGGCAGCCTATTACGCTCAATCAGTCGTAATCACGACCGGTACATTTATGAGAGGAAAAGTATTAATCGGTGATATTGAATATGAAAGCGGGCCAAACAACCAGCGTCCATCTGTAAAATTGTCAGAGCATCTTGAGGAACTGGGTTTTGAATTGATTCGTTTTAAAACAGGAACACCTCCAAGGGTAAACAGTCACACCATTGATTATTCGAAAACAGAAATACAGCCGGGGGATGATGAACCAAGGGCTTTTTCTTATGAAACTACGGAATTCATAACCGACCAAATTCCTTGCTGGTTAACCTATACTGGGGAGTTCACCCATAAAATTATTGATGAAAACCTGCACCGGTCATCGATGTACTCAGGAATGGTAAAAGGTACAGGACCAAGGTATTGCCCTTCCATTGAAGATAAAGTTGTCCGGTTTCATGATAAACCTCGCCATCAAATATTTTTAGAGCCGGAAGGAAGGAATACGGATGAAGTTTATGTTCAGGGTCTGTCTACGTCCATGCCTGAAGATATACAAAAACGATTGCTGGAAACCATCCCCGGACTGGAAAAGGCAGAACTGATGAGGGCCGGTTATGCCATTGAATACGATGCCATTGTGCCGACTCAACTCTGGCCGACACTGGAAACCAAAAAAATTAAAGGTCTATATACAGCCGGTCAAATTAACGGGACTTCTGGCTATGAGGAAGCAGCGGGACAGGGAATTATGGCCGGGATCAATGCGGCAGCGAAAGCCCTCGATAAAGAACCGGTTATTTTGGACCGTTCCCAGGCATACATTGGGGTATTAATTGATGATCTGGTTACGAAAGGGACAAATGAACCCTACCGTCTGTTAACATCCCGGGCGGAATATCGATTGCTGTTAAGGCATGACAATGCCGATTTACGTTTAACCGATATCGGTTATCAAATTGGCTTGATTTCTGAAGAACGTTACCGGATTTTCCAGGAGAAGAAACAGCTTATTGAAGAAGAGAAAAAGCGCCTCGATAAAGTTATCATTAAACCTACTGAAAAAGTTCAGACCATGTTAAAGGATGCTGGAGGTGCATCTTTAAAAGAAGCGGTCCGTGCAAATGACTTTTTAAAAAGGCCGGAAATCACATATGAAATGCTTAAAACGCTGACACCTCCAGAACAGCAACTGCCGGCTGATGTTGAGGAACAGGTTGAAATTCAGGTTAAATATGAGGGATACATTAAAAAGTCGCTGCAACAGGTAGAGCGGATGAAAAAAATGGAGGACAAAAAGATTCCGTCTGATCTAGATTATGATGCCATTCAGGGTCTGGCAACTGAAGCAAAAGAAAAATTAAAAAAGGTTCGTCCGCTGTCTGTAGGCCAGGCGTCAAGAATTTCCGGTGTGAACCCATCGGACATTTCCATTTTGCTCGTCTATCTAGAACAGGGGAAGATCGCCCGAGTGTCCAGTTCATGAAGGAGCAATGCCAATGAACAAAGAAACATTTAAAAAAATTCTAGAGGAAAAAGGAATACCATTAAATGATCATCAGCTGAATCAATTTCATATCTATTATCGGACCCTTGTTGAATGGAATGAAAAAATGAACTTGACAGCTATTACAAGTGAAGAAGATGTTTATCTGAAGCATTTTTATGACTCAATCACAGCCGCATTCCATTATGATTTTTCGCATACCATTCATGTCTGTGATGTGGGAGCAGGGGCTGGTTTTCCATCCATCCCGATTAAAATTTGTTTTCCTGCTATAAATGTAACGATTGTAGATTCATTAAAAAAGCGAATAACGTTTTTAGAACATCTTTCATCAGAACTTGGTTTAACGGATATCAATGTTTACCACGACCGAGCTGAAGTATTTGGCAAGAACCCTTCGTTCCGTGAGCAGTTTGATGTGGTGATCGCCCGTGCAGTTGCTAGAATGGCAGTGCTGAGTGAGTTATGTCTGCCCCTTGCAAAAGTCGGGGGCAAGATGATTGCGATGAAGGGTTCTAATTTTCACAATGAAATGAAACAGGCCGATCAGGCCATTGAAAAATTGGGCGGGGAGATTCATTCTATTAATACCTTTTATTTACCCGAAGAAAATAGTGAAAGAAATATTGCCATTATCCAAAAGGTGAAAGCCACACCTAAAAAATTTCCGCGTAAACCGGGAGTTCCAGGCAAAAATCCTCTGATATAGAGCGGTCGTTTAAACCATTCGATTGTCAATAATAGATCGGATTAGAAGATTTTTTCTGTTTTTTCTCTAAAAATATGATAAAATAAAAACTACAGGGAAAAGGTCAGTTTATGCGCGGCAGCCTTATGCTGCAGCGCTTTTTTCAATGGATTGGGCATCATGTTTCACGTGAAACATCAGTGGAATCAACATAAATCTATTAAACTGGTAACCATGGTATTGTGAAAAGGTGGTGGCTCATACATGATGCATCCTTTAAGCCGTATATTTGGCCTTGGCGACCAAAAAAATGAATCAGAAGATGAAAATTTATCCTTTGGATCCGCAGAAGTTATTCAGATTCCTGTAAAAGATATTCAGCCGAACAGATATCAGCCACGTTCCATTTTTGATCAGGATAAGATAGAAGAACTCGCACAGACGATCCGAACACACGGAATGATACAGCCTATTGTTGTCCGGAAAATAGATGATTCAAAGGGGAAGTACGAATTAATTGCCGGGGAGAGAAGATGGAGAGCGGTTCAACATCTAAAGTGGGATCAGATTCCTGCCATTATCAAAAACATGAATGATGCTGAAACAGCTTCTGTTGCCCTGATTGAAAATTTACAGAGAGAAGAACTATCCGTTATTGAGGAAGCCATGGCCTATTCACAATTGCTGGAAATCCACGGTTTAACACAGGAGGCTCTTGCTCAGCGGCTCGGAAAAAGTCAATCAACCATTGCAAACAAATTAAGACTGCTAAAACTTCCGGAACCTGTTCAGACAGCGTTAAAAAATAAAAAGATTACGGAACGTCATGCAAGAGCAATGATTAAACTCCAGGATCATGAAAAACAGGTAAAGCTATTAAATGAAATCCTGGAAAAAGGACTAAATGTCAAACAAACAGAAGAACGAATTTTAAAAATGCAGTCAACAGATAAAAAGAAAAAGCCCAGACCACGTTTAAAAGGGATCAGCAAAGATGTTCGTATAGCCATGAATACTATTCGGCAGTCGTTGAATATGGTAGCAGATTCAGGGGTTAATATAACAGCAGATGAAGAAGATCATGAAGAGTATTATCAGATTACGATAAAGATTCCGAAGAAAAAATCATAAAGAACATACCATGATTTTGACCCATCTTAGATCTAATCAAGGATGGGAATTTTTTTCGAATCGATTTTTTAAATAGTACAGCGAAAAAAAGTGATAAAATAGTTTGTATATGAATGACACAAATGAGGCAGGTGACATCATGGGTAAAGTCATTGCCATCGCCAATCAGAAGGGTGGCGTGGGAAAAACAACAACTGCAGTCAATTTAAGTGCATGTCTTGCTGATCTGGGAAACCGGGTATTACTCGTTGACATAGATCCACAGGGCAATGCAACCAGCGGAGCAGGGATTGAAAAAGCTGATATGGATGAGTGTGTATACAACGTATTAGTCGAGGATTTAGAGGCTGAAAAAGTTTGTGTACCAACGGTCGTTGAAAATCTCGAAGCTATTCCTGCTACCATTCAGCTTGCAGGTGCAGAAATTGAACTGGTGCCCACCATATCACGGGAAGTAAGACTAAAAAAAGCACTGGAACCGATACGAGAAACATACGATTATATTATTATTGACTGTCCTCCCTCTCTGGGACTCTTGACGATCAATGCATTAACAGCAGCTGATTCAGTTTTAATTCCCGTACAATGTGAATATTATGCTCTGGAAGGCCTTAGTCAGTTATTAAATACAGTCCGTCTAGTTCAAAAACATTTGAATAAGCAGCTGGCCATTGAAGGTGTGCTGCTGACTATGTTCGATGCCAGGACAAACCTCGGGATTCAGGTAATCGAGGAAATCAAAAAATATTTTCAAGATAAAGTTTTTCGGTCCATCATTCCACGAAATGTCCGCTTAGGGGAAGCTCCGAGTCATGGGCAGCCTATTATT
The DNA here is from genome assembly GCF_004342905.1 of Melghiribacillus thermohalophilus. Lineage (GTDB taxonomy): Bacteria > Bacillota > Bacilli > Bacillales > Alkalibacillaceae > Melghiribacillus > Melghiribacillus thermohalophilus. The sequence continues at coordinate 72,333 of NZ_SMAN01000005.1, read as the reverse complement.
ATGTATGATCCTAAATCCCGCGGGGCGGAAGTATATTCTGAATTAGCGAAGGAAGTGATTGCGAATGTCCAGAGGGTTAGGTAAAGGGATCAATGCCATTTTTCAGGATCTGGAGACAGATGAGGAATCCATACAGGATATTCCTATCAACAAGTGTCGTCCAAATCCATATCAGCCAAGAAAAAACTTTAGTGCAGATGCAATCGAAGAGTTAAAAGAGTCCATTGTCCAGCATGGCGTTTTGCAGCCCATCATTTTGCGTAAAAGTATCAAGGGTTATGAAATCGTTGTAGGGGAAAGACGTTTCAGGGCTGCAAAGGAAGCTGGTTTAGAAAAAATCCCTGCCATTGTCCGGGATCTTTCAGATGAAAAAATGATGGAACTGGCTTTGCTGGAAAACCTACAGCGTGAGGATCTCACTCCAATTGAAGAAGCCGAGGCATATGATCGGTTAATGAATGAACTGGGCTTAACCCAGGAAGAGTTGGCTAAACGTCTGGGGAAAAGTCGTCCTCATATCGCAAACCTTGTAAGATTGCTGTCATTGCCTGATCAAGTATGTGCGTTGATTAACAATCGGGATATATCGATGGGGCATGGAAGGGCATTGCTTGGTCTTAAAGATAAAACCAAAATGATGTATGTAGTCGATAAAATTAAAAAAGAAAAATTGAATGTTCGTCAAGTAGAACAGCTAATCACTGCCATGAACGAAAAAACGATTAAAAAGAAGAAGAGAAAAGAAAAGAAAGATGTATTCCTGACAGCAAAAGAAAATGAATTAAGGGAACGGTTTGGCACCAATGTTAAAATCCAGCAGGGAAAGCGAAAAGGAAAAATCGAAATTGAGTTCTTTTCAGCTGATGACCTGGAAAGAATACTGTCACTGTTAAATGGAAAAGAACATTAATTCGGTTTATGCGAACCAGGCATAAACCATTTTTTCTAGCTGAAACAAAATGTTTCACGTGAAACAATCAAAACAACAAAATGGAGCTGTCATGAACAATGGTATTGTATGGAACGCTAGTGAATGGACTCGGTATTTTAGTAGGAACGGTGTTTGGATTGTTTTTTACAAAAGTTCCAGAACGGTATAAAGAAACGATCATGAGCGGAATCGGTTTAACGGTAGTCATCATCGGTATTATGATGGGGAGCAGTTCTGACAGGATTGTGGTTATTCTCCTCAGTTTGCTTACAGGTGCCATTATTGGTGAAGCAATCAAATTAGAAGACCGGTTAAATGCACTTGGCCAGTGGATCGAAAATAAGTTCCAGGGGAGCAGCCAGAGCCAGTCAACGATTGCTCAGGGATTTGTAACGGCCTCTCTTATATTTGTAATCGGTGCGATGGCTGTTATAGGGTCACTCGACAGCGGCTTAAGAGGAGATCACGAAGTATTGGTTACGAAAGCGGTGATTGACGGCTTTGTGGCCATGGTTCTAACAACCACTCTGGGAATCGGCGTCGTTTTTTCAGTCATTCCTGTTTTACTTTATCAAGGTTCGATAGCGATGTTTGCTACTCAAATTGAACGGCTGCTTCCGGGTGATTATCTTCAGCTGTTTATTGAGGATATGACCTCCACCGGAGGATTATTAATACTGGCCATCGGGCTTAATCTATTGAACGTTACCCACATTCGGGTAGCCAATTTACTTCCTAGCCTGATTACAGTCGGATTTATTTTATTAGCCTATAACTGGTTTTCGGGGTGGTTTTAATCGATCAGAACAGCGTCCGTTCTGCTGAACAGTGATAAAATGGTATCTTGAATTGAGTTTAACGGGCGCTTTTTTTATGCTTTTTTGTGTAGCGACGGTTGGTTAGCCTGTCATCTACCTGTTTTAAAGAACAGGCTATTTTTTTGGCCATATTCATGACGATCGATAATCTCGTGCTTTGTAAAACAAAGTATTCCATGTAGCCGCTAATATTTACAACTCCACTGATAAATACATTTCCAACTTCGGGCAAGTCCTTTTTGACTGCTGCTCCTGGGCGAAGAGACCCCTGACCAGCAATGATTGTTCCAATGGACGAATATTTTCCTAAACAGGCATCTACCGCGATAATAAATGGATTGAAATGATTTTGCTGAATGGTTGTTAAGTGCTCATGAATATTTTTAGCGTGAACGGGATGATCAAGGGTACCGTACACAGATAGACTTGAAGGTTTTTGTTCACAAAGGAATGTTCCGACCAGGGGACCAAGGGCATCACCTGTGGAACGGTCAGTTCCGATACATAGAATAATAACGTTTTGCTTGAAACGGGGAATCCATTGCAATAGTGATGTGGCAAGATTGTCGGGTGTATGTTCCTGCAGATAATAAAACCGTTCTTCCTCTTTGTTTCGGGATAAGATCCGATTAAAATTCATAGCCAGTCCTCCACTTTCATAATGGTATTAGTATACGGCAGAAATGTTTTATCTATACATTTTCTAAATAAAAAATGGAGGAAGAGCTATGTGGAAAGCAGGATTTAAATGGATGTTTCTCATTATCGGCTCGATGATCGGAGCAGGGTATGCATCCGGAAGAGAACTATGGCAATTTTTTGGTCATGGTAGCAGCATGGCGATCTTGTTATTTACGATATTATTTTCGGTCAGCTGTTATATTATTCTTTCAATCAGTTTTCAGCATCAGACATCCCATTATGTACCTGTCCTTCGCATCATAGTAGGAAAACATTTAACTGGACTTTATGATATGCTGATCTTATTTTATTTATTTACCACTACTGTGATTATGATTGCTGGAAGTGGAGCTACCCTTGAAGCTTATCACTTTAACTACTGGTTTGGGATTGCGGCAATAGCGATTCCCATTATCCTGACTTTTGTCTGGGACATTGATGGGATTCTGTCCATTAACAGCCTTATATTACCCCTGCTAATCCTTGGTCTTTCATACGTTCTAATCTTATTTATTATGCAACAGGATTTATCCTTAACTTCTCATTTCCATGAACAGCAAAACTGGATGGCTGCCTTTCCTTTTACAGCATTAAATATTATTCCTCTGATTGCTGTGCTGGGAGCGATTGGGAACCATATCGAAAAAAAGGGGGAAATCTGGGTTGCCAGTGTCGGTAGCGGACTTGTACTCGGAATCATCACCTATATATATAACAACAGTTTAATTCAAATTTCAGAAGATATATTACTCTATGAAATCCCTTTATTTGCAATATTAAAACATTACCCTTACAAAATGTTTTTATTTATGACGATTCTACTCTGGATCGCCATATTTACCACAGCTTTATCCTGTCTGTTCGGTCTGATTTCGAGAATCAGGGAAAGAGTCAGCCTTCCTTTATGGATGTTAGCTTTCATGATGACCATTTTTATGGTGCCGTTTACTAGTTTCGGTTTTGCAAATCTGATCAAGTATTTGTATCCCATTTATGGTATTTTAAATCTTTATGCATTATCGGCTGTGTTTGTCTATCCAATTATGAATCGATACAAAATAGAATGATTTTTGATAAAATAATATAAGAACATCAAATGGATGATTTTTATAGTAATTGATGATAATTGTATAAAAATAGAGGGCAGAAACCTTTGGTCAGATGCTATCTGGAAAAATGAGTAGAAGAGGCAACATTGGACAACCCAATAGAAAAAAGGAGGTATATCATAATGAGCGGACAAAAGGAGTATGATTTATATGACATTGTTGAAATGAAAAAACAGCATCCATGTGGCGAAAACCGCTGGCAAATTATTCGAATGGGGATGGACATCCGAATCAAGTGCCAGGGCTGCCAGCACAGTGTTTTACTGCCAAGGAAAAAATTCGAAAAAAGATTAAAAAAAATTCTGGTGAAACATACAGATTCAGAAGAGTAAACATGTTTCACGTGAAACATAATAATTTTATTTTGGCGTATATTCACCTTTTAAAAAATAACGAATGTCATTACGATTTGTCTAAAACAAGGGTAATGAGTCCCTTGTTTTTTGATTTTTATATCCTTGTCATTTGTTCAGGTACTCATCTATAATTGATATGACTCACAATCCTGATTGGGACGGAATCGGAATGAAGGAGTGGAAAAAAACATGTCATTGACCGCAGGAATTGTAGGACTTCCTAACGTAGGAAAATCAACCTTATTTAACGCGATTACTCAGGCAGGTGCGGAATCAGCAAACTATCCGTTTTGTACAATAGATCCGAATGTAGGTATCGTCGAAGTTCCAGATCATCGTCTTGAAAAACTGACAGAATTGGTCAAACCGCAAAAAACAATTCCCACTACCTTTGAGTTTACAGATATTGCAGGGATTGTAAAAGGGGCAAGCAAAGGGGAAGGTCTGGGGAACCAGTTTTTATCCCACATTCGTCAGGTGGATGCGATCTGCCATGTGGTTCGCTGTTTTGAAGACAGCAATATCACCCATGTGGACGGAAAAGTAGATCCCATTTCTGATATTGAAACCATTAACCTGGAACTGATCCTGGCAGACCTGGAGACTGTAGCAAAACGTTATGACAGAGTTGGTAAAATTGCTAAACAGAAAGATAAAGAAGCAATGGCTGAGTTTTCAGTACTGGCTAAATTAAAAGAGGCTTTTGAAGAAGAAAAACCTGCCCGCGCTATTGATTTTACAAAAGAGGAAATGAAATATGTCCGACAGCTGCACTTATTGACCGTCAAGCCTGTATTATACGTTGCCAATGTCGGAGAAGAGGACATTCAACATCCCGATCAAAATCATTTTGTACAGGCAGTCAAAGAATATGCGAATAAAGAGAACGCTGAAGTGATTGTCGTTTGTGCGAAAATTGAATCAGAAATTGCTGAGTTAGATGGTGAAGAAAAGGAAATGTTTTTGGAAGAGCTGGGCATAAAAGAATCCGGGCTCGATCAATTAATCAAAGCATCTTATCATTTGCTTGGACTGGCTACTTATTTCACAGCTGGAGAAAAGGAAGTGCGGGCATGGACCTTCAGAAAAGGAATGAAGGCTCCTGAAGCAGCTGGTATTATTCATAGCGATTTTGAGAGGGGCTTTATCCGTGCTGAAACGGTTTCTTTTGATGATTTGGTAAAGGCCGGATCCATGGCTGCAGCAAAAGAACAGGGAAAAGTCAGACTGGAAGGGAAAGACTATCTTGTCCAGGATGGAGATGTCATTCATTTCCGGTTCAATGTGTAAAAAAGGATCACAGGGTTATTGTACTGTCTTGAAATTTTTGCTATAATACAAAATTGTGAGTAATTACACTGTATATTACTCCTTGCTCCATCACGGAGCCGTTTAAGTCCAAAAGGAGGTGAAGACGGATGAATAAATATGAAATTATGTACATCATCCGCCCAGATGTTGATGAGGAGACTCAGAAGGCGGTTGTAGAACGTTTCAACAACGTTCTGACTGACAACGGGGCGGAAATTGAAAAAGTGACTGAAATGGGCAAGCGTCGCCTGGCTTATGAAATTGAAAACTATAAAGAAGGTATTTATATGGTGATCAATTTCCAGGGTGACTCAAAAGCCATTAATGAATTTGATCGTCAGGCTAAATTCTCTGACGATATTATTCGTCACATGGCGATTCGTGAAGATAATCAATAAGGAGTGGTTCTGATGTTGAATCGTGTCGTTCTTGTCGGCAGATTAACCCGTGATCCTGAATTGCGATATACTCCTAATGGAGTAGCTGTGGCTAACTTTACCGTTGCTGTCAATCGGCCATTTTCTAACCAGCAGGGAAACCGTGAAGCGGACTTTATCAACTGTGTTGTATGGCGCAGAGCTGCAGAAAATTTAGCAAACTTTATGAAAAAAGGGAACCTTGTGGGTGTAGATGGCCGAATTCAGACCCGCAGTTTTGAAGGTCAGGATGGCCGAAGAGTATATATAACGGAAGTAGTTGCTGAATCTGTTAAGTTTTTAGAACCAAAGGGATCTTCCGGACAGGGCGGCACGGGTTCAACCGGGTTCCAACCAGATCAAAACAGAAACCAGAACCCTCCCAAAGATGATTTTGGACAAATGGACAATGATGATGATCCGTTTGCAGATAACGGTGAACCGATTGATATTTCGGACGATGATTTACCATTTTAATAAAAAAGGAGGGGTAGACTGTGGCTCGTCGTCGTAAACGGAAAAAGGTATGTTATTTTACGGCAAATAACATTACCCATATCGACTATAAAGACGTAGATCTTCTTAAGAAGTTTATCTCTGAACGGGGAAAAATACTTCCACGTCGTGTAACTGGAACTTCTTCCAAGTACCAGCGTAAATTAACCAAAGCTATTAAGCGTGCGCGTCAAATGGCTCTGCTGCCATATGTCAACGACTAAAAAACATCCAAAAGCACAATCGGAAATTTTCGATTGTGCTTTTTTTATGTCAGCGGAGAAACTACCCCGGTGAAGAAAAAACGACAGGAGAAATGATAGCTCTACATTGTCTGTCAATAAAGACTCGCCATACCAGGATTTTTTAAAAAGTTTGTTGCTGATCCTTCCGTTATAGCAATCCAGGTTCAGGACGGGAGCATGCTTTGAAGTTTTCTGTACAATGTTGAATTCTTCAGGCCAATTCCGCATCACGGCAGCGTTTCCTGTCCCACTGGGCCGAAGTGGACCCCTTATGCTTTTCTTATTCATCCATGAATCCTCTGAATCAATTCCTTCAGTTATGTATACAATCCTTTTTCCTACAGGCATCTGAATAGCCCAAAATATTGTCTGAATATTTACCCACTTTGATAAATATGAATGAATTAAAGATTGTTCCAGGAGGTGGTCATTCGTCATACTTTATACCTTTGAATATTTTTAGCTTAAAAGCATGAGGAGGTGCTCCTTTTCAAATGAATGTTCGTCAGGAGTTAAGTGAAAAGCAAAAAGAATACTGGAAGAAAAATTTGCGCCTGATCATTGGCTTATTGGTCATCTGGTTTTTGGTTTCGCTGTTTGCCGGCATCATCATGGCTAAACCATTCAGCAATATCCCGTTTTTTAATCTTCCTTTGTCGTTCTGGTTTGCCCAGCAGGGGTCTATCATCTTTTTTGTCATTTTAATTTTTTATTATGCCAGGAAAATGGACCAGCTTGACGAGCAATATGATGTGAAAGAAGTCATTTTAGCAAACAAATCCGGCACAGAGGAGGATGATTCATGACCACTGAAGGCATTACCCTAACCCTGGTACTCATTACCTTTGCCATTTATATTTATATTGGCTGGTGGTCCAGGGTTAAAGATACGAGCAGTTTCTTTGTTGCAGGCAAAGAAATTCCTGCAGTCGCTAATGGTGCAGCTATTGCAGCAGACTGGATGTCAGCAGCTTCGTTTATTTCCATGGCAGGACTCATTTCCTTTCTGGGATATGACGGGACGATTTATTTAATGGGTTGGACTGGGGGATATGTATTGCTGGCTCTATTATTGGCCCCCTATTTAAGAAAGTTTGGAAGATATACAGTGCCTGATTTTATTGGGGATCGCTATTATTCAAACGGGGCGAGGGCAGTGGCTGCCATTGCTACCGTATTTATATCTCTTACGTATGTAGCGGGACAGATGCGGGGCGTTGGCATTGTATTTAGCAGGTATCTCCAGGTCGATATTGCAGTCGGCGTGTTCATCGGTATGGCGATTGTTGCCTTCTTTGCCGTACTCGGTGGAATGAAAGGGATTACATGGACACAGGTTATCCAATATTTTGTGCTCATCATTGCCTTTATCATACCAGCTGCAGCCATTTCCTTGAAATTAACCGGCAATCCAGTTCCCCAGCTTGGATTTGTCTTTTCAGACATCGCAAAAAATTTAAGCGAATTACAGGTTCAGCTCGGTCTGAGCGAATATTTGAAGCCCTTTGAAAATTTATCAGCTATGAATGTATTTGCGATTACCCTTGCATTGATGATCGGGACTGCCGGATTGCCGCATGTCATCATCCGCTTTTATACCGTGAAGGATGTCCGTTCAGCACGTTGGTCAGCGGGATGGGCCCTTATTTTCATTGCACTGCTATATACAACCGCTCCCGTAATCGGCGTTTTTGCCAAGTATAACCTCATTAACAGTTTTAATAACGAAGCCATTGAGCAGGTTCGGGAAATCAGCTGGGTGTCTAAATGGGAGGAAACGGGTCTGTTACAGCTGGATGATAAAAATGGGGACGGCACATTATCATTTTCCAGTGACCCTGATACAAATGAAGTAATTATTGACAGGGATATCATCGTTCTATCCACGCCGGAAGTTGCGGAGCTATCCCTCTTCATTATAGCACTGGTTGCTGCAGGTGGTCTGGCTGCCGCTTTATCCACAGCATCAGGATTGCTGCTTGCTATGTCCAGTGCGGTATCTCACGATTTGTATTACCGAATCTTCCGACCGGAAGCATCTGAAAAACAAAGACTGGTTGTTGGAAGATGGATGATCTTTCTTGCTGTTATTGTAGCGGGATATTTCGGGATTAAACCGCCAGGGTTTGTTGGAGAAGTGGTGGCCTTTGCCTTTGGACTGGCAGCCGCCAGTTTGTTCCCGGCGATTTTCCTCGGAATTTTTGATAAACGGATGAACCGGGAAGGTGCCATCTGGGGAATCTTATCCGGATTAACCTTTACACTTGTGATGATCATGCTCATGCGATCAGTGCAAATTTTTGGAACAGAAGCCCAGATTTTAGACAGTTTCCTTGGCATTAATGCTCAGGGTATCGGAGTGGTCGGAGCGATCATTAACTTCATTGTATCGTTTGTCGTATCACGAAGAACACAGGCTCCACCTGAGGAAATATCCCGAATGGTTGAAGATATCCGAGTGCCAAAGGTGATGGATCAGACAGATTAATGGCAGAGTGCTCATTGAAAAAAAGGGGCTGTCATCTCAGCCCCTTGCTTCCTCTTATAAAGTGGAAAGGAGGTTTTCCATTTGTTTGTAACTGTTCTGTTCGCTGTGACAACTCTTGTGTTATTTATCGTTCATCCATATTTGGATCTTGTGGTGTTAAAAAAAGTATTTGGTATTGCATTATTTCTGGAATTATTCTATCTTATCGGATCCTATTTATCAGGCTGGCCATTTCCCACTCCAGAAGTGATTATCCAGCTCATTATTGTAGTGGCATTGGGAGTAGCACTTGGTGTGATATTTTCAAAAATTTGGCCGCTCCCGGATCGAAAAGGCATGGAACGAATGGCAAGAACCATTTTAATCGTCATACCGGCTCTTGGCCTGGGGGTAGGTCTCCAATTGATTTTACAGGGTCAATCGGCAACTCAGGCGATCTATCTGATCTTTGCTTTATCGGCATGGCTTGGCTCCGGACATTTTGTGAAAAGAAGAATTTAGGTGAAAGAATGTACGATCAAAATGGACAAGCTTTAAAAGTGCTTATAACTTTGAAAATTACACCCGGGCCAAACATGTCGCCGTTAAATGGAGTCATTTCATCAAAGTGAGCAAAAACGTAAAAATAAACCCCCACAAGTTTTTCAACCTCTTTTATCGTTTAGTTTGAAAAAAACAATATACTTCATAAAAAAGAAACTCGCAGCAGAGGATAAAAACATGGCCAGGCCTTTGGCGATATTGTTAGTGATCCAGTGGGATATGGGCCATAATTCCAGAACCGAAACCCCGACAATAAATACCGTATTGCTGATCAGAAGGCTGACAATAGCCTGACCAACAAAATATATTTTTTCCCTTGTATTAAACTCCGCATGTTCCCGAAAGGTCAGCCTGGAGTTCCAGATATAACTGTTCGTTACAGCCAGGGAATAGGCAATGGTGTTGTACAGCAATAGCATTCGTTTATCTGTTGTCGGCCAGACTATCAGGAAAAGATTTAATGTACCGATGTCCACCAGGGCATTCATGACACCGATCACACTAAAATGAGCTACCTGAAGCATCCCCTTTAACCGGCTTTTTCTGGGCATGTTATTCACCTGTCAGGGGGATTCTGTTATATCCCCTCCGTTTTTGTAACACCTGGTAATAAAATTGCAGCAATTGTTCAGAAGGCCTGTACCACCCATATTGCTGTCCAGTTTGATATGCTTCTCTTGCGATTTGTTTTCTAAACATATCATTTTTCATGGCTAATACGGATTTTTTAAAGCTTTCAGGAACTTCAGGATCATAGAGGAGCCCGTTTTCTCCATCTCGAATCTGTTCACAGGTCGGGCCGCTTTTTGCGGCAACAACGGGAAGCCCCGATGCCATCGCCTCTAAAATAACCAGCCCGAGTGTTTCTGTGGTAGAAGGAAACACAAAACAATCAGCAGAAGCATAGGCTTTTGCTAGTTCGTTTCCGTGAAGAAAACCCGTAAAAACCGTGCGGGTACCATGAAAATGCCTTTCCAGTTGCTGCCGATGAGGGCCGTCCCCTACAATGGCGAGACAAAATTCATCTGTTGCCGTCAAAATATCTTTTATTTTTTCGATCTCTTTTTCAACAGCCAGTCTTCCCACATAAAGCAATAATTTTTTATGGGGTTGTCCATCAGTTAACCGTTCACGCATAGTTAGATCAAATCGTTCCGGACTGAATAAATCAACATCTACTCCCCGCTCCCATACACGAACATGGTGAAATTTTTTTTCTTCTAATTCCTTTTTGATGGTCAGGGATGTACAAAGATTAAGATCTGCTTTGTTATGTAACGTCCGGAAATACCACCATAAAACGGGCTTTAAAAATGGAAGATGGTAGTAATCGGCATACTGAGGGATTCGGGTATGGTACGAGGCAACTAATGGCAAATGTAGTTTGCGACTGTAATAAATACCGGCTACTCCTAAAACAGCCGGGTTTACCACATGAACCAGGTCTGGCTGGAAATCCTCTAAAATTTTTCCTGTCAGCCGCCTGGGAAAAGCCAGTTTTTTATCTTTGTACAAAAAGAAGGAGCGGGCAGGAATACCGGCTACTCTGGCTCCCTCGAATTCATGTATGCCAAGATCCGGGGCAATGATACAAACGTCATGCCCCTGTTTTTTCAACCATTTTATGGATGCAGTGAGTCGTGTCACAATTCCATCTGTATTGGGTAAAAATGTTTCAGTGACGATGGCTATTTTCATAGGTATCTCTCCTGTTAATTCCAGGTTATGTCTGGCATAACATTCTTTCTAATCACCCGGTCTTTATATTTCATCACTGCATGCAAAATTTCACGAATTACATTATCTGTCAGTAGGGTTGGTTCTAATCCGAGATCCTTCAGCTTTGTATTTTTAGCATGATAATAATGTTCCTCTAATTCAACCCGGGGATTTTCAATATGAGCAATATTAACCTGCAGTCCTTCTTCTTCGGCAACCTTTTTTACCTTTTCAGCCAAATCGAAAACTGAGAATTCTTCAGTAAACTGGTTAAATACACGGAATTCTCCGCGGTCTGCAGGGTTTTCAGCTGCGATCTCGATACATCTTACGGTATCACGGATATTTAAGAATCCTCTGGTCTGTCCGCCTTTACCGTATACCGTTAAATCATGCCCGATCGCTGCCTGGATGATAAAACGGTTTAATGCTGTACCAAAGACAGCATCATAATCCAGGCGGTTGATGAGTACAGGGTCCATCTGGGTTTCATCGGTGTGAAGACCATATACAACTCCCTGATTCAGATCCGTTGCCCGTAAGCCCCATGCTTTGCAGGCAAACATAATATTATGGCTGTCATGGACTTTGGACAAGTGATACATGGACCCAGGCTGTTTTGGAAAAGGAAGGACATCTTCACGCCCTTTATGTTTAATATGGATGTAACCTTCTTCAATATCAATGTTAGGAGTTCCGTATTCGCCCATGGTTCCCAGCTTAATTAAGTGGCAATCGGGAACAATTTCTTTCATGCCATAAAGCACATTCAACGTACCCACAACATTATTGACCTGAGTAAATACAGCATGTTCCCGGTCAATCATCGAATATGGAGCTGAGCGCTGTTCAGCAAAATGGACAAAAGCATCCGGCTCAGTCTGTTTTAATACTTCTCGCAAGAAGTCATAGTGGTTCAAGTCACCTATGTAAATATTGATTTTTTTGCCGGTTAACTGGTACCATTTATTCACCCGTTCTTCCAGCGAAGCGATTGGGGTCAGAGAGTTTGAATGAATTTCCTGGTCCCATTTTCTGCGGATTTTGCTGTCAATGATGGATACTTCGTGTCCCAGATTAGACAAGTGAAGGGCAGTCGGCCATCCGCAGAAACCATCGCCGCCGGCAACAATCATTTTCATGTCATATCCTCTCCTTTCCATTATTCCAATAATTGAGTTTGATTATTACTTTTAGGTAAGAAAAGATGTATGAAGATTTAAGGACGATCTCATTTTTTTTCATTTTGGCTGCAAATCTTTTATACATACTTCATGTATATGAAAAAATACATCCTGTTTGCTCATAAAAATTCGTATATGTGTTATGATGTTATAAATTAAACGAAATAAAATTTTTACACGATTTACGGGTGACTGGTAAAATAATAAAGAATGTAATCTAGTTATCGGAGATTTTGATGATGAGGTGCAGCATATGAAACAATCTAAAACGCTAACTGAAGGAGCTCTTTTTGCAGGCATATATCTCGTACTTCTACTGATCACCTTTTTTATTCCCTTGATTGGGTTTTTATCATTTTTTTTGCTTTCGGTTCCATATATAATTTATGGAGCAAGACATGGTTTAAGACCTTCTGTTGTTCTGTTTTTGGCAACTGTCCTTTTTTCTGTATTATTTGCAACCATCGTTTCTGTACCTGTGACTGTATTTGCAGGTCTTGGCGGAATAGCGACTGGCGTTTTCATTTATCATAAACGATCTCCGTATGAGGCCTGGGCAGGGGGAGCTGTCAGTTTTACCCTGGGAATTGTGATCGTATATGTGGCACTGGAGTGGCTATTTCAAATCAATTGGTATGATGAACTTCAACACATGCTGGAGACTTCTGTCGATCAAACCAAAATCATGGTCGAGCAATTTGGGGGCGAAGTTTCAGAGGAACAAATGAATCTTCTGGAATTACAGATCCAGCAAATGCTTTACTTATTTCCGACAGGCATTGCTCTTTTCGGAATTGTCTTTGCTTTTATTTCCCAGTGGATTGGATATAAAGTATTAAAACGTCTGGGTGGTGATTCAACAGATCACTTTCCCCCTTTTAAACGGTTTACGTTGCCATCTGCTCTGCTATGGTATTATTTAATTGCCATGGTCGGTATGTGGATGTTCAATGAACAGGGCAGCATGTTTCACCAGGCAGTTGCTAATGTATATACATTGACCGGTTTATTAATTGCTTTGCAGGGTATATCCTTTATTTTCTACTGGATTGACTATAAGAAATGGCCTAAAGCCATACCGGTGGTCGTCATATCTGGTATCATTTTATTTCCTTTTCTCTTTCTTTATCCCGTTCGAATTTTAGGTATAATTGATATAGGCTTTCATTTAAGGGACCGTCTCGAATCGGGCGGTAAATAATTTTGTTCTTTCATTGGGAGATGACGTTCATGTCAAACTTCTTGAAAAAAACTACTGTAAATGGTCATTTATGGTTCATTTACAGCATCTCTATCGTCTTGCTTCTATTGTTGTTTTATTTCCAGTGGGTGTTAGGTCTGGTCATGACCTTGCTTTTAGGTCTGGCCATCTATAACAGCATCCGCACAGAAAAATATCTGCAAAATGAAACAGAGGAATATATTTCTACACTTTCCTATCGGGTAAAAAAAGTTGGAGAAGAAGCCCTGCTGGAGATGCCCATTGGAATTGTCCTGTTCAGCGAGGATTATCAGATTGAATGGGCAAATCCGTATGTGAACCAATTTACTGAGGAAGATACCTTTGTTGGCAAATCCCTTCAGGAACTTTCAGATAACTTAATTCCTGCAATTAAAGAAGATAAAAAGGAAATTTCCCTGAACCTGGAAGACTACGCTTTTCAGGTATTCATTAAAAAGGAAGAGCGATTGCTCTATTTTTTTGACCGCACAGAACAGAATCAAATTCAGCATTTATATCAAAACGACCAAACGGTTCTGGCCATCATTTTCCTGGATAACTATGAAGAATTAACGCAGGCAATGGATGACACATCAAAAAGTCACCTGAACTCCGAAGTGACATCGATTTTAAACCGCTGGTCGAATGAGCACGGTATTTATTTAAAGAGAACTTCTGCCGAGCGGTTTCTGGCGGTGATGAACCAGGAAATTTTAAATAAACTGGAAAAAACAAAATTTGAAATTTTAGATGAAGTGAGGGAATTGATTTCAGATAAAAATGTCCCCCTTACATTAAGTATTGGAATCGGTAAAGGGAAAGCCTCCCTTCCGGAACTCGGTGAACTTGCCCAGTCCAGTCTGGATCTGGCTCTTGGTCGAGGCGGGGACCAGGTAGCGATAAAAGATGAGAGCGGAAAAGTAAGCTTTTTTGGTGGCAAAACGAATCCAATGGAAAAACGTACTCGTGTACGGGCGAGGGTGATTTCCCACGCTCTGAAGGAACTGGTGGCTGAAAGTGATAAAGTGCTGGTTATGGGGCACAAAAATCCAGATATGGATTCCATCGGCTCGGCTATTGGCATTCTTAAAATCGCCCAGGCCAATGGCAAAGATGGCTTCATTGTTTTTGATCCAGATGGAATGAATGCAGGCGTAGAAAAGCTGATCAATGAGGTCAGGAAAGATGAACATCTCATACAGTGGTTTATTTCTCCTGATGAGGCAATGGAAATTGTCACAAAACATACGCTGCTGGCGGTGGTCGATACCCATAAGCCGCAAATGGTGATGGAAGAGCGTCTTCTGTCAAAGACAGAACATGTAGTGGTCATTGACCATCACCGGCGAGCAGAGGAATTCATTCATGATCCAACTCTTGTATATATGGAACCCTATGCGTCATCTACAGCTGAACTGGTAACGGAATTATTGGAGTATCAGCCGTCGTCTATAAAGCTCAATATGCTGGAATCTTCGGCTTTACTCGCAGGCATTATTGTAGATACCAAGTCATTCACGCTAAGAACAGGATCCCGCACGTTTGATGCTGCATCTTATTTGCGTTCGAAAGGTGCTGATACAGTTCTTGTTCAAAAGCTGATGCAGGAAGATCTCGAAACATATATAAAGAAAAATAAACTCATAGAGAGAACCAGTATTTATCGGGATTGTATTGCGATTTCAAAAGCAGGCGAAGGAGAAATATACGGCTCTGTAACCATTGCCCGGGCTGCGGATACCCTTTTGTCCATGAATCGAATTAAAGCTTCGTTTGTGATCGCTGAACGGGATGACGGAAGAATTGGTGTAAGTGCCCGTTCCCTGGGGGATGTCAATGTGCAAGTCATTATGGAAAAAATGAACGGCGGCGGTCATCTGACCAATGCCGCAACTCAGCTTGAAGATACAACGATTGAGCAGGTGGAAGAACAGTTAAAAGAGATTATAGATGAATATTTTGAAGGGGGAGATGATGAAAAATGAAAGTAATCTTTACCAGAGATGTAAAAGGAAAAGGGAAAAAAGGCGAAGTGAAAGAAGTATCGGAAGGCTATGCACGCAATTATCTGCTGAAAAACAATCTGGCTGTTGAGGCAACCAAAGGGAACTTAAAAGCCCTTGAAGCCCAGAAGAAAAAACAAAAAGAACAGGAAATGGAAGAATTAAATGAGGCAAAAAAATTAAAGGAAAAAATCGGGAGCTTAACAGTGGAGATTTCAGCAAAAGCAGGTGATGGTGGCCGTCTTTTTGGTTCTGTCACCAGCAAACAAATCGCAGATGAATTGAAGAAGAAACATAACATCAACATTGATAAGCGAAAAATCGAACTCGACCAGCCGATCCGTGCTCTAGGATATACCAATGTACCGGTTAAGCTTCACCCGGAGGTTACAGGCACCATCAAAGTACACATAAAGGAACAATAATCCTCTCATAGAAGAAGGAGGAAACCTGATTGAATGAATTAGTATTAAATGACCGGACGCCTCCTCATAATATCGAGGCTGAACAGGCAGTTCTAGGTGCCATTTTTTTAGAGCCGGAAGCTATTGTTACGGCATCTGAAACTCTTTTGCCCGAGGACTTCTACCGCACGAGTCACCAGCGCATTTATGAAGCCATGCTCAATCTATCAAATAAAGGCGAACCGATTGATCTTGTAACCGTAACGACGGCCTTGTCTGATGCAAAGATGCTAGATGAAGTGGGCGGGGTATCCTATTTAAGCGACCTGGCCAATTCCGTACCTACCGCTGCCAATATTGAGTATTATGCGAAAATCGTAGAAGAAAAGTCTACGTTACGGCGATTGATTTCCGCAGCAACGAATATTGTGAAAGCAGCCTATGATGAAGAAGATATTGAACAGGTTCTGGACGATGCGGAGCGTTCGGTTTTAGAAGTTTCCAACCGTAAAAATACAGGGAATTTCAAGAATATTAAAGACGTCCTTATTGACGTTTATGACAATATAGAAAAACTGCACCATCATGATAATGAAATCACCGGGGTACCTACTGGTTTTAAAGATTTAGACCAGATCACATCCGGTTTTCAGAAAAATGACCTGATCATTATTGCTGCCCGCCCATCTGTTGGGAAAACGGCTTTTGCTTTGAACATTGCCCAGAACGTTGCCATCCATGCTCAAGAAAATGTAGCGATTTTCAGCCTCGAGATGGGAGCGGAACAGCTTGTGATGCGTATGCTGTGCGCTGAAGGAAATATTGATGCACAAAGACTGCGTACGGGACGGCTTGAATCAGAAGACTGGGGCAAGCTCACGATGGCCATGGGGAGTCTTTCCAATGCAGGAATATTTATCGATGACACCCCCGGCATAAAAGTGAGTGAAATACGTTCGAAGTGCCGGCGTCTGAAACAGGAACACGGCCTTGGATTAATCTTAATTGACTATTTACAGCTGATTCAGGGAAGTGGACGTAGTCGCGAAAACCGGCAGCAGGAAGTTTCTGAAATATCTCGTTCCCTTAAGGCTCTTGCCAGAGAATTAAATGTGCCATTAATTGCGTTGTCCCAGCTTTCCCGCGGAGTAGAGCAGCGTCAGGATAAGCGGCCGATTATGTCAGATATCCGTGAATCCGGAAGTATCGAGCAGGATGCCGATATTGTAGGATTCCTTTACCGTGATGATTATTACAATAAAGAATCTGAAAAGGAAAACATCATCGAAATTATTATTGCCAAGCAGCGGAATGGCCCTGTTGGGACAGTGGAGCTGGCATTTGTGAAAGAATATAATAAATTTGTAAACCTGGATAGGCGGTACAGTGAAGAAGAAATCCCGCCGGCTTAACGCAATCAACCAACCAGGCCTGCTGAACAGGTCTGGTTGGTTTTTACGTGAAAAACGAAGATTTGTGCAGGTGCCAATATGTGAAGAAAAAATAGAGGATATACAAAACTTGAATAGTGCATGAGTGGTTATAAATTCATGAAAAACCGTTTTAAAATACCAATTATTTGCCCAACACAGCTGTTTTTCGAACATTTATTCAAATTTGTTATTAAACGTTCGGGTATTTTATTGACTTTTAACGGTTTACATTGATAAAATATTCATGTTGTATGTCGTTAAGCAAATGTTTCGGAGGTGTCCCGTTATGACAACGGCCGTAGTTGTAGGAACCCAATGGGGAGATGAAGGAAAAGGAAAAATTACCGATTTCCTCTCTCAGCAGGCTGATGTTGTTGCAAGATATCAAGGAGGCAACAACGCCGGTCATACCATTCAATTTGATGGAGAAACGTATAA
Organism: Melghiribacillus thermohalophilus; assembly: GCF_004342905.1. Taxonomy (GTDB): domain Bacteria; phylum Bacillota; class Bacilli; order Bacillales; family Alkalibacillaceae; genus Melghiribacillus; species Melghiribacillus thermohalophilus. Next base: position 54,537 of record NZ_SMAN01000005.1, on the reverse strand, counting down.
ATTGCATTTAATTCCTTCAGGGATTTTTGATCATAAAAAAGTATGTATTTTAGGAAACGGTATGGTCATTCATCCTAAGGCATTACTGGAAGAACTTCAGTATTTGCACGAACGGAATATTTCGACCGATCACCTCAGGATCAGCAACCGGGCTCATGTGATTCTGCCGTACCATATCAAGTTGGATGAACTGCAGGAAGAAAAAAAAGGTGACAACAAAATCGGGACAACGAAAAAAGGTATTGGTCCCGCATATACGGACAAAGCAGCTCGTATGGGGATCCGAATGGCTGATCTTCTGGATAAGGAAACTTTCCGGAAAAAGCTTGAAGAAAATCTGGCAGAGAAAAATGCATGGTTTGAAAAGGTGTATCATTCCGAAACATTAGATGTAGATGTCATTTTTGAGGAGTATTTTGAATATGGTCAAAAGCTTGCTCCGTATGTCTGTGACACATCTGTTTTATTAAATGATGCCATTGACGAAGGAAAACATATTCTTTTTGAAGGTGCCCAGGGTGTCATGCTCGATGTTGATCAGGGAACGTACCCATTTGTGACGTCCTCCAACCCGACGGCAGGTGGAGTTACAGTCGGTACAGGGGTCGGCCCTACAAAGATTCACCGGATTGTGGGTGTTTCGAAAGCGTACACTACACGTGTTGGGGATGGCCCATTTCCAACTGAATTGAACGATGAAATTGGGGATCAAATCAGAGAAGTTGGCAGAGAGTACGGAACCACGACCGGGCGTCCCCGCCGGGTAGGCTGGTTTGATGCGGTGGTTCTCCGTCATTCTAAACGGGTTAGCGGCATAACAGACCTGTCACTAAATTCCCTTGATGTTTTAACCGGACTGGAAACCTTAAAAATATGTGTGGCGTATGAATACGATGGAAAAGTAATGGAAGAGTATCCGGCCAATTTAAATGTGTTGGCTCATTGCAAGCCCATATATGAAGAAATGCCTGGCTGGAATGAAGATATTACAGGAGTACAGTCTATCGATGAACTCCCGGAAGAAGCACGCCACTATTTGAAACGTGTTTCGGAACTGACGGGTATCCCGATTTCCATTTTTTCCGTGGGTCCTGACCGCAAGCAAACAATTGTACTCAATAATATTTATGAATGATAATTGAAACGGCCGATCTTCTGAAAAAAGGAGGTTCGGCCGTTCATTCTGTTATTGGTACCCGTTTATCTCACAGGATTTTTTGTCGATATATATAAAAAATATATTGCAATCCTTTTCATGGCGTGGTACTATAGGTCTCGTCCGAATCATTCATACAACTTGATAAATAACCGTGGTCCGGTAGTTCAGTTGGTTAGAATGCCTGCCTGTCACGCAGGAGGTCGCGGGTTCGAGTCCCGTCCGGACCGCCATTTTTTGTGTTTTGAAATAAGAACAGGCAAATAGGTGCCAGAAGCGGCAAACTTAGCGTGAATTATATTTTATAAAGTGAAAATATGGCTCGGTAGCTAACCGTAAACATCCGTGAGGATCATCATCGTAGGTTCTGCGAGAAGCGGAATACTTCTTTGAAAAGCTTACCCGCTTTGAGCACAGTCGGTAGAGCACGTCCGAGTAAGCTTCCAGGGAAAGGCATCAGCGCACCACGCGAGCTGCTGCTTGACATGACTTACTGAGCGTGGGGTGAAGGACTGAAAATCGTGCGAGTTGCAATTCAATAATTTTTTTTATTATGGCTCGGTAGCTAACCGTAAACATCCGTGAGGATCATCATCGTAGGTTCTGCGAGAAGCGGAATACTTCTTTGAAAAGCTTACCCGCTTTGAGCACAGTCGGTAGAGCACGTCCGAGTAAGCTTCCAGGGAAAGGCATCAGCGCACCACGCGAGCTGCTGCTTGACATGACTTACTGAGCGTGGGGTGAAGGACTGAAAATCGTGCGAGTTGCAAATTCAATAATTTTTTTTATTATGGCTCGGTAGCTCAGTCGGTAGAGCAAAGGACTGAAAATCCTTGTGTCGGCGGTTCGATTCCGTCCCGAGCCATCTATTCAGCAGGGCTGGAATCCAGTTCCTGCCTTGTTTTTAATGGAGTCCCTTCTGATTGGACAAGTATCTTACACGGTGAAATATGTCGTGAATACAATAATGATAGAAAATGACGCAGTTTGTAATCATTTTGTTACAAAGCACATGGTAGATATTGTTAAAAGAGAGATATTAGTGTTATTTTACACTAATAAAATAGTTTTTCATCCAGGACCTGCATAAAAATGGAATTTATTATACAAGTATGTTACATATCCCCTGATTCTGTTTCTTTCACACTTGCAGTTATGGTAGATTAATAGAGTGAAGAAATATCGCTTATAACATATCGGAATCTATAAATGAAATGGTTTAGTTGCCGGGAGGTCTGGTCGTGGGTATCAAAAATAAGGATAGGTCATTCATGGAAAAGTCAACTGAGAGCTCGAAGTCCAATTTTTTGAAAAAGACAGTGATTACTTCCTGTCTGGTCGTTGGTGTTACCGTCGGTTCTGCCTATGCGGACACCCTGGAGGACCAATTTCCCCGCATATACCATGTATATGTTGATGGGGAATTTGTCGGAACGGTAGATGATCAAAAAAAGGTGAAAGATTTCATTTCTCAGCAAATAAATGAAGCAGAAGAATCACACTTTACCGATCTTGAACTAACAATAGCAGAAGAAGTTTCATTTGTCCCTGAAATGGTATTTCGTCCATCATACAATAATCAGGAAGTCATTCAAAAACTAGAAAGCGAACTTTCATTTCAGGCAAACGCTGTAAAACTGGAAGTGGATGGAGAACTGGTCGGATATCTCAAAAACGAAAGTGCTGTGGAAAAAGCGCTCAGAAAAATAAAAGAAAAATACGTTCCAGAAAATGTTTTAGAAATCATTGAAGATCCAGCATACAATCTAAAAGAAAATCAGGTTGAATCAGATTCATCTAAAATACTAGACGTGTCTATTGACCAAAAGGTTTCAGTATCAAAGGAAAAAGTAGATCCAAATGAATTGCTGACCGTAGAACAAGCCGTAAAGATGCTAGAAAGAGGAACACTTACAGATAAAGTACATACGATCCAGAAAGGTGAAGTACTCGGGCAAATCGCAAATAAATACAACCTCAGCATAGACGAAATTTTGGAATTAAATCCAGAATTAGATGAAGATAGCATTCTCCATATCGGGGACAAAGTAAATGTTACCGCACATGAACCTTATATTGACGTAGTAGTCGTGGAAGAAAAAATAGTGGAAGAAACCATTGACTATGAAGTAGTTTATGAAGAATCTGATAAGCTCTACAAAGGAGAAACCCGGATTAAGCAGCAGGGTCAAGAAGGAGCCAAAAAGGTTCACTACAAAATCACTGAGAAAAACGGAGAAATTGTAAAAAAAGAAGTGCTTGACGAAAAAGTGATTTCTGAACCCGTTAAAAAGATTATTGTAAAAGGTACAAAAGTTGCCCCTTCCCGCGGTGACGGACAGTTCAGATGGCCGACTGCAGGAGGCACTGTGACCAGTCATTTAGGCTGGCGCTGGGGATCATATCACAAAGGAATTGATATTGCCGGTGTCAGCAATCGTTCTATCTATGCTGCTGATAATGGTGTTGTTACCTTTGCAGGCTGGGACGGAGGATATGGAAAGAAAATTGTTATTAACCATAACAATGGTTTTAAAACCATATATGCCCATCTATCTTCCATAAATGTTAGAGTTGGTCAGACAGTAACAAAGGGTTCCGTTATTGGTACGATGGGATCAACCGGCAACTCAACGGGCGTGCATCTGCACTTCGAAATTTACAAAAACGGCCAGCTACAAAACCCTCTTAACTATTATTAATATATTCGTCTTTTCATAAAATATGTTACGGATGTTAACCCTTGCTATCAAACATAGCAAGGGTTTTTTTAAAGAGATGAAAGGTATGATCAATTTATGCAGATATGTCCCCCTATGAACGGGATAAGACAATTTAAAAAAAATACGATAAAATAAGGACAGGTTTAACCCTGAAAGGATGAATCATGATGAGTGTGAAAATTTTAGTGGTGGACGATGAAAAGCCAATTGCAGATATACTAGAATTTAATTTGAAAAAAGAAGGATATCAAGTCGTGTGTGCATACGACGGAACCACAGCCCTTCAGCTGACAGAACAGGAAAACCCTGATTTAATCCTGCTTGATATCATGCTTCCGGAAAAAGACGGACTGGAAGTATGCCGGGAAATTCGAAAAAAATATAATATGCCGATCATTATGCTTACGGCAAAAGATTCAGAGATTGATAAAGTACTGGGTCTGGAGCTCGGGGCTGACGATTATGTGACGAAACCGTTCAGCAATCGGGAGTTAATTGCAAGGGTTAAAGCAAACCTCCGGCGTCACCAGCAACAGGATATGGATACCAATGGCAGAGAAGTTCAGGATATAAGAGTAGGGAGACTGGTCATTCATCCAGATGCCTACACAGTAACAAGGGATGGAACAGAAATAGAACTAACCCAGCGGGAATTTGAGCTTTTATATTATTTGGCCCGCCATATCGGACAGGTGATGACGAGGGAGCATCTGCTGGAGACCGTCTGGGGATATGATTATTATGGTGATGTGCGTACAGTTGATGTAACGATTCGCCGTTTGCGGGAAAAAATTGAGGAAAACCCTAGCAATCCCCTCTGGATCGTCACGCGACGTGGTGTTGGCTATTATTTGCGAAATCCGGATGTGGAGCAATGATGTATGAAAAAAAAGATGAAATTTTTCCAGTCGATCCAGTTTAAATTTATCCTGATTTATATCCTGCTGCTTTTGATTGCCATTCAAGTCATAGGCGCATATTTTGCCCGGCAAATGGAAAATCAATTGCTGGAAAATTTTTATGAGAAAATGAATGGTCATATTCAACTGATGGCTTATAATCTGGAACAATCATTTGCAGAAGGGCAAAAGGAAGAAGATACCTTGCAGCAGGAAGTGTACGACATTTTAACGGATTTCGACTCCAATGAAATATCCGAAATTCAAGTGATCAACAATAATAGAAAAGTTCTGGCTACGACCAACCAATTTGATCAGAGTATAGTCGGCAAGAGGACAACGAACTCTAATGTCAAATTTACACTGCTCGTGGGGGCAAAAGACAGGGAAATACTTCTGAATCCACAGACCGGCTATCGGACACTTGTGATGACCTATCCCATATATACCAATCAGCCTAATGAAATAGCAGGAGCGATTTATTTAGAAGCTAATCTAGAAGGGGTTTATGAACAGCTGGAAGACATTAATCGAATATTTGTAAACGGTACTGTTCTGGCTATATCTATTTCAGCATTAATCGGAATTATTGTGGCCAGAACGATTACGAAACCAATAGCCGAGATGCGCCGGCAGGCTCAAGTCATGGCTAAAGGGGATTTTTCGAAAAGAGTGAACGTTTACAGTACCGATGAAATCGGACAGCTGGCCATCACGTTTAATCATTTAAATAGCCGTCTAAAACAGGCTCATGCAAACACAGAAGGGGAACGAAAAAAATTGAGCTCTGTTTTGTCGAATATGTCCGACGGAGTTGTAGCTACTGATTCGGCCGGCCATATTATTTTGATGAATGCTCCCGCTGAAGCGCTCATCGGGAAATCCTTCCAGGAAGTTCAGGGAAGATCACTGCTGGAAGTTCTTAACCTGGAAAGTGAACTTTCCAATATCCAGAGCATTCAAGAGACTGGTTCCATCATTGTTGATTTCAGCAAGGGTGACCACCATTTAATCTTAAAGGCAAATTTCTCGGTTATTCAGGGTGAAAACGAGGACATCAAAGGATTCATTACCGTCTTAAGTGACGTAACAGAACAGGAAAAAATAGAACGGGAGCGAAAGGAATTTGTTGCAAATGTATCCCATGAACTGCGTACTCCGCTAACGACAATCCGCAGTTACCTCGAAGCGTTGACGGAAGGGGAAACCTGGAAAGATGAAACGATCGCCCCGAAATTTTTAAATGTAACCCAAAATGAAACGGAACGCATGATCCGTCTGGTCAATGACCTTTTACAGCTGTCTAAAATGGATAATAAAGATTACCAGCTGAATCGGGAAAAAGTAGAGTTTGTTCAGTTTGCTCATCACATTGTCGACCGTTTTGAGATGAATAAAAAAGAAGGCATACAGTTTAAAAGGGTTTTCCCTAACAAAAAAATCTATGCTTGGATGGATAAAGATAAAATGACACAAGTCATGGACAACATTATTTCAAACGCCCTGAAATATTCTCCTGAGGGCGGTACAATTACGTTTCGGATAATCCAGCAACGAAATATGTTGCGTTTTCATGTTTCTGATGAAGGAATGGGAATACCGAAAGATCAGGTGGATAAAATTTTTGAACGCTTTTACCGGGTGGATAAAGCAAGATCCAGACAAATGGGCGGAACTGGACTGGGTCTGGCTATTGCCCGGGAAATGATTGAAGCACACAGAGGAAAAATCTGGGCCGAGAGTGAAGAAGGGAAAGGGACGACAATCACGTTTTCCCTTCCGCTCTCAGAGCCGCTCAGGGGTGATGCTTCGTGAATGTGGAGCGGATGAAGACAATCGTTCTGACTTTTTTAGTTGCCTTAAGTTTAGTGTTAACCGTTGCTCTCTGGAACTATCAGCCGAAATATTATGATGAAATAGAAAATACGGATTATTTGTACGAAACAAAACTGAATGGACAGACAAAAAAAATAGAAGAACTGATTACGCCATACCGGGTTTTGTTTCGCGAAAGTGACGGGCTATATGGCCTGAAAGATCACAGTGATTTAAGCATCATCTTTTCAGAAATACAAAAGTGGCAAATTGATGAGGTTGATTACTATACGATATCCGGGCGCGAAGTAAAAAAGCCGAATGTAGAAATTGCCTTTCCAACCGAGCTTCCTTTAACCGTTCTCCAGACTATGTTTACGCTTGAGGAAAAGGAAACGTTTCCTGACTGGGAATTTGACAGAATCATTTTCCGGTTAGTCAATCAGCAGCAGGCGCTTGAGGTCATTTTTGCTTCGTCCCACCATGATCAAACGTTAAATGCAAAGATCCAGAACAGTGAAGCTTACGCCTATCTGGAGAGGTATTTTATAAATAAAGATTTATTGATGGAAATGATTTCATTTACCGTTAATGGTCAGGATCCTTTTTACTTGCCCGCGGCAGAAATAGAACTGCCTAAACGAACGTTTACGGTCAATAAACTTCAGACAAAACCAATGATCAATATTCTTTTTTCTGATCCTAGTCTTGTGGAGACATCCATCACGAGTTTTGGGGAGCGAAATTATACAGACGGAAACAAACAGCTAAGTGTCTATAATGACTATATGTATTTTGTTAACCCCCTCACATCTGATGATCACGACGTGGACAAACAAAATATGATTAGAAGAAGCATCAATTTTGTCAATGATCATCAGGGATGGACCAATGAATTTCGCCTCACATCGATGGATGAAGTGGAAAATACCATTGAATATCAAATGACAGTCGATTACTATCCTGTGTTTCATCCATCTGACTTTAGTGTGATCGAGATTGAATGGAAGAACCAGCAGATTCACGCCTATAATCGGCCTTTAATGAAACTGGCAACCCTTTTTCACAGTGACGGTCAAAAGGAGACCCTGAGTTCGGGTTATGCTGTTATGGACTATCTGGAAAATCATCAAGATCAATATGATCCGTTTTTAATAGAAGATATTCAAATTGGCTATACCATGAAAGCAAGAGAAGGCATAAGCCATATCATGTCATTAGAACCAGAATGGTATATTAAATATAATGGGAGATGGCAGCTGCTCTTCTCTCATGAGGAACAGGGGGAGGAGACTGATGCAGTGGGGACAAATTAAAACGGTATTTATTATCTCATTCCTCGTTCTGGATATTTTTTTGCTGCAGCAGTTTCTTGACAAACGAAATACAGATATGGCCTTTATTTCGGAACCGACGCTAGAAGAATCTCTACAGGCAGAGGAAATTGATTACAGCCAGATCCCAAAAGAAAGTACAGAGGTTTCATATATTACAGCCAGACGCCATCAATTTACAAAAGAAGAATTAGAAAGCCTGGGAAATCAGTCCATTGTGATTGCGAATGGGGAAACCATTTTTTCAGAATTGGACGAACCACTCCCTATTAAAGAGGGCGAGGGAATGAAAGAATCCCTGGAAAGAATGAAGGCAAATATGGCTTATGGCGATCAATATGTTTTCTGGTCCTGGAATAAAAACGAGGACCGCAATGTCATGATACTTTTTCAGCAATATGATGACAAACCTGTATATTATAATGGCGGAGGGCTGATTCTCCTTTTATTGAACGAAGATAATGAGGTACTCTATTACGTTCAGACGATGCTGGATGACATTCAGACGGAAAATAAAGAGCAGGAAGTTCAACCCCTGAAGGCAATCGAATCCCTGTATCACAATAATATGCTTAATTCAGGTGATCAAATAACCAAAATGGAGCTTGGATATTTTACCCTTATACCGCTGGATAACGGTATACAAGTGTTTTCCCCCACCTGGAAAGTCAATATCAATGATCAGAAAAGCTTTTATGTGAATGCCATAGAAGGACAAATCATCGAAACGGATGAGACTACATTTATTGATGAGATGTTAGAAAAATACTTGATCAAAATCGATTCAACAAGCTGGAGTGAAGAGGAATGACATTACATTTTAGTGTGCTGGCATCGGGGAGTACGGGAAATGCATTTTATATCGGAACAGAAAAACAAAAATTGCTGGTCGATGCCGGTTTAAGCGGAAAACAGATGGAACGCCTTCTGAATGAAATTGATGTAAACCCCTGTGATCTGAATGGGATCCTGGTAACTCATGAACATAGTGATCATATTAAAGGTCTGGGGATTCTTGCTCGCCGCTACGAGCTGCCGATTTATGCGAATGAAAATACATGGAAGGCAATGGAAGACCAGATAGGAGAAGTGTCAGTTGATCAAAAGTTTATTTTTGAACGGGGCAAAACGAAAACGTTTGGTGATATAGACATTGAGTCTTTCGGTGTTTCCCATGATGCGGCAGAGCCGATGTTTTTTGTTTTTCATCACAACCGAAGAAAAGTCGCCCTGGTGACAGACCTCGGCTATGTATCGGAACGGATTAAAAAAACCGTAGAAAACGCAGATGCCTATATCTTTGAAGCAAACCATGATGTAGAAATGCTCAGAATGGGAAAATATCCATGGAATGTTAAGCGCAGAATATTAAGTGATAAAGGACATGTATCCAACGATGATTGTGGATTGGCCCTTACCGAAATCATCGGCAATCAAACGAAACGAATTTACCTGGCTCATTTAAGTCAGGATAATAATATGAAAGATCTGGCGAGAATGTCTGTCTCCCAGATCTTAAAACAACACGGATTTCAGGTGGAGCAGGATTTAGAACTTCATGATACAGATCCTAAGACACCTACGCCAATCTATAATGTAAGTTAAGTTCTATAAAAAATGGGCATAAATGATAGTAAAAATAAATCCAATCTCTTTCCCTGTTCGTATTTAAGGGTAGGGAAAGAAACGAAAGGCAGGGTTGAAATTCATGGGATATTATGATGATCATGTCCAAAAATCAGAGGATCGAGATCGAAAAAGATGGGTCATGCCTGCTGTAGTTGGCATTATTCTTGGTGCAGTGCTTGTACTGTTAGCTCTGCCGGCTCTGGTAGAGTCTAACCTATTACCATATGATCTTACGAAAAAGGATCCGGAAAGTCATTTCACGCAGAGTGATGAAAACGATGAACCAGGAGAAGCAGAGGTTATCAATGTAGATATTTCTACCCAGGTTACAGAGGTTGTCCAGGAAATTCAGGATACCGTTGTCGGGGTGAATAATATCAGAAGCCAGGACTTCTGGATTCAGCAGCCGACTCAGGCAGGTACGGGTTCCGGAGTAGTTTATAAGAAAGAGGATGGAAATGCATATATTGTGACTAATCATCATGTCATCGCCGGTGCTGACAGGGTTGAAGTCGTTCTGGCAGACGAAACAAAGGTGGATGCTGAAATCATTGGCAGCGATGATTATACAGATTTAGCCGTATTGCGAATTGATGGAGAAAATGTGGACCATGTCATTGAAATGGGAAGTTCGGAAAATATAAAAGTCGGTGAACCTGTACTGGCAATCGGAAATCCGTTAGGTTTGCAGTTTGCCGGATCAGTCACCCAGGGAATCATCAGCGGAGTTGAACGAATTGTGCCTCAAGATATTGATCAGGACGGTCAGGCAGAATGGCATATGGAAGTCCTGCAAACCGATGCAGCCATTAACCCTGGTAATTCAGGGGGCGCTCTTGTGAATATGAAGGGACAGCTGATTGGCATTAATTCGATGAAAATTGCCCAGTCAGCAGTGGAAGGGATCGGTTTTTCCATTCCGATTGATATGGTGAAAGAGATCATCAAAGATCTAGAAGAAGATGGAACGGTCACCCGTCCATACATGGGTGTTTCGCTTGGATCATTAAGCCAGGTTCCAAAGTATCACTGGGCGTATTCCTTGAAATTGCCCGAATCTGTAGAAGGAGGAGTCATTTTAGATGAAGTTGCTCCGGCGTCTCCGGCCTCTGCTGCTGGAATGAAGCGATTTGACGTCATTGTTCAAATGGATGATCAGGAAATCCTGGATATCGCTGATCTGCTGAACTATCTCTATAAAGAAAAAGACCCCGGAGAAGAAGTGAGCATCACGTATTATCGTGAAGGAGAGCGCTATCAGACACAGATGACACTGTCAGCTCAGCAATACTCACCTCAGAATCGAGAATGACATGTACCACTCCCTCTGCTGCTCTTAATGGCATCAGAGGGAGTTTTGCGTAAGGATCATGGATCTGCCGGGTGTAAGTTCTGAAAATCAGCATGTGAATTCTGATTTTTCGGGCACATACCTTGATATTTCCGGAGCAAGGCCTGATATTTTATGAATGAGTCCTGAATCCCAGGCCATGAATCCTGATTTCTCGAGTATGAAATCCAAACTCCCTTAACCATAATAGACAGCTTTTTTCTTTGCTGCATCTGAAAGAATAGAATAGATAGATGTAAAGGGTGCTGGTTGTGGATAAACTCGTGGATAAACAGGCAGGATGTGAGAGGATACGTAAAAAGAAAATGAACATAGCAGCATTCACGTGAGACCGGTGAAAAAACGAAGAAAACGCGCGCATACTTGAGAAAGCACGAGGAAAAAGAATGATCAATAAGGAGGGATTGCCTTGAGGATCTATACGTGCGAAAAACATGTGGAATTGGCGATGGAAAAGATTATGGATGAGTATGAAGTCGCTCCAGTGTTAGAAGAATTCACAGCTCAGCATCCATTATCCACAACCTGTGAATATTGCGAGGATAAACCGGCATATCTTGTGGCGAACACCTATTCCTCTACTAAATAAAGTACAAACATATGTGCATATGTGGATAACCCTGGGGATAACCCCTTGAAAAGTGGATAAAATCTGTGAATAATCAGGAATTCCACAGGAAATGTGGACAAAATTGTGGATAATGGGAATAACCTGAGGAAAAAGTGGCAGTTTTTTACCTGAATCAGGAAGGAGATAGGTTATGAAAATCTCGATTGTGGCTGTAGGCAAGCTGAAGGAAAAGTATTTAAAGCAGGGGATACAGGAATATGTAAAACGTCTGACCCCCTATGCTAACGTAGAAATGGTTGAAGTACCTGATGAAAAAGCCCCGGAACATTTCAGTGAAGCAGAAATGGAGGAAGTGAAACAAAAAGAAGGGGAACGCATCCTTGCCAAACTTTCCCCGGATACATACGTCATCACCCTTGAAATTGAAGGCAAATCCATTTCATCGGAACAGCTCGCCAACAAACTGGATGAGCTGAGCACGTATGGCCGGAGCAAAATCGCCTTCATCATAGGCGGCTCCCTGGGCTTAAGCAAAGCTGTGACTCAGCGGAGCGACTTTTCCTTATCCTTTTCGAAAATGACCTTTCCCCATCAGCTTATGCGGCTGATTTTACTGGAGCAGGTGTACCGGGCTATGAAGATTAATCGGGGAGAACCGTATCATAAATAGGTAAAATATTGCGGATATATCTGACAAGCTTACGTTTAAGTCAACCTCGCAGGTAGAAGCTGAAGATTTGGAGCAAATCGATGATCTGTTCTATTATGGCCAACAGAAAGAAGTGCTTCCAGATACGTTTGTGGATATAAAGGTCTCAGGGTGTTTCATCTGGACATCGACAAAGGAGCCGCAAGAGTTCCTTAACTAACACAACAAAGCGGTCAGGATGAAAAGTGATCGGGTGATTTGCAGCTTTCTAAGAGTATGTTACTTTATGGCTATTAGCACAGCCATGATGAAGGGAAAACGGAATATTATTTTATAGTTCCATATTGATCATTCTATTTTTTTGCTATCGTTTTGAAAGTTTGCCAAAAATTGAATGAATCTTTTCAAACGGGGAAAGAAGTATTAAATTTTCATTACATTTATATGAAAATGCATTAAAATTCGATCCATTCCCTTTATGATAGGAGAGTGAACCGATCATCCAGCAATCAAGTAGTTTCATTGGACCCCATCCAGTAAGAAGGTGAGTACAGCATGAAGAATGTTAAGTTAATTTCAATCTTAATCCTACTATTCAATCTATGGATCACCAATAGCGTTTTCGCTCATCCAGACACTTCCATCCCTGAGGTATCTAGTAAGGCAGCTATTGTCATGGATTCCGTAACAGGGGAAATCCTTTACGAAAAAAATAGTCGTACACAACTGTATCCAGCGAGTTTAACAAAAATAGCAACGGCGATTTATGCGATTGAACATGGAAACCTGGATGATGTTGTAACCGTCAGTGAAAGTGTTGAAAAGGTAGAGGGGACAAAGGTGTATTTAGTAGAAGGGGAACAGGTCACATTACAAAAACTGATCCAGGGTTTGCTGATCAATTCCGGAAATGATGCAGGAGTGGTCATCGCTGAGCACCTAAATGGGAGTGTGGAGCAGTTTTCCGAAGCACTGAACGATTATTTAACAAATCAAATCGGGGTAAAGCATACCCATTTTGAAAATCCACATGGTCTGTTTAATGCCAATCATGTGACAACAGCAGAGGATCTGGCGATTATTACCCGATATGCGATTCAAAATGATACATTCCGTGATATATTCGGGACAAAAGAATTAGAGTGGGACGGGGAATCGTGGGATACCACATTATATACTCATCATAAGTTAATGCGGGAAAATCCTTATGAAGGCATCACAGGGGGAAAGACAGGGTTTATCAATGAATCCGGCCATACCCTGGCTACCACGGCAGAACGGAATCATTTACGTTTAATTGTGATTACATTGGGCAACGACATTCAACAAGAGGCGTATCAAGATCATATCAACCTGTTAGATTATGGTTTTGATCATTTTGAGACGTCTACCATTCCAGCCGGGACAAGCTTTGAAAAAAATAACAAGGAGTTTAGCGTGGAGGAAAACCTATATTATACTCACCGCAAAGAGGATCAAATTACCCATCATGTAACGGAAGATGGCATCTTACAGGTGATGAATCAAGAAGACTCCGTTTTAGCCCGTTTTACATTAGAAGAAGCAGATCATGGTGATGGACAGGCCAGCAGCGACGACGAACAGAAAACAAACGGAATGTTTTCGGGGTATTTCTTCCTGATTTCATTAAGTATGTTCACCAGTATCCTGGTCATTTCCCGTTTTATCCGCCGAAGAAAAGCCAAAAACGATCCATCCATATTCAGGTGAGAATGTTTGTTCCAGGGCAAAAGGCAAAGGAACATAATGATCCCGTTTTTTTCTTCGGCACTCATACAGGATTCATGTACAATGACTTGATTTCTGTCGGAAGGGCGCGTTACTCTACTATGCCAGAATCATAGCGCAACTGTTGGGGAGATGGACCGGATAGAGTTTCTTTCATCTGGCCGGTGAAGACAAAACGGAAATGTATAAAAATGTCCATGATGCTATTTGTGAAGGACATTTACAGAGGCGGGAGCTAATCCAATGTCTGTCAAAGAGCCTATCACGGACAAATGATAGACGGCACAGCAGAAAAAAGTCCGTCATAGGCTCTATGAAGGACAAAACTGTAGCAAACTTCTCCAAAACTGTCCCTCATCATCCTCATGAAGGACATAAAGTTTCAAAAAAGCATAGGAATTGTCCCTCATAACTTTTTTCTCGGACAAAACATAAACCTTCATGCAATGAATTGTCCTTCATCAACCCACATAAAGAACACACCAAAAAAAATCTTTCCCCATCCATATAACAGACAAACCATTGATCAATCAATCCTATGTCCTTCATCTCAACCAATAAAGGATAAAAGGCAATCAAACGTTATTCTTAATATGTCCATTGATGCATGTATGCCAGTATGTTTTAGGAAGGGTTTTGAAATTCACTTTGTACCTGCTCACATTAAGTGAAGGAAAACGCAGAAAGGTACAAAATAGACCGTTTCTGCGCTTACCATTGATTTTATTGGGTTGTTTTCTTATCAAAAAATAAATTTAAATCAGTTTTGTCGGTATCTTCTGCCAGTGCATCATGTATCATATCGTTAAGTGTCTGCATTTTTTGTCTTTCAAAAAAGGGTACATTTATATAAGAAGTAGTTCCGGACTTTTCAATATGTAAAATAGTTTGTATTCCACTGCCGGCAGTACCTAAACCTAAAATTAACAGGATCAAACCAAGAAGGAAACTTCTTCCCAGAGTATCCAGACCAATAAAAAATAAAATTAATCCGATAATAATCGGTTTGATTAGGTATTTGGTAGATAACATGGCTCCAGAAATATTTTTAAGAGGGATGCTTTGCTGGTCTGTACCAGCAGGGATGAATCCTAATATAGTATTAGATATCTTCGTTTTAACGAATCTGTTGTCAACTTCAACATTCCCCTTAATCCAGAAGAATAATAGGCTGATCGAGAACTCTACCTTCTTCATTTTTTCACCTCCTTCTAAAGAAATCAAAACTAGTAGTATTTTACCATAATGAGGTACGTTTTAGTAGTGGCATGTCTAACTTTCCCGAAACGGTTTAATTTACCACTTTCCTGAAAGTAAGAACTATGTCCTGAGAAACTCAGAGCAAAAGAAGCAGATCGACTAAATAACCAGGCAAAAGAGAAAACGAAATGGTGTTTAATTCATAAAGGCACATTTTTTTACATAATTTTCTGCCGGGGGCAACAACTGTTTATTGCATATATATAAACCGATTGGACGGACTTCATACTTTATTAACATCCCGAAATAGTTTATAATAATTAATTGGAAAGTAGATATATGAATCTATAAGTGGACGGAAAATGTTTTGATCTGAGAGGATCCTTGAATATTTATAAACAAATAGGCAGGAGCGCCTAATTTTTTTGTGAAAAAATAGGGGATAAGGAAGGGTATTATGAGTAGCATGCAGAGTAAAACAGACGTGATTTTAATTGGTGCGGGAATCATGAGTGCAACTCTGGGGTCATTGCTGAAGGAGCTGGCGCCTGACTGGACAATCAGGGTGTTTGAAAAACTTGATAAACCAGGTGAAGAAAGCTCGAACGAATGGAATAATGCGGGAACAGGACATTCGGCTCTTTGTGAGTTGAACTATACACCAGAAAAACCGGATGGGTCGATTGATATTGCCAAAGCGATTCGAGTGAATGAACAATTTCAGGTTTCAAGACAGTTCTGGTCTTATTTAGTAGAAAAAAGTCTGATTCGCAACCCGCAGGACTTTATTATGCCTCTACCCCATATCAGTCTAGTTCAGGGTAAAGATAATGTCGATTTTTTAAAAAAACGTTTCGAAGCGCTTTCAAACAATCCCCTCTTTAAAGGGATGGAATTTTCCGATGAGCCTGAACAACTGAAGGAATGGATGCCGTTGATCATGAAAGACCGGACATCAGATGAACCGATTGCGGCAACGAAAATCGATTCTGGAACGGACGTGAATTTTGGTGCGTTGACGCGCCTGTTATTTGAACACCTGCAAAATCAAGACGTCGAAGTCAACTACTTGCATCGTGTGATGGACCTAAAACGTACTGCTGACGGTCTGTGGGAAGTAAAAGTGAAAAATCTCGAAAGCGACAGCATGGAACGGCACACAGCCAGGTTCGTTTTTATCGGTGGCGGTGGAGGAAGTCTGCCATTGCTGCAAAAATCGGGCATACCAGAAGGAAAAGGTATTGGGGGCTTCCCGGTCAGCGGGCTGTTTATGGTATGCAACAATCCAGAAGTTGTCGAACAGCATTATGCAAAAGTGTACGGTAAAGCCAAAGTCGGTGCCCCGCCAATGTCGGTTCCGCATCTTGACACGAGATTCATTGATGGAAAAAGAACGTTGCTGTTTGGACCGTTTGCCGGCTTCTCGCCTAAATTCTTGAAAACGGGATCCAATCTAGATTTGATCAATTCTATTAAACTTCATAATATCCTGACCATGCTGGCGGCTGGTGTAAAAAACCTGTCATTGACAAAATATCTGATCCAGCAGGTCATGTTGTCCAAAGAACAGCGCATGGAAGAATTGCGTGAGTTTATCCCGAACGCTAAGAGTGAAGACTGGGACATTGTGGTAGCGGGACAGCGTGTTCAGGTGATCAAAGATACGGAAGCTGGTGGAAAAGGAACCCTTCAATTTGGTACGGAAGTGGTCAGCTCTGATGACGGTTCAATCGCTGCTTTGCTCGGTGCTTCTCCAGGTGCATCAACTGCGGTATATGTGATGCTTGAGGTGATTGAAAAATGCTTCCCGGACCGTTTGCCTGAGTGGGAACCTAAAATCAAAGAAATGATTCCATCCTATGGTGTATCCCTGTCAGAAAATCCGGCACTTTTCGAGGAACTCCATGCTTCAACCGCCCAGACCCTCGGTTTAAGTGAAAAGGAAACGGTTTATAACTCATAAAGGAATAGTATTCAAAATGTGGTAGAACCTTCAGTCCAGGCATGGACTGAAGGTTCTATTATTTTCGTGATATGTTGATCCGCTAAAACTGGAAAAATAACCCGTCATATCGTAAGATTTATAATTAAGCAGAAGGTTTGGATGAATTAGATCTGCATTAGATCCGTTCAAAGCTGGAGGAAATTTGATCGGGCTCGTAGTGAGCCTAAAAATCTTAAGAGCAACAATCGAGAGAATGAGGAGGGAGGGGTTCATGTTGGATACGTTTGCGCTCATTGGGTTTGTCTTTGGAATAGCGGCGTTAACGATTGCCGGTCATTTGCAAAAAAAAGTAAACGAGCTCGAACGCAGGATCCGTTCTTTAGAAAGGAAAGAAGACTAGTTGATTAGCGATATAGAGGTTATATAAAAAAGAAGCGAATGAAATGTCACTCGCTTCTTTTTTGGATTCCAATTTTAAACCTTAAAGGTAGTGGATGAACCCCTTTCAGCATTCAGGTTCTTTTTTCCCCTTTATTGATAATCGAAGTTCCTACTAAGTCTCCTGTTACGTTCAGGGAAGTGCAACCCATCCCTACCAGCACATCGACGGCGGCCAGTAAAGCCACAGCTTCCATTGGCAGGCCAATCTGTGCAAACACAGTAGCAATCATAATCATCCCCGCCCCTGGAACTCCGGCGGTTCCGACAGATGCCAGGGTACCAATCAGCACGATTTGCAGGATGGAAGTGAAACCAAGGGGCTCCCCGATCAGGTTGGCGGCAAAGACAGCGGAAACGGCAATCCGTATAGCTGCTCCATCCATATTAATAGTGGCACCAAGAGGCAGGCTGAAGCCGTATAAGCTCCTGGCTAGTCCCAGGTTCCGGGCTGCATTTAGCGTCAGTGGCAGGGTGCCGGAACTGCTCTGGGTGACAAACGCAGTAATCATCGGGGTACGAGCCTCACGGAAAAATTCCCCCGGATGAATTCTGGCTGCCACCATCAACATGATGTACAACCCGAGTTGAACCAGAAGTGCGACGTAAAGAACCAGAATGAACCCGCCCAGGGAAAGAAGGGTGTCCATACCCTGGCTGCCTGCCACTTCGGCGACAATGGCAAAGATACCAATGGGCACATATTGCAGAATCCCTTTCATGACCGTAAGGGTGACCTCATTGAACCCTTCAAAGATTTGATACAGGCGCTCCCCCAGTTCCTGATGTTTTGCCGATTCTCTCAGCATCGAAATCGCTATGCCAAAAACGATAGATGTAAAAATAATGCCAAGCAGATTCATTTCGGTGAATGCTGTCACAATATTATCCGGAACCATATTTAATAGTACCTGAATGACGCCAGGATTTTCAGGTACGGACACTTCTTCATTGCCTGACAGGGACATGCCTGTTCCTGGATTGAACAATTTTGCCACAGTAATTCCCACAAGTATAGCCAGTGCGGACGTCACGATATAGTAAATCAATACTTTAAATCCCATTCGTCCCAGACGGCCTGGTTTTGTCTGGTTCACGCCAACAATCAGTGTGAAAAAGATCAGCGGCAGAATAATAAACGTTAAAAGCCGCATCAAGAGATTCCCAAGCGGTGAAAGAACCGAAGCTTCTTCACCAAAAACGAATCCAATCAGTATACCCAGAATGAAAGCGAAAGTAATTTTTTTAATCAACGATATATGTTTGTACGCATTCCATATAGATATCATTGGTAACCTCCCTAAAACGTCTAATTCCTATAAATCCTATAAAAATACTATACAATCATGTCATAGAATATAAGATCTTTGACGTTTTGTCAAAACATATGCAGGACAGCTTGAAAACATACCTGGTCAGGAACACATCGTCTAATCAGGCCATAACATAAAAACAACCGATCCTGATTGAAAGGAAGTGGTGGATATGAACATAACGGGCACAGGGTCTGTTCCTTATGGATCCGGATTTCGTTCACAAAAACAGCCGTATACACTGGAAGTTACGGGAAAAGGAGAAGTGACGGCCGAAGCGGATCAGGCCAGTATCATACTGGGTGTCGTGACAGAAGAAAAAGAAGCCGAAAAAGCCCAGAGACAAAACGCAATTCTTTCCAATCAGGTGATTGAAGCCCTGATAGGTGCCGGCATTCAAAAGGATGATATCCAAACCATAATGTATTCGATTGATCAGATGTATGATTATCCCGATCACCAAAAAGTGTTCAGAGGGTATGAAGTCACTCATTTATTCAAAGTGCTGGTGAGCGATTTATCACAGGCAGGTGAAATCATCGATCGTGCGACAAAAAGCGGCGCAAATCGGGTTCAGGAAGTTCGGTTTGAAGTGTCACAGCCTGATGTTCACAAACAGCAAGCATTGAAGCGGGCTGTCATCAATGCCAGAAAACACGCAGAGACCATTGCTGCAGCAAACCAGTTGACCATTCATCCGGTACCTTTATGGATTAAAGAAGAGAGCATCGAGACGGTGCGTCCCGGCTATGAGCATTCACCATTTGGTGTTGTAGCGTCAGATGTCACCACTCCGATACAGATCCGAGAAATAAAAATTACCGCAAGGGTCAGAGTCCAGTTTACTTATTATGGTTACTAAATGGCTAAAGCATTCTGGTTTCGTACGTTTAGCTTAGAAACTTGCAATCATGGAGCTACTAGAAAACATGAAGCAGAAACTCGGGTATGTTCCAGGCATTTTCTCCTGAACAGGAAATTCATCTAAATATTCATGTTCCTATATGAAGCGTGGGAGATATTACGGGCAGGTGCCGGAGCTTGAGGATGAGATATCAGGTTTTACGCGTGGGAAATCAGGGCTTGCACCCGAAATATCAGGACTCGCACCCGAAGTATCAGGACTCATATGAGAGAAATCAGGACTCGCACCCGAAATATCAGGACTCGTACAGGGGAAATCAGGGATCGCACATGAAATATCAGGACTCATACGGGAGAAATCAGGACTTACACGGAAACGCGATAAAAAAAGCTGTCTCGAAACTCGAGACAGCTTTTTTTTGACAAAATCGGGCGGGTGACAGGCACCGTTGCTATTTGCGCATGAATGCTGGAAGTGAAAAACAGCTGAGAAGGATGCTGTCGTTCACATATTTCGTGTCTTTTCTTTGTACTTTTTCGGGGTCAGGTTCCGTATATTGTTTGGTCCCGATGGTAAAGCTCCACAGTCCGCCGGGATAAGTAGGCACGACGGCTGTGTACATGCTCGCTGTTCCAAACACTTCCTGAATCCGCTTATAAGTCTGTTCCATGACATCACGATGAAAAATAGGTGACTGGCTCTGACAAACCATCAGTCCGTCATCTTTTAATGCGCGGTGCAGACTTTGATAAAAGCTTTTTTCAAACAGCACTTCTGCCGGGCCGATCGGATCAGAGGAATCCACGATAATGACATCGTATTCCTTTTCTTTGTTACGGGCAAATTTTACTCCATCATCAAAAATAACATTCACCCGTGGATCAGATAATCTTCCGGAAACTTCGGGCAGATATTCCTTACAGGCCTTTACTACCAGCTCATCGATTTCCACCATATCAATTTGTTCCACTTGTCTATATTTTGCGACTTCCCGGGCAGCTCCGCAATCACCGCCGCCGATGATGAGAACCCGTTTTGGATCCGGATGGATGCTGAGGGGGACATGGGTAATCATCTCATTATAAATATGCCCGTCTTTTGAAGTCGTCTGTACAATCCCGTCCAGAACGAGCATCCGGCCAAAAGCGTGGGAGTCCAGGATCATGACATGCTGAAAATTAGATTTTTGGTCAAAAACCACTTCTTTAATTCGGTAACTAATTTTTAAATCTCCGTGTTCATCTTCCGTAAGCCATAAATTTCCGTCTTTCTCCAAAAGGTATGCTGGTGTGTTCTGTGTCATAACTTTGTTCCTCCCTCCACTCTCGATCATTGATTTCAGGACAATCTTATATAAGAGAACGCATACGTTATCCTTCTAAAACTTCTTCAATAAAAATCGTTGTTTCTTTTGCCAGGTCGATTTCCCGGATGTTCACCTGTTCCATATTATCATCAGGTGTGTCAAATATCCTGACTATTGGCCGCTGCGGGAGTCCTTTGTTCTGCTCCACCACAATGGCGTAATCACCGTTTGATAGCCGGACGGTCATGCCGTTTGGGTAGGCTGCTATAGTTCGTAAAAATTGCCAGACCAGGTCATGGTCGAAACAGGAATTGGCAAGTCCCATCACTTCCTCACATGCTTCATGGGGAAGCATGCCTTTTCCCTCTCCCACATTGGATATTAAGTTATCATAGTAATTCGTTATGGCTACAATTTTTGCATTTGGATGGATGTCAGATTCCGTCAGTCCCCGGGGAGAGCCGCTGCCGTCGAGATACTCATGATGCTGCAGGGCAATGTGAGCCGATACGGCACCGATTTCTGGTTTTTTCCTTAAATAATGGTAGCCTCTCCACGTGTGCTCTTTTAAATCCTCTTTATATTTTTGTAGCGTTAATTTATCCAGCATTTCTGGTGTTACAACTTTTCCCACATCATGAAACATCGCACCGATGGCGAGCTTTAACATTTCTTCATTGGAATAGCCGAGGTTAACCGCCATTAAGACGGACATAATCGTGACGTTCAAACTATGTACGAATAACTCATTATTTTTCGTTCGTATGTCTGTCAGATTAAGGATAGCATGCTTATTCGCCAGCAACTCTTCTATGATTTTGTTCGCAGTGGTATTGACGGAACTTATGTCAAAATCTTTATTTGTCTGGACGCACTGAATCGATTCATTCAGGACAGAAAGGGTATTGCGCTTGGTTTCATCGGATACTACGTCTTCTACATTGACATCTGAAAATCGCTCATCCTCAATGTAAATCGCGCTGATTCCCAGATCTTTCAGCTTATTAATAATCCGGCTGGTAAGAGAAGCCCCTTTTTTCAGAAGCACTCTCCCTTCCCCGGTATAAATATTTTTTCCTAATGTCTGACCGTCTGATACTTGATCCAAAATGGTATACCTCATATTTATAAAACCTCTTTTAACATGTTAGGTTATATTTTTAAAAATTATATGATGAGAGTCGAATTTGCAACTAATTTGACCTATATCAACTATACCCCTTTATAACGATTTGCTCAAATTTTGTCGAAAAATTGTCGAATGGCAATTTTACTATAACAAAAAATTGAAAAATGGGGGAATCAAATCAAAAATTCATACGAAAGTTTGAGGTAATTTTTGTTTGAGTAGTATAGACTGTATGATAAAAAATCGAGGAGGATACGAATGGGAGATTTGAAATTTAGACTGGAGCTCTTTGTCAATGACCTGGAGAAATCGGTGCATTTTTACCAAAACATTTTACGACTTCCTCAGGGAGCCAAATCGGACACATCAGTAAGGTTTGATGCTGAAGACTTTTCTCTTCTGCTTAGTGATCAGTCCATTTTGCCAGAAACCCATTACTTTAGTTCTGAAAAATGGAAGCAGCCGAAAGGAACAGGGGTGGAACTGGTTATTGTTGTTCCGAATATTCATCAGGTGTATCAGCATATCCAGAATGAGAAATATCCGATCTATGAAAACATCAAAAAACAACCGTGGGGAATGACGGATTTTCGGCTAGTGGATCCGGACGGCTACTATGTGAGAGTGACATCTAAAAAAGAGGGCTGAGATGAACTGAAAAAATCCCTTTAAGCGGCCACTTAAAGGGTTTTCTGGAAAAATGCTATATGCCGGCGGTAACAGTCCAGTCCATCCCTTGCAGGAGGAAATCAAAATAAGCTGCCTGCTCCTTTGTCCTGGTCATACAATTCTCGAGTTGTGGAGTTTCATTAACACCAGCCAAGATCACAGTCAGCCACATATTGTGAAACAGGACTCGAATCATCTTCGCAGCGGAAAAAGCGGTTTTCTCTGTATACGTAACCTTCTTTAAGATCGATTTCTTTGCCGTGGTCCGTTAAAATTAACCGACCTATCTTTTCTTTTCCTACAAATAGGATCATCGTCACACCATCTTCAAACGTTCCATAGACCCGCTGAGTGACATCCTGAATACTCTGGTCAGACATCGCATCACACCCCTTTTCGTAGAATATAGTATACCCATAATAAGAAAAATTTAGACATATTTTTTATTGAATATTTAGAAAATTTAATATTTTTAACATTGTAAAACAGGATGAGTAAGAATGCAAGGGGTTGACGCCAAAAAGATGGATCAGGCAAGGGCACTGATTCAAGCCATTTGGCAGTCACATTAAATGTTTCCAGCACCGGGGTATGTATTTTACCTTCAATCATGACGGGATAAGCAATATTCGGGCTGGCCGGGATGGATCCGGTATCTTCTTTTGTGGCGTTCTGGTAGCGAGGTTTCTTATAAACACTGATGGAGCCATTTTCTTCAAGGATGGCGACTTCCACTTCATCCAGGTTAAAAACATCTTTTTCCCTGAGCATCTGGAGGATATCATCTACAGAATAGCGTATTTTCTTCAGGTTTTTGTAAATCAGTTTGCCATTTTGCACCACGACTACAGGCTCATAGGTAATCAGCTTGCCGAATTTGCGATTAGCAATTTTCCACTGAGCGACAAGACGCTGCAGGATCCCAATGACTATAATCGATATGGCTGTATATAAATGATTAATATTTGGATCTGCAATATCTGCACCTACTACAGCTCCAAGGGTGATAATAATTAAAAAGTCAAAAACAGGAAGTTCACCGATAGCCCGTCTTCCCATGAAAAGGGTGATGATGAGCAACAGAGGCAAAATGGTGATAATTCTCCCAAGGATCATCGCGATTTCCTTCAATGTTTCCATCAACTTTCTTACTCCTTACTGTTTAAATAGTGATTTTATCCATAATTTCTTTCAAAAATAGCTTTTTATTCAGTCAGCGGAAAAAAATGTTTTTGCTCTATTATGAATGGAGGAGTTTCATTGAAAAGCGGAGATTCGATGTTGCGGGCATCACCCGGGGATCGGTGCTGATGTCCCAGGCAAGGGGTGCCACGGCCCGGGGATAGGCCCTAATGGCCCAAGCAGAGGCTGAACTACCCAAAGAAGAAAGTTGAATGCCCGGGTGGCAGATGAAAATCCATCATCATCCTCTTTACCTCATTTTTTAATCAAAAATGGATGTTCATCTTTGAATGTGAGTTTTAGACACTGGACACGTTCTTATGTAAAATAGATTTATGTAAAAAAGTAGAAGGAATGAAAGCTTGATGACCATAAATCGCGAGGATATCCAGGCTATGTTCACGAGGACCATTTATAACAGGGGACGGCAGTATTATCAACAGGCTCGAGTAGTAGAGATTTATCAGGAAGGTGAGAATCACTGGCACGGGGAAGTTTATGGCTCATCGATGTACCATGTAGAAGCCAGGTTTGATCATCATTCGCTGGATCTTTACTGTGATTGCCCTGCCTTTGAAACTTATGGAGAGTGCAAACATTTAGTTGCGTTTTTACTGGAAGTGGCCGATCAAATGAAACGGAACGAGAAGCTGACCAATCAATGGTCTGTATACGATGAAATTTTACACCCGCGTACTCCGCAGTATAGAGAAAACGAAACGGCTAACCAGATGATTCAACTGTTTTCAGTTTTGCAATCCATGCCGAATCAGAGCAGCAACATGAAGCGGGAACAGTTAAAGACCGAATATATCATTAAATGGACAGGTCCCTATTTGACTGTGGAGATGAAAGTAGGAACAGGGCGACTGTATGTGGTCAAAGACTTAAAGATGTTTATCGAACGGATCAACCGTCAGGAAGAAATGGAGTTTACCAAAAATTTCACCTATAGTCCTGCAGAACATGAATTTTCTAGAGAAGATTTAGAAGTTCTGCAGGTTTTGTATGACATTACGAAAAGTGATCGGTTTTATCAATCCCACCATCTGGCCTATCACCGTTCATCCAGTGACAGGGGGATTACGGTTCCGCCATTTTTTGCTGATCAATTGCTTGATCTCCTCCAGGACCGGAATTGTGTGGTGGAAGAGCGCCGTTATCGGCTCGGGCAGCTGGAAATCGTTGAAGGAGAACCCCCTTTTTCTTTTCATTTAAACCGGGAACGTCCAGACACGTATGTTCTGGAGTGTAATCGGCTGAAGGAAGCGGAATATCTGAGCATGTACAAATATCTTCGCAGCCGGAACAGGCTGTTTAAATTGACACATAGCCAGAGTGTCATCGTCAGCGAATTATTCCGGATTATGGATCGGAATGAGGATGGAAAAATTACAGTAGACCGGGGACAGATTGAACCCTTTGTCTCCCACGTTCTGCCTGAATTGAAAAAGGTAGGGGATCTGAAAATGGCTGAAGCCGTTTCTGAGGAAATCATTGACCACCCCCTGCATCCACGTCTATACCTGGACTATGTTGATGGCCGGCTGAAGGCGGATCTGGAATTTCATTACGGCGATATCGTCATACATCCTTATCATCATGATTCAAATCATGGACAGGCAGCAGACGGAATCTTAATGAGGGAAGTGGAAAAGGAAAATGAAGTCATCCACTTTCTGGAGCAGGCTGAGTTCCAAATCAATGAAAAAGAGCTGTATCTGGAAGCGGAAGAGGATATTTTTATTTTTTTGTTTGATATGCTGCCTGATTTGAAGGAGCAAGCTGAGATTTTTCTGTCAGATCAGGCCATGAAGCTAATCCGGGATGAACGGCATCAGCCGAGGATCGAAGTGGATGTTGATGATGGAGAAGATTTCCTTGAAGTGAACTTTGATATGGACGGAATCAGTGAAGAGGAGATCCGGGATGTGATTCAGTCCGTGGTTGAAAGAAAGACCTATCACAGACTATCGGACGGATCTTTTCTCCCTCTGGAAAAGGACGGTTTCGTGCCCATCTCCCGTCTGTTCAGCGAACTGGATTTGTCAGAACATGATGTGAAAAATGGTACGGTAAAATTGCCTGTATATCGGGGGATCCAGGTTGAAGAGGCGATGGCAGCTGGCCCGAAGACGAAGTTCAAAAAGGAATTTCGGGAACTCATTCATGCGATTAAGCATCCGGACGAAAGTGACTACCCCCTTCCGTCTGGATTACAGGCGAAATTAAGAGACTATCAGTACGTCGGTTTTCAATGGTTAAAAGGATTGAGCCGCCATGGTCTGGGAGGCATCCTCGCCGATGATATGGGGCTCGGGAAGACCTTACAGAGTATTGCCTACTTGCTCTCAGAGAAGGAGGAAAAGGAGCATCGTTTCCAGGCACTGGTAGTGTGCCCTTCCTCTCTTGTTTACAACTGGAAAAATGAATTTGAAACGTTTGCACCAGGGATGAATGTTCGGGTGATCAGCGGCACAAAACAGGAGCGGGAGAACCTCTTGAAGGACACTTCTGGCTTTGATGTCCTGGTCACGTCTTATCAACTTCTCCGTCAGGATCTTGAATACTATCACGGTCAAACCTTTTCCGTCATGATTTTAGATGAGGCCCAGGCGATCAAAAATGATGCCACCAAAACAGCAAGGGCTGTTAAATCGGTTTCAGCCGGCAAACGTTTTGCTCTGAGCGGCACACCAATCGAAAATTCCCTTGACGAACTCTGGTCGATTTTTGATGCCGTACTTCCGGGATTATTTCCTGCTAAGCGGTTCTTTAAACAATGGCCACAGGAAAAGGTTTCACGGATCTGCAGACCGTTTATTTTACGAAGGGTTAAACAAGATGTGCTTCACGAACTTCCGGAAAAAATTGAGCACGTTCACACCTGTGAACTGACGGATGACCAGAAGAAGCTCTACCTTGGTTATCTCGAAAGAATTCAGGGGGAAACGAAACAGGTGCTGGAAGAAGAAGGGCTGCAGAAAGGCCGAATGAAAATCCTGGCCGGACTAACGAGGCTGCGCCAGCTCTGCTGTCATCCTTCCCTGTTCTTAGAAAATTATGAAGGCGGCTCAGGAAAATTAACTGAACTGCTGGAGCTCGTTCAGCACTCCCTTGAAAACAGGCAGCGGATATTAATCTTTTCCCAGTTTTCATCTATGCTGAAGAAGATTCGAAAGCAGCTGGAAGCCCGGGGGAAAGATGTGTTTTATCTCGACGGACAGACACCATCAAAGGATCGGGTTTACATGACTGAACGGTTTAACCGGGGAGAAAAGGATATTTTTCTCATTTCCTTGAAAGCCGGGGGGACCGGACTGAACTTGACTGGTGCTGATACGGTTATTTTATATGATTTATGGTGGAATCCGGCGGTTGAAGATCAGGCGGCAGGCCGAGCCCATCGGATGGGTCAGAAAAACGTGGTTCAGGTATTCCGGATGATTACCAGGGGTACCATCGAAGAAAAAATTCACAAACTCCAGCAGAAAAAGAAAGCATTAATTGAAAACGTCATCCAGCCAGGCGAAACGATGCTATCCAGCTTAAGTGAAGAGGAGATCAAGGAACTTCTGGAGATGGAGAATTAATCGTCATGGATGAAACGGTCATTTTTGTGGTAGACGATTCATGATGGGAAATGGAAAAAACCCGGAGTAAAGCCGGGTTTTTCCTATTTCCAGGAAGATCCTTATATTTCTTTTGGCGAACAGTGCTTAACTCTGGGAGATCGGGACTCATCTTTGGGCGCACAGCACTCGTTTTTGTGAGGTCAAAGCTTAACGCTGGACAATCAGCGTTCAATTGTGAGCAATCAGGACCACCGGTTTTACGCTGCTGTGTTTTCGTTTGTTTGTACGTTTTTATCATATAGATGGGTTGTGAAAAAGGGAATAACCAGCATGATGATTAATCCATAGAACAACACATCTATACTATAAAGGTCAACCACGAGCCCTCCAAGAACGGGACCCATCATCCGCCCTGCAGTTGCCACGCTGTTGGTGATGCCCTGATAAAACCCTGTTTGCCCTTTCGGTGCCAGTTCATTGGCCAGAGTAGGTACCGCCGGCCAGACCAGCATTTCTCCCAGGGTGATAATCACCATTGCCGCAGCAAAATGGGCAAAGGATTCAGCAAAAAGCAAATATATAAAAGAAATCAGGAAAATCACATTCCCGATCACAATATGTTTTTTGGGAGAAGGGACATAATGGGCCAGCAGTCTAACAAGCGGCTGTGCCAGGACGATTAAAAATCCATTTATCGTCCAGAGCAGACTGTACTGGTCTACCGGAATGCCCAGATCCTGTGTATAGGAAGCAATGGTTGACTGCCATTGAACATAGGCGACCCAGCAGATGAAAAACCCGAAACTCAAAATCATCAAGCCGGTAAATGCGGATTTGTTGACAATTTTAATTCCCTGACCCAGGACACTCGTATAGGCATTGGCATCATATTTCTTTTCCATTGGTTTATAGGTCAGCAAAACAAATAAAAAGAAAATGACGTAAATAGCCGCATTCGCCATAAAAATATAGGAAAAGGAATAGGCTGCAACGAGCCCGCCCAGGGAAGCTCCAATGGCTACTCCTAAATTCTGGGCTACATAAATGGCGTTGAAAGCACGTCTTCCCCCTTCCGGCCAGATAGAGCTGGCCATGGCGAACATTGCAGGGTGTAAGATCCCTGCGCCAAAACCGATCATAATCAAAAACACGGCGTATGGGAGTATGGTATGGTAAACCGTCAGTCCAATGGCTGCTACGAGAGCAATAGTTGTTCCTGAAACGATGGTTTTATATCCGCCAAGCCGGTCAAACAATGTACCACCGATTAAATTGTCGGCAATTGCGGCTCCCTGATTCAGCATTAAAATCATCCCTGCAAATGCAAGGGATTTCCCTAATTCATTATGCATATAAATCGTGTTTAACGGCCAGATAAATGAAGCTCCAGTCACTTGAATAGCAGTGCCGATGATCAACAGCCATATATGTTTGGGCATCGTCTGTATCTCCTTAAGATGTTTTTAACGATTACGGAGAAATCGTATTACGAAAACGAAAAAAATGCAATGGATTTATTTCGAAAACAAAAATATTTTTTTCATCTTTCATTGATACAGAATATCTGTTAATCTAGTAGGAACGAAAGAGGTGTTTTCGATGCTGATTCAGAGAATGATCTTGATCATGGTTGCGGTGGCAGGATTTCTGGTTGCTGCAGGCTGTCAGCAAGATACGCAAGCAGCCGAAAACAGGGGCCAGGAGAAGATCATCCGTCTGGAATATTTAGATCCAGATCAGACTTATTCCGATCAAATCCAGGAATGGCTGAACCAGGCCATTCAAGATTCAAATGATCGAGTCCATCAATATAGCAGCGAAGGATATGAATATATTTATGCAAAGGGATATACAAAAGCAAAGGCTGCCTACACATACACCGATATAGGCGGGGCCACCTCCAGCACGTTAACAATTACGCTGCTTAGAGGCAAACAGGGGGATGAAGTATTTGCCCGAATTGCCTATGATCCAGAGGGGTGCTGTACGGGGATGGAGATTGATATAACCGAAGATGAACCGTTTTAAACGTGGACTTTAAACGATGAAAGGGGTGGGAAGATTGGACATTCAACCTTATTTGCATCATATTGGCATAAATCCGGAACGTGTTTCAGACCGAAAAGCTTTGTTTCGGGATATTCAGCGCCGGCACCTGTTAACCGTGCCTTTTGAAAATCTGGATATCCATTTGAAGCACCCGCTGTCCATGGATCCTGTTAAAGTCCAGGAAAAAGTAGCGGTTCACAAACGGGGCGGGTTATGTTTTGAACTGAACAGTCTGCTGGGGGCCGTTTATCGGGAATTAGGCTATCAGGTGCATTATGTCTCCGCAGCATTCTGGAATGAAGATAAACATGACTGGAATCCTCCCTATTCCCATTTAGCCTTAAATGTAAATGTGGAAGGGAAAACTTATCTCGCAGATGTAGGTGTTGGCGGAGGTTTTATGGAGCCTATCGAGATCAGGCATGGAATGGTCTATGAGGATCATCTGGCCACATATCGGCTGGAACAAACAGGTGATACCTCCTATATCTTACAGAAGTCTGCGAATGATCAGTGGGAAAAGTTGTTTCAATTTTCAACCCAACCGGAGGAGCTGGCTGCTTTTCAGCCAATGTGTCGTTACTATGAAACAAGCAAGGACACCCTTTTTGGTCAAGAGAGACTTTGCAGCATCGCAACAGCGGATGGGAGGATATCCCTTTCCGAGGAATCATTGACGATAACCAGAAACAAAGTAAAAGAAAAATCCCCGGTCACATCCGAAAAGGAGTGGCGGAGACTGCTGAAAAAATATTTCGGGATTGACTATGATCTTCTTGAAGGAAAGGTTAAATTGAACCATAAATAAACTACTTATAATCGGATAAATCAAATCGGGCTATTTCTTCATCTTTATAAAGAATGACAAGCTCAGCATCCAGAGCATGTTCTTTTAAATCTTCTAATTGCTGATCATCTGGGAATACAGGGACAGCGGAATCACCTACATATTTTCCTAAATGATAGTATACGGATGCATTCTTTTCTTCACCAGGTTTAAACGGCATTGGAACCAGACTATACCCATGATCATGTTCAAAAATATTTTTATCCAGAAGTTCAAATGATTCGCCGGATAATGACTCAAAGGGTTTAACTTCTATGGAAAATTGATCGTCCAGATCGATGGTGTGATTTCCGGTATGTTTAAAGGTAAATTCATAATAGAGGGATGTAGGAGTTATGGAATACCTTTCATCCTCTGTTTTAATCACCAGTTCACCAACCTTGCTCTTATCGGAGACAATGTCAGCTTTCGCTGATACAAGTTCCACTTCAACCAGTTGACCACCGGAACAAGATGTAAGAATGAAAACGGTAACTATGGCTGATAGGGATTGAATCCAGGCTTTCATCGGGACACCTCCTGTTAGCTTCATATTATATCATAAACAGGTGTCTTTACGATAATTTCCATTCTGTATGTTGTTCAATCACACTCAGCTTTTCGTGTGCAAACTTACGGGAAGATGGCCCCCAGCCTGAATTTCTCCTGTCAGTACCCTGGCTAAAGATTGAATAGACCCAGACGTGGCTTCATATGTGGTTACATACGTGCGTATTTGCGGAAAAAGTGTCATGTCATAAGGATTCCTCAACGCACAAATCATGGCCTTTCCATCGGTTTTTTTCATCATCTCTTCCACAAGGTCTTTTTGCGCAGGGTCTTTTGCGGCGTTATAGGTGCAGATCATTACCTGTTCTGCATTTAAAACAGACTCCAAAATGACCCGGCGGGGTGTGTCCTTGATTTTTATTTCGGTTAATTCAGACACATGATGTTTCAGAAAATCGCCCAGCGTTTCCTTTTGATCATATCCCTCATCAATGTCTGAAGTGACCACTATTTCTGGCCAGATAATGGTAGTTTTTTTGCCGGGGTCGACAGGAATAAGATGGTCGTCATCTTTGACAATGGTGATGCTTTCATCCCTTATTCGTTGGGCAAGATTCAGGCCTGGTTTTTTGGCTAATTCCTTCTTCTCAAAATCTGGGTGAATACATTTGATCCGCCTTCGCTTCAGGGACAGAATGCGTTCTACGGATATATCAATTCGTTTCTCCGAGATTTCACCGTTTTGAACAGCCTGTTTGAGAGCCTGCAGAGCCCGTTTTTGTTTTTCATAAGAGTGGCTGAATAATAGGATGTCTGCCCCCGCCTGTATCGCTTTGATTACGGCTTCTTCTACATTGTAATGATGTTCGATGGCTCTCATTTCCATGCAATCTGTAATCACAACTCCCTCATACTTGTACTGATTTCTTAACACCCCATTGATCATGTTTTTGGACAGGGTTGCAGGCACCCCGTCTTCGATGGCAGGAAAACAGACGTGGGACACCATCAAGCTGTCTACATTTTCTTCAATCGCCTTGCGAAAAGGGAAAAGTTCCACCCTTTCGAGTCGGGAAATGGGATGGTGCACAACCGGCATGCCCAGGTGCGAATCCATTTCCGTATCCCCGTGCCCCGGGAAATGTTTGGCGGAAGCAGCAACCCCCCCATCCTGGTAACCCCGGATTGCCTGCCTGCCAAATTCCGCAACCATTTTGGGGTCCTCTCCATACGAACGAACACCGATCACCGGATTATGAGGGTTATTATTAACGTCGATGCAGGGAGCAAAGTTCATGTTAATCCCCATGATTCTTAATTCTTCACTTACAATTCGGGCAAGTTCATAGGCATACGTCGGATTTCCTGTGGCACCGACAGCCATATTGCCGGGACTGAGGGTGACCCCTTTATGAATGCGGTGGACCATTCCCCCTTCCTGATCAATGGAGATCAACAAGGGAATCCCGTGGGGAACGTGATCCTGTAGCATTACGGACAACTCGTGTATTTGTTCAGGGTTTTCAAGATTGCGGCCAAAATAACAGATTCCTCCAATAAAAAAGTTTTTAATCAAGTCAACAACTTCATGGGATGGTTCTGTTCCAAAAAATCCGCACATGAGTAATTGTCCGATTTTCTGCTCAAGGGTGAGATGATCCAGCATACGTATCACTCCTTACCAGGACGGATTAGGTTCCACATCTCTGTTTTGAATTGGGACAGATGGCTTACTGGCCGATCCAACAGTGCCAATATGTTAACGTCAGAACCCATGCGATGCATTATACGCAAAGTCGCAACTTCACTTCACCGCTGGCTTCATCCTGTCCGATTGGTCAATGCCAGGTTTGATCATGGTGGACAACAATCACTAAAAAATAAAAGAAATATCCGTCACTGAGTTGATGAAGGACATCATTTCTCTAACAAGTGACAGAAAAGTCCGTCATCACGTTTATGAAGGAAACCATTTCATCAATAGGAGATAGATATGTCCGTCATCTCATTTTTGACGGACAACATACAACGTAGTGGGTCAACAAATGGCCTTCATGAAGGGGGTTTTGGCGATTGCCTGATTCAATCCATAATGCGGGCAGGCTTCCGTGATCACGGCTAATCAAGCTTATTTTATATTATGCTATTATGGTTTGTTTTAAGCATGTGAATCTTAAAGCGGGGGGTCATATGGTAAGATATTGGAGAACATGTTTGGAAGCAGGGAGATATAACATGAAATCAAAAAAACATGATTTTACAGAGGGGAATATTCTCAAACAACTATTCCTTTTCTCAGGACCGATTATTTTTGCCAATTTGCTTCAGGTATCTTATCAGTTTATTGACAGTTTGTGGGTCGGCAATTTAATCGGAGCCAACGCCCTTGGTTCTGTCGCTGTTTCTGGTACCGTTATTTTTACGATGCTTTCATTTATCATAGGAATCAACAACGCCACCCTTACCATTTTGTCCCAGCAAAAAGGAAAAGGTGATGGAGAGGGGTTAAAGCGTTACGTAAATGCCTTTGTTATCATGTTATTTCTAATGTCCGCGGTTCTTGGTTCTGTCGCCTTTTTCTTTGCTGAACCGATTCTCGTCCTGTTGGGGACACCAGAAACCTTGATGGATGAGGCCAGAACTTACCTGCAGATCAATGCTGTCGGGGTTTTCTTTTTAACCGGGTATAACTTTATCGGGGCGGTACTCCGTGCCCTCGGGGACAGCCAGACACCTCTTCGATTTGTTGCCATTGCTGTATTGCTGAATACCGTTCTGGATCCTCTTTTTATTTCGGTATTTGGCCTGGGCGTACAGGGTGCAGCCGTGTCCACCATTCTTTCCCAGGGGCTTTCTTTTCTGTTTGGGGTCGTTTACGTATTAAAACGAAAACTTGTACCTTTTTCAGTGCCAGTTATACCTGCAAAAGAGGAAGTGTTCGTGATTCTGAAACTGGGAATTCCGTCGGGCCTTCAGATGTCTGTTATTTCTGCAGGATCTGCCGCGATCATGAGTGTAGTCACTTCCTTTGGGGAAGATGTGGTGGCGGGATTTAGTGCAGCCCAGCGTCTTGACAGTCTTCTCATGTTGCCAGCCCATGCCCTCGGGATTGCGGTAACCAGCATGGCTGGACAAAATATAGGTAAAGGAAAATGGGAGCGGGTAGGGCGCATTGCGAAATATGGCCTGTTGTATAACTTGTCTGTCATGTTTTTGATCGCGATTTTGCTCGTTCTGTTCGGCGAGTATGGCGTCCGCCTGTTTATTCAGGAGGAAGCAGCAGTCCAATTCGGCTCCACCTACCTGAAAACGGTCGGTTTATTCTATCCGTTTTTAGGGATTAACTTTATTTTAAATGGAGTGGTACGGGCATCCGGCGCCATGTATCAGGTACTTGTGCTTAACCTTATCTCCTTCTGGGTGCTCAGATATCCGCTGAGTGATCTCGTTTCTTCCTGGATGGGGGAGGAAGGGATTGCGTATGGTATCGGAATCAGTTTTATCCTCAGCAGTTTCGTCGCTATGGGCTACTACCGGTTTGGCAAATGGCGGGACATTCAACTTTTTAAAGAGAAAAAAGATGAATAGATTCCAATTCCAAACAAACAAATCATACATATAAAACTATAACCCCTTATCTTGAAGGAGGGTCAAGGCCTGGAAGAATATGTAGGAACGTGTGAAAACTGTGGGAAGGATATTTATTGCCGAAATGGATTTCTGGACGGTGTCAGTGAAAATGGGCAGCTGAAATGTTTTGCCTGTTCCGATTCTCAGACCGCTGACAGGGTAAGAAAGGACTGACTATGGCTCGATAACCTCCGCATATTTCGCCGCCTCCCTGAATACATTGTGTAAAAAAGGAGGTGGCGAATGCATGTGAGCAATCAGAACAAAAGCTGGTCAAAAGGTGATTTATTCCTTCTGGCTTTGCTTTTTTATTTGCTTGGAATATTAACGGCGATCATTGTGTTTGTATTACTCACCAATACGGACAGAGTTTCCCAGCAGGGGTTTTCTATTTTTTGCTGATCAGGGTCTGATTGATAAGACAAATAATGATACGGGGCTGAAATAGCGGAATACATACAGTAACGGCTGAGTTGGACAACCAGTTCAAAGGATAAAAAAATTCGGAAACTGGTTAAAACGGGGGATGTCCAGCTTCGGCACCCAGCCCCTTGAACTGTCTCGGTCCCCGGAAGACGGGCATTTTCCTCGCGCTACCACCAGCAGTCCTCGGGACTAAGCGGGCGCCTGATGCTGTTCTTAAAAATGCTCCTTGTTTTCCTCTTTTAATTGACGGACAGGTACCTCCTGTTCATGTTCCGGGTTATCTAACGGATAAATTCTTGCCATATCCTGTTCTTCATCCACATGCTGGATAAATATGGGCATTCCATTATAGGTAACATGAATCATGCGCGGAGATTCTGCTATTTCTTTAGCGCGCTGAGTGTTCATTTCAAACAGCTCCTTTTTGCATATAGTTTCTTGCTAAGATCAATGATTTATGCAGGTTGTTAAATTCCACATAATTCCATGTATGTCATCATCCCTATGATAAAACTTAAGAATGACTAAATTGATGGATGAGGTGGAGTTTATGGATACACGGGATACGCTATATGACAACCAAAACGGTGCGGTCAATTATTTTGATCAGTCCATTATGGATTACAAACAGGGAAGTGCACGTTTAAGAGAACGGCTTCCAGAAATGACACAGGGTTATTTCGATTTTACGGATGCCTGCTTTAAACCGGGAGCCATAAAAGAGAAGGAAAAACAATTAATGGCTCTGGCCATCAGCATTTATGCCCAGGACGAATATTGTATTATTTACCATACCAAAGGCGCAGTGGAACATGGAGCCACAGAACAGGAGATTATGGAAACACTGGCTATCAGCGCCGCACTTGGCGGGGGAGCAGCATTTTCGCAGGGTGCTACACTCGCAATGGATACCTTTGATCATTATCAAAACCAAAATACCCATTAAGTTCTTGAGGATGGGACAAAAATGAAAGAACGGTAGAAAAGACGAACAAAACATTTATGTAGTCAACATGCGTGGGCTCCAGATCGACTAAAACCGGCTACGTCCTGTGGCCAACGTCTGACACGAGCACGTCCTGTGCCTAGCGAGAATAGCAAAAGTCGAAAATTCCTAAAGACAGAAAAGATGAGCTGCCTTAGGAAGCCTCAGGCCGTGCCGCGGCAAGCGAAGCATTTTGACGAAAGAAAAAATCCGAACTCATCACGATGATGGAATATAGTTCGGATTTTTCATTGTCTGATGCGGCTTTGTCCCAGCCCCTTTTTACGTTTTATACCATGCACTCTATAGAGTCATGCACACAGCCTGGATTTCACCAGGCTTTTTCCTGTTATCAGCTTGTCAGGCAATCACAGCTGCTATGACATACATCCGAACATCGTTTTAGCTATCAAAAAACTATTTCCTTCCTGTGTGTAGTCCATTAGACTTAAAAAACCATCATCTCTTCCTCAGGGAATAATCTTTTAGACCTACTAAATTGGCAAAGTATTTTTAAAAATATGTCTATTTTTGTAGAATCGTCTGTCAAATCATGATAATCTTAAAGTACAGAATGATTTTATAATAGAAAGTAGGGATAATGTTGCATGTTCAACAAGTGATCATCCCTTTTCTTGCTTACATGATTCCCGCCTTTTATCTATTTTATATGGCTCTGGATATTATCTCCCGCAATCCGCGCAAGACCGAACACCGCCTGGTCAGCTTAATGATATTCAGTTACTTTCTTTTACTGGTTGAAGAATATTTGCGGCATTTGCTGCCTCTGGAATACAGTCCGGTTCTGGTAAATGGGTGGTTTGGAAACGTTGGTGTGATCATTCCGGCCCTGGGTTTTCATTTCATTGCAGCCATCACAGATCTTCACAAAAAAATGCCCCGCCATCTTTATCCATACATTTTTTATCTCCCGCTCGTCTTCATTCTGTTAAATGCTGCGACTGAAACTACGATGTTCACAAGTCGAGAATTTGTTCAAATGGGGATCTGGAAAGTACCTGAGTATAATACAGCTTATTATACAACCGTGACATTTGGAAATATCATCATTATGGTTTACATGATGATATTGGCCTTTTACTTACAAAAAGAATTGAACAGGGAGAGGAAAAGACTTTATAAAACATTGCTTTTGACAATGGGATTGATGTTGGTTTGGACTAGTGTGTTTGGCTATATTCCATTTGGCTCAGGTCTTCCGCCTCATCCATTTATATATGCAGGAATTATATGGGGTTTTGCTCTGAGGCTTGCGATGAACCGCCATAACTTTTTAACCACTTTCAAATCCAGATATGAAACCCTTTTTAACTTGAATCCTCTCGCGATTCTCCTCGTGAATCGAACGGGGCTCATTATTGATTCGAACCCCGGGGCCAAAAAGATGTTATATCTGGAAGAAAACCATGATACAAACATCAGTGAGTTTATCCATCCTGGCGTCATGAAAAAATGGGAACAGGCCTTTGAGTCAGGATTGAATGATCAACTAAAAATAAAAGGCCTGGAGACCAGGTTTATGATCAACGATGAAAAGAAAGATGTCGTCATCGAAGGGGATTATCTTCTGGTGGATGAACATCCCCATTATATACTAATTTTAAGGGATGTAACCGGAGATATGGAAAAATCCAGGCGAATTTCTTTTCTTGCTTACCATGACTATTTGACGGGCTTATCGAATAGAAGGTATTTCTATAAACGTTTTGAGGAAAGGGTAAAAGAATGGAAAGAAAACCACGAGCAATCCCTCCTGGCCCTGGTTTTAATCGATCTGGATCATTTTAAACATGTCAATGAC
This sequence comes from Melghiribacillus thermohalophilus, assembly GCF_004342905.1. Classification (GTDB taxonomy): domain Bacteria; phylum Bacillota; class Bacilli; order Bacillales; family Alkalibacillaceae; genus Melghiribacillus; species Melghiribacillus thermohalophilus. Next base: position 16,791 of record NZ_SMAN01000005.1, on the reverse strand, counting down.
CAGTATGGCCATACGGTAGGCGATCAATTTCTTAAACATGTAGCGTATTTGTTAAAGGAATCCATGCTTGACCAGGGAGTCGCTGCAAGACTTGGAGGCGATGAATTTGTCTTGTTTCTGGAAAACGTATCTTCAATGGATGCCATAAAGGAGTATATGTCTGAACTCTATCAGACGATCAATAAGAATCCCTTTGTTTCCGGAAACATTCATATCCCAGTAAACATGAGCATTGGGGTAAGCATCTGTCCTTCGCATGGAGAAACCTGTGATGAACTGCTTCGCTATGCAGACCAATCCATGTACAATATCAAAAAATCGTCCGGAAACGATTTTGAAATTTTTCCTGGAAAACAGGATACTACTTAAAAAGGCCATCCTGGTGGATCAGTATATCAGGCAAAAAGCTCTGCGTCTCTGCCTCCCCTGCCAGTTACCACTCACTAGGTGTTTACGGTTGAGTATGGATCTTTTCTTTAATCACATCATTTAATGCCTGTGCGGCACTTAAAGCATAGGTATCATTCCATATTTCTCCGGGTTTTCCGGCATGGCCAATGATATAATCCTGAAAAGATATCCCGACAAAATGAAACGTATGCTGGAACTGTTGAATCAGCGGCAGTCCTTTGATCCGGGGCTGGTCACCCCCGCAAATCACAACATATGCTTCTTTTCTTTTCATCTCTTCTTTCATCTGAAAACGTTCATCCCGGGCAGTTTGTGACCAGCGATCCACAAAGTTTTTCATGATGCCTGACATGCTGTACCAGTAAATCGGTGTAGAGAAAACGAGAATATCATGGGAAAAGACTGCCTTCATCAGAGCATCATGATCATCATTGACAATGGAAAACCCATCTTCATCATGCCGTTTGTCGACGATAGGAAGAATATTTTTTTCCCGCAAGAAAATCGTCGTTCGTTCAATTCCGTTCATTAATACGTTTGTAAGTGCTTCCGTATTCCCGTTGGGCCGGGAGCTGCCTTCTAACACCAGTACTTTTTTCATAGAGACTCAACCTTTCTGAATTCAGTTTCAAGGTTAATTCTATTATATGCGATAACGTTAGAGAAACCGTAACTTTCCATAAAAAATTATGAATGATGCTGCATTTGAGTAATCATCCATTTCTGGATGGCCAACCATACATACCAGCCGCCGATTCCGAGCAGGATGGATATGTAAAAAGACTGGGAATATTTAAGGGAAAAAGCAACGATCAGCAATAGAATAGCTGTTGCAGGAAATCCCCATAAAACCCCCATGGCAAATTTGCTTAGTTGTGTCGGTTGTACATAAAGCCAGAATAAACTGAGCAGGCTGACAAGAGGGAGGGAGCCATGATTCCTCCATAAACAGGAAATTTGCGGGCCATTTCCGTCACGATACCAATAATTAACGCAGAAACGGTTATTTTTAAAACGAAGAACATTTTTTTGCCTCCTCTGCAAGGGTTGCAAAGGCTTCGAGAATCCGTTTTTGTTTTGATTCGGACAAGCGATCTAAAATGGCTGCCAGCTTATCCTGATCCAGAGCAGTGTTATAGTGGAGCACATCTTTTCCTTCTTGGGTCAAAGAAAGAAATACCTTTCGTTCATCCATCTGTTTGCGGATTTTTTCTATGTACCCTTTTTGAATGAGACGTTTAATATGTTCAGAAGCAGTATTGTGTGAGACGGATAATTTTTTTGCGATAAATCCGACAGTTGCATGCTGATTTTTTTCAATATGCTGCATAATGCGAATAGCCTGATGGGTGATTTTTTCCTGGTGTGTGTAGTGAAGGTGATAATAAATATTTGTCCAGTGGCGATTCAATTGATCTGTGATTTCGTTCATCGTACATGCTCCTTTTATATCGTATTATACGATATAATCATACTAAACGATATAAAAAAGGGCAAGGTTTTCAAGGATATGGCTTGATGATTTGATGAATTCCGTAATATGATTAGCTATAATCGTTCATATGAGGTGAAAACACATTGATTGTTTATAACCTAAACCTGGGGATTCGTTTCATGCTGGAAATCGCACTTCTGGTTGTTTATGGTTATGCGGGATTTATGTACGGGGATTCGACTGTCTGGCAGTGGGTCCTGGGAATATGTCTTCCTCTGGTCATAGCGGCTGTCTGGGGATTGGTGATTTCTCCGAAGGCTCCGATTAATACCCCCTATATTCTTCAGTTATTGCTGGAAATCGTTTTATTCGGAACAGCTGTGTTTCTCCTGTACATATATCATCATGCTGGATTAGCCTGGTCTCTTGCAGTCATTTACATTTTCAATCGTTCCATTTTGTTAGTTTTAGAAAAAAGGATGGAAAAATGAAGGGAAAAGTGGAATGTTTCGTTGCTCATAACCGAGGTTTCTCTACAGCGGAAAGGGCGGTAAACAAAATCCCTTCAGACAAGGTCTGAAGGGATGAACGATGTTTACTCTTCTTCTGTCTGCTTCTCTTGGAACCGTTTTTTCTTCACATCTTCCGGGAAGATGTCACTTGAAAATTCGGTGTCGGGATGAGGTCCGGTATATGATGTCCGATCATTATACTCCTCGTTTACCGTTTCTAAAACGCGCCGCTGAATAAATAAATGGATAAACGGTTCTGCAAAAGTGATAAAAAGTGCTGTAAAAAAGGATGCAGTTAATACATCAAACGGGTCAGGGCTGATCATTAAACCTGTCAGCCACAGCACAAGAAAAAACAGTCCAAAATCAGCAATAGATGCCACAAGGTTACCATATCTTTTCAATAAAAACAAATCGCCAATGGCGTAACTGGCTCCTGTTAAAAGGATGGAAAGCAATAGTAAATGCCAGAACCCTGCTTCATCAAACAGTGGATAAATCGAATAAACAGCCGTTGCGATGACTGCAAATTTAATTCCGAGTGCCTGCCAGTGTTTCATCTTTTAACCTCCAATACGTTTGTCCTGTTAGTTATATTATGGATTTTTTATCGTTATGATTCCCCGAATACAGGAATCATATCCGACAACATTTTCATTTGACTGGACTGCCTGGAGCTTTTCAACAAAAAAGGCTATTTTCAGGAGCACCTTATGGATTCTGTGTTCTCTTCAGAAGAATCCTCAGCAGGAAATTTTTAGACGGGAACCAGCTGATGGATATAAGGATATGTCATTAAAACACGGATATTTGCCATATATTTTTTGTTCATCTCCTAGTAAAATGAATAGATATAGCATTCATGGGGAGGGGAGAGTTTACATGATTGATTTTAGAAGTGATACAGTTACCAAACCAACAGAAGCGATGCGGAAGGCCAGTTATGAGGCGGAAGTAGGGGATGATGTCTACGGAGAAGATCCTACCGTAAATAAACTGGAAGATAAGGCTGCTGACACTCTTGGCAAAGAGGCTGCCCTGTTTGTGACAAGCGGTACCCAGGGAAATCAAATAGCCGTACTGACCCACTGTCAGCCGGGCAATGAGATCATATTGGAGGAGAATGCCCATATCTTTTTATACGAGGGCGCGGCTATTTCAGCGTTTGCAGGGGTTCAGCCCCGGACAATTGCAGGAGAAAAAGGAGCGATGAATCCTGGAGACATTAAAGCTGCCATTCGTGCAGAAGATGTCCATTTTCCCGAAACGGGCCTGATCTGTCTTGAAAATACCCATAACAAAGCAGGCGGAGCCGTTCTCTCACTGGAATATATGAAAGAAATATATAGTATTGCCCAGTCTTCCCAGGTTCCGGTTCATCTTGACGGAGCCCGATTATTTAATGCAGCAGCGGCTTCAGGTGTTCCTGTCAGTGAGTTTGCCGCTTATACGGACACCGTGCAAATTTGCCTCTCAAAGGGTCTTGGTGCTCCGGTGGGCTCCATTATCGCAGGTTCCAGAGAGTTTATTGAACAGGCAAGAAAATGGAGAAAAAGGTTAGGCGGAGGATTGCGTCAGGCAGGTATAGTTGCAGCACCGGGTCTGGTGGCACTGGAAGAAATGACCGAACGTCTTGTGGAGGATCATGAACATGCCAAACTGCTGGCAGAGAGACTTGCCAATATTGAGGGGATGACCATTGAAAATGAAGTGGAGACCAATATCGTTCTGGTCAATATAAAGGGGACAAACGCCAATGTTGAAACCTTTCTTGATTCCATGAAGAGTGCTGGGATTCTTGCTGGCTCCTTTGGCCCTTACACGATCCGGTTTGTTACGCATTATGGTGTGACAAAGAAAGATATTGAAACAGCGACAGAAAAGATTCAAAAGTTGGTTCAATCATGAATAGCACTTCATAATAAAAGAAGGACATGTGGCGAATACTGCCACATGCCCCTCCCAATAGTGAAGTCATCTATTTCTTTACCAGATAGCTGTACTAGCCAATTTTGTTATCTGGATAGTCAGAGTCGTCTCCTGCCAGCAAAATTTCTGCGCTGCCAATTTTGTTATCTGGATAGTCGGAGTCATCTCCCGCCAGCCAAATATCTGCACTGCCAATTTTGTTATCCGGATAGTCAGAGTCGTCTCCTGCTACAATAAATGTACCGCTTACCAAAAGGAAACCTGCGCATACAAGAAGAGTAGCAATGAGCTTTTTCACTTGATTTCACCTCCTTTATCGATGGTTTTTAAGGTTTCAAAAGCTAATTTAAAGTAATCTGACGCCTTTTTATAATGGCGCAGCTGATAACAAACCTCACCTGCGAGTTCAAGAAAATCCAGATACTCTGCGTATTCCCCCCTCGCCTTAAACAGGGGCAGAATGAAGCTTTCTAGCTGCTCTAAAAATTCCTTTTCATACATGGTTCCTTTCAGCTTTTGTTCGAGTACATAAAATTTATAATAGTATTTTTTGTCCCTGGATTGTCTGGCGCACTGAATTCCTGTTTGAATGGTAGCCAGTGCTTTCTCCTTATGATGGAGAGAAACGAGAATAGATGCTTTCAGAAAAAGGGAATTCAGCTTTTCCTCACCATGTTTCAGTTCAATAGCCTGATTGATCAATTCTAAAGCTTTTTGATGATCGGTATGTTTTAACGTATAGGCTAAGTTATGATATGCCATGGCCCGCTCTTTATCGGTAATCTGATCAGATTCGGCCGCCAAAATTTTTTCAAATAAATCAACAGCCTGTTTATTATCACCAGTTAAGTTATAATTGATGGCTAACAGCATTTGTGTATCGATCATTCTTGGATAGCAAAGGTCGGACTGAAATAAGTCGAGGGCTTTTTTGGCGTATTCAATGGATAGGTGGTGTTTATTGAGCCGAGCAAGAGTTAAGGCCAGATAATAATATAAATCGGCATCGTCAAGATGGAGCTCTTGTTCGGCGATGGAAAGTGCATGAATAAATTCTTGAAACGCTGTATTAAAATGAAATTGTTTATAATGGAATATTCCTGTAAATTTTTTATAGTAGTATATATATTTTAAAGGGAAAAGATCCTGATAATAGCTTAAATGCTGGACGAATTCAGAAGACTGATTGATCTGATCCCGGGAAAGAAGATACCTCAATTGTATCAGCTGGTATAACAGGTAGATTTCATGAAGTGGATGGTAATTATTTTCCTCAAAATAATGCTGAATGTTTAAATGAGCCTGGTACGCCTTACCGTCATCCTTATCTTCGATGTATTGGAGCCACTGAGTAAGTTGTTTTTTTATATATCCGTCCCCTTCATGTTTGCGTAAAATTTCATCATAATTCTGGATATTCAGGCGATGACATAACTGATCAAAGACTTCCTGGGCAGGTTGGATGGTACCATTTTCGAATTTGCTTAAATAGGAGATGGAACAGATCCCCCGTGCTAATTCTTCAAGGGTTATGCCACTTCTCTTGCGAAAATGTTTGATCAATTTCCCTTTATCCATAAATACTCCTTTCATCACCTAACTTATTCCTTATCCTACCAGATAATGAATGGGATAACAGTCGAACTTTGACGATGGGGTAAAAAACGAATCTTCTTACCTATATGTATATTCCTCAAAAAAACGATGAACAGGACCAAAGATATAGGCATAATCATAGATAAATTTAAAACATGTATAGGAAAAGGGATTCATTTTTTAAATGATTATTGCTGAGAAGAGGATATTCTGCGGATGGTTTCCCGGGAAGGAGAAAGAAAAATGGTGTGAACCCGTCAGTTCACACCATTTTATAGGTCAACTATGTCTTATGACGGATTTATCTCTGCTTGTTCTAAATGGCTTTTGCGATATTACACCGAGTACTATGCCGCCGATGAATAACAGTGTACTGGATAAAAAGAATATTGAGGAGATACCATATAAGCCTGAAAGCCACCCGCCTATAGCGGGGCCGGCAGCGTTTCCTAAAAAACGGAAGCTGGTATTGTACCCCAGCACCTCACCCTGAATATGGATCGGTGCTGCCTGGCGAATATAAGCGGTCCGAACGGGTATTATCCCGCCAAGGAAAACACCGAGCAGGAAGCGGAGAATTAAGAGCTGCCAGATGTTTGTCACAAAGGCTCCTGGAAAATACACGAGAGCGCTTGCGACAAGGAGAATGACCATGACTTTTTCGTACCCGATTTTATCGGCAATTTTACCCCAGTTTCTTGTCATTAACAGATTCCCAAGTCCTGTGATGGAAAAAGCAATGCCAGAAAAGAAAGCGAGACTTTCTAATCCGTGAATTTCTTTTACATAGAGTGCAAGAATAGGCTGTATGCTAAAATGCGCAATCTGGACAAGCAGGGAAATAACCATGACAACGATCAGTACGGGATGAAACAAAATATACTGCAACACTTCTTTCCTGGAATAGGATTTTTTGGCTTCTCCTTTTGATTCCAGCCTGAATTCCTTGATTCCGATTAAAACAACAATAGCCGCTATGGCAAGGGTGATGGAAGTCAGTTTGAAAGTTAAGGAAAAACCAAATGCATCAGCAAGAATACCTCCAAACATTGGCCCGAATAATGAGCCGGATACATTCCCGGTTTGTAATGTGCCAAGCACTCTTCCAGATAAATGTTGAGGTGTTTGAGTTGAAATCAAGGCCTGAGATGTGGAAATAAATCCGGTAAAGACACCCATAAAAAAGCGTAAAATAAACAATTGCCAGACCGAAGTGACAAAGCCCATGAAAAAAACACTGACAGCCAGCCCGGACCCGGATATCACAAGAATTTTTTTCCTTCCGTAACGATCCCCAAACCTTCCCCAGATTGGCGAAACGAGAAAGGCGGTCACAAAGGTGATTCCAAAAATCCATCCAGCCCAGGTCTGAACAAATTCATCGGAATAGTTTCCAAAGGTTTCGATATATAAAGACAAAAACGGAAGAACCATGGTCATGCTGCCGGCAATGAAAAAATTAGCAAACCACATAATGATTAAATTCCGGTTAACTGCCTGCTGTTGATTACGAATGACAAACCCCTTCTTTCAACGGACCATTTATTTCGTTTCCCTAAAGATATATCATATCGAATTTTTTCTCATAATGAAACCACTTTGGTAACGGGTGGAGATGTTCGAGTTAAAGATTGGAAGTCTTTGAAAATGTTTTGCTGAAGGGTATAAAAATGGGTTCTTTTCAAAAACTTTTCACATGGAAGCTCATGAATAGGGGAAACCCCCTATGGTACATCATGATCTGGAATCTTACAATAGATATGTACGTTATTGGAGATTTAAACACTATTTTTACAGTGGTAAAGGTATTTTGCCGTTTTTGTTCGTGACTACACGAAGGGAGGAAATATGGATGAGGGAAAATTATAAGGTTGTCATTATTGGAGGAGGAACTGGAGGCATTACTACAGCGGCACGTCTTTTGAGAGGAATGAAAGCGCTTGCCGGCGATGTGGCTATTATTGATCCAGCTGAAAAACATTAATATCAATGTGGATATCGACACCCTTGAAGCGGGAATGAAATTGCTCGAAAAACTCCCCAGGCTAGTAGAAATGGTGGAGAAGCTGGAAATAGCGGTTGAATTTATCGAAAATGTATTGCGGGATCAGGAATCGATGGACTATTTGCAGGACAGTGCGAAAGCGTATATGGAACCTGTTCGCAGACGAGTGGATGATGGTTTGAATTTCTGGAAAGAAGTACAGGCCAAAGCAGAGACAAATAAGCAGCACATTTCCATCTTTACCATTATGAAATGGATGAAGGATCCAAATGTTCAAAAGGGTTTATCCTATGTCCAGGCAATTATGGATACCATGCCGAAATCGAGGGCATGAACACCATTTTTAGAAGAGTAAACATAGGGTGAACTTTTTAAACACGAAATCCAGTTTTATCTAGATGAAAAAAATGAGGGGAGAGGTGCATATCATGTTTTTGCGTTATTTTTACGATGAGAAACTTGCCCATGCATCTTATCTTGTTGGATGTCAGAAAACCGGGGAAGCGATTGTGGTGGATCCATCTCGTGACATTGAACAATACGTAGAAGAAGCAGAAAAGGAAGGCTTGAATGTAACCGCAGCATGTGAAACCCATATTCATGCCGACTTTGTATCAGGCGCCAGGGAACTTGCGGATCGCTTTGACGCCAAACTATATTTATCGGATGAAGGCAATGAGGACTGGAAATATGAGAATCTAGACGGCATTCGTTATCAGCTGTTAAAAGACGGGGACACTTTTAAAATTGGCAATCTCACTTTTGAAGTGCTGCATACGCCAGGTCACACCCCGGAGAGTATTTCGTTCTTATTAACAGATAACGGAGGCGGAGCAGACCGTCCAATGGGAATATTCACCGGTGACTTTGTCTTTGTTGGGGATGTAGGTCGTCCGGACTTGCTTGAGAAGGCTGCCGGCCATGTGGGAACGGCTGATGAAGGTGCGAAACAAATGTTTCAGTCCCTTGAGCGCTTTAAGCAGCTTCCAGATTTCCTTCAAGTATGGCCTGCGCATGGCGCTGGTAGTGCATGCGGGAAGTCTCTGGGTGCCGTACCTTCCTCCACAGTAGGGTATGAAAAGATGTTTAACTGGGCTTTGCAGTACGACAACGAAAATGAGTTTGTAGAAGCTTTATTGGACGGGCAGCCAGAGCCACCGAAATATTTTGCCGTTATGAAACGGGTCAACAAAGTAGGCATTGAGCTTCTTAAAAACCTGGATTTGCCTGTAAAAGAGACGGACTCTGCAAAGCTTCAGAACTGGATTAAAGAGGGAATGGTCATTGATACCCGCTCCGTAGAACAGTTTGCCAAAGGGCATGTTCCAGGAACCATTAATATTCCTTTTGATCAATCATTTACAAACTGGGCTGGCTGGCTGGTGGACTATGAAGCACCTCTATATTTAATTGTAGATGAATCACAAATGAGGGATGCCATTAAGGCGCTGCGTTCGATAGGAATTGACAATACTAGAGGTTATATGGAAGTCAAAACAGCACTGGACAGTGTGGATGAATTAGAGAGATATGCTGAAGTGGAACCAAAAGAAATCAAAGAACAGATTGAAAAAGGAGAAGTTTATGTTCTGGATGTGCGCAATCTGACCGAATTTAAAGAAGGTCATATTCCTGGAGCTTCCCATATTATGCTGGGGACCCTGCCAGAACGGTTGAACGAGGTTCCGCAAGATAAGCAGATTGTTTTGAACTGCGGTACAGGAAAGCGCTCTGCCATTGGTGCAAGTGTTTTGCAGGCAAATGGGATAAAAGATATAGTCAACCTGGTCGGTGGATTTGAACGCTGGGTAGATGAAACTCAAATCGTGACAAAATAATAGTTTGCCGTATAATCGTTAAATAAATAGACCCTTGCTGCAATCCGGCAAGGGTTCACTTCTATTGTCAGGGCGTTTAGGGTAATAAAACACGGCTTTAATGAGGGGGCGCAATTGTGAAGTCATTTAACATTCCGAATAAGTATTTGAAACAAATTCTGGAAAACATTCAGGACGGGATCATAGTCATGGATCAAAACAGAAAAATACTGGCGATGAATCCCTCGGCTCACCGACTCACAGGCTGGCATCTCGGGGATTGTGTACCCTATTGCTCTTTTTGTGAAACGAGAGACACCGGTCCCGGCGAAGATAAATGCTATTTGATCGCCCATGATGAGGTTCCTTATTTTTTGTCGCAAATGCCTGTTTATCATGGTGAAAAAATTGATGTAGAGATGAGCACGGCTTTAATGTTTCAGGATTCTGAGACCAATCAAAAAGAATATTTGCTCGTCCTCCGGGACCAGACGCTGCGTCAAAAAGAAGAGGAAGTAAAGCTGTCTAAAAAAATGATCAAAAAGCTGATCGAGGCTCAGGAAAATGAGCATAAACGTCTTGCGCAGGAGCTTCATGATGGGGTCAGTCAATCCCTTTATACGATATCTGTTGCCATGGAGGCCGTTGAATCCCGGGTAAAAGATGAACAATTGCTTGCATACTTAAATGAAGTACGGGATGAATTGGAGCATGTCATGAGCGATATCAAATCTTATTCTTATCAGTTGCGTCCTCAATCACTGGACAGTCTGGGGCTTATCCCCACTGTCCAGACGGTTATACAGTCGGTTAAACGGTCAAGACCTGACATGAAAATAAAGCTGGAAAGTAATTTTAATGAACGACTGCCTGCCGTTGTGGAAATCAATTTGTATCGAGTCATTCAGGAAGGACTGCACAATATATTAAAATATGCAGATGCCCGAAAGGCTGTAGTCAGTCTCAATAAAGAAGACCACCAAATCAATCTTTTGATTAAAGATAACGGTAAGGGATTTAACCTGGATCAGGTCAAACAGGGTTTGGGGATCCAGCACATGCGTGAAAGGATTGAACAGATTGAAGGGGAATTTTTTATTCTGTCAGAACCGGGGAGAGGTACGATGATTAGAGCAAGGATTCCGCTGCCACTGAAAGAAGGGGTTCACATTGATTAACTTAATGATCGTCGATGACCATGCCCTTGTCCGAAAAGGGATTATTTTGTTGTTGGAGAACTACCAGGATGTAAAAGTGGTGGCTGAGAGCGGAGATGGGCATGAAGCAATAAAGCTGGTAATGAAACATGAACCTGATATTGTGCTTTTAGATATCTCCATGCCAAATGGCCTGGATGGTTTTTCGACTGCCAGACAGCTTATGCAGAGCCAGCCGGATATTAAAGTCATTCTTTTGACGATGCATGATGAAGAAGTATACATTCGAAAGGCGATTCAGACAGGAGCGCACGGATATATATTGAAAAAAAGCAAAGGCAGTGACCTGTACGAAGCGATTTATGAAGTGTATCACGGCAGACGCTTTTATAAGGTGCATATTAGTGACGAACAGCTGGAAAAAATGTTTCGAGAAGAAAAAGCTCCTTCTTCCGTTTTAACGATGCGGGAACAGGAAATCGTGCGCCTGACGGTTTTAGGATATACCAATAAAGAAATTGCTGAGAAACTTAATATTAGCATAAAAACAGTAGAAAACCATAAATCCAACATCATGCATAAGCTCGATCTACATTCAAAACACGAACTGATTCAGTATGGGATTAACAATCATTATATTAAAGGATAAAGGCAAACGGCTGTCCAAAATTATTGGGGAGCCGTTTTTGTCTTAACAGCATGTATGTGTCACGAAAGCAAGAAGCTCATTTGAATCAATTGGAAGGATCCATTGAGGCGTTCCCCTGGGTATGTTGGAATCATATAAGCTTGAGTGAATTATAATGTTTTATATTATTAGGCGTTAGGTCATGTTTATGTGCGAACAGGACGCAGCTTTGAGCGGTTAGGGTAATTCTTTGGGCTGTGGGAGCACCTTCATGGGCGGTCACACACCTCCCCTGGGCCATCCGCGCCCATGCTTGGGCCATTGTGCCTTTTCCTTGGGCCATCCGCGCTCATGCTTGGGCCATTGCGCCTCACGCTTGGGCCGTTGTACCTCTCGCTTGGGCCATCCGCACCCATGATTGGGCCATTGTGCCCTTCGCTTGGGCCGTCCGCGCTTATGCTTGGGCCATTGTGCCCTTCGCTTGGGCCGTCCGCACCCCAGCTTGGGCCATTCCCGCTCCCCTTTGGGCCATCCGCCCTCATGTTTGGGCCATTGCGCCTCACGCTTGGGCCATTGCCCCTTCCTCTTGGGCCGTCCGCGCTCATGCTTGGGCCGTTGCGCCTCACACTTGGGCCATTGCACCTCCCTCTTGGGCTGTCCGCACCCCAGCTTGGGCCATTGCCCCCTTCGCCTGGGCTGTCCGCGCATGACTCTGGCGATCGGGACTATGCGTAGATAATCGCACTCCATCCCCCTCGGGTTTTACACTTCATGTTTTAGGTCTTTAAAATCCACAGTGTGTCAAAAAAATCCCCTCAATTTCACTAATTTTGCCAACGTCACAATTTAGCAACAAGTTTTTCAAGAAATGTTCACGAAAACCTTTGATATAGGGGGTTGCCCCTATATTGGTAGTGGTAAAGTGAGAATATACTGATAGCAAACAATCAGGGAGTGATTTTTGCCATGAAAAAGAAAGAAACACTATATTTTTGGGCTGCATCCATTATTTCTGTTGCCGGTATGGTAAGCCTGGCGACGCTCATGTTATAGGGAGGGTTCATTTATGACGTATGATGCAACAACTTACAGCCGCATATTAACAGAGCTGACACTGTCCTTCCATATTCTGTTTGCAACCATTGGTGTGGGTGTGCCGTTAATGATCGCGCTTGCGCAATGGATCGGAATTAAACGGAATGATCATCACTATATTTTACTTGCCAGGCGCTGGACCCGGGGGTTTACCATTACCGTCGCTGTTGGGGTGGTAACGGGTACGGCGATTGGTCTGCAGTTGAGCCTGCTCTGGCCTAAATTTATGGAAACGGCTGGCCAGGTTATTGCACTGCCTTTATTTATGGAAACGTTCGCCTTTTTCTTTGAGGCTATTTTTCTGGGAATCTATATCTATACCTGGGATCGGTTTAAAAAGCCAATCTATCATTTCCTTCTGTTGATCCCGGTTGCGATCGGATCCAGTGCATCGGCCTTCTTTATTACGACGGTGAATGCCTTTATGAATACCCCTCAGGGATTTGAAATTGTCAATGGCGTCATCACAAATATTGATCCGATAGAGGCGATGTTCAGTCCTTCTGTGCCTACAAAAGTAAGTCATGTACTCGTTTCTGCTTACATGACATCTGCTTTTGTTCTGGCGGCACTGGCAGCCTACCAAATGCTGAAAGGGAAAAACCACGAATATTATAAAAAAGCGCTGAAAATCACCATGATACCAGCTCTCGTGTTCTCGATTGCCACAGCCGTTGTAGGTGATTTTTCCGGGAAATTTTTAGCGGAATATCAGCCAGAAAAACTGGCAGCAGCTGAATGGCACTTTGAGACCGAAAGTCACGCACCGCTCATTTTATACGGGTACCTGGATGAAAATGGAGAAATCAAAGGGGCTTTAGAAATTCCGTATGCATTAAGTATTCTGGCGGGGAATACACCTTCAACCGAAGTAATCGGGCTGAATGAGTTCCCCGAGGATGAACGACCGCCATTATACGTCCACTATTTCTTTGACTTAATGGTTACGCTTGGTGTGTTACTGACCATCATCGCATTGCTCTATGCAATGTGGTTGAGGTGGAAGCCCCGTCTCGCTCATCACAAATGGATGCTTCGGGCCATTGTCTGGTCGGCTCCCCTTTCCCTTCTGGCGATTGAAATTGGCTGGTTTTTTGCGGAAGTGGGAAGACAGCCCTGGATTTTAAGGGGATACATGAAAGTTCCTGAAGCTTCAACAACATCGCCGCATGTAGGGACTTTAATTATTGTGTTTGCTGTACTTTACGTGATACTGGCGGTTGGTTCGGCAATCGTCTTAAGAAAAATGTTTAAGAACAATCCGCCGGAGAAAGAACTTCAAGAATATAGCATGAAACATGGAGGTGAAATCCATGTCTCTTGAACTCCTTGGTATATCCGTATTGTGGATTTTTTTATTCGGTTATCTGATCGTAGCATCCATCGATTTTGGAGCAGGTTTTTTTGTCACCTATAGTGAATGGACCGGCCAGAAGCATGTTCTGGGAAACATCATTCAAAGATATTTATCACCGGTATGGGAAGTAACCAATGTATTTCTCGTGTTTTTCTTTGTTGGGATAGTGGGGTTTTTCCCTAAAACAGCCTATTATTATGGTTCGGCTTTGCTGATCCCTGTCAGTATATCCATCATTTTGCTTGCGATTCGGGGTTCCTATTATGCTTTTAGTACCTATGGGTCAAAGGATAATAAATGGTATACCTTCTTATATGGGGTTACAGGTGTGCTTATTCCGGCTTCGCTGACGACTGTACTAACCATTTCAGAGGGCGGTTACTTAACGATTACCGATGAGAGCGTGTCTCTGAAGCTAACAGAGCTGCTGACCAGTCCGTATTCCTGGAGCGTGGTGCTTCTTTCCATTGTGAGTGTACTGTTTATCTCTGCCAGCTTTCTCACTTATTATGCAAATAAGGCGGAAGATACCCGTGCCGAAAACCTTTTAAGGCGTTATGCTTTAGGTTGGAGTGTTCCATCGGTACTAATTGCTGTCATTGTCTTCTATATGCTGAAATCCCAGAACCTGGAGCATTTTCAACAAATGGTGGATCTGGCGTGGATGTTTATGATTTCCCTTGGATTTTTTATGATCGGGGTCTATCTGATTTATAAACGGAAGGCCTATGGCTGGGCTTTCACAGCCGTTATGATGCAGTACTTCTTTGCTTTTCTCGGTTATGGTGCTTCCCATTATCCGTATCTTCTGTACCCGGTTTTAACGATATACGATGGATTTACGAATGAAACGATGGCCATTGCCCTGGTAGTAGCTTTTATATTTGGCCTGCTCTTGCTCATACCTGCACTTTATCTCCTGCTTCGACTGTTCTTGTTTAACCGTGATTATGTCAAAGGGAACGAGTAAGGAGGGATTGGAATGCATCATTTTTTCATTATGTATGCCCCGTTTTTAGTCGTGATTTTATCCATCGTTATTGTCTTTGTATGGGGAGCAAAAAGTAAGTCGTTATAAGTAAAAGCGGCAGGAGTAGCAACCTCCTGCCGCTTTCGTATATCAGTCTAGCAAGATATGGACCATACTGAAAACGATAAACAAGAAAACAGAAACAATGTGAAACTGGCGTATTCCTTTTCTGTGCCTATTTTGCGAAAGAAATCGTCCAGTAAATAAAGAAAAAACTAAGAAGCCGATTCCCCATAGACCAATAAACTCCCTCGGACCGATCTCTCCTTCATAAATCAGCATCAGGTATCCGTGACAGATGCTGAGAAGCAAAACCAGGACTCCCGCTGTCATGTGCCCCTTGCCCACTGCTTTTATGATTCCTTTAATGGACGTGCGGATCTGGGGATTTTGTTTTATGACGGAGTGTTTAAGCAAATAAGGAGCACTCCTGCGAGCGGGAAATAATGATAAAGCAAATCCTGCTAAAAGAGCTGATGTCCAGCCTATGAATTCCCCGCTTTCTTCCAGGATTTCGGATTTTTCTTCAGATTTGTGGAGATGATCGTTTGCTTTTGCTGCAAAAGGATGAAAAACCATGATAAGACTAAACACAAAGATCAACGTAATAGATCCCCATTTCATGACATTTACCCCCCCAGGAACCATCAGCATGTAATCATAGTTTACCCATTTTTTGTGGGGGAATAGGATTGATTGGGAAATCTTTTTTATATTTTTGAAAAGTATTTTGGTTTAACAGAATGGCTTAACTTTCTCTATCAATAAATGCTTTCATTCCTTCAATTTGAAATTCGTCGATGAACTTATGTTCTAAATGTTTTAAGTACGATTGACTGACAAACCCTTTTGCCCCCCTGAAATTTCACGAGCATAGTGAAGTGGAGGAGCTTGATCTTTTTGCTTATCGGTTACTGTAAACGTAAGGACATCGTTTAACGATTTTCCTTCACAGATCAGGTCTACAAATGTAGCGCGATACACACCGCCGTGAACGCCTTCCCTTTGAAATAAATATTCATGGGCCTCAAACGGTAGCTTATATACGATTCCTTCAACATACCCTTCCCCTTCAATAATATCAGCCCGTCCACCATCAGACTTATGATAGGAAAAAGCTAAAGAATAATTGTGTAGCACACCGCAACCTATGATATCCCGGAAATAATGGTCTACTCCTGCCTGCTGAAACCGCTCATGATCCATGCAGGAACCATATGCAAAATAATAGAAATGTGGCTTTTCATTCCATAAACGATCTATTTTCCAGTCGCTAAAACTGACCGGAGTTGTAAGCATATGCTCACAATCGGGGTGAATGAAATAAACATTTGACTGATAAGCCCCCATGTCCGTATAAACAGTCTGGATTTTCCGGCTGTATAAATTATGCTCCTCTTCCTCGTTATACCCTTCCAGTTCATCCAGTCTTTTTAAAAGTGTATCGCTGACTTCATATAACTCACCATATGCGATGTTCTGTTCAGATGGCTTCAGAGCAGGAAAATAGCTCTCGGTACGGTATAATTCTCCATGTGTCCAGGACTGCCGAGCGACTAATCTGGCATGATCTAAATAATGGGCATTGGGCTCATGTTTCCTTAATGTACCATACACAAAAACCAAATGATTTTTCATCAGGGTGATTGATCCACTCCTTTTTGTGAATGTATAGTGTTTATTAAAATATTATATGAAATCATTTACATATTTAACAAAAAAGTGGTTCTCCGCAACAAAATGTGCTTGATTCTTCCTCTATCGTATGATTGCTTTCAAATGCTAGGCTGGTTGCTGACATTCCATGCGAATACGCATA
>NZ_SMAN01000004.1 GCF_004342905.1 Melghiribacillus thermohalophilus | reverse complement strand
ATGGACATTAAAAAAGATGACCCCGAATCAATATCGGGATCATCTCTTAGCTGCATAGGGTTTTTATAACTGTCCACTTTTCGGGGTACAGTTCAGTCAGCCCGGAGGAGAAAAAATATCAAAACGAAAAACCTTGAAAAGAATTCCGCAGATGGAACCCATTTTTTATGCCCTGTATTAAAAAAATAAGTGCCATGAGTCTTATGCTCATCGCACTTCGCTTTTAATCAACATCATATATATGATTTAATAGCAGACCAGGCCTCGTCTTTCCCATCTCCGGTTTCTGCCGAAAATGGAATCATTATATCTTTGGTTTCCAGCTCCAGTTCTTCTGTGATCTGTTTTACGTGCTTTGCCCGTTTTGATTTTGGGACCTTATCCATTTTTGTCGCAATGACAATGACAGGAATTTCATAATACTTAAGAAAGTCATACATCAATAAATCATCTTCGGTCGGTTTATGTCTCATATCCACTACCATGATGGCTGCTTTTAGATTTTCCCGCTTCGTAAAATAGTTTTCCATCATCTTTCCCCAGGCTTTGCGTTCTTTCTTTGAAACCTTTGCATAGCCATAACCCGGTACATCAACGAAATAAAACGCCTCATTGATTTTATAAAAGTTCAACGTCTGGGTTTTTCCAGGTTTGGATGATGTACGGGCAAGATTTTTCCGCTGAATCATCTTATTGATGAAAGAAGACTTGCCTACATTGGACCGGCCGGCCAGAGCAATCTCAGGCAGCCGGTCATCGGGATACTGTTCTTCTTTTACAGCACTGATCACAATTTCAGCTTGATGGACCTTCATGTTCCCCATCCTCCAGCAAGGCGTGTTCCAGCACCTGATCCAGGTGATTTACCTTGATAAATGTTAGTTCATTCCTCACGCTTTCCGGAATCTCCTCTAAATCTTTTTCGTTTTCTTTTGGAATAATGACATATTTCAGTCCTGCCCTGTGGGCACTTAATGATTTTTCTTTTAATCCGCCAATCGGCAAAACACGTCCCCTCAACGTGATTTCCCCGGTCATGCCCACCTCTTTTCGGACGGGTCTTCCGGTTAAGGCAGAAACAAGGGAGGTAGCCATTGTAATGCCCGCTGATGGGCCGTCTTTAGGAGTTGCTCCTTCTGGCACATGAATGTGTATATCATTTTTTTCATGAAAATCAGGGTCGATTTTTAATTCATCTGCTCTGGAACGGATATAGCTAAAGGCAGCCTGTGCCGACTCCTTCATGACATCCCCCAGCTTCCCGGTTAAGGTCAGTTTGCCCTTTCCAGGATAAACGGACACTTCAATGGACAGTGTATCCCCTCCAGCGGCTGTATAGGCAAGACCTGTTGCGGCGCCTACCTGATGTTCCGTTTCAGCTTGTCCGTAGCGGAATCTTGGCTTCCCGAGCAAGGACTCCAGCTGTTTGTCTGTAACAACGACTCGTTTTTTCTCTCCGCTCACAATCATTTTTGCGGATTTACGGCATATGGATGCGATCTGACGTTCCAGATTTCGTACACCTGCTTCCCTGGTATATCGGCGAATCAGTTTGATCAGCGCATCATCACGAATCTGAATTTGGCCTTTTGTAAGCCCGTTTTCTTTAATCTGTTTCGGAAGCAAATGTTCTCTGGCAATCTGCAGTTTTTCTACTTCCGTATATCCAGGAATGGTTATCAGTTCCATCCGGTCAAGAAGCGGTCCCGGTATGGCGCCCAAATAATTAGCTGTGGCTATAAACATTACCCTTGACAGATCGTAACTTTCTTCAATGAAATGGTCACTAAAGGTACTATTTTGTTCAGGATCCAAAACTTCAAGCATAGCAGCAGATGGGTCCCCCCGAAAATCACTGGCCATTTTATCAATTTCATCAAGCAAAAAGACAGGATTAATCGTTCCAGCCTTTTTCATCCCCTGTATGATGCGGCCAGGCATGGCCCCTACATACGTTCGTCTGTGGCCGCGTATTTCAGCCTCATCTCTTACACCGCCAAGGGAAATTCTGACAAAATTGCGGTTTATGGCCCTGGCGATAGATTTTGCAAGGGATGTTTTCCCGACCCCTGGAGGTCCAACCAGACATAAAATAGGCCCTCTGATCGATTTGGTTAATTTCTGGACAGCTAAATATTCTAATATTCGCTCTTTTACCTTTTCCAGACCATAATGATCCTCATTGAGAACCTTTTCTACATGGTTTAAATCAAGATTGTCCTCTGTCTCTTTATTCCACGGAAGAGAGATAAGCCATTCTAAATAATTGCGAATGACCGAACTCTCCGCAGATGTACCAGGAACTTTTTCATAGCGGTCCAGTTCTTTTAATGCAGCATTTTCGACTCGTTCCGGCATGTTGGCCGCTTCGATTTTCTCTTTTAATTGAGCTATTTCTCCGGTTTTTCCGTCCTTTTCACCCAGTTCCTTTTGGATCGCTTTCATCTGCTCACGCAAATAGTATTCCTTCTGGGTCCGCTCCATGGAACGTTTGACACGTTGTCCAATTTTCTTTTCCAGGTGAAGGACTTCCCTTTCATTTTTAATAAAATCAATGAGTTGATGTAATCTCTCGGTTACATCATTTATCTCAAGTATTTTTTGTTTATCTTTCAATTTAAGTGACAGATGGGAGGCAATAATGTCCGCCAGCCTGCCCGGTTCGTCAATATCCTGAACGGTCGTCAATGTCTCCTGGTTTATTTTTTTGGACACTTTTATGTATTGTTCGAATTGATCGAGCAGGGTACGCATAAGGGCTTCTTCCTCGAGATGATCCCCGCGGACATCTTCCAGTCTGGCGATTTCCACATGAAAGTGTGCTTTCTCATCTACAAAACGGATCATTTCAGCCCGATACAATCCTTCCACAAGAATGCGGATTGTACCATTGGGCAGTTTAAGCATTTGTTTAATGTTGGCAACAGTGCCAATCCGGTAGATATCTTCTGTTCTTGGTTCATCAATGCTTACTTCCTTTTGGGCAGCAAGCAAAATATGATTATCGTCAACCATCGCTTCATCTAACGCTTGAATGGACTTTTCCCTTCCTACATCCAAATGTAAAACCATTGAAGGATATACGAGCAAACCCCTTAATGGGAGGAGTGGAATTTGTCTGATTTGTTCAGTCATTGCGATTACACCTCCGTCTCTTCCATCTCTCTTCCATCAGCTCAATCGAAGAGCCGTGTCGTTCAAAAAAGGTCAAACTTTCTTATAAAGTATAAAAAAAACAGGATTCTTTGTAAACGAATGTACGGTGAAACTACATTGATTTTTTAGAAATGGTAAACGGTTCATTCGGGAACAGGGAATTGGATTCTCTTTTTAAGGCATGGGATAAAATTTCATCAAAGGAACTGACAGGCACGACCTTCACACCTTCCTGACCAAAGGAACGCTGATAATTTTTAGAAGGTATCAATACCTTTGTGGCACCGGCTTTCTTTGCGGCCTGAATTTTTTGAGCTACCCCGCCAACCGGTTTCACTTTTCCATACAGACTGATTTCACCTGTCAGGGCAATATCATGTTTGACGGGTGTTTTTTGAATAGCGGAAAAGATCCCCAGTGCAATGGCTGCCCCTGCAGAAGGACCGTCTACCGGAATTCCTCCCGGGAAGTTGATGTGAAGATGGTACTGATGAACGGGTACACCCATGGATTTTAACATCGTCAGAACATTTTGCACGGAATGGTTCGCCGTACTTTTTCGGCGAATCGTTCTTCCTTTATGATTGAATTCTTCTTCATCAATAATACCTGTGATTTTGATTTCCTCTCCCCCTGCATGGGGCAATGCTGATACTTCAATTTCCAGAAGAGCAGCACTGCCGGAGCCGATAACCCCAAGACCATTGACGACACCAACCTGATCATGTTCATGAATTGTTGTATCTAGTTTTGGAGTCAGCCGACTCGACTCGGCAACCCACTCCACGTCGCCAACATCTATTGTTTGTTTGTTTTGTTTTTTTATGATCCCCAGACAGATCTGAATAATATTTACCGCTTCTCTTCCATTGCGGGCATATAAAGCAATGCGTTCCAGCCCCTGTTCAGTGATCCGGGCCTGAACTTTCGCCGCAGCCCTGCTGGCAATTTCCTTTATATGATCCCGGTCCAGTTCTTTAAAAAACACTTCCTGACAGCGGGAACGAATAGCTGGAGGAATTTCGTCGGGGTGTCGGGTCGTTGCTCCTATCAGACGAAAATCTGCAGGCAATCCTTTTTGAAAAATTTCATGTATATGTTTTGGGATCTTATCGTTTTCTTCACTATAATAAGCACTCTCAAAGTAAACTTTCCGGTCCTCCAATACCTTTAACAATTTATTCATTTGCATTGGATGGAGTTCACCGATCTCATCGAGAAACAAAACCCCTCCGTGCGCATTGGACACAGCTCCCTTTTTCGGCTGCGGGATGCCAGCCTGTCCCATCGCGCCTGCCCCCTGGTAAATAGGATCATGAACAGAGCCAATAAGGGGATCTGCTATACTTCTCTCATCGAAACGGGCAGTTGTGGCATCCATTTCAACAAACACCGCATCAGTGCGAAATGGGGTTTCTGGATTCAGTTTCGCTTCTTCCAGCACAAGACGGGCAGCGGCTGTTTTTCCCACCCCCGGAGGGCCATATATCAGGACATGCTGGGGGTTGGCACTACAGAGGGCTGCGCGGAGCGTTTCTATACCATCTTCCTGACCAATAATATCATTCATTTTTTTCGGGCGGACGGTTTCAGACAATGGCTCACTTAACGCAATCGAACGCATTTTTCGCAACTCTTCCAGTTCTTTTCTGGACTCTTTTTCAATGGTGACTTTATTAGCTTTGTCATTTCGGAGCATGGTGAAGAAATATAGACCAACGATGATTCCGACGATGAGTTGAATCATCAGGACAATACCAGCGAAACTCATGACACTCTCCTCCTGTTCATGGCATTATTCGCTAGTATCTCCCGTTTCCTTAATGAATAAACCTGAAATAACGCAAATGATATGCACAACATCAATGTCAGTCAAATGTCGACGAACCATTACCAAAGATTTATAAAAAACGCTTAAGTTGCCTGAAAGCCCACTGTACTTATGCCCTGTCGGGACAGAAAAAGTTTACCGAAAGATACATCTTTCAAAAATGTTAGCAAGTGAAAACAGCAGCCGAAAAAGGCTGCTGTCAGGTTAAGCACTTTCCTTGGGAGATTCTTTATTTTCATCCAGAATTGTACCGTCTTTCATCATGAGCTTAGGTTTTCCGTTTTCCATCACAACGGTATCCCTGGTAATGATACATTTTTCAATATCTTCCCTCGAAGGAAGTTCAAACATCACGTCAAGCATGATGCTTTCAATGATGGAACGAAGCCCCCGTGCTCCTGTTTTCCGTTCGATTGCTTTTTTAGCAATTTCACTTAGTGCATCTTCTTCAAATTCCAGTTCTACATCGTCCATTTCAAATAACTTCTGGTACTGTTTCACCAGTGCGTTCTTCGGTTTCGTTAAAATTTCCACCAGTGCATCCTCATCCAATGGCTCAAGGCTTCCAATTACCGGTAGACGGCCGATAAACTCTGGAATCAAACCATAGCGAAGCAGGTCTTCGGGCAGAACTTTGGAGAGCAGTTCTCCTCTATCCAGGTCTTCCGTTTGCTGGTCCGCACCAAAACCAATCACCCGTTTCCCTAGGCGACGTTTAATAATTTGTTCGATACCGTCAAATGCCCCGCCAACGATAAACAAAATATTGGTTGTATCGATTTGAATAAATTCCTGATGAGGGTGTTTTCTTCCTCCCTGCGGTGGAACACTTGCCACTGTTCCTTCCAGAATTTTTAGAAGGGCCTGCTGCACACCTTCTCCAGAAACATCACGGGTAATGGAAGGATTTTCAGATTTCCGGGCAACTTTATCAATTTCATCAATGTAAATAATTCCTTTTTCCGCTTTCTCCACATCATAATCCGCTGCCTGAATGAGCTTTAGCAGGATGTTTTCAACATCTTCCCCCACATAACCAGCCTCAGTCAGTGAGGTAGCATCGGCAATGGCGAAAGGAACATTTAAAATACGTGCCAGAGTCTGGGCCAGCAATGTTTTTCCGCTTCCCGTTGGTCCAAGAAGCACGATGTTGCTCTTGGAAAGTTCCACATCATCCTGTTTCTGGGAAGAGTTGATTCTTTTGTAATGATTGTAAACGGCAACGGACAGGGACTTTTTCGCTTTTTCCTGTCCAATTACATACTGATCAAGAATATCACAAATTTCCCTTGGTTTTGGTATGTCTTTAAACTCGACTTCTTCCTCACTACCTAATTCTTCCTCCACTATTTCAGTACATAATTCAATACATTCATCGCATATATAAACACCAGGTCCTGCGACTAATTTTCTTACCTGGTCTTGAGTTTTTCCACAAAAAGAACATTTCAGCTGTCCTTTTTCATCATTAAATTTAAACATAGACCTGTTCACCTCTCTTGTGAGAATCAAATCAAAAAGAAAGAGACGTTAAGGAACCCTTTAGCACATCATACCAGAACAGTGAACCGCAAAAAAGCCAAAAGCACAAAAGCCGAAAGGAATACGGTTTCATTATGTACGTGAATAGGAAAGAAGTCAATGAAAACACCTTATCTCATATGTATGAAGGATGGTGAAAAGATGTGTTCAATAAATATTCTTTCCTTTGATTCCTCAAATCTATACAGCAAACTTCCCATTTATATAAAACAAGGCACGACTCACCCTCTCGCGCCTTGTTTTATATTTATCGAATTTTGCCATCCCGGCATCAAGCAGATTTTGCATGCTCAACCAGGAATTCAATTGCCTTTCTGATTTTTACATCTTCTTTTACCATGTCGGCATTGCCGCCAAGCATTTTTTTAATGTTTTCGACATCGGTTTGATACATTTCCGCCATGTTTTCAAGTTCTTTTTCCACATCTTCTTCTGTCACTTCAATGTTCTCCGCTTGTGCAATGGCTTCCAGGGTCAGATTTGTACGCACACGTTTTTCAGCATCATCTTTCATCTGCTCTTTTAAGGCATTTTCATCGGAACCGGAGAACTGATAGTACATGTCCATGGTCATTCCCTGCATTTGCAGACGCTGTTCAAACTCTTTCATCATACGATCAAGTTCCGTTTCAATCATCGCATCCGGGATATCCACTTCTGCGTTTTCAGAAGCTTTTTCGATCACGGTTTCCCGTTTATGGTTTTCTGCTTCCTGTTTTTTCTGATTTTCAAGGCGATCCCTTGTTTTCTTCTTCAATTCTTCCAGGGATTCTACCTCTTCATCTACATCTTTGGCAAATTCATCATCAAGCTCCGGTAGTTCCTTGGTTTTAATATCATGAATTTTCACTTTAAAAGTCGCCGGCTTGCCGGCAAGTTCTTCAGCATGGTATTCTTCAGGGAATGTGACTTCCACATCCGTCTCTTCTCCGGCCTTTTTCCCGATCAGCTGATCTTCAAAGCCTGGAATAAAAGACCCAGAACCGATTTCTAATGAATAGTTCTCTGCCTTTCCGCCTTCAAATGGTTCACCGTCTATAAATCCTTCAAAGTCGATGACAACCGTATCTCCTTCTTCAACCTGTCCATCTTCTTTGACAACAAGCTCTGCCTGACGTTCCTGAAGCTGTTTCAGTTCATTTTCTACATCTTGATCGGTTACTTCGGTATCTAATTCTTCTACCTTAAGACCTTTATAATCACCGAGTTTTACTTCGGGTTTGACCGTCACTTTTGCTGTGAAAACAAGCTCTTTTCCTTTTTCGATTTGTTTCACATCCACCTCCGGACGATCCACCGGCTCGATACCCGTTTCCTCTACAGCCTTCATATAGGCGTCTGGCAAGATAATGTCCAGAGCATCCTGATAAAGGGATTCAACCCCAAAACGTTTTTCAAAAATATGACGCGGAATTCTTCCTTTACGGAAACCAGGGATTTGCACTTTTTTTACGACCTTTTTAAAAGCCTGATCCAGAGCCCGGTTAAATTCTGATGCCTCTACTTCTACTGTTAAAACCCCTTCGTTTCCTTCAAGTTTTTCCCATTTTGCAGACATAGATTTCCCTCCAACATCTATTATTCAAAGTAATTTTTCATTGATCATGTATGCTTTTTAAGTATATGAAGGCGGATTCTACAAAGCAACCACTTTATTATAACATACTATTAACGCCTTTCAATACTCATTCCCGGGAACTATTCTCTTTCTAAAGGCAAAAAATATTTTTCTTCAAAGCAAGAAATTCGTTCCTTCCAGTACTGAAGCGTTTCATCCACTGACTCATTTTCACGTTCTTCATTCAAATAATCCATGGCCAGTTCTTGAACGGCACGGGCAATGATTTCTGAACGGTTTGTTCTTGGCAGAAAAGGATACAGCACATATAAGAATCGATACAGGATTTGTCTGGCAATCTCTAAGAGGGTGGGATTGCTCTGTTCCAGTTCCTCCAAATAAAATAGGATTTCCCGTGCAAAATCCTGATCCAGTATATCCTTTAATTCTCCAGGATTGACCCGGTGAATTTCCCCAAATTTTTCTACATCACATTCTATATCTATTTTTTGTTCATGAAGCCACTGCAAAATCCCCGTTTTGATAACCGGGTTTAACTTTTCATCGATCAACAGGGGTTTAATGTCTTCCATATGTCGGATGGCATCCTCTCTGCGAATAAGGGAAAGGGATTGCCATTGTTCTTTTAACGATCCCTGTTTTAGACTATGTATAATATTCTTCAGATTTTTATGATCTCCTGTCTGAATATGTTCACCTGCAAATTTTTGACTTAACTCATAAAGCTGATTAAAGGTTTTTTCATATGTATAAGGGACCTTATTCTGTTGAAATAGATCATCCAGAATCTGTATGACTTCCTGATATTCACTTGCCTGAAACAATATCGTTAAATAAATATGTAGGTATTTGTAATAGTCGCCATCGTCATTCTCCATTAATTGTTGACATAGTTCGATAGCTTCATCATATCTTCTTAATTCAATTAGACTGATAATTTTGCCAGTGAGGATTTCGTTGCTGGCAGCCTCAAACTTTTCAAGCTTTTCAATATAGGCCAGTGCTTCTCTATACTTTTTTTCCTTTAAGGCTTCTATGCTGCTTTTTTCCAGTTGTTTTTTCCATTTAGGGAAAATAACAACTCCTTGATGCTTCCTTTTCATATAACACCCTTCCCTAAAAGTTCTTACCAATATTTACATCTACATATTTATACCCGAATTCGAACAAAACAAACATTTTCTGACGGTTAAAAAACAAATCAATCCATCTTTTTACATGTTTTATATGATGTAAAACATTACAAGGACGATTCCCTTTAACAAAGACACCTGGATCAGCGAATGATGTATTTGTTTTTTGGCCGACCTTTTTTGCCGTATTCTGATCGTACTTCTACTTCGCCTATTTCCACCAGATAGTTTAAATACCTGTGCACCGTCTGATAGGCAACAGGGAGTTCCTTTTGAATTTCGTTAATGGTCAGGGGCTTTTTATGCTGAAGAAGATATTTTTTGATTGTACTCAGGGTTGCTGAATTAATTCCTTTGTCAACAAAGGCATTTTCCTGCTCTTCCTGCAATTTAGCCATTTTTAAATTCACACGTATTCTGGAAATAAGGTCCGGGGCCTTTATCGGTTTTAAAGCAAAATCAGACGCTCCTGCTCCAAAGAACTTATCGGCTACTTCCAGACTTTCATCAACCGTTAATACGATGATCGGTACATACCGGTCCAGGGACCTCAGTTCCCGGACCGTTCGGATGCCATCCCACTCTGGCATATGGTAATCCACGAAAACGAGATCAGGGTGCACTTCATTAAACTTCTCGACCCCTTCCTTTCCATTACTCGCTTCTGCAGCCGGCCACCCGCCATACTCGCAGATTTCTTTCAACGTAAAGCGTACAGATTCGTTATCATCAATGATTAAAATCATGTTCATCACCCTGTTTAAATGGTAGAAAAATTTCAACGGTGGTTTTTTGATGGGGAACACTCTCTACGCGAACAGTGCCCTGATGGTTTTCAACCACCTGTTTCACAAAGGGCATTCCAATACCCGATGAATTGTTCGTACTGAAACCTTCTTCCCAGATTTTCTTCAAATTTTCCTGATCAATTCCCGGACCGTTATCTTCTACTCGAAACAAAACCCCGTCCTCTTTGTTGGTTGCACTGAAATGTATATACCCCTTTTGTTCTCCAAGTGACAGCATTGCGTTTTCAATCACATTGGATAAAGCACGGGCAAATCGAATGCGGTTGACTTTTACTGGCGGAATATTGTTTTCTGCACTCCAGGTAAAATCAATATTTACATGATCAAAGTTAATATGACTGATAACATAACTGATCAAATCATCCACATTGATGTCCTGTTTGATTTCCTCCGATAAAATTTCAGAAATCATCTCATTCATTTTCGATGTAGCTGAATTGATTTTGCTGAAATAGGTGACAGCCTTTTCATCCCGGGCCAGTTTCATCTCCAGCAATGAAATTAAACCTTCAACGGTTACAAGAGGGGTTTTTAGATCATGAACAAGAGCGTGAATTTCTTTGTACACATTGCTTTCGAGCAGCGCATCCCGGGTTTCTTTTAGCTCCCGCTCCTGTTCTTGAACCTTTTTCATGGTTGTAATCTGCTGATTAAATAAATAGATCAGTACCGTAAAAATAACAGCCAGTACAGCAAAGACCATAAAAAAACTAAGGGACAGATTCTGTAATATTTCAAATTCTGAGAGATAACTGTCAGCGACTTTCAAAGAAGCGGCAAAGTCATCTGTTCCGAAATTCATACCTGCTAATCCAGGATATAGATCAAGCCAGCTGAATGAAACTAAAATCAAAAACAATAAAACGAACTGAGCAAGCAAGGAGAAAGGCTGCTCTGGTATGATCAACTGTAAAACCAGATAGGTAATAACCATCATCAGATGCATGAAGTAGGATTCATATTCGTTATACATCATATTGTATAAGAACACATTGATTAGCACAATAAAGGCAAAGGACAATTGGTATACCGGACGTTTCCTGTCTTTAGATACAGCCTCTGCCGAAAGCATGGAGCCACTGTATATGAGCATAAAAGCAAAAACATTCCAGGTGATATAGGTAAAAGAGGCTCTGAGCAACAGGCCAGACTCGTTTTGAAGAATGCTTTGTTCGATCATGTCAAACAAGTGACTGGTCCATTCCGAAACCATTGCCGGAAAAAATTGCCCGTAAACCATCATGATAAATCCTGAAATGGCATAAATGTTTCTACCGGGACCCTTCACCCCTGTTCCTCCTCCCCTGTGTCATCCAATATTAGTCTGACCGTTGAGAATGTATGATTACCTGAAAACGGAGTTTAGCGGGGTTAACATATCTCTTGTTTCTTTCACGAGTGTTATCGGAATTTTATGTTGAATTGACATTTCCAACACATCTTTCCCATGGTCCATTTTTCTTTTTCCAATGAAATAATCTGAGAGAGGAAGCACCTCTTTTATGAGTTCGATTGTTCTGGAATCATCCCTCATCGATCCGCCCGGATGAATTAAGATCACTGGAATCTCCTGATGATTCGCAAACGTCACGATCCGTTTAATCCGCTCTTTCTCTTCCTTGAAATTCCGAAATGCGTTTTTTACCCCATTTTTACTGTATCCGATATATATAAGAATCGTTTCATAATCGTATATGTCTGTAGCCAGTGCCCGCGGTCGGTAGTTTGCATTCAAATTCAATCGCTTAACCATTAAATGGGTGACAGCCCCTTCCGCCCCCTGCCCTGCTGATGTGATTAAAATCGGCTCAGACCCGATAGGAGCGGGAAGATTAGGCCACATCGGGGTATATTCCTTTAAACCTGATGCAGATTGATAAATGCCGAACAAAACGGCAAGCAGCGACAGCACAAAAATACCGATAAATTTTTTCATGAAACACACCTGCTCATATGATAAATGATAAAGGAAAAACATATGAAGACATGAAAAAAGGATAAAGAGCACCCCTTTATCCTTTTAGTGTACCATAATTTTCTCATACAGAATTGTATTTTTATTGGATATCCTGCATCATCATTGCTTCAAACGAGGATCAAGGGCATCCCTCAAACCATCCCCAAATAAGTTAAAACCGAGAACGACGATTAAAATGGCCAGTCCCGGGAATGTGATCGCCCATGGTGCTGTCTGCAATGCTTCCTGTGCATCACTCAACATGGCACCCCATTCCGGTTTTGGCGGCTGGGCACCAAGACCGAGGAAACTTAATCCCGCTGCATCTAGGATTGCTGTACCAATGCTTAATGTTGCCTGGACAATAATTGGAGCCATGCTGTTGGGCAGAATATGGCGGAACAAAATCTCCCCGTTTCTGACCCCGGATGCCCGGGCTGCTTCAATATACTCCGTTTCTTTAATGGATAACACCGTTGACCGAACAATTCTGGCAAAATGGGGAACCCCGACTATTCCAACAGCAATCATTGCATTGGTTAAACTTGGTCCTAGAACCGCAACAAGAGCGATGGCCAACAGAATGCTTGGAAAAGCCATTAATATATCAATGATTCTCATGATGACATTATCAATCCAGCGTCCAAAGTAGCCAGCGATAATCCCTAACAGGACTCCCACAACCATCGAGATACCTACTGCAATAACGCCAATCTGAATGGATATTCTCG
Organism: Melghiribacillus thermohalophilus; assembly: GCF_004342905.1. Lineage (GTDB taxonomy): Bacteria > Bacillota > Bacilli > Bacillales > Alkalibacillaceae > Melghiribacillus > Melghiribacillus thermohalophilus. Next base: position 174,779 of record NZ_SMAN01000004.1, on the reverse strand, counting down.
TACCGTAAACAATCCGGCTGTAAATATCCCGGCCTAAACCGTCCGTTCCCAGCCAGTGTTCGGATGAAGGTGCGGCGTATCGGTTTAAAAGATCCTGTTCAATCGGGTCATGGGTAGCAAAATAAGGGGCAAATATAGCTGTAACAACTAACGTTAGGATGATAAACAATCCAATGACAGATGTCTTGCTTCTTAACAGGCGGCTCAGGGAATCAAGCCATAGACTCGATGCTTTTACTTTTGTGGTGCCTGCTTTCGGATGGCCTGTTGGATTGATCTCAGCTGACACGATTACCACACCCTTTCTTAATCATAGCTGATCCTCGGGTCAAAGTATTTGTATAAAATATCCGTAATTAAGTTCACAATGACAAAAATGGCAGCAATGACTAAAATCGTACTTTGAACCACAGGATAATCTCTTCCTAAAATCGAAAGATACACATATCTTCCGACACCTGGCCAGGAGAAAATGGTTTCTGTCAGAACAGCTCCTCCCAGGAGATATCCGAACTGCAAACCAATTACGGTTAGCACCGGCAAAAATGCATTTTTTAACGCATGCTGAAAAATGACAGGGAATCTGGACAATCCTTTGGCATTGGCGGTTCGTATGTAATCCTGCCGCATCACTTCAAGCATGCTGGACCGAGTCATACGGGCGATAATGGCCATCGGAATGGTGCCAAGAGCAAGTCCCGGCATCAACAGATGCTTAAAACTATCCCAGAATGCTTCCCAGTTCCACGTTAATATGCTGTCAAGAAGATACAAATTCGTAATCGTAGTTAATTCAATTTCATGGCTCAGCCTTCCTGACGGCGGAAGCCAGCCAAGTTTGACAGAAAATAACCAGATCATCATGAGGCCAAGCCAGAAGATCGGCATGGATACACCGAATAAAGCTCCGGTCATACTGATGTTATCAAACCAGGAGTATTGTTTGACAGCTGCAATCACACCGGCGAGAACTCCTACGAAAATTGCAACTCCCATAGCAAATAAGGTCAGTTCAAAGGTAGCCGGCAGGCGGTTGGCCAGTTCTTCAGCTACCGAAATATCTGATTTCACTGATTTCCCCAGATCACCTGTTACAACTTGTCCAAGATATCTTCCATACTGAACCGCAAGAGGATCGTTTAGTCCCAGTTCCTCTCTTAGGGCTTCCAGCTGTTCTTCCGTTGCTTTTTCTCCCAGCATGCTTCTTGCCGGGTCCCCTGGTATGAGGTGCATCAAAGAAAAAGCTATCAACGTTACTCCCAGTAATACCGGAATTAAAAACACAAGTCTTCGTATGATGTAGTTTAACATGAGTCATTCCTCCTGATAGTAGGGGAATTAAGAAGTTTCCCTTCTGCAAGCGAAGGGAAACTTCTTAAATATTCATTATTCCAGCTCAATATTATTAAACGGTTCACTTCCAGTCGGGTGCGGCACGTAATTTTTCACGTGTTTGGCTACTCCAAGCGGTGGTGTTGTATGAGCAATTGGAACCCATGGTGCGTCCTCATGGATGATTTCCTGGGCTCTCAGATAGTACTCTGTACGCTTTTCCTGTTCCATTTCCGTCTGCGCGTTCACTAGCAGGTCATGCAATTCATCATTTTTATAGAATGCAATGTTGCCTGCAGAACCTACTTTTGCATTATCTTTGTCCAGAAGTACGTACAGGAAGTTGTCCGGGTCACCATTGTCTCCAGTCCATCCCAGAAACGCCATATCATGTTCGCCATTTTCAGTCTTGGCTAAATGGGTATCCCAGTCATTCATGACAATTTTGACCTCAACGCCAACTTCCGCAAGCATTTGTTTGATGGCTTCTGCCATCAGTTTAGGCTGCGGCATATATGGACGCGGATTAGACATGGTGTAAAGTTCTACAGTGAATCCATCGCCATATCCAGCTTCAGCAAGTAAACGTTTTGCTTCTTCCGGATCGTAGCCGTAATCTTCAATATCGTCATTATAGCCCCAGAGTGAAGGTGGCATTGGATTTTTCGCAGGTTTTCCTATTCCTTCATAAAGGGTTAGTAATTTATCTTTGTCAATGGCCAGATTGATCGCCTGACGAACCCGTTTATCAGACATTGGTCCTTCTTTGGATGTATTCATCGCCATGTAGCTAACGTTCATGGAAGGACGGCGGATGACCTGCAATTCTGAATCGTTTTCGGCTGTGGTCAAATCCTGCGGGTTCATTCCATTCATAATATCGATGGTCCCGGACTGCAGTTCCATGAAACGGGCACTGTTATCTGGAATGACCCGGAAGATGACTTCATCGATCGATGCGACCTGACCAAAGTAGTCTGGATTCTTTTCCAGGACAATGCGATCGTCTCTTGCCCATTCAACAAATTTGAACGGACCGGTTCCTACTGGATTTTTTCCATAATCTTCACCATATTCTTCGATGGCTTCAGGACTGGCGATACCAAATGGTGGCATAGCCAGCGTCTGAAGGAAAGGTGCATTTGGTGCTTCAAGTGTGAACTGAACTTCATATTCACCGGTAGCCTCTACTTTTTCAATAATTCCAGCGGGATCATCTTCACTGGCTCCAAACATGTATCCATAGTAAATAAATTCGTCGGATGTAGCCCATCGTTCGAAGTTGTACACTACATCTTCAGCAGTGAAGTCTGTGCCATCATGGAATTTAACACCCTCACGCAGCTGGAATGTCCATACAGTCCCATCCTCGCTTACATCCCAGTCAACGGCTAATGCTTCAACAACATCCGTGCTGTCTTCGGCATAACGTACAAGTGTGTCATACACTTGATTCGTTACGTAAATGGATTCACCGTCTGTTACCTTTGACGGATCCAGGGAAACAGCATCAGCACCCCTACCAAAAACAAGGGTTTTCTTTTCACCACTGTCATCGGAACCCTCAGAGTTGTCGGAATTGTCTGCCTGAGATGTGTCCGTGTCATCCCCTGAATCATCAGTGGATGCATCATCGGAACCTCCACATCCTGCTATAATGATTAAGACTAAAAGCATGGCACTAAACAGCGACCATAAATATTGTTTCTTCATGAGTCAACCCCCTGTAAAAGTTTTGGTGATATTTATCGTGCAACAGTTAATTTACTCCTGTTTCTACCACCTCCTTCACAAGATGACAGGCCACCTGATGTTCATCAGAGTTGGTCAGCTGGTTTAGCTGTGGCCTTTTTTCCCGGCATATATCCTCTGCCAGAGGACACCGGGTATGAAATTTACACCCTGAAGGAGGAGAGGATGGGCTTGGCAGATCCCCTTCAAGGATAATTCGCTCTTTTTCGAGATGAGGGTCAGCTTCGGGCACGGCTGAAAGAAGTGCCTGAGTATATGGATGTTTAGGGTTGTGATACAGTTCATCTGCCTCACCGATTTCAACAATTTCACCCAGATACATGACAGCTACCCGATCACTGATGTGATGAACAACACTTAAATCATGGGCGATAAATATATATGTAAGATTGTACTCTTTCTGCAAATCTTCCATAAGGTTGACAACTTGAGCCTGAATGGACACATCAAGGGCCGATACAGGCTCATCACAAATGACCAGTTCCGGCTCCAGGGCGAGTGCTCTTGCAATTCCAATACGCTGCCGCTGTCCCCCGCTAAATTCATGTGGATAACGGCGTTTATGGTAAGAACTCAACCCTACTACTTCAAGCAATTCATCTACTTTTTGTCGCCGCTGTTTTGATGGAACATTAAAACTTCGCAGCGGTTCACTGATAATCTGTTCAACAGTCATGCGAGGATTAAGGGAAGCATATGGATCCTGAAAAATCATTTGCATCTGCTTCCGGAGCTTGCGGAGTTTTTCTCCTTTATACCGGGTTATTTCTTCTCCGTTAAAAAAAATGTTTCCTTCGGTAGGTTCCAGTAATCTCAAAATCGTTCGCCCGGTTGTTGATTTGCCGCAGCCGCTTTCCCCAACAAGACCGAGTGTTTCCCCTTTTTTAACAGCAAAAGAGACTCCATCTACCGCTTTAACTGCCCCGACCTGCTTTGGTATAATCGCACCTTTTTTAATCGGAAAGTGTTTTTTTAAGTCTTTTACTTCAAGTAAATTAGTCATTGGATAACACCTCTTCTTTTTCCTCGTACAACAAACATCTGACGAAATGATCCGGTTCACAAGGTTCGTAGGATGGATTTTTGCTGTAGCATGAATCCATCGCATGCTTGCAGCGCGGGGCAAAATGACATCCTGCCTCAAGATTTCTCAAATCAGGGGGAAGACCGGGAATGGCTTCCAGTCGCTTTTGTCCTTCTTTTTTCTTTGTGATCTTTGGAATGGAATTTAACAGCCCCCAGGTATAAGGATGTTTTGGGTGATCAAATAGTGTCGCTGCTTCCGTAAATTCAACGGGCTGTCCGGCATACATCACCATCACCCTGTCGCAGACTTCTGCGACAACTCCGAGATCATGGGTGATCATCATAATGGACATGCCCATCTCTTCCTGAAGGCGATTTAATAAATCCAGGATTTGCGCCTGAATGGTCACATCTAATGCGGTGGTAGGCTCGTCAGCAATAAGCAATTTGGGATCGCAGGATAATGCCATGGCGATCATGACCCGCTGGCGCATTCCGCCGCTGAATTCATGGGGATAATTGTTCAGCCGTGCCCGCGCATCCGGTATGCCAACCAGATCGAGAAGCTCTACGGCACGATCGATTGCTTCTTTCTTTGTCATATCCTGATGAGTGAGAATCGTTTCTACCATTTGTTTTTTGATCGTAAATACTGGATTCAACGATGTCATCGGGTCCTGAAAGATCATCGAAATTTCATTCCCGCGGATTTTTTTTAGTTCTTTTTCTGACATACTGAGTAAGTTTTTGCCTTCGAATTCGATTTCACCACCAACAATTTTTCCCGGTGGGGAAGGGATCAGGCGCATGATAGACATCGCCGTCATGCTTTTGCCAGACCCCGATTCTCCCACAATCCCCAATGTTTCTCCTGGTTTAATGTCAAAGGTCACACCATCAACTGCTTTCACGACTCCAGCTTTCGTGAAAAAATGCGTCTTTAAATTGCGAACCTCAAGCAAACTGGTACCTGTCACCTGTCGGTTTTTTTTATCTTGATTTGCCATTGTGATCCCCCTTTGTGGTGCCCGTCACCTGTCGATTTTTTTCTTGAATATATGTAGTAGATCGATACTGAATCGGTTCATTTAAAAGTGATTTTTTATTTCTATTACAATATATATAAGGAATTTTCTGTTATGTCTGACTTTTCTAATTTATTTTTAATTATACATAACTATGAAACTCGATGTATTTTTTCTCATTTTTCTTAAAAAAAGTGCCAGTCACCCGGCACGTTTTGTCGAAAAAGTATAGATTGAAAACCTTCCTAATCATTATCATAACAATGATCAGGAAGGCTTTCTAAACGTTCATTTCTTCTGCAATTTTTACCTGCAGGCATTCATTCATCACATTTCATAGAACTTAAATCTTCCAGTCATTTCATCAAGGTTTATTCATTTTGAACTAGTTCGCAATCCAATCTGCGTTTTTCAGTTTCATCACCTGAGAAAATGCTGAGAACAAGTTTGAACGATAAAAAAGCTGGAGAATGATGAGGGGAAAAATAAAAACGGAAGCTGCACCATTCATAATGTTGAGGTTCACTTGTAATCGAGGCCCTGACGGGATTTAAATGTATCGATTTGCTTGTTTTATACAAATCAAGAGGGTGGGCAACCTGTCTTAAGAAAACACGTTCTTCAAACACATGACCAGACAGATGATATTTTTTATTGAAGTATTGGCATAGCGGGTGTTGATCCTCCTCATCACATTGGAAAGGGAGGTGAACTTGTCTGAAGGAGCAAGTGATCATGATTGGTCATTAAATAGTATACACCCAGTTTAAATCTGGTCTGTTCATGGACCAGCTCCAGCATATAAGGATAATTTCAGAAGTCCTGATTCGTTAAAAATAAAGCATCCCTTCTGTTGCCTCTGGATACAATATGATAGAACTATTGTGGGCTCGATATTCATTTTTATCTTGCCAACCGCTTTCACCTCCTTTTTTACATGTATGATGTATTCCACAAAAACAGCAAGACCCCTTCGACTCGAGATAGAGTTTTTTCGACAAGTGGCAGCACCTTTACAGATTGGTGAAGGTCTTCTACACTAGTTTTAAAAGGATGGGAGGTATCAGGATGGGAGCAAAATTAAAGCGATTAGATGAAAGAATTACATTAATTGATGGCTTTGATCTCGGGCTTGCCAATCGAACCGGATCATATGTCATCAATGAAGAGGAACTGACTATTGTGGAAACAGGGCCCAGCATGTCTGTCCCACACATTTTGGAAGGTTTAAAAGAACTCAACCTGCACCCCCAGGACGTGAAGTACATCATCGTTACCCATATTCATCTGGACCACGCCGGAGGAGCCGGCCTGCTTTTGAATGATTGCCCAAATGCAAGAGTGGTTGTGCACCCTCGAGGAGCAAAACATTTAGTCGACCCGGCACGATTAATTCAGGGAGCAAAGTTGGTTTATGGAGAGGATTTTGACAGACTGTTTGAACCTGTCGTGCCTATCCCTGAGAATCGGATCATAATCAAGAATGATAAAGAAACACTGACAGTCGGCAAAAACTGTACATTGACATTTTACGATACCCCTGGCCACAGTTACCACCATTTCAGCATTTACGATCCGGTGAGCAATGGAATATTTACAGGAGATACCATTGGTGTTAGTTATGATGAATCTTTAAAAGATGTAGGGATTCAGCTGTATTTGCCGTCCACTTCTCCGAATCAGTTTAACCCTGATGATATGCTTCGGTCCCTTGAACGTATCCAGAGATTACATGTAAGCAAAATTTATTTTGGCCACTTTGCCGAATCCGAACATGTTGACGAAGTGTATAAGCAGATTAAACAATGGTTGCCTCAATTTGTTAAAGTCGGCAAAGAAGCAATGGATACTCAACCGGGTTCAGTTCAGAAGGAAGTGACCAAAAATTTATATCAGCTCATCAAAAACGAGCTACGTAACCATGGGGTTCCTGACGATCACCCGGTATACGAATTCATCAAACTGGATACATCCGTCTGTGCCATGGGGCTGTTCGATTATTTTCAAAAACAGCAAAAAAACAGGTAAGGTGAGCGGTTTATCAACAATTCTTCGATTGACTGGCACCTATTCAGTCAGGATATTGAGCTGCCTGATCAGTTTGTCTAATTGGATAAACCTTGCCTGACGATGAAGTTCTTTCCCTTTTGAGAATAGAATGATAACCGGTACAGTAAAAACCAAATAGGCACCTGAAACGGCGGGGGTTTCGCTGGCATCTGCGTGAATCCCTTTTACTTTCGGATAGTCTTTTAACACTTCTCTCACTTGTGGCAGCACGGAATGACAAACAGAACAATGGGGCTGGGAAACATATAACAGCGTTAGCGGCTGCTCCTCGATCGTCTGGGTAATTTCCTTGAAATCTCTGACAAAGTTCATAGAGTATGATCCTTTCGTGTAGGTTTTACACCCCTTATTGTAAAGCAAAAACATAGATATTATAAACTTTATGCCTTGTACTTCTGAGGATCGTACGGTGATATCTAAAACCTCTATCACGTCTCATTAAAGAAGACTTGCATGCACCACGGCCTGGCATGCTGAGAGCAAAGGATTTTTCCCTTCCCTATCGCCCTCATCATATCCATTACCACTAAAAGGAGCCTTCACTGGCATGTCATACCTCTGGTTATAATGTAAAACCCCCTGCTGGAAAAGATCAACTCCAGCAGGGGGTTCGACATTAAATGACTCTTCCCGACAGGTGATAGGTTCCGTCCACGCCCATGATTATTTGGTTGTGGCGAGTCCTGAGACGGATGAATTTCCAATAAATCTGCTGAGAAACTGACGAATACGCGGACTGTCCGGGTTTTCCAGAATTTTATCCGGTGAACCCTGTTCCAGTATCCGACCTTCATCCAAAAAGACAATACGGTCTGAAATATCCCGGGCAAAATCCATTTCATGGGTAATTAAAATCATGGTCATATCACCTTCACGGGCCAGATCCTTAATAACTTCTAGTACCTCTCCTACCAGCTCAGGGTCCAGGGCACTGGTCACCTCATCAAATAGCATCACTTTCGGCTGCATCACAAGTGCCCGGGCGATGGCCACCCGCTGCTGCTGTCCACCAGACAGCTGGGATGGATACTGGTCCACTTTTTCTGCCAGTCCAACTTTTTCAAGCATCGTTACGGCCCGCTCCTCAGCTTCTTCTCTGGAAAGTCCTTGAACACGAATAGGGGCCTCTGTAACATTGCGCAAAATCGTCATATGCGGGAATAAATTAAATTGCTGGAATACCATACCGATTTTCCCGCGAACGTTCCTCATATGCTTTTCATCAGCAGGGACCAGTTTGCCGCCAACTTCTTTGTGCCAGAGATAATCACCGTCCACCCAGATGGTGCCGGAAGTCGGCTTTTCCAGTGTCATCAGCATCCGGATAATGGTCGTTTTCCCGGAACCGCTTGCTCCAATAATCGAAAGTTTCTCCCCGCGGCCAACTTCCAGGTTTAAATTATTTAACACAACGGTGTCGCCAAATTTTTTCGTAATATCGTTGTAACGGACAATCGGGTCCTTTACTTGATAAGATTTATGCTCCACAACTTTTTTATTCAACCTTCCCATACACCCTTTCTTAAGCATTTTTTTGCCTGAATCTTCTGTTCATGCGTTTTTCCAGTTTACTCACCAGAATGGCAGATGGATAACTTAACAATAAGAACAAAAACCCGACGATTGTAAATGGCTCCAGATAATCGAAATACTTGGCCCCGATAAATTTGGCCATATTAAGCATTTCCATTAAAGTAATTGCGGCCAGTAACGGTGTTTCTTTAAACATCGTAATTAAATAATTACCCAGCATCGGGATAACCGGGGGAATTGCCTGAGGCAGTACAATTCTGAGCCAGGTCTGGCCTTTAGAAAAGTTTAGCGCCTTACTTGCTTCCCATTGAGACTTAGGAACTGCCTCGATACCCGAACGGTATATCTCTGAAACATAGGTGCTGTAATGGATTCCCAGTCCCAGTACTCCCGCTGTAAATGCACTCATTTCAAAGCCGATATACGGGATTTCCGGGAATCCAAAATAAATGAAGAAGAGCTGTACTAGTGGGGGAGTACCCCTAACAAATTCCAAAAAACCCTGAAAGAACCATTTCACTGGCCTGATGGGAGAACGTCTTCCCAGAGTCAAAAACAGGCCGAGTATTAATGCGACAAAATAGGCAACAAAGGTGGCCGAAATCGTCACCCACATGGCATCCAGCAGATCAGGGAATATTTCACAGGTATACTGCCAGCTCCAGACATTGTCTTTATCATTAAAGGTTTGACACATATTATTCCAGTCCATGCTATTTCGCTACCCCCTTAGAGGCTCTGCGCTCAAAGAACCTTGATAGATAAATTAATGGAAGAGCCAGGATGAAATATAATACGAGCAATGCTAAAAATACTTCATCCGCCATTCCCGGATTGCTGTTTCGGATCATCTGTCCCTGATAGGTCAAATCAGACAGGGTGATCAGTGATACAAGTGAAGTACCCTTTAACAACTCAATGGAAATATTCCCAAATCCGGGAAGCATCATGCGGAGAGCCTGGGGCAAAATAATTCTTGACATGCGTTGCCATCGGGTCATATTCAGGGCAATGGCAGCTTCTGTTTGGCCTTTTGGAACTGCTTCAATGGAACCCCGTACAATTTCTGATGCATAGGCTCCATAGTTGAGGCTTAAAGCGATAATTCCAGCCCAGTAGGGTGACATGCTGAAATCATATCCATATGCCCTCAGCAATATTGGGAAAGCAAAAAATAGCCAGAACATTTGAACAAGCAGGGAAGTTCCCCGAAAGAATTCTACATACATCCGAGTAAACACTCGCACAAATTTTAATCGGCTTACTCCTCCGAGTCCTGCAATAAATGCAATGATAAAAGCAAAGACCGCTGATACAATAAATATTTGAACGGTTACTCCTGCCCCTTTTAGCAAGAGAGGCATGATATCTATATAAACGCTAATGGTTTTGCACTCCTTTCCCTATATGACAGTGGTCTATGATCGCGTTTAAAAGGCACTCTTGTTCCAGAGTGCCTTTCCACATTCAAATCCGTTTATCCCTCACATAGCTCTTCTTTCGTCACATCACCAGGCAAGTTATCTTCTGTAAATCCGTATGGCTCAAGAAGCTCCAGAAGTTTTCCGGACTCTTTTAGTTTCTTTAATTCTTTGTTATATGCTTCAACAAATTCTTTATCTTCAGGTCGAAAGGCTGCAGCTCCATAACCGTATACGGTCTTTCCATCGATTACCGGCTGCTGGAAGTCTTCTACAATTTCTATTTTATCGGAATCTGCATCTTCTAATGCTGTCCGAAGGGTAAGGTCTGTCATCGTAATGGCATCAACTCTTCCTGTTTCAAGTGCTGAAATGTTGGAAGGAATATCTGGAACGATAACCATCTGTTCTTCACTAATTCCTGCCGCTTCTAGATAATCAATTTCGATTGCACCATTCATAACCCCAATTGTCGCATCCGGGTTATTCGCTATGTCTTCATAGCTATGTAGATCCAGTGGATTTCCGGGCTGAACGGCAAAACCTTCTCCAATTCGGTATTCAGGTTCAGCAAATTCTACCTTCTCGCATCGGTCAGGTCTAATATACATACCTGCAGTAATGACATCAAAATTTCCCGCATGTAAGCCGTTGATTAAGGAACCAAACTCTGTAACTGTTCCTTCTACGTCTTCAATTCCAAGGTTATTGAAAATTTCTTTGGCAATGTCAACTGCCTCACCTTTAATTTCTCCATCTGCGGTCATATACGCATATGGCCGTTCATTGGCAAAACCAACGGTGATTTTTCCTTCCTCTTTTGCCTGATCCAGGGTTGACGAATCCCCTCCTGATGTACTGGATCCACAACCTGCAATGGCCAGAATAGCTGTTATAGCAAAAAAGGTTAATAGTTTTTTCATGGTTTACCTCCTTTAAATATTCGAACACAAGGTTTTGTTGTTCAATTTCGAATATTCCAAAAATTTAACAGAGTCCTGCGTGTAAAATCAAGTGATTTCTTTGTTTATTCGCCTTTTAAACCCAGGTCTTTGACGTATGCGGACGCAGGCCATTAAATATTCATAGATTCATAGGATTCAAAAAATCCGTCTTCCCTTCTCAACGCCACATATAAAGTTTACCAGCTACCCAAAAATGGATTCAAATACCATTATTTACGATTTGCTGGCATTATGAATGTTTTACGGGGATAAAAGCCAATTAGCCTTTTTAAACCTATTATATGTATAGATAATTCAATTATTCTTCCATATCCACATGTCAGCCATCTGGATATTTTATTTTGATACACACTGAAACGATATAGAAATGATTACAAATGAACCTTAAGATAGACGTACACCCGGATTTTTACTCGAGTAATCATAACAGAGTAGCTTTTTTCCAGGTACATGTCCTTCCATACGGTTTGTTCATTGTGCTCTTTACAATATGCAGGAATGGATAAAATTCCAATCGAAAGGGGAAGAACTGCCTTCTGTAAAAAAAGAGGGGGACCCCCTCTTTTTCTACGACTGCAGAACATTCCTTCCCTGGACAACCCATTTACCATTGTTGAAGGAAAAATTTTAAATTTTAGGATTGAAATGGACTTAAATGAGAAACCATGAGTAATAATTCGTGAATTGCAAATAATGAGACTGGTAGGTGTCCATCTATGCAGGATAAGTTTGAAAAAATTGACGTATTCAATGTAGCCTTATTATTTTTCACATCCATTGGTCTGGTCAATCACGTAACCATTATCCCGGCTCTTTTATCAGCATCCGGACGGGATGCCTGGATTGCCGTAATATTTACCTTCTTCGTCGTCACACTCTGGTCTTTCACGGCTTATTACGTCATAAAAGGAACGAATAGGGAAAATATCTATGTCTGGCTCAAAAAACACTATGGGAAGGCAGTAGCCTACGGATTTGGTTTTGTCACCGTGGTTTATTTATTATCCCTCGTTGCTGTAACACTTAAAGATATGATCGACTGGACCTATATAACATATTTAAACAAAACACCTCCGTTTCTTTTGTATACGCTATTTTTGCTTCTCTGCTGGTTTATCGGTAAAACCAATATACGCACGATTGCCATCGCCAATGCCGTTTTATTGCCTGTCATAATTGTCTTAGGCTTTTTTGTATCGTATTCCAATATGAGGTTGAAAGATTATTCACTTTTAACGCCGATCCTTGAAAATGGGTTTTATCCGGTCATTCAGGGGATGGTGTACTCTGCTGCAGGCCTGGTTGAAATCTTTTTAATCATATTCATTCAACACCGAATAAAGGGAAAAATAAAATTTCGCTTCTTTGTCATAGTCGTATTTTTACTTGCAGGGCTGACGCTGGGTCCTGCTACAGGAGGCATCGCTACATTTGGTGCTGAAGAAATGACTAAACAGCGTTTTCCGGCTTTTCAGCAATGGAGACTGGTCAGTCTGGGACGGTTTGTGGAACATGTTGATTTTTTTTCCATTTACCAGTGGCTCTCCGGGGCTTTTATCCGAATCTCACTGGCTTTATATGTCATTGGTGACCTCTTTGCCATTCCCCAGGGAAAAAAACGGGAACTCATGCTGGGAGTATTCTGCATCCTGGTACTGATTGTCCTCACATTCCCTTTCAGTGATATCGAATTTCTGTACTTTTTATCCTTCTTTTATTTGCCTGCGAGTCTGATCTTAATCGTCAGTTTATCTGTCATCTTCGTGTTATTAACAGTAGTCGCCAGAAGGAAAGGGAGAATGAAGTAATGGCTCGATACAAATCGAAATCAAAAGATAAAAAAAATCACATTCAAGATGAAATAACAAAGGAACAACTGGAAGATGTTTTTGAAAACTGTCAGGATATCAAAGCGCTTGAAATGGATTTTAATCGGCCGGGGCATAAAGCAGTCAATGTTATTTTCTTTTATAACGAAGGCATGAGTGATGTGGAAAAGCTCAACGAAAAAGTCATCCCGAGACTGGAAGAATTATTTAAACAGAGTGCTGATTCACGACTGGATAAACATACCATTATTGATGAACTTCATATTACTTCCTTAAAGATCGAAACCGACCTCGATCGCATTATCCCAAAAGTATTTGACGGGGAACTACTGTTTTTTATACCTGACTTAAAAACAGCTTATACCATTAATTTATCCAAACAGCCCCAGAGAAAGCCCGAGGAACCAAACACCGAAATATCCATAAGAGGGCCAAGGGATGGATTTATTGAAGAGATTGAGGTGAATGTTGCTCTTGTCCGCAAAAGGCTTCGGACCAATTCCTTTCGCTATGAACAGTTTGAAATCGGTGACCGCACTAAAACCAGGGTTGGACTTTTATATATCGATGATATTGCACGAAAGGATATTATTGATCATGTCAGAGAAAAATTATCTACCATTAAAATCGATGCATTAACCAGCTCTAACCAAATGGAAGAATTGTTAACCGAAACTCCATTTCGGCTGCTTCCGATGTTTAAATATACCGGAAGACCTGACTACGTTGCAGATGTATTGATCAAGGGGCATTTCGCCATTATTGTGGATGGCACCCCGTCGGCTATTATTGGTCCGGTTTACTTGATGAAAATCATGAAGTCGCCTGAAGATTCGGATACCATTTATATTTATGCTTCTTTAGGGCGGCTCTTTCGGGTATTTGGAATTACAGCAGCTACCTTTTTGCCCGGTCTTTGGGTCGCGCTCATTACGTATCATCCTGAACAGCTCCCGTTCATCCTTTTATCTGGAATTGCGGAATCAAGGCGGGGTGTGCCCCTTCCTCCCCCCGTCTCAGCCCTGCTGATGGTTCTCGCATTTGAGCTGTTCCGGGAAGCCGGTCTTCGTCTCCCAACCCCGATTGGACAAATCTTAGGCGTAGTTGGCGGTATCATTATTGGGGATGCAGCCATTCGGGCCGGCTTTACGAGCCCATCCATGGTTGTTGTCATTGCCACATCCCTCGTAGCTACCTTTGCCCTTGCCAATCAATCCCTCGAAGGGGTGATTAGTGTACTGCGGCTCGGAGTTTTAATCCTTGCCAGCTTTTTAGGGCTGTTTGGAGTATTGATTTCAGTTTACTTTATTTTAGCGTATGTATCTAATCTCAGGTCCTTTGGCATTCCATATCTTGCCCCGATTTCTCCTTATCGTCTAAAAGACATTACGGATGCCATCTTTCGCCGGCCGCTGAAATCAGATAAAAAACGGCCGGAAATCCTGCACCCAAAAGATCAGGATAAACAGGAGGATAATCAGTGAAACATAACAGCTTAGTTAAAGTCATTGGTTGGATTCTCATACTTATGTTTTTATCCGCCTGCTGGAATGCGAAATCGATTGAACAGCTGTTCTACGCCCATAGCATTGGGGTTGATTACAGGGATGATAAATATTGGATCTATTTGCAGATTGTTAATTTTTCAGGTGCTTCTCCTGGACAAAACGGCGGCGGTGGTGAACAGCCATCTGAAATTGCAGTAGGAGTAGGAAAGGGAGATACATTTGCAGAAGCTGTTCATGATCTGTATCCCGCAACCCAGAGACGGGTTTTCTGGGGGCACCTGTCAAGCATTATTTTCACAGAAAATGCACTCCGTCACCAATTTATGAATACGCTTGACACGTTTAACCGGTTCAATGAATCCCGGCCAACCCTCTGGATCTACGCAACCGATCAGTCACCCGAAGAAGCTTTATCCACCATGCCGGTAGCCGGGCAAAATGCTATTTTTTCTTACCTGGGTGAACCATGGGAAAGTTATGAGCAAAGTGTTTTAATACAGCCGATAAAAATGAACCGTTTGATTGCATCCATCAATGAACCAGGGAAGACCACATTATTGCCAATGATCCGTGTAGCAGGTGACCGATGGATCAATACTGAAGAACAGGTGCCGAATTTGTTGATTGACGATATTGCAGTGATCCAGGACAAACAATTCAAAGGTTCTTTAACCGAAGATGAGATGCTCGGAGTAAGATGGATTCAGGGGGTTAAGGCCAGAACACCAATTATCGTAAAGCAAAAAGACAAGGCTGTTGCCACGTTTATCGCAACATCAGCTGACTCAAAGATTACCCCAAACATGAACGAAGGAATGCCAACCTTTGATATACAGACAAGAGTAAAGGGCTATGTTATTGAATTAAAAAAAGAAGTGACAAAAAATTATCTGGAAAAACAATTAAAGAAAAAAATCAAAGAACAAATTGAACGTACGTTTCAGGCAGGTCTCGAAATCGAATCAGACATCTACAGTTTCTCACATGTTTTATATAAAAAAAATCCAGAACAGTGGGACCAGCTTGAAGAAAAGGGATATTTAAACATAAACAAAGAATCCCTATCCTCTATAAATGTTGAAATCAATATCGATCATGCAGGATCAGAAAAACTTTTACTAGAATAAATTGACAAAGGAGCGTGAACCATGACGCTCCTTTGTCTATGCTTCCATCCATTTCGGTGTTCCATTATTCATCCAACCCGAAAACATCCACCTTTACCGTATGTAAGGCAAAGGCACCATGTTAACTCCAGTTTTGTTGAAGGCCCGAAAAGGCTTTCAGTGCTGATAGAGGAACGGGAAAAATCAGGTCTGGATCATACAATACCTAAACAGGAAGCATTGTAGTGAACGCTAAATGTTTATGAAGTTTATTTTTCAATATTTCATAAATTTTTGATTCCTTCATGAAATTGGAAGCTTATCCCCAGTTATCTTATGTTACTATTACAGTTAGTCAAGGGCCCTTTTACAAACACATCTCAGCGGATAAGGAGCGTTCATATGTACAGCATTTCAGAAGTTGCCAGACTGCTACATATTAAACAAGAACGAGTGAGAAAGTGGTGTGAAGAAGGTCGGTTTGAAGGAGCCGTGCAAATTGGCGGTGAATGGAAAATCCCTGCCTTCTATTTTGATTTTGAAACCGATGATGGGGATGTGCCGAATTCCAGAAATTCGTTTAATGCAAAGAATCAATACTTCTCCCATTAATCTACTCTCCCATCTCTCTTCCACAGGTATTTCGATTATTCGGAATTCCTGGCTTTCTTTTATGAAGTGTGACCCATGATGAATAATCAACAGTGATATGGAGAAAATATCTTTTTGTAAGGCACATTGGATTGGAGTGAGTGAAATGAAAGAACTACTGGAACATGTGAAGGAAGTGCTGGAGCAATCACTAAACCATCCTGATGGCCACAAATTAGATCACTGTATACAAGAGCTGGAAGAAGCAAAGGCAAGGGCCGGCGAAGATCAAGAACAAATGTTCAATGACCTGTTAAGGGCAGTGACCCAGGCACGAAACGCCCAGATCCAGCTAGAAAACGCCAGGGATAATTCCGCCACCAATGCATTTACCGAGGCGCACCGTGCTATAGAACAGGCTATTGAAGCCTACACAGACCCGGACAATGATCCTGTTTAGAGGCCAGAGGTGTTCCTGATGGTGGAGCACCTCTGGACGGTTTACAATGAGAAAGTCGTTTAAAAACTGTCAGCAGTCCTCGTGGTCAACAGCAGGATGGATCAAGTTTTTCTCATTTTCCTTCCTGTTCAGTCCACCACTCTACATTTTTTAACTCTTTAATTCTTGAAGCATAAAATACAGGATCTTTTCCTTGCTTGCGCTGTTCAATATAATCCTGCAAAACAGCGAAGGCAATTTTGCCTAACAGTAAAATGGCAATGAGGTTTACAATGGCCATCATAGCCATAAAAAGATCGGCCATGTCCCAGACAAGCTGAATTTTGGCCATGGACCCAAACATCACCATCCCAAGGACGGCAAAACGGTAAACCTGCAGCCACATGTTACTGTCTTTCATAAACTCAACATTGGTTTCCCCATAATAATAGTTTCCGATTACGGAACTAAAAGCGAACAGAAAAATGGCGATGGCCACAAAAACGGCTGCCCACTCACCAATATGTGCACTTAACGCTGCCTGGGTCAGCTGAATGCCGTCCTGACTGGCCATGGTGTAATCGCTGTACAACAGAATCATAAAAGCGGTTGCACTGCAGATCAGCAGTGTATCTGTAAATACCGCAAGGGTTTGGACCAGTCCCTGTTTGACCGGGTGACTGACACCGGCTGTTGCAGCAGCATTTGGGGCACTTCCCATTCCTGCTTCATTGGAGAATAATCCTCGTTTGAGACCCTGCATCAAAGCTGCACCAATTCCTCCACCAACAGCCTGCTCTAGTCCAAAAGCGTGCTGTACAATTAAAGCAATGAGTGCTGGAATTTCCGTTATATTGATCACCAGTACATAAAAGGCAACGATTAAATATACGACAGCCATCACCGGAACAATGACCTGGGCTACTTTTGCAATCCGTTTAAGACCACCAAAAATAATCAGTGCTGTCATGATAACGAGAATCATGCCCATCAGTGCCCGGTTGGCGCCAAAAGCTTCTTCAAAGGCCATAGAAATCGTATTGGCCTGTACAGCATTAAAAACCAGACCAAAACATAACGTAATTAAAACAGAAAACAGGATACCCATCCATTTTTGTCCAAGTGCTTTTTCCATATAATAAGCTGGACCGCCCCGGAAACCATCACCATCCCTTACTTTATACACCTGTGCAAGGGTGCTCTCGACAAAAGCAGAGCCAGCACCAATTAATGCAATAAACCACATCCAAAATACCGCACCTGGTCCGCCAACGGCAATGGCTAAAGCTACTCCGGCCAGATTTCCTGTCCCCACTCGTGATGCAATGCTAATACTAAACGCCTGGAAAGCAGAAGTACCTTTGCTTCCGCTTTGTTCAATGGCTTCTTCCTTAATTACCCGAAACATTTCTTTAAATAAGCGAAACTGCACAAACTTACTGCGGATTGTAAAGTAAATGCCAGCTCCTATTAAAAGAAATATTAATACATATCCCCAGAGAATATCATTTCCAAAAGATGTAATTGAATCAAGCAGACTATATAATTTTTCTCCGATTGACATGCATATGTTTCTCCTTTCTGTTTTGTTTTCCCTTAAAATATATGACTCGATCATTTTCGAAAACACTAAAAATGAAAAAAGCTGAGATATAACTGAAAAAAGGAATGAAATGAAAGATCCGAACAAAATTCAATGTTCCGGATCTTTTTATCAAACAAGAGAGTATAAAACTTGAATCTGTCTTACTCTCTCACCTTCACATGGAAGGTTCTATTGTCTAGCTACGGGAGCGATTCTCTTCCGATCTTCTTCCCCGTCAAGGTTGATGCCTTATCAATCATCTGATGGAAAAAGTTGACGTTCCCGGATCGATCCTGCTTTTTACTTTGCTGACAGATTTGTTTCAAACATATATTTCTTCGTTCTCATTTTCATATTGATCACAAGTCCGACGGCAATCATGCTTGCAATCAATGAACTTCCCCCATAACTGATAAAAGGCAACACTATACCGGTGATGGGCACGATTCCGACAGACATCCCAACATTTTGAAACACCTGAAATGCCAGCATTCCAATCACCCCTGCACCGACATAACTTCCAAAAGGATCTTGATAGTGAACAGCAATCAGGGTAATACGATATATTAATAAAAAATATACGATTATCACTAAACTGGCCCCCAAAAACCCGTAAATACCAGCGATAACTGCAAAGATAAAATCCGAATAGGCATAGGGTACATTGGGGAAATATTCCAGGGATGATAAACCATACAGATGCCCTGCCCCTATACTTAAAAGGGATTGCCTGAGCTGATACCCTTCTTCTGGATATTCAAACGGTTTTAACCATCCGTAAAAACGATTTGCCTGATAATCCGGCAAAACCCCCAGTACTTGATTAAAGAAAAAATCTGGATAATACATATACAAAAAAAACAGGGCAATTAACGAGAATACAGGTATTGAAATCATGATTAAAAGGGTAGACATTCTCAGATTGGCAACCAGCAAAACAGACAAAAAAATAACGAGATACACCAACAGGTTTCCTAAATCTGGAAACCGTTGCATAAGGAAAATTAACGGTACTAGGTAAATCCCCATTTTTAAAAGAAACTTGATTTCACTCAGTGGACGGGAATCAGTTTCTGTCCTGGCAGCAGTTCTACTTAAAACCAGAATCAATCCGATTTTCATAAACTCTGCCGGCTGAATGGAGAATGGACCAATCCTGTACCATCCCTTTGCCCCATTAATGATAGGAGCAATATCTTCAGGAGCTACCAGTATCCCGGCAAGGAACAGAAGACTGAAAATATAAATATACACAGCAAGCTGCTTAAAAACAGATAGATCGATCATGGTTACCAGCAACAATAAACCACCTGAAAGCGCATACCAGATTAATTGTTTTTTTATATAATGATCAGTCGTTAATTCAAGGTCCTGAACATGAAATAACGAAACAAAACTGATGGTGGCCAGTATTCCCAATAATGACAAAACAATGTAATCAAGTCTGGATAAAAACTCAGAAGTTTTATTCATACTCCAACTGTTCACCCCACTTTCACCCTGATGCCTTAACCATTCCATCATGAATCCATGCGTTCATTCCAGCTACCAATGTTCAGGCAGACGAACCCCCATCTCCATACGCGCATAACCCTTTACAATTCTACCCATATATGGTTAGAAAGTCTATTCCCATTTTAAAAATCCTTCAATGACAGCTTCCATCCCCCGCCCGGAAGACATTCTGGACAAAAAATGACGTGTCATGATAAACACGTCATCACCTGCTAAGTATTATAGGTATGGTAATTGCTCTATAGCCTTTAGAGGCAGCCGAGCAAAAAAGTAATCCTTATATTCATTTACAAAACCATCATAGGCCTTCTGTAATATCCCTGTATCCTTTTTTGCCAGTCCATAATAATAAGTTCGAAATGGGGTGAAGTGATCAAGATTTTCTAGCAGTTCTATAGCCCTTTTCCTGTTTCCTCTGGCAATTTCTAAATGAGCCTGTTCCGACAGATCAGTAGTTTCAATTTCTTCATATTTGCCGAAGTGTGCAGATATAAAAGGAATCGTATGATTCGCTACCTGATCGTAAATAATTTTATAACCGTATACGCTGGATAATAACAGCGATTCCTGAATATGTCCCATTGCTTTATCATAACTTTCAAAAATAAAGGTTTGGGCCAGATGGGAATGCAGCATAGCTTTTCTCTCTTGATTGTAACTATTGTTAACCACTTTATACGCATACATTCTTGCCATGATGACTTCGTTTTTTTTCCAGTGATAATGAAATAAAACCTCATATTGCCGCATGGTGAGATAATCACGAAGCAAAGGGGATTCTACCTGATCAATCCATGCTTCCAGGGTATCCAGATAAACACCTAATTTTCCGTATTCCCTTAAATCGTAATAACTGTATATCAGCATGAATAGCTTTAATGCTTGAAGAGCCGGGTCAGATGGTCCCAGGTCGTTCATACAGTCAATTAATTCCCGGGCATTGATTTTCCGTTTTTTCCGTAAATACATCCATTTATACATGTTCGCCCATTCTGCTGAGGTTTCATCAAGGAGTCTAGAATGTTGATCAACCAGGGTTCTTAATTCTTCATAAAAGCCATTCCAGTAGAGAAACTCCATTCCCTCCCTTTGAATACGCGGGGAACTGGAAGATATAACGAATTGTTTGATAATCTGGATGGTATCATATAAACTTCGATTATTTTTTGCAATTTGCATATTCAAAAATAACGGCAAGTGTTCACTTAACCCAATAGCTGACAGATCGTTATGTTCTATCTGGTTTCCCGTCATCTTTTCAAACCCCTCTGCACAGGTGAGATGCTTCACCATTTTTCAGGATTATTTTATATTTTACTACAAAGATTTGCATGATTTCAAAACAGAATGCCAAATATGACTGGCAAACGGGGACTTCTTACATGAAAATGTCGATTCGGATGCATGATAATAGTAGGAAAACAATTAGGAAGGTGATCATGGTGGACAAAGATATTGGATATGGTCAGGATTACAAATTCATACCCGCAACTTCAGTAGCAAGCGGAATGATGCAGGAAATTGCCGAAGGGGTGCTCTTTCAGACGATTCAAATCGTAAATATTGGCTTGATCACAAACCGTGAACAATCAAAATGGATGCTGATTGATGCGGGAATGCCAGGTTCGGCCGATGATATTCTTGAAACCTGTGAAAGAATATTGGGCCCAAAAAGCAAGCCTGAAGGAATTATTTTAACCCACGGACATTTTGACCATGTAGGAGCGCTGATTGAGTTATTAAAAGAGTGGGAAGTGCCGGTTTATGTACATCCTGATGAGTTGCCGTTTGTTACAGGGGAACTCAGTTATCCTGAACCGGACCCTTCTGTTGAAGGGGGGCTGATTGCAAAGATTTCACCAATGTTCCCAAATGAACCGGTGAATATCGGAAATTATGCCCGAGCCATTCCATCCGATGGGTCCGTTCCAGAATTGGCGGAATGGCGCTGGATACACACACCAGGACATACACCCGGACATATTTCTTTGTTTCGAGAAAGGGATCGGGTCCTTGTCGCCGGAGATGCTTTTGTAACCGTGAAACAGGATTCCCTTTACAAAGTCCTTACCCAGAAACAAGAAATCAATGGTCCTCCAAGATATTTCACAATCGACTGGGAACAGGCCTGGAATTCTGTTAAAAAATTAGCATCATTAAATCCGGACATAGCACTCACCGGACATGGACTTCCTGTATCAGGTGACAAGCTCTCTGCTGGACTGGACAAACTGGCTCAGGAGTTTGACAAACTGGCCATTCCTGACTTCGGCCGCTACATTGACGAAAAACCTTATTCATAGATGCATAATGAAATCCCCTGGTGACTTCATTTCTCAGGGGATTTTAATCTTTATGTATCGTCGTTGCTGTATGGGCATGCTGATCATCCTGAGTGGCAAATTGGCCTAGCGGTGCCGGTTTATCAAGATAAAATCCCTGGCCTATATCGACCCCGAGTTCTTTTGCCATTTCCAGATCTTCTTTTGTCTCAATCCCTTCAAGGACAACCTTCATCGCCTCACTGGAAAAATGGACAAATACTTTCACAGCCTCCTGTTTCATCAGGGAGTGCTGAAGGTTTTTGGAAAAATATTTATCGAGTTTGATGACATCCGGTTCTATCTCGATAATATTTTGAAAGGAAGCTGAACCCTTTCCGACATCATCAATAGCGATCTGGAAACCGTTATGTTTTAAAAAGGAAATCATTTCCTTAAGTGATTCTGGATTTTGAATGACCTCATTTTCGTTTATTTCAATGACCATATCAGATGGGTCAAACGGAAATGTGTTCAAGAGTTTTTCAGAAAAGGATAAAAATGATGGATGCTGGAGTGTAGAAGGGAAGAGGTTAACAAATAAACACTGTCGTTTGAACAGATTATATTTTGAAAAATGCATCACAGCATTGGTTACAGATGACGTATCCAGATCAAAAAGACACCCATGTTCTCTGGCCGTACGGAACACATCTTCCGTACGATCGAAATTGTTTACCCTTAATAGGGATTCATATCCAATAACCTGGTCATTTTTCAGTTCATAGAGGGGCTGGAATACATGATGGAACAGCCCGTGTTCCAATATTTCCTTCATTGCACTGGCATTCATGACAGAATTCCTTTCTCACCACATGTTTGTTCTCAAAAAAAAAGATTCACCGAAAAAGTGAATCTTTTTAAGATTACTTCTTCGGTAACCCGGCGGCCTTAGCAAACAATTTGCCTTAGGTCCGTAGCTTTGCGTCCCTATCTTTCGATAGGTTTGCCTTTATCGGAAGTGATGATAGGATGATATTCCTAACAATTACTATGTATTGGTAATTTTATTTATAGTTATAACATATATTCGAAAAAAAATCTACCTGTTTCTACAGATTTAGACAAATCCATGACATCTATATATCAAACTCCCCGATGCCCTTAACGATATTTTATTTATCCTGTCTGCTATGAACAAACTTCTCTACTGGTTGACATCTTTGTATACGTAAAATGGCATCAGGTTCATCCTCTGATGCCATTTTACCTTAATCATCGAGATCTAAATCGGTAACCGCACCTTTAGATGCCGAAGAAACCAGATGTGCATATTTGGCAAGCACACCTTTCAATTTACGCTCTGGTTTTTTCCATTCTTTGCGGCGCCGTTTTAGTTCTTCATCACTGAGATCGACGGACAGTTCCCGGTTTTCACTGTCAATGGTAATCATATCCCCCTCTTTTATTAATGCAATCGGTCCTCCAACCTGCGCTTCCGGTGCTACATGTCCAACGACAAGACCGTGGGTCCCTCCGGAAAAACGCCCGTCGGTTATTAGTCCAACGGTATGCCCGAGGCCTTTTCCTACTAAAATGGCAGAGATCGAAAGCATTTCCGGCATTCCCGGGGCACCTTTAGGGCCCACATATCGTATGACCAGTATATCTCCTGGCTTTATGTCATCATTTAACACAGCATCTGTGGCATCTTTCTCCGTATCAAAGACCCGTGCAGGTCCGGTAATATTGGTGACCTTTAAGCCGCTTACCTTTGCTACCGCTCCTTCTGGTGCCAGATTGCCCCTTAAGATAATCAGAGGGCCATCTTTTCGTTTCGGCCGATCCAGAGGAGTAATAATGTTCTGATTCTCCTTTAATGGGGCCGCTTCTTTCAGGTTCTCCGCAACTGTCCTTCCGGTTACCGTCAGGCAATCCCCATGGAGGAGTCCGGCTTCGAGGAGGATCTTCATAACAGCCTGTACTCCCCCAATCTCGTGAAGATCCTGCATCACATATTTGCCGCTCGGTTTTAAGTCTGCAATATGGGGAACCTTCTTTTGAATCCGTTCAAAATCTTCAAGCCCTAATTTGACTCCAATCGAATGAGCAATGGCCAGAAGATGAAGAATCGCGTTCGTAGATCCCCCGAGGGCCATGACCACTGTAATAGCATTTTCAAAGGCTTCTTTCGTCATAATATCTTTCGGGTAGATTCCCTTTCTCATTACATTCATCAATGCTACCCCGGCATCGTAGCAATCTTTATGTTTTTTCGTTGTATCGGCTGGATTGGAAGAATTGTAAGGTAAACTCATTCCCATCGCTTCTATTGCAGCTGCCATGGTGTTGGCCGTATACATTCCGCCGCACGAGCCCGGGCCCGGACAGGCGTTGCATTCTACTTCATGGAGTTCTTTTCGGTCAATATCTCCCTGATTATACTTGCCAACTGCCTCAAATGCCGACACAATATCGATATCCTGACCATGTAAGTTTCCTGGAGAAATGGTGCCCCCGTATACAAAAATTGCCGGAACCTCACAGCGGGCAATGGCCATCATGCATCCGGGCATATTTTTGTCACAGCCGCCGATGGCAATCAGACCATCCAGGTTTTCTGCTCCCACCACCGTTTCAATGGAATCAGCAATGACCTCCCGGCTGTTCAGGGAATACTTCATCCCTTCTGTCCCCATGGCGATTCCGTCTGAAACCGTTATGGTATTAAAAATCATCGGTGCCCCTCCGGCATCACGGACACCCTGTTTCGCCTTTCGGGCCAATTCATCAATATGAACATTACAGGGTGTCACTTCACTCCAGGTGCTGGCGACTCCCACCATCGGCTTTTTAAAATCCTCATCAGTAAAACCGACAGCCCGAAGCATCGCCCGGTTTGGTGCCCGGTTTACGCCTTCACTGATTACCTTACTTTTAATCCGCATATCTTTTGTATCATCTGTCATCATACTTCCCCCCCGAAATTTGAGAACGTGTGTTTAAACTACTATATGCGTTTTTTCAGAAAATTTCAATATGTTCAGGAATGCCCGATTCAAAAGGTCATAAAGCCCTGACCTTTTCTTATATAGCCAGGGCAAAACTTTATGCTGTATGGTTTCTTTCAAAATCTGTGATTTTGTCCGCATATTTCAATGTCACATCAATCTCATCCCACCCATTGATCAGCATTTCTTTCCAGTAGGAATCGATCTCAAAAGACTGCTCAAATCCTTTGTCATCACGGATTCGCTGTTCTTGCAGATCGATGGTGCATTCATAATCTGCCCTCGCAGATTCTTTTAACAGATATTGAATATCTTTTTCAGGCAATGGAACGGGCAAAATGCCATTTTTGAGACAATTGTTATAAAAAATATCGGCAAAGGAAGAGGCGACAATCACTTTAAACCCGTAATCCTGGAGTGCCCATGGAGCATGCTCCCTTGACGAGCCGCATCCAAAATTGTCCCCGGCAACCAATATACTGGCCCCTTGATTTTCCGGCCGATTTAGTTCAAACTCTTCGTTTACCGAACCATCGTCCTTAAATCGCCAGTCATAAAACAGAAACTGCCCAAATCCGGTACGTTCCACCCGTTTTAAAAACTGTTTGGGTATAATCTGGTCGGTATCCACATTGACACGGTTCAGACCTGCTACTTTTCCTTTATGAACAGGGATTGGTTCCACTATTTTCCCTCCTATCCTACCGGCTCTTTTTCAAGTAAGCGAATATCTACAAACTTTCCATAAATGGCTGCAGCAGCTGCCATCGGCGGGCTGACCAGATGGGTACGGGCACCTTTTCCCTGCCGGCCTTCAAAATTCCGATTTGAAGTAGATGCACAGCGTTCCCCTTCAGGGACTGTATCCGGGTTCATACCGAGACACATGCTGCAGCCGGAATCTCGCCATTCAAATCCGGCATCAATAAAAATCTGATCCAGCCCTTCCTGTTCTGCCTGTTCCTTAACCTTCTGTGATCCTGGCACAACCATGGCACGAACCCCCGGGGCTACTTTTCGCCCCTGGACGATTTTAGCTGCAGCCTTTAGATCAGATAATCTGGAATTGGTACAAGAACCGATAAACACATGCTGTATTTCGATTTCCTCCATCGGTGTATGGGGTTCTAAACCCATGTAATCCAGCGCTTGAGCTGCCGCACGCTTTTCGGTGTCTGTGTTAAAATCATCCGGTGATGGAACCCGTTCTGTGACAGGCACACACATGGACGGGTTCGTTCCCCAGGTAACTTGAGGGGCAATTTCAGATCCGTCTATTTCCACAACCCTGTCATAGTCTGCCCCTTCGTCGGTAGCGAGGCTTCTCCATTCCTCTACCGCCCTTTCAAAATCTTCACCTTCCGGGACATATTTTCTCCCCCGCAGGTATTCGAAGGTTTTGTCATCCGGGCTGATCAAGCCGGCTTTTGCCCCAGCTTCTATTGACATATTACAGATGGTCATCCGTTCTTCCATGCTCATGTTGCGGATCACTTCTCCTGTATACTCAATCACGTAACCCGTTCCGAAATTCACTCCGAATTTTCCGATAATCGCGAGTATCACATCTTTGGCTGTAACCCCTGCTCCCAGCTTGCCTTCCACGTTTACCTTCATGGTTTTTGGCCGGACCTGCCAGAGTGTCTGCGTCGCAAGAACGTGCTCTACTTCACTGGTTCCGATTCCGAAGGCCAGAGCTCCAAAAGCTCCGTGAGTTGACGTATGACTGTCCCCGCATACAATCGTTTTACCAGGCTGGGTTAATCCCAGTTCTGGACCGATGACGTGAACGATTCCCTGCTCTGGACTGTTGAGATCTGCCAGCTTAATGCCAAATTCCTTACAGTTTTCAACGAGGGTATCGATTTGTTTTTTTGCAATTTCATCTGTAATTGAAAAACGATTCACGGTAGGAACATTGTGGTCCATTGTAGCAAAGGTCAGGTCCGGTCGGCGGACCTTTCTCCCCTTTAGCCTGAGGCCTTCGAATGCCTGGGGTGAAGTGACTTCATGGACCAGATGTAAATCAATATATAAAAGATTCGGCTTCCCCTTCTCTTCGATGACTGCATGCTTTTCCCAGATTTTATCCACAATGGTTCTGGCACACATATTTTCCCCTCCCTTTTCAAATAGATGGTCAAGTGTCAGCCCGAACAGGACGGGCTGACACTGAATGATTACGTTTCAAGATATTCCACTACTTTTTGAGTCATTTCGTCTGTTGACAGAATGGTGGTTCCCTCCTGGGCAATATCCCCTGTACGATAGCCGCCCTTCAAAACCTGCTGTACAGCTTCTTCCACAGCACATGCTTCTTGATTCATAGAAAATGAGTATTTCAGCATCAATGCAGCAGATAGAATCATGGCGAGGGGATTGGCTTTGTTTTGACCGGCTATATCAGGGGCAGAACCGTGAACCGGTTCATATAACCCCGGGCCATCATCTGAAAGACTGGCAGATGCCAGCATCCCCAGTGATCCGGTCAGCATCGATGCTTCGTCACTTAAAATATCCCCAAACATATTTTCCGTCACGATTACATCAAACTGAGCAGGATTCCGGATCAGCTGCATCGCCGCATTATCTACCAGCATGTGCTCCAGCTTCACTTCCGGAAAGTCCTTTGACACCTCTTCGGCCACTTCCCGCCACAATTTACTTGTCTCCAGCACATTGGCTTTATCAACAGAGGTTACCTTCTTTCTTCTCACCTCTGCCAGTTCGAACGCTTTCCGAATGATCCGTTCCATTTCCCTCCGGGTATAAAAGAGGGTGTCTACTGCCGATTCCTCACCGTTTTCATTCTGTCTTCCTTTTGGTTCCCCGAAATATAATCCCCCCGTTAATTCACGGACGATCATTAAATCGACTTCTTTTATAATCTCCATTTTTAAAGTGGAGGCTTCTGCCAGGTCAGGAAAGCAGGTCACAGGGCGCAGATTGGCAAACACCCCGAGTTCTTTTCGAAGACCGAGCAGCCCTTTTTCGGGACGTAAATGGGATGGGTTTTGATCCCATTTTGGTCCTCCTACTGCTCCTAAAAGAACCGCATCACTGGTTTTGCAAACTTTAATGGTATTTTCGGGAAGGGGCGTGCCTTCCTGATCAATGGCATCACCCCCGATCAACGCAAATTCATAGTCAAACTGATGGCCAAAATGGCGGGCCACAACATCTAAAACTTTAATGGCCCCATCCATGATTTCTCTTCCGATTCCGTCTCCTGGCAAAACTGCAATTTTCTTATGCATCGAGATCCCCATCCCCCTAACCTATCCTTTGCTTACCGCCTTTTGCTGTTCATGATTCCATTTTTCCTGCATAAATACCCGGTTAATGGCATTCACATAGGCTTTTGCTGACGCCTCCAGCACATCCTGGGCCGTTCCCCTGCCATTGGAGGTTCTCCCCCTATATTTTATTTTGACGTACACTTCTCCAAGGGAATAGCTGCCGCCGCTTGTTGACTGAATCCGATAGTCTAAAAGCTCCACAGGCGAATCCATCATTTTGTCAAGGGTATTGTAAATGGCTTCTACACTTCCCGCACCGGTACCGGCTTCCTGGATTTGCTTTCCGTCCGGAGTCTCGAGGGTAATGGTCGCAGTTGGAATATGATTGGTTCCATACTGTACCTGAAGAGAAGTAATCTCATAGTAGCTGCTGGAAGAACCGGCCCGTTCTTCGGTCATTAGCGCCATTAAATCTTCATCGGTAATTTCTTTCTTCTTATCTGCCAGATCTTTAAACGCCTGGAATACGCGGTCCAGCTCATCAGGTTCCAATTCATAGCCCAGTTCTTTCATCCGATTTTTAAAGGCATGTCGCCCGGAATGTTTTCCAAGAACCATCGAATTTGATGCAACTCCTACTAATTCAGGAGATATAATTTCATAAGTGGTTACTTCTTTTAATACGCCATCCTGGTGAATGCCTGACTCATGAGCAAAGGCGTTTTTCCCTACAACTGCTTTATTCGCCGGAATGAGCATACCTGTAAGTTTGCTGACCAGTTGGCTCGTGCGGCTGATTTCATCCAGCTTCAGGCCAGTCATGGCATTATAGTGGTCCTTCCGAATATGAAGAGCGACCGCAATTTCCTCCAGAGATGCATTTCCGGCCCGCTCCCCGATTCCGTTAATGGTACCCTCGATCTGATCAGCGCCGTGTTCGATAGCGGCAAGAGAATTGGACACAGCCATCCCCAGGTCATCGTGACAGTGGGCAGACAGCTTTACCCGGTCTATATTAGGTACATTTTCTTTTAAATAGTTAAAAATTTTTCCGTACTCTTCAGGTGTGATATAGCCAACGGTATCCGGAATGTTGACCACATCTGCTCCTGCATCAATTACTTCTTTTACAATCCGGGCAAGGAATGGCAAATCAGTGCGGCAGGCGTCCTCTGCTGACCACTGAACGATCGGAAATCGTTTTTTCGCATATCTTACCGATTCAACTGCTGTTTCAACAACCTGTTCCGGGGTTTTCTTCAGCTTGTAAGTCATGTGAACCGGTGAGGTAGCTATAAAAATATGAATCCTTGGCTCTTCCCCGTATTTCAGGGCTTCCCATGCGGTATCAATATCCTTCTGATTCGTGCGAGCAAGACCCGTTACCGAGGAACCTTTAATGGTTTCTGCAATTTCCTTTACGGAGTGAAAATCTCCGCGGGAAGCTGCCGGAAAACCTGCCTCAATAATGTCCACCTGCAAACGCTCAAGCTGCCTGGCAATTTCCATTTTTTCCGAGTGATTCAAATTGACCCCGGCTGACTGTTCCCCATCACGAAGGGTCGTATCAAACATGTTAATCTTTCGCACCAGCGCCCACTCCCTGCTTTTGTTTATTCCCTTTGACAAAAGGCATCATTTCACGAAGCTCACGACCTACGGTTTCGATTAAATGATTCTTTTCTTTTGCGTTGATGGCATTGAATTCTGGACGGTTCACCTGATTCTCGAGAATCCATTCTTTGGCGAACTTGCCGCTTTGAATGTCTTTCAGTACCGCTTTCATATTTTCTTTGACATGTTCATCAATCACCCTTGGTCCGGACTTAAAGTCTCCCCACTGGGCGGTGTCGGAAATGGAATAGCGCATGCCCTCCAGGCCGCCTTCATACATCAGGTCCACAATCAGTTTTAATTCATGCAGACATTCAAAATAGGCCACTTCCGGTTGATAACCCGCCTCAACCAGAGTTTCAAAACCGGCTTTGACAAGTGAGGTTAAACCGCCGCAAAGAACGGACTGTTCACCAAATAAATCCGTTTCCGTTTCCTCCTGAAATGAAGTTTCCAGAACACCGGCACGGGCTGCCCCAATCGCTTTGGCATAGGCCAGGGCATATTCTCTGGCATAGCCGGTATAATTTTGTTGAACGCCAATAAGGGCTGGAACCCCTGCTCCTTCGGTATAGGTACGCCGGACGAGATGTCCCGGCCCCTTAGGTGCTACGAGAAAAACGTCTACATTTTCGGGAGGAACAACCTGATTAAAATGAATGTTAAACCCGTGGGCAAATACTAGGGCATTTCCTTCCCTTAATCCCGGTTCAATCTGATTTTTATACACAGCTGGCTGATGTTCATCCGGAAGAAGCACCATCACAATATCAGCCTGCTCTGCTGCTTCCCGAACGGTCATCACCTGATGTCCATCAGTTTCCGCCTGGTTCCATGATTTCCCTTTCCTGAGACCTACCACCACATTCATGCCGCTCTCCTTTAAGTTCAATGCATGGGCGTGCCCCTGTGATCCATAACCGATAATCGCAATCTTTTTATTTTTTAAAAGCTCCTCATTACAGTCTCCGTTATAATACACGTTTGCCATCAAAAACCTCTCCTTTCAAAAATTCATATATATTTTTAATCATCAAAAACAAATGTTACGGATTAATCAGCAAATTGTGTCTGCTTTGTTTAAGCTGTTTGGTTCCCCTTGTGAAAGCAGTTGTGCCTGTTCGGGCGATTTCTTTAATCCCATATGGCCTTAACAGGTCAATTAAAGCTTCCACCTTATCCGTTTTTCCAGTCACCTGTACCACAATGCTGTCTTTGCTCACATCTATGATCGAAGCCCTGAACGGTTCAATCACCCCTGTGATTTCCGATCGGTTTTGAGGGGAACTCATGACTTTTATTAAGGCAAGTTCCCTTGCGACCATGGGCATATCCGTTATATCCTGAACCTTAATGACATCAATCTGCTTGTTCAGCTGCTTGATCAGCTGTTCGGCCTTTCGTTCATCCTCTACTTCTACCACGAAGGTCATTCTGGAAACTTCCGGTGTTTCCGTATGACCCACCGTTATGCTTTCAATGTTGTAGCCCCTTCTGGAAAATAAACCGGTTATGCGGCTTAGAACTCCGGAGCGATTGTTGACAAAAGTCGTAATGATCCGTCTCATAGCTAAGGCTTCACCCCTACCATCTCATGATTTCCTTTTCCTGGAGGCACCATTGGATAGACCTTTTCCTCCGTTGGAATCTTGACGTCGATCAGAACGGGACCTTCATATTCCAGCGCTTCTTTCAACACAGCTTCAGCCTCCTGTTCACTGGAAGCTTTGAATCCTTTAATTCCGTAGGCATCTGCCAGCTTTAACAGGTCTGGCTGATCTGGAATTAACGAGTGGGAATAGCGTTTTTCGTAAAAAATTTCCTGCCACTGTCTTACCATCCCGAGGGAATGGTTATTCATCACGACAACTTTTACGGGAATATTAAACTGGGCCAGAACGGTCAGTTCCTGAGATGTCATTTGAAAACCGCCATCCCCCAGAATCGCTACTACAGTTGCTTTTTCATCAGCCAGCTGAGCCCCAATCGCTGATGGAAGGCCAAATCCCATCGTTCCGAGGCCTCCGGAAGTAACCCAGCGGTTCGGTTTTTTAAATCCATAATACTGAGCTGCCCACATCTGATGTTGACCAACATCTGTTGTGATGATGGCATCTCCTCGTGTTTGCTCATGAATCATTTCGATGAAACGCTGGGGTTTCACCACGTCCGAATCTTTCTTGTACGTCAGCGGATATTCTTTCTGATAGCTGTTTAGCTTATGGATCCAGCTGGATGTATCCGCCTGTTTTCCGTTTTCTTCAATCAGTGCTTGTAACGCTTCCCTTGCATCTCCAACAACGGGAATTTCTGTTGGAACATTTTTGCCGATCTCCGCCGGATCAATATCGATATGGGCGACTTTTGCCTTTGGAGCAAAATGTTTCAGGTTCCCTGTCACCCGATCATCAAATCGTGCACCAATGCTGATTAATAAATCACATTCATATAAAGCCATGTTTGCAGTGTAGCATCCATGCATGCCAGCCATTCCAAAATACAACTCATGATCACCCGGCATACCTCCGAGCCCGAGCAGGGTGTGCACAACTGGAATCTGCTGCTGTTCCACATATTTTCTCAGTTCTTCGTTAGCCCTGGCATGAATCACCCCTGCCCCTGCAAGGATGACCGGTTTTTCCGAACGGCTGACGGCCTCCACCAGCTTACGGATTTGCAGGTGATTCGGTTTTGTCGTCGGCTGATAGCTCGGGATATTGACCTCTTTAGAGTAATCAAAAATTCCTTTGGCACTGGAAATATCCTTTGGGATATCAATTAATACAGGTCCTGGTCTTCCGGTTGTGGCAATGTGAAAAGCTTCCTTGATCATTTTTGGAAGCTCATTTACATCTCGCACCTGATAACTGTGCTTGGTAATCGGCATGGTGATTCCAATGACATCCGCTTCCTGAAAAGCATCGGATCCGATAACCCCCGATGCAACCTGACCGGTAAACACGACAAGAGGCAATGAATCCATCATGGCATCGGTTAAACCTGTAACGACATTGGTTGCGCCGGGACCTGATGTGACGATACAGACACCCGGTTTACCGGAAATTCGCGCATAGCCTTCTGCCGCATGGATCCCGCCCTGTTCATGACGGGTTAAAATGTGTTTGATTCCCGCGTCATACAACTTGTCATAAATCGGAAGCACAGCGCCTCCCGGATACCCAAAAATGACTTCTACATTCTCTTCCTTCAGGGCTTCAACCAGCATCATGGCTCCATTCATTTTGCCAGATGTCGACTTTTCAACACTCGCTTCCTTAACTTTTGTTTTCATCAACAATCCTCCTTGAGAAAAAAACGTAATAAAGGATTAAAGGCCAATAGACTGACACCATCCACCTGTTTTGTCTTTAATAAAATAAAAACCTCCCCGCCCCCTATACAGCCCGAAGGCTTGCAAGGGGCGGAAAGGTTTGACTTTCCACGGTACCACCCTATTTTGTGACACCCTTACAAGCGTCACCTCATGAACGTATACCGGATGGATACGTTCATTTTAATAACGAGTGCCCGTTGACACCCGGCCAGCCCTACTGATGAAAAACGTTCGGGCTGACACTCAGAGGGGAGTTCATCCACAGTGGTATCACCGGTTTCCAGCTGCCCCGGCTCTCTGTAGATACCGAACCTGTGATTACTGGTCCTCTTCAACGCGTTAATCCGTTTATGTCGTGTATTGTTTGAGGACTATCATACGCCGATTTAGAGCGGGAGTCAACCACTTTTTTAATAATTTTTAGATAATTTAGATTTATCTAACTTATTGTATCCGCTTTCATTGTGAATTTATGAACGATTGTGAAAGGTCAAAGAAAATCAAAGAAATTTTGTTACCATTACAAACCGATTGCCTAAACACAATTGTAGGGGGCGTACGCAGGGTGGGGTAATTTCCTTATACGTTATATATAGCCCAATCTACATATTGGTATAATTGCTCTGAATCCGATAGAATATGTTAAAATATGTATAAACATTGTAAAAAAAGTTCTTAAGTTAACCGTGCAGTTTACTTCAACAAACAGGTTTAACAAAATATTCAGAACTAATATTTAACAAACTTAAAAGTGGTGATAAAGTGAATTTTAATGCGAAGCAAGGTGACGTGAATAACATTGAACAATTGATTAGCTCCATCAATTCTATATCTAAAAAACAATCAACCTTGTTAATCGGAATAGATGGATGTGGAGGTTCAGGCAAGACAACATTAGCAAATAAGTTGAAGACGGAATGTTCAAACGTAACTGTGGTTCATATGGATGATTTTTATTTACCTTCTTCTCAACTGATAAAAGCACCACCAGAAAAGAAACCCATTGGGGCAGATTTTGATTGGAAACGTTTATTAAAACAAGTTCTTGAACCTATCCGTCAAAACAAAGAGGGATGTTATCAACGGTACGATTGGGATATAGATGATTTAGCAGAATGGCATACAGTCCCCGTTGGAGGAATGGTCATTATTGAAGGTATTTATTCCATTCGTAAGGAATTAGCAAATAAATACGATTATAAAATATGGGTTGATTGTCCACGAGATATAAGGCTTTCACGGGGGCTTAAAAGAGATGGTGAGGAAGCTCGCGGTATATGGGAAAACAATTGGATGGTCTCAGAAGACATCTATGTAAAAGAACATAAACCTTATGAAATAGCAGACCTCGTAGTTAATGGAACGGAATAAATCCATTAATCCGC
The DNA here is from genome assembly GCF_004342905.1 of Melghiribacillus thermohalophilus. Taxonomy (GTDB): domain Bacteria; phylum Bacillota; class Bacilli; order Bacillales; family Alkalibacillaceae; genus Melghiribacillus; species Melghiribacillus thermohalophilus. The sequence continues at coordinate 140,238 of NZ_SMAN01000004.1, read as the reverse complement.
TAACGAGTGGGATTGTTGAAGAATTGCTTAGTAACGATCTAATGTGCGACACTCCCCACCTTCTGCAGTTCGTTTCACAATTCGATTAGGTTCAAATGGCTAAACCTACCTGGAAGTCTGCGACAATCCACGATCTGAGGCCCTCCACTTCTTTCGCTTAAACGCTTCTTGAATCGCATTTTTTGTTCCGTCATATTTCGAACGTCGGTCATCGCTAGACCATTGGACTGAACGGTTGTACGTCGGTCGTCTTTTCACGATAAATTTTGAGCCAATAGAAAACGCCTCCTTTCGCTATCACACGTAAGGAGACGTCTTTGTCCGATGTGTACCGCTATTTTCACGCGATTTCGGAGTTATTTCGGCTATATCTGCGCAATCTCTGCGTCTGGGCGAACGTTCGAATCACGTGACATAACGGTATTTTTAATAAAAGGAGCGTCCCAGGAGAGATTCGAACTCCCGACCGACGGCTTAGAAGGCCGTTGCTCTATCCAGCTGAGCTACTGGGACATGATATATAATGTTATATACAGCATAGTTTTTTGTTTAGGTTTACACTCCGTCGTCCCCATCTCAGTATGTCTATTCAAGAAGCAGCTCGATTGGTACGCTGAAGTTCATTCAGTGAAGCAAATTCGGACGTGCTCTATCCTGTTCCTTCCTCTGCAAGCTAATCCATTGATGCATGATGCGTCGGAACAACTCGCAGTCAATTCGGCAGATGTTTTGCTCGTAGCTGAGCTACTGGGACATGATATGAAATGGAGCGGGTGATGGGAATCGAACCCACGACATCAGCTTGGAAGGCTGAGGTTTTACCACTAAACTACACCCGCATTTTCCAATCGACAAGTATTATTATAAGAACATAATAAGCAACTGTCAACCACCAATTTTTGTTTTCAGGCAGGACTTTTAATCCTGCCCAAAAACAAATGATTTAGTTAATTCAGGAACTTCATTTCCCTCAAGATCTAAAAACTGCACATGAAAATGGCTGTTGTCTTCCCATGTCAGTTTCGCATAGGTTTTTTCAAGTCTTCCACGAGGCTGATTAATGCTTCCTGGATTAATCAATAACGTATTCCCCACTTTTTCCGCTGTCGCAAAGTGAGAATGGCCAAAGCATACGATGTCCGCTCCCACTTCTTCTGCCCGGTAACTTAAAGGCATGAGTGTTGATTTTACCCGGTACAGATGTCCGTGGGTCACATAAAACTTCACATTGTCCAATAGAAAGTCTACCTCATTCGGATAGTTTGTGTCAAAGTCACAGTTGCCCCGCACCCTTCGAAATCCTTCCATCCATTCAGATTCGTAATCGAGCTCTGAATCTCCACAATGGATGAAGGCATCCGCTTCCCCCTGATGTCTCTTTTTAATCATCGCCAGCTCATCTTTCAATCCATGACTGTCACTGACTATCATGACCGTCTTCATCTATCATCACTCCGCCAGTGGATTTTCTTTTAGCCAGTCCATCATTTGATTGATGGCATCTCTTCGGTGACTGATCCGGTTTTTCTCCTCCGGTTCCAGCTGAGCCATCGTCTGGTCATACCCATCCGGATAAAAAATCGGATCATAGCCAAACCCTTTATCACCGATTGGTTCAAAACCAATTCGCCCTTCACATCTTCCCCGTTTCAGAACCGTCTCTTTTCCCGGAACGGCAAGAGCAAGCACACAGACAAAACGGGCAGTGCGCTCATCCTGTTCCACTCCATCCAGCTCACTCAGCACTTTTTCCATATTTTTTTGGTCGCTTTTTTCAAGTCCTGCATAACGGGCCGAATAGACACCAGGCTTTCCATCCAGCGCATCAATTTCAAGGCCCGAGTCATCTCCCATGACTGGCATTTGAAAACGATCCGCTATCGTTTCGGCTTTAATGGCGGCATTTTCTTCAAATGTTTCCCCTGTTTCTTCGATTTCTGGGATATCCTCCTCGAGATCAAGCAGGGTTACAATCTCAATCCCAATAGATCCAAAAATTTCTTTAAACTCCTTTGCTTTTCCGTTATTCTTCGTCGCCAGAATGATCTTCTTCATGTTCTCCCTCTCCATTTTCTTCGTGATTGGCCTGTTCGATATTCTTTTGAATCAGTTCATGCCATTCTTCACCGATTGCTTCCCGCTGAATCTGGAATATATCTTTTAGTCCCTTTTCGGCAAGGATCAGCATGTTCTTTAACTGGTCAGGCGTAAAGGTCGCTTCTTCCCCCGTACCCTGCAATTCCACATATTCCCCCTCGCCTGTCATGACAATATTCATATCCACATTTGCTTCGGAATCTTCTTCATAACACAAATCTAAAATTTCTTTTCCATCAGGCAGGACACCGACGGAAATCGCTGCCAGATAATTGGTAATGGGCATTTCCTGAATTACTTCTTCACAGATTAAATTACCAAAGGCAAGAGTCATGGCGACAAATGCTCCGGTAATAGACGCTGTGCGTGTCCCGCCGTCTGCCTGAATGACATCACAGTCCACCCAGACGGTTCGCTCACCGATTTTTTCGAGATCCACAACTGCACGGAGAGAACGCCCAATTAAACGCTGAATTTCCATGGTTCTACCCGAAATTTTTCCCTTTGAAGATTCCCGGATATTCCGCTGTTCCGTTGCACGCGGGAGCATGGCATATTCGGCGGTTACCCAGCCTTTGCCTTCTCCCCTCATGAATGGTGGAACCCGATCTTCGACACTTGCATTACAGATCACTTTGGTATCTCCTACTGTAATGAGTACCGAGCCTTCTGGATGTTTGATGTAGTCCGTTTCCATATGTATGTGTCTCAGTTGATCATACTGTCTGCCGTCTACTCTCATCTCCACGTCCTCCTTCTGCGGTATCCAACAATCATAGTAACATAAATTTCACAAAAACCATAAAATCAACTAGCAAAAATAAAATGAGGCTGCTGGTCAGCCCCACTTTATGGACAGTCTTATTATAAACACATGGCCGATTAAATACTACCAATCTGTTGCATTTTTTCTCGGGTTACAGGTTCTGACAGCTCTTCCCCACTTTCCTGAAAAACCTGTTCATGTCCTTCAACTTGTACCTGGACTGCTTCGATTCCCGGCAGTTCCGTTAAAGAAAGAACAAGGGAAGTCATGACTTCATCAGAAATCACTTGATTTTCCGGCTGGCTAAAAATGGATTCATTAAACGTTAATGTCAAAATACCGTCTGTAAATTCAGGATCTTCCGTGAGCTGTACATTCTCCCTGAAGACATTTAATAATGGAAGTTCAGCTGACGGACCATCCATCAATGCTTGTACCACGGCTTCATACATGTCGTTTTCCTTTGTCTGAATCGGTATCGTCACGGGAACGTAATAGTACTCGTTATCGTGCTGGGCTGGATAGTAAAGCGTAACAGCTTTACTATCGAGCAGATCATAAACATCACCCGCAAATACGTTTATACCCTGATCTCTTGAAAACCCTTCAGAAATCGGCGTGCCATTAACGGGCATCACTTCCTGATCCTTTCCATTTATGCGAAGTTTTATCCGCTCAATGGAATCAAATTGAGTGAGAGTGAAGGTCATAGCCTGTAAAATTTTTAATTCATCCTCTGGTCGATAATTGGTAAATTCTTCGGAGACATCAACAATTAATGTTCCATCTTCCTGTAGATTCAGACCATTGACCTCGGTTCCAGCAGGAAGAACAGCCTGAAAGCCATTTGGCAAAAGGTTTGAAACAGGTCCGCCAATGACTAAATATTCAAGTGACTGTCTCGCTACTTCTTTTGATTCGGCTGCAGGTAGCTGCAAAATCTGCGGAACCACAAACCCATTTTGATCTATTAAGTATAATGTGCGCTCCGTGGTATTTGATACAGGCTCTGATGTACGATCCCCCTGTTCGTCCGTCTGATCTTCCGTGTTTTCTAAATCATCAATCATTTCTACATCCTCTGGTGGTGGATCCATTTCTTCCAGTGATTGTTCTCCTTCGAACATACAGCCATTCAGAATCATAGAAACTGACAGAATGCCTGGAATCATCCATTTCAAGCGCTTTTGCATGCCTTTCCCTCCCATGGTGGTTTGTACTACTATTTATACGAGCTATATAAAAAAATAGACCTTATTTTCAATAGAAAAATCCTGTTTTTTTGGGAGAAAAGAAAGATTCATAAATGGAAGTCAGCATTCTGGACTGAAGTTTCTCTTTACGTTCATCCGGAAAAACTGAAATCGGATAAACCAGTGAAACGCCAGTCCGTACTCTGGACTGGCGCTCCATTATAACCGTATACTCTTTATATGTGGGATTTTGTAACCAAACCAGTTATTGGCGATATGCTGAAAAAGGGCAAGATTTCCTGTTGTAAACAGTTTGTGATTTGGTTTTCGCTCTCCATGAAAAAGCAAATTACCATAGGCTAAAATCGTACTTACTTCTCTGGCCGTTTCTTCTCCTGAAGAAATAATCGTCACTTGATTACCAAGCACTTTTTGTATCACTGGTTTGAGTAAAGGGTAGTGGGTGCACCCCAGTATTAATGTATCCATCTCGTCAATGTGCTGCAAAGGTTTGAGGGACTCATCCACAATATGTTCCGCTTCTGGCCCTGATAGAATTCCCTGTTCCACCATAGGCACTAATCGGGGGCAGGCCAGGCTGTAAACCTCTATTTCAGAATGAATGTCTTTTAGCACATTTGGATAGGCTTTACTGCTAATGGTACCCTCTGTTCCAATTACACCAATTTTACGGTTTCTGGATGTTTTAATGGCAGCCCTTGCCCCGGGCTGGATGACTCCGACTACCGGGATATTTAAATGTGCCTTTAGTTCCGGCAATACAAAAGCTGTTGCCGTATTACAGGCAACTACCAGCATTTTGATATCATACTGACCCAAAAAATTTACCATTTGCCAGGTAAATCGTCTTACTTCATCCTTAGTTCTTGATCCATACGGACATCTTAATGTGTCACCGAGATAAATAAATTCTTCTTTCGGCAGCTGCCGCATCAATTCCTTCGCAACTGTTAATCCACCTACGCCTGAGTCAATAACACCTATTGGCTGTTCCACGAATGTCTCGCCTTTCTATCTATTTTTTCTCTCCATTTCGAATCATTTCCATCTCTGAGTAGAGATGATCCAGTGATCCCTTCAGTGTCAAAACTTCTTCCTCTGAAAAATTTTTGAGAACATCATAAAGATATTCCTGTCTTTTTTCAATCACTTCATGAATAATGTTCTTTCCCTTTTCCAGCAGATGAATCCGAACCACCCGCCGGTCCTTTTCATCGCGAACCCGCTCAACCAGTTCGGTTTTTTCCATCCGATCAATTAAGTCAGTCGTTGTACTAAATGCCAGATGCATCTTTTTGGAAAGGTCACCGATTGTTAAATCTCCCTCTTCCATTAACCATTGTAATGCAACAAATTGTGGCGGTGTGATAGGATAATGGTTTAAAATTTCCCGACCCTTTTGTTTGACGATGTGAGATATGTATCGCAGTTTTTTCTCAATTTCTCCAATTGTTGCTACATCAACATGTTCCACGGTCAGAGACCTCCTAATGATTAACTTCATACTCTTATTCTTATGTTTTTTTGACAGAAATTCAAGATATAATGACAAAAGAAGCCGAAAAATTCCTTGATTGATTCATAATGATGTTAGTATTTCATCAGGGATATGACCGTTATTTACGGATGATAAGGCAAATGCCCTTATGTTCACAACGCACCAGCAATCAACACCAAAATCTCACTGAGCAAGACATGCATATCCACCCATACTCATAAAATGCATATCTAAGGGTTCCTCCTGATGACATAAAAATGAGGCTGATGCCCAGGGTAATCCATGGGCCAGCCTCTCCATCTAAAGTTTCAACTCCCCCATGCGAAGGAGTTCGACCACTGCTTGTGAACGCCCCTTTACACCCAACTTTTGCATGGCATTGGAAATATGATTTCTGACAGTTTTTTCAGAAATGTACAATTCTTCTGCTATTTCCTTTGTTGTCTTATCCTGCACGAGAAGTTCAAATACTTCTTTTTCCCTTTTTGTGAGTATTTGCTTCGGCTTATAATCTTTGTCCTTCAACAGGTAACCCCTCCTTGCTCCCTCAGAGTTGCAAGGATTTGGGGAATGCTTAGTCACTTTATAGTATGACATAAAAATCTTTACTGTTCCCTGACAGTTCAAAAATGGGTCGTTTTCTTGCCAGCTCATCAGGAGCAGGCTATTCGACTTCAATTACGATCTGCCCAACATGTTCATTTCCGATGTATACATTCAAACACCATCGTCCCGATTTGGAAAATTCCATATATGAAGTTACCGTAGCATCTGATAATTGCGAAGAGGAAAGATCAACAGAGTTTACCCATGAAAAATGTCCCGTTTGATCAGTCAATACTTTCTCGATCGAATGGGTTTCCCTGTGAACTCCAATGACTGATACGGATTTGTCCTTCCATGTGGGTTTCTCTCCCCAGAAATACCAGTTTGCCTTTATCACTTCACGGGAAGAAAAAGACTCATCATATGACAGGGCTAATGTATCCCGTTTCCCGATGACCGTCTCCCCGTTCAATTTAAAACTTGGACTGATATCCCAGCTTTCAGGCAAGAGCTGCTGACTAACAGGAGGGATTGACTGAGATTCTTTTTCCTTGTTTTCAGTGGAACTTTCAACATGACATGCTGTGAGAAAAAGCAGCACAACCAGTATAAATTGGAAATATTTCATCCTCTCCTCCTCCTTTTCTATTTCCGGGGAAATATCACTTTGACTTTCTAAAGTAAAAAGGATGACCGGGGCCATCCTTTTTCACAGAAGAATTATTTCAATGCCTTTGTTTTGGCATTATTCAGTTGCTCCCTTTGTTCTTCGGTAAATGGTACTGGACGCCCTGTTTTCGGATTAATCTGCACAATTCTTCCCCGGCCAGTCAGACATAATTCACCCCTCTGGTTCATGCACATATAATGGATATCTATAGAGCTTTGGCCTATTTCATTAGCTTTCACATAAACCTTTAACTCGTCACCGAAGTACATTTGCCGGTGAAAATCACATTGCAAATCCGCTACAACTGGAACTTTATCCTGCTGGCCATCCAGTGGACCAAACAATTGAATGGCATCAAAGAATTCTATGCGGGCCTGTTCGAAATAAATAAAAGGAGAAACATTATTGACATGTCCGAACATATCTGTTTCAGAAAAGCGTACATTAATGGTTGTATAAAATTCAAATTCCTTTTTCCACTTTTCCAGATCATCAATATAATTTACTCTGCCCACAACTTTTCCCCCTATCAACATACAGAAAAGATCGAATATTAAGACATGCATGTTTCAGTAAAAACCTTGCCGCGAAATGCGACAAGGTTTATAAGCCATTATGATATCAAATTATACGTTATAGTCACTTCCAAAAAAGCTCTTAAATGATTGAACGGTTGCTTCACGATTCAGTGCAGCGATAGAGGTTGTAAGCGGAATACCTTTCGGACAGGACTGAACACAGTTCTGAGAGTTCCCGCAGTTTGCCAGACCTCCATCACCCATAATGGTTTCCATTCGTTCTTTTTTATGGTAGGCACCTGTTGGGTGTGCATTAAACAAACGAACTTGTGATAATGGAGCCGGACCAATAAAATTAGATTTGCTATTGACATTCGGACATGCTTCCAGGCAAACCCCGCATGTCATACATTTCGATAGCTCGTATGCCCACTGACGTTTCGTTTCAGGCATACGAGGTCCGGGTCCAAGATCATAGGTACCGTCAATCGGAATCCAGGCCTTTACCCGTTTCAATGAATCAAACATTCTCGAACGATCCACTGCCAGGTCGCGTACAACCGGGAAGGTGGACATCGGTTCAAGGCGGATCGGCTGTTCCAGCTGATCAATCAGAGCCGTACATGCCTGACGGGGTTTTCCATTAATATTCATGGAACAGGCTCCACAAACCTCTTCCAGACATCCCATTTCCCAGTATACTGGAGTTGTCTTTTCTCCTTTAGCATTGACTGGATTTCTGCGAATCTCCATCAAGGCAGAAATCACGTTCATGTTTTCTCGATACGGAATGTTAAATTCTTCCGTATACGATGTAGAATCGGGGCCATCCTGACGCTTAATAATGAGCGTCACTGTTTTGCCTTCGCTCATTTATTGTTCCCCCTTCTTCTTCGTGTAGTCCCTCTTCCGCGGCTTGATCAGGGATACATCTACATCTTCATAGTACAATGATGGGCTATTTTTCTCTGCATCATATTTAGCCATGGTTGTTTTCAGCCATTCTTCATCGTTACGGTCCGGGAATTCAGGCTTGTAATGAGCACCGCGGCTTTCATTACGGTTATAAGCACCAATGGTAATCACACGTGCAAGCTGCAGCATATTATACAGCTGACGGGTAAACATGACACCCTGGTTGCTCCAGCGCGCTGTGTCGTTGATATTGATGTTTTCCCAGCGCTCCATGAGCTCCTGGATTTTTTCATCCGTCTTTAATAGTTTAGCATTTTCGCGAACAACTGTCACATTATCTGTCATCCACTCACCGAGCTCTTTATGAAGCTGATAAGCGTTTTCGTTTCCATCCATGTTCATGATATTTTCAAATTTTTCTTGCTGCTTCTTCAGTTCATCATCAAATAGCTGGGACGATACATCTTCAGCCGACTTATCCAGTCCTTCAATGTACTTAACCGCATTCGGACCGGCAACCATACCACCATAAATACAGGATAGAAGCGAGTTCGCACCAAGACGGTTGGCTCCGTGAATCGTGTAGTCAACCTCTCCGGCAGCAAAAATGCCTGGAATATTGGTCATCTGATCATAATCAACCCATAATCCACCCATTGAGTAGTGGACGGCAGGGAAGATTTTCATCGGTACTTTACGCGGATCATCACCCATAAACTTCTCATAAATTTCAATTATTCCGCCAAGCTTAATATCGAGTTCTTTCGGATCTTTATGGGACAGATCCAGATAAACCATATTTTCACCGTTAATGCCCAGTTTCTGGTTTACGCATACATCAAAAATTTCCCGTGTTGCAATATCACGCGGAACCAGATTACCATAAGCTGGATATTTCTCTTCAAGAAAGTACCATGGCTTACCGTCTTTATATGTCCATACACGTCCGCCTTCTCCACGAGCTGACTCACTCATCAGGCGAAGTTTGTCGTCACCCGGGATTGCGGTTGGGTGAATCTGAATAAATTCACCATTGGCATAAATGGCACCCTGCTGATAAAGAGAAGATGCTGCGGAACCAGTATTAATCACAGAGTTTGTAGATTTACCAAAAATAATTCCAGGTCCGCCAGTAGCCACAATAACCGCATCTGCTTTAAAAACCTTTATTTCATGAGTCGTTAAGTTCTGGGCAACCACACCGCGGCTTTTGCCTTCTTCATCAATAACAGCGGATAAAAATTCCCAGCCTTCATATTTTGTAACATAACCATTAACTTCATGACGACGCACCTGTTCGTCAAGAGCATATAAGAGCTGCTGTCCTGTTGTTGCACCTGCATAAGCTGTTCTGTGATGCTGTGTGCCACCAAAACGGCGGAAATCTAAGAGACCTTCTGGGGTACGGTTAAACATCACTCCCATACGGTCAAGCATGTGAATAATGCCAGGAGCTGCTTCACACATTTTCAAAACCGGTGGCTGATTGGCAAGGAAGTCCCCTCCATACACGGTATCATCAAAGTGCTCCCATGGTGAGTCTCCTTCCCCTTTTGTATCTACCGCACCGTTAATTCCACCTTGAGCACACACAGAGTGGGAGCGTTTAACAGGTACTAGTGATAACAAATCAACGTGAACACCTGCTTCAGCTACTTTAATCGTTGCCATAAGTCCGGCAAGGCCTCCGCCTACGACAACTACATTTCGTTTATCCATGTCAAGTTGTCACTCCCTTAAATTCAAATAATTAATGTATTCATTCGATTCTGCTTAACCCTGAGTTGTAATAAACGCAAACAGCGTAGAAATACTGATATAAGACAACGCTACAAAAATAAATAGCGAAATATAAGTAAATACAACCTGCGATCTAGGTGTTACGGTAATGCCCCAGCTAACTGCAAATGACCACAAACCATTCGCAAAGTGGAAAACGGCTGATACAACCCCGACTATGTAGAATCCAAGCATAAATGGATTTTCAAGTATTCCTTGCATCAAGGCAAAGTTTACTTCAGTGCCATTAATGGCTGTAGCAAACCTCGTCTCCCACGCATGCCATACAACAAAAATTAATGTAATAATACCTGTAATTCGCTGCAAATAGAACATCCAGTTGCGGAAAAATCCGAATCTCGATACATTGTTCTTTGCAGTAAACGCAATATACACTCCATAGATGGCATGGAACAACAGCGGAAGGAAAATGACAAAAACTTCAAGAAAATAGCGGAACGGCAGATTTTCCATAAATGCAGCCGCCCGGTTGAAAGATTCAGCACCATAACGGGCAAAATTATTGACAATTAAATGTTGTACAAGGAAAATTCCCACTGGAATGACACCTAACAGAGAATGCAGTCGTCGATAGAAATATTCACGATTGTCTGACATGTTTTACCCCCCTCATATTCATTTAACCTAATGAAGAAATTTGAAGAAAAAAATAAAAAAATAAGCGATTTTAAACCAAAAAATTCCTTCTCGCCTTTACCATCTGAACTTTGCATGCCATGTAATATTGTACTTCTATCGTATGACAGCGTCAAGAAATGACATTCATAAAATGTTCAAAAAAAGCCTGATCTTCATCTAAAAACGCAGAACCCCACCTGGTTTTAGCAAATCGGTCACTCCAGTGAAAAGAAAACGTTTTTCTTGCAGGATTCCTATCTATTTCTATACATTTTATTATTAGCAAATATTGATGAAGCATGTATAATAAACATTATTATATTTTTTGAAGAAACAGCATGCGAGTACAAATGTGTGATGAAAGGGAGAACGTTCGATGGAAAAACAACTGAAGGGATTGGGAGAAGCCGTAAATTTAAAAACTCCAGCTCTTGCACATGAAATATTGAGGACAAAACTGCTCGACGATCTGCTGGGGAAAGAAAGTGAAATGATTCAGTACTATATGGGGAAAAACCTGGCCAGAATGTACCCATGCAAATCAATGGAAGAAATGTTCGAGTTTGTTTCAAGTATTGGCTGGGGAAATCTCATCATGACGAAGGAAAAGAAAAAATCCCGCATTTTTGAATTAAAGTCCCCATTGGTTCAGGCACGCTTTTCCTATGAAACACCCTATCTTTATAAGCTGGAAGCGGGATATATTGCTGAACAGCTCAAACAGATGACAGGAGATGACTGGGAATGCACCTATAAAGAAAACAAGCGGAAAGGCTTGATAGTGTTTTACGCCGCCTGTTAACATCCCATATATCCATTAGTCATCCCTGCGGTCGGCCGCAGGGATTTGTTCTAAATAGGCACGTTTGAATATAAGGGATTATGTTTCGGTTTGAGGTTCCTCCTCAGAAGATCTGGATTTAAAATACTGGACAATTTCTTTAGCAGTCGGTTCCGGAATGCCGATATTCCTAAAATCTTCAACACTCGCCTGTTTGATCCTATCGATGGAGCGAAAATGCCGCAAAATTTGATTTCGTCTTTTTTTACCCACCCCTTTTATGGCATCAAGCTGTGACTGAAATGCGCTTTTATTTCTCAGGTTGCGATGAAAACTAACCGCAAACCGGTGAACTTCATCCTGAATACGCTGGATTAAATAAAATTCATGAGAGTTCCGCTTCAGGGGAACGACTTCCGGTGGGTCCCCATAAAGAAGTTCGCTCGTCCGATGTCTGTCATCTTTGACAAGACCAGAAACGGGGATATCCAGTCCAAGTTCATTTTCAAGTACATCCTTAGCTGCATTCATCTGACCCTTTCCCCCATCTATCAAAATCAATTCAGGTAGGGGCAGTCTCTCTTTGAGCACCCTTGTGTATCTTCTTCTGATCACTTCTCTCATCGTTTCATAATCATCCGGGCCATCCACATGTTTAATTTTATATTTCCGATACTCTTTTTTATGAGGACGGCCATCGATGAAAACAACCATTGCTGAAACTGGGTCTGTTCCCTGAATATTCGAATTATCAAAAGCTTCAATGCGATGAGGGGTTTCAATATTCAGCGCATCCCCAAGCTTTTCTACTGCTTTGATGGTACGGGCCTCATCCTGCTCAATTAAAGAAAATTTTTCGCTAAGTGCAATCTCTGCATTTTTCATCGCCAGTTCAACCAGTTCTTTTTTACGGCCGCGCATCGGAATTTTCACGTCAATATTCAGCAATTCCTTCAACAGTTCATGATCGGTTCCGAGGGGAACTAATATTTCCTTAGGCTTTGGATGGTTCTGATGCAAGTAAAAACGCCCGATATAGCTGATAAATGTTTCTTCTGGATCATCGAAGAACGGAAAGATGGCCACATCCCTTTCAATCAGTTTTCCCTGACGGATAAAAAACACTTGAATGCACATCCATCCTTTATCAAAAGCGTAACCAAACAAATCCCGATTGACATGATCATTCAGGGTCATTTTTTGCTGTTCCATTACGGACTCAATATGCTGGATGAGATCACGGTATTCCTTTGCCCGTTCAAATTCGAGCCGTTCGGATGCTTCATACATCTTTTTTTCCAGATCCTTTTTGATTTCCTTATGGCCACCGCTTAAAAACTTTGTAATTTTCCGAACGATTTCTTGATTTTGCTCCTGGGGCACCTGAAATTCGCAGGGCCCGAGACACTGATTTAAATGGTAATACAGACAAATCCGGTCAGGCATTTGATTACATTTGCGAAGGGGATAAAGGCGATCCAGCAGTTTTTTTGTCTCACGGGCAGCATAGACATTCGGATAAGGGCCAAAATACTTTCCCTTATCTTTTTTTACTTTACGAGTAACAATAAGACGGGGATGGGCTTCGCTCGTGATCTTTATATACGGATAGCTTTTGTCATCCTTTAAAAGAACGTTATATTTCGGATCATGCTTTTTGATTAAATTCATTTCCAGTATAAGTGCTTCAATTTCTGATGAGGTCACAATATACTCCAGGTCATCAATTTCCTGAACGAGCCGCTGAGTTTTCCCGTCATGGGCCCCGGTAAAATAGGATCTTATCCGGTTTTTCAGTACTTTCGATTTACCGACATAGATCACTTCACCATGTTTATTTTTCATCAGATAGCATCCTGGCTGGTCAGGCAGGATGGCCAACTTATCACGTATTTTTTTGTTCATAACAGGCCACTCTCCTAATGAACGAAAACATCTGCTTTAATCCTAACACCCGGCGTGAATACCTTTAACTTTATTATACAAAAAGAAAGAACAGCCATAAACGGCTGTCCTTTTTAATTTATTACGCGTGGTTATTAATTAATTGAACCAGTGCTTCTTTTGGCTGAAAGCCGATAACCTGGTCCACAACTTCACCGTCTTTAAATAAAAGCAGTGTTGGGATGCTCATCACACCGAATTTTTGAGCAGTTTCAGGGTTTTCATCTACATTGAGCTTTGCGATTTTTACTTTATCGCCCATTTCACTGTTAATTTCTTCTAGAACCGGTGCAATCATTTTGCAGGGTCCGCACCATGGCGCCCAGAAATCTGTAAGAACTAGTCCTTCAGAGGTCTCCTGATTAAAGTTCTGGTCAGTTACATTTACAATAGCCATTATATCTTTCCTCCTATTCCAGCTAATTCAAATATGGTTTAAGTATATCATTTCGGGACAAAAGTATCTAATAGTTTGTTTTCATTACTTTTCCCCAACCGGGGATAAATCATGCGAAAGGGATCAACAAACCTTTCACATACCCCCATATGTTTATGATAAAAGGTGTGCCAACTATTGTCAAAAAATATATTTTTCATCATTCTCTGGCTATGAACCAATCACCCCTGAATGGTTCTACTGTCTGGTACATCCTACATGACAAAGAAAAAGAGACTGCAACCAGTTATTCTGGTACAGCCTCTTTTAGAGAGACAATTAGGCGTTTTCTTTCAATTTCTTAATTTCTTCAGTCAGCTTCGGAACAACCTCGAATAGGTCACCGACAATTCCGTAGTCTGCCACATTAAAGATATTGGCTTCCGGATCTTTATTAATGGCGACAATAACTTTTGAATTGGACATGCCTGCCAGATGCTGGATCGCACCAGAGATTCCGCAGGCAATATAAAGATCTGGTGTAACCACTTTACCGGTTTGGCCGATTTGCAGTGAATAATCACAGTATCCTGCATCACACGCACCACGAGATGCACCTACGGCACCCCCAAGAACTTCTGCCAGTTCTTCAAGCGGCTTAAACCCATCGGCGCTTTTCACACCCCGTCCTCCGGCAACGATGACTTTTGCTTCGGACAAATCTACACCTTCAGTGGTTTTACGGATAATATCTTTAATCACTGTACGAAGATCTTTGATTTCTACATCTTTTACAGCCACTTCTCCACTTCGGGTGTCGTCACGGTCCAGTGGAGCAATGTTGTTTGGACGGATTGTCGCAAACAACAAGCCTTCTGTAACCACTTTTTTCTCAAAAGCTTTTCCGGAATATATCGGACGTGTGAATACAACATCATCTCCGTCAACTTCAATATCTGTAGCATCAGAAATTAAACCGCTTTCAAGTCTACTCGCAATTTTCGGAGTCAAGTCTTTCCCCTGAGCGGTATGTCCCATGATGATGCCTTCAGGATTTTCATCTTCAATCACAGCCATGGCAGCCTGTGCATATCCCTCGGAAGTATAGTTTTTCAAATTTTCATGCTGAACGACCACCGCCCGGTCGGCTCCATAATAAATCATTTCGTTTCCTAACTGTTCCAGATTTCCTTCACCAAACAATGCGGCAACAACTTCTCCATCTTCATTTATTTTTCTTGCAGCTGCAACAGCTTCAAAAGACACGTTACGAAGCGCACCATCACGGACTTCACCAATGACTAGTAGTTTTTTACCCATTCGAATCGATTCCCCTTTCTTCTGCTGTTCGTATTATAGTACCTTTGCTTCGCTTCGCAATAATGAAACGAGTTCTTTAACCTGATCATCCATTTCCCCTTCCAGAATCCGGCCAGCCTCTTTTTCAGGGGGCAGGAATACTTCGAGGGTTTTTGTCTTCGGCTCTACATCATCTTCGTCTAAATCAAGATCGTCAATCTCTAATTCCTCGAGCGGCTTTTTCTTTGCCTTCATAATCCCCGGCAGAGATGGATAACGGGGTTCGTTTAAGCCTTGCTGACAGGTAACGAGAAGCGGCAGGGATGTGTCCACTTTTTCAACATCACCCTCAACATCCCGTTCAATATGAACCGTATCCCCGTCAATGGTAATGTCGGTAATTGTGGTGACATATGGTATACCTAAACGTTCAGCCAGACGCGGGCCTACCTGACCGCTTGCGTTATCAATCGCAACATTGCCGGCTAAAATCAGATCGTATTCTTTATCCTCGAAAAACGCTTCCAGAATTTTTGTAGTGGTTATCTGATCGGTTTCCTCCAGATCATCCTCTATATTGATCAGAACGGCTTTATCCGCACCCATAGCCAGAGCAGTCCGCAGTTGCTTTTCGGATTCTTCATTTCCAATCGTGACAACCGTCACTTCACCGCCATGCTCATCCCGAAGTTGAATGGCTTCTTCAATGGCATATTCATCATAAGGATTAATGATGAATTCTGCGCCCTCTTCCTCGATACGTCCATTTTCGATCACAATTTTTTCTTCTGTGTCAAATGTTCTCTTCATTAATACGTAAATGTTCATGTCATAACCTCCCTGAATCTATTGGTCTTTGAAATTAGGTTTTCGCTTTTCAATAAATGCCTGAACCCCTTCTTTTGCATCTTCTGTACCGAAGACTTTTCCAAATTCGATGGCTTCCTGATGAACCCCTTCTTTAAATTGAGAGGTTTGGGCATACGGCAAGAGTTTCATCACCGCGTGAATCGTTGGACCGCTTTTCTGGGCAATTTTCGCAGCCAGTTTCCGCGCTTCATCTAGCAATTCATCATCCTGGGCAACCACTTTGTTGGCCAGCCCATACTGAAATGCTTCCTTACCGGAAATCGGTTCGCCTGTCAGAATCATTTCATAGGCTCTTGGTATGCCGACATAGCGTGGAAGCCGCTGGGTACCTGCAAAACCTGGAATAATGCCAAGGGTCAGTTCAGGAAGTCCTAATTTGGCATCTTCTGTGATTATCCGGATATGACAGGACATGGCAAGCTCCAGACCACCGCCGAGGGCTGCCTTGTGAATGGCAGCGATTACAGGAACGTGAAAATGTTCAATCCGGTCAAAAAGCTGTTGACCCTTTCTCGCCAGTTTTGTATAATCATCCTCGTTTTGAAGACCGGTAAATTCTTTAATATCAGCACCTGCTGAAAAGAATCTACCTTCACCATGCAAGATAACGGCTTTTATGGATTTGTCTTGTTCGACCTGATCCAATGCTTCAGACAAATCGGTAAGAACATCTGTGGAAAGAGCATTGGCAGGGGGACTGTTCAGTGTGATGGTGGCGATGTGATCACTCTTCGTTAGCAAGACTTTTCCCATAATCTCAACTCCCTTTTTTATCATCAGTGGATTTTAGACCGTTAAGAATGTAATAGTGGACATCTTTTGCCTGTTTGACCAGGTCATATTTCTGATCTTTCATCACCCAGTTCGTAACGACCTCATCCACTGTACCAAATATCATCTGTCTTAATAGTTTAATATTAATTTGCGGATGAAACAATCCTTCTTCAATACCTTCTTTAAGAATCTGATCAATAATTGCAAGATAACCTTTCAGGGAATTGTTAATTTTCATACGCAAATCTTTATTGGATTGACGAAGTTCCAGTTGAGTCACAATCGCCAGCTGATGATTTAAAGAGAGTTGTTTAAAGTGGATTTCAATCAGGGAATATAATTTATCTTCTGCTGATTCTTTTTTGGTGATTTCTTCTCTGATTTTTTCAATAAACTCACCCATCTTTTCTCTGAATACAGATACTAAGATGTCTTCTTTATTTTTAAAGTATAAATAAATGGTGCCGTCAGCTACACCGGCTTTTTTTGCAATTTTTGACACCTGTGAGGCATGGTATCCGTTTTCGGCGATTACTTCAACAGCTGCATCAATGATTTGTTTGTACTTTGGTTTATTTCGTTTCATAGCCATCTCCTCTGTCTGACAAAAACTGAATGAACAGTCATTCACTCTTCATTCTACAACCCCTTAAAATTTATGTCAACTTTCGTGGCATTCATACATACATGATTTTGCGTCATTGTGCGTTTTCCTCGCTCTGATTGGCCTTTTCTTCTTCTGCCAGCTTTCTTCTTAAAATTTTCCCTACGGCCGTTTTTGGCAGTTCATCCCTGAACTCATAGATGCGTGGAACTTTATATGCGGCAAGATGTTTTCTGCAAAATTCGTCAAGTTCTTCTTCTGAAACAGTTTTACTCTCTTTTAGCACCAAAAATGCCTTGACTGTTTCTCCGCGGTATGGATCGGGCACGCCTACAACGGCTGCTTCTTGAACGGCCTCGTGTTCATATAGCACTTCTTCGACTTCCCGTGGGTAAATATTATATCCCCCTGCAATAATCATATCTTTTTTTCTGTCCACTACATAAAAATATCCTCTTTCATCCATGTAACCCATATCACCGGTAAACAACCAGCCATCCTTTAATACTTTTTCAGTCTCCTCCGGGCGATTCCAGTACCCTTTCATCACCTGAGGTCCTTTAACAGCAATTTCTCCTACCTCTCCGACTTCCGCTTCTTCCATCGTATCCGTCCTGAATATTTTCGAATCGGTATCAGGCCATGGAACACCAATGCTTCCTGACACCCGGTCACCCCAGATAAAATTAGCATGGGTAACAGGTGATGATTCGGTTAACCCATAGCCTTCCACCAGTTTCCCCCCGGTGATCGTTTCAAATTGATCCTGGACCTCTACCGGAAGAGGAGCAGAACCGCTGATACAGGCCTCAATTGACGAAAGATCGTAATCTTTGATTTTGGGATGATTCAGTAAACCGATGTACATCGTCGGTGCACCAGGAAATAAGCTCGGGCGTTCCTTTTCAATCATTTTTAAAATTTCTTCCGGGTCAAATTTCGGCATAAGAATCATTTTTTGCCCCATCATGACTGAAAAATTCATCACAGAGGTCATGCCATAAACATGGAAAAACGGGAGTGCTCCCAGGGTAACACCTTCGCCATCCTTGACTTTATAAAGCCAGGCTTTGGACATTTGAGTATTGGCAACGAGATTGAGGTGAGTGAGCATAACTCCCTTTGGAAAACCAGTGGTTCCGCCTGTATACTGAAGCAGAGCAAGGTCTTCTTTTGGATCAATATCTACTTGCTTTACACCATCCCCGGACTGCTTCAAAACCTGTTTCCAGTGATGTACGTTTTCTGTCTGTTCGATTTTCCCGGGATGCTGACCCTGCTTCTTTTGAACGAATGGGTATAATACATTTTTTGGGAAAGGAAGATAATCTTTCATACTGGTGACAATCACATGCTGAAGATCTGTCTGATTTTTTACGGTTTTCACCCGCGGAAACAGCATATCCAGACAGATCATATATGTTGCACCTGAATCTTTCAACTGGTATTCCAGTTCCCGTTCAGTATACAGGGGATTGGTCTGCACCACAATGGCCCCGGTCATCAAAGCTCCATAATAACCGATAATGGATTGAGGGGAGTTGGGGAGCATGATTGCCACTCGTTCACCTTTTTCCAGACCTAATGACTGCAAAAAAGATGCCATTTTTTTCGACGATTCCAGCAGATCCCTGTATGTCATTTCTCTCCCCAAAAAATGAAGCGCTTTCTTTTCAGGATAACGGCTGGCTGTATCAATCAAAAACTCATGAAGGGGTTTTTCATCATAATCAATGGTTGCAGGAATTTCTTCAGGATATAAATCAAGCCACACCTTCTTCTCTTCTTTCGTCATATCATAACCTCCTTTAGTTTCTTTAAGTTTATTATAAACTTTTTTTGTCTGATTTGAAATATTATTGTAAATCATCTGAAAAATAACCTGGCGTCATCACGCTGTGGTTCAAGTCACAAAATTGGCCGCTCTGTCAGGCATCAGAAAACCCGATGGCCAGTGAAAAACTGACCGAAGAGTGTCCGGGGAACAACGCCAGAAAGCCTGAGATCAATCGTAAATGTTTAAAAAGATAGATAGGAACCCCTTCAGCCATAACAAAGACAACGCACCACCAATCACGATGACTGAACCCTATGGCCCTCTTCGTTATCCTTTCTATAGTCTTTCATGGGAACAAAAAAAGCACCCGAAAGTTTTTCTATTTTTCGGGTGCAACAGCAGCAACATCATCCAATCATTAAATATACAATACCAATCACCACAAATATTGCTGCTACAATCATTAACACTTTTGCTAACGTTTCCATTTCCCAGCTCTCCTTATAAGATCGTAGCCCCAACTACAAAAGATAATCCTACAGATATGACCATCGATATGAAGCCAACTGCCCGGTTGTCAGCCTCGATTTCCTCATCGATACGAAACGTTGGCGTCAGAAATTCAAAAATAAAATAGCCTGTAAGCAATAGCAAAAACCCAAACGTTCCCCACCCTATGCTCTCCAGCATCGTATCGTTATGCTGAATGGAAAACCGAAAAATATTTGTAATCCCGAATATTTTCCCCCCTGTAGCCATAGCAACTGATACGTTCCCCTTCCGAATTTCCTTCCAGTTATTGTATTTTGTCACCAATTCAAAAACTGCAAGAAAAACAATCACGCATAAGATCACAACACTAAAAGTCGCTGCTGTCTCAACCAGGGGATATTCCCAAAAACTTTTCCACATCATCTTTCCCCCCTAAATTTTATCCTAATTTCAACACCGTCACACCGCTTCCGCCTTCATTCATTCCTCCCAATCTGGATGACTGAATAGAAGGATGCTGTTTAGCAAAATTTTGAACAGCCTGTCGCAAAGCCCCGGTACCTTTTCCATGGATGATGGAGACCTGTGGATAACCAGCAAGGATTGCATCATCAATGTACTTTTCCAATCGGTGAAGAGCATCTTCATAGCGTTCTCCCCTGAGATCCAATTCTGGTTTGACATGGTATGAACTCCCCTTAACCGTTGATAGGGATTGTTCTTTAACAGACTCCGGGCGGTGAATAAATTGTAAATCTTGTTGATTCACTTTTACTTTCATGATTCCCAGCTGAACCTGATATTCTGAATCATTCATTTGTTCAACAATATGCCCTTCCTGATTTAAAGAAAGCACTTTTACTTCATCTCCGGGCTGTAAAGATTTGTTTGGCTGCTGGCTCGCGGGGTGATCTGCTGACTGATTTTTCTGAGCAAATTCCACCTGTGCTTCCTCGAGCTGTTTTCTGGCATCAATTAGCTGATGCTCTTTTATATGGGCCTGTTGTTGCATGGAGCGTAACTCGTCAATGATTTCTTCGGCTTTTTGTTTTGCTTTTTCAACCTCTTTTTTCGCTTTTTCTTCCGCTTGTTTGTACAAATGCTCTTTTTTCTGTTCAAATTGCTTCCATTTTCTTTTCAAATCTTGGAGGAGGTTTGCTGCTTCATCAAGAACTTTTGCTGCTTCCTCGTAGTCTTGATCTGCTTTTCTCCTCGACTCTTCAAGTGAGGCAATCATGTTCTCCACACTCTGGGAATCCCGGCCGATTAACGTTTTGGATTTGTGGATGATTTCTTCGCTCAGACCAAGCTTTCTGGAAATCTCAAACGCGTTGCTTCTTCCCGGTACACCTATGAGAAGGCGGTAAGTCGGTTTTAATGTTTTCACGTCAAAATCGACTGATGCATTGATGACCTGTTCCCTGTTGTATCCATACGCCTTAAGTTCCGGATAATGGGTGGTGGCAATGACTCTGGCGTTCCTTTCAACCACTTCATCCAGTATGGCCATGGCTAGAGCTGCTCCTTCCTGAGGATCAGTCCCCGCACCCAATTCATCAAACAGCACCAGGGTTTGATCGTTTACATGATTCAGGATATCAACAATATTGGTCATGTGGGAAGAAAAAGTGCTCAAACTCTGTTCAATGGACTGTTCGTCGCCAATATCGGCAAAAACATGTTCAAAAACCGCCATTTTACACCCATCAAGGGCAGGAACCATTAATCCGGACTGAGCCATTAAGGTTGTTAACCCTACCATTTTAAGAGTGACGGTTTTCCCCCCGGTATTCGGACCGGTAATGACAATGGCTGTAGAATCTTTACCGATAGAAATATCGTTTGCAACCACTTCTTCTGCAGGGATCAATGGATGTCTTGCCTGTTTCATATCGATGATTCCCCGGTCGTTCATTTCAGGTTTAGTACCCTTTATCTTTCTCGCATACTTTGCTTTCGCCGTCATAAAGTCAATTTTCGACAGAATATTCATATGGAGATTTAACGGTTCTGCGTCCTGGGCAATCTTTTCGGTCAGTTCCCTCAAAATCCGTTCGATTTCCTGTTTTTCCCGGGATCGCGCTTCCTGCAGTTCATTGTTTAGCTCCACAACAGCACCGGGTTCTATAAACAGTGTTGCCCCTGAGGAAGACTGGTCATGGACAATGCCTCCAAATGCTCCCCTGTATTCCTGTTTAACCGGCAATACATAACGGTCATTGCGTATAGTAATGATGGCATCCGAAAGCATCTTACTTTTTGTCCGGGTATCATGTTCCAATTTATCCCTGATCCTGCTTTCAAAAGAACGAATTTGCCTGCGGACCGATCGCAGCCTGTCTGATGCACTATCCAGAACCTGACCATGATCATCAATACAACTTTTTATGCTTCTTTCCAGTTCATTTAAAGGGGTGATTTCTTCACTTAAATGTTTTAATATCGGAATATCCACCTCATCAATTTCCTCAATAAAACGTTTTAACGTTTTACTGGCACTGATGACACTGGCAACGTCTAAACACTCATCAGGCTGGAGCATCCCGCCGATTTTGGCCCGCTTGATGCTCGGACGTATATCTTTGATACCACCAAGGGGGATATGTCCTTTTACACGCAAAACCTGAAAAGCCTCGTCTGTTTCTTCCTGCCATCTAACAACTTCCTCAAGGTTTGTAGAAGGTTCTAATGTTGCTACCAGTTCTTTACCAGGTGATGAACTGGCATGCTCTTTCAGCTGGTGGATTACTTTATCAAACTCGAGGACTTTGTAAACTCGGTCATTCATGTTTCCTTCTCCTTTATGCTTTAAAATACATGTCAACCATTATTTATTTTTGTTTAAAAACTGTTCAAGCTGCTTTAGGGACCAGGTATTCAGTACAGTTTCTTTTTTGAGCCATCCTTTTCTGGCCATTATCACACCCAGATGGATATCATCGAGCATGTTAAAGCTGTGGGCATCTGTGTTAATCGCTATTTTCACACCAGTCTCCTGGGCTCTCTTTAGCCATTTCCATGAAAGATCCAGTCGATTCGGATTCGCGTTCAATTCAAGTGCCGTATTCGTTTCTTTTGCCCAGTGGATGAGCTGTTCAAAGTCTACGTCATATCCGGATCTTCTGCCAATTAATCGGCCGGTTGGATGGGCGATCAAATGCACATAAGGGCATTCCATTGCCGATTTGATCCGCTTCATGATGTCTTTTTTTGATTGTTTAAAACCAGAATGGATAGATGCAATAACCAGATCCATTTCTTTCAAGAAATCTTCAGAAAAATCAAGATTTCCATCTGGTAATATATCCATTTCAACACCAGAAAAAATATGAATCTCAGGATATATTTCATTCAAACGCGCAATTTCTTCCCGCTGATTTCTCAACCGCTTTTCGTCAAGACCGTTTGCTACCCTGAGGTATTTTGAGTGATCCGTAATGGCGATATACTCATACCCTTTTTCAATTGCTTTTTCGGTCATTTCTTCCAGAGACTGGGCGCCGTCGCTCCAGGTTGTATGCATGTGCAAATCGCCCCGGATATCTGTAAATTCTATAAGAGAGACCTCCTGTTTAAAGGCCTCGATTTCACCCTGATGTTCTCTGAGTTCAGGCGGAATATAATGGAGGCCGAAAGACTGAAAAAATGCTTCTTCTGAATCAAAAGTGTGAATCTCTCCTGTTTCAACGTCTTCAACCCCGTATTCATTAATCTTTTTTCCCTGTTCTTTTGCCAGCTGGCGCATGGCTACGTTATGATCTTTCGAACCGGTAAAGTGATGAAGAGCAGTGGAAAATGCTTCAGGACTGACGATTCGGAAATCAACCGACACATCATAACCTTCATAGAAGATGACTGTTACTTTCGTATCGCCCTGAGCTACAACTTCTTGTATGCCATCCAGGGCAACAAGTTGTTTTTTTATTTTTTCGGGGTGATCCGTCGCGATAATAAAATCGAGATCTTTAATCGTTTCTTGCATACGCCTCATACTTCCGGCTCTGGAAAAACGAACAACCCCATCCATCCCATTTAACCGGGCTTCAATTTTATTTGCAATAGGAATCATAAATGCGACGGGAAGGCGCTCAGGTTTTTCCGAAGCATCTTCCAGCGCCTTTACTATTTTTTCAGAAGATTTTTTCCCGAAACCGCTTAATTGTTCCACTTTCCCGCTTTCACACGCCTCTTTTAAGCTAAATGCATCTGTTACTCCCAGTTCCTGGTATAGCCTGGCTAATTTTTTGCCTCCAAGCCCCGGCAATTCTAACAGGGGGATTAAGCCTGCTGGAATTTCTTCCTCAAGCTGTTTTAAGGTCTGGGACTCCCCTTTTTCGATATACTCTTGAATAACAGCAGCTGTTCCTTTACCTATTCCCTTCAGTGTTGTCAAATCATCGATCTGTGCGAGGGAACGGTCATCGGTGTCCAGTGCCTGTGCAGCCTTCCGGTAAGCTGCTATTTTAAACGGATTTTCAGCTTTTAATTCAAGGTATATGGCAATTTTCTCCAAAAGTCTGATGACTTCTTTTTTATTTACTTTCATACTACCACTCACTTTCACGGGGTTCTAATGAATGACTTAAGAAATGCTTCACACACCTGCTTAATCCCGCCCACTGCTGAAGGGCTGGACATCCCGGCAAAATCATAGTAGCTCGAGGGGCTGGTGCCGAATCTGAACAACAAACTCTTCCATTTGAAGGATAGGAACAGACTCAACTTATTCTTTTTAAAAAAGAAATGGATAATTGTCCACAGGCAATGACTTCACTAGAAGAAAATAAAGAACTTCTCATGCTATTAAGATGAGAAGTTCGAAAAATAATCGGCAACATGGGTAAACCACAAGGATTTTATTTGATTCGAGATGACAGGGGTGTGTTCAACAATAAACTGGGCCAGAAAGGAACTGTCGATTAACTTCTGGATAAACACTACGGGTACAAGTGAAAGGAAGTAAAGCATAATAAATAAAATAAAATACACTTCTATAAACCCAAGTACTGCCCCAAGCATCCCGTTAAAACTGTTTAGCACTGGAAGTTCGGCAATAAAATCAAGCATATTGGCCACGATTTGAAGAATGATTTTTACCCCAAAAAACAAAATAGCAAATGCTACCGCATTATAGAAGGCATGTTCAAGGGGCAAAGTATTGACAAATATCGCCCAGGTACTGTCATCCTGTATTTCAGGGTATGGAATCCACAACTCCAGCAGGGGAGCAAGATTGTCATAATAAATAACAGCAAAAACAAAAGCAATGATGAAACCGGTAAGATGCATGAACTGCATGATAAATCCGCGTCTTAATCCAATGAAAATTCCCATGATTATTAGTATAAAAATAAATATATCAACCATTTTTCTTTCTTTCCTTTTTCTGAATTTGATCTAACAAATCGGTGTATTCATCTTTTAATTTTAAATAATCATTCATCGTATTGACAGCTGTCAAAACAGCCAGTTTAGTCGTATCCAGATGAGGATTCCCCTCCTGAATCTCCTTCATTTTCTGATCCACCATGCCGGCGACCATTTGTATATGATGGGGAGGTTCTTCTCCCACTATTGTATATTTTCGGTTATGAATTTCAACCGTTGTCCGATTTTTTTTTGACTGTGTCACAGAAACAGCCTCCTCATCTATCATCTAAAGAATATATTAACATGATTGTGAGCTAGTTGGAAAGGATTACTCGTAAACGAGTCCCTACCCGTTCGCATGTTCCCATTACCATTTCACGAGATTGCAAAACATCAATTTTCCTGTTTTAACTGCCCCTTTGACTGAATACAATAAATAGAGAAAATGCAAACACCATGACCGATTCTAAAGACAGCCTGACGATTCATGACAGGCTGAGCAGTCGTGAGCTGGGTCCGGAAAGCAGACAGGACTGCATTTGAGGGTCTTATATATTACTTTTGATCAGGTGTGAGAATGAAATGTGGAATAAAGGTACAATCCTCCTGGGGGTCCTGGGTGTATTATTCTTAACGATTCTTTTCAACTATATATTGCCGTCTTTTCCGATCACAGACAAACAAAACATAAATCAATCAATGAAAGAGATACTAACATCTAATGACGACAGCGAAGAAAGTTCACCATCGTTCCAAAAAGAATCTTTCTCCAGGATTTTTCATCACACATTGCGTTCCTTTCATACGATTACGGCCTTCAGAAATCAATATATCCACATTGTAGCAATCGGGGATTCCCTGACGCAGGGGGTCGGAGATCAATCGGAGCAGGGAGGTTATGTAGGAATCGTTCAGCAGCATTTAAAGCAGAGGGGGCATATTCAGGCATTTGGAAAAAGGGGACTTCGAACTGATCAGCTGATCAAACGACTGGAAGAACAGGAAATAGCTGCAGCTATTAAACAGGCAGACATCGTGATTTTGACAATCGGTGCCAACGATGTCATGCAAGTTGTGAAAAATCATTTTACCGAATTGACTTATGAAAAATTCGTTGAAGAACAACTACCTTATCAGGAACGTCTCAGAAAAATCTTTGAACGGATTCGCACGCTGAATGGGGATGCGAAAATCTACCTATTAGGTATGTTTAATCCATTTGAACAATATTTTGGGGATATTCAGGAACTTGACCGTATTGTTGACGACTGGAACCGAATTGGACGGAATACGGTTCAGCAATTCCCGCCTGCAGTCTTTATTCCAACTAAAGATTTGTTTTCCAATCGAGATCACAACCTCTTTCACAGTGATCATTTTCACCCCAATACAAAGGGGTATGAGCTCATTGCCCGGCGTATTCTTTACTATTTGATCCATTACTGATTTCTAGATTGATCAAAGCGGGGGAACCAATTATGTTTAGCAGATTCACCAGTGAAAACAAGTGGAAAACGCTATTTTTCGTTCTGGCGGGGATCAATGTGGCATTTTTATGCTGGCTATTCTCCTATCTATTTGCTCTCCCGGTAAATATTCAGCAGGACCAACAACCCATTTATGATGAACAAACTGCTATATTCACAGTAAATTCAACCAGGGAAAATCTAAATATTTTAATTAATTCATATCTTGATCAGTTGCCTAAAAGTGATATCTATAATTATTCGGTAAACTTGAATCAAAATGTTCAGCTAAGCGGTTCAATTATGGCCTTTGGCCGAAAAGTGCCGATTGAAATGACGATGGAACCTTATGTGTTAAAAAATGGTGATCTTGTATTAAATGTCATTTCGGTTACCCTTGGACGTCTTCCCCTTCCAAACAAAAAAGTTCTCGACTATATCCGGGATCATTACCATTTGCCAGAATGGGTGATCATTGATCCTGCCAGACACCGGATTTATGCGGCCGTAACTCAAATGAAAACGAAAAGCCATTTTCATGTTCGTGTAAAAGAATTTAATTTAGAACATAATGAATTTTCATTCCAGATTACTGTACCTTCCCATTCATTTGATTTAGATCATCTGGAAAAAGTTTTTTAGCGGGGGCAACTACTTGTTATATAACGAGAGTTTTAAATTCAAAGGAAAGTCTCGTTGTTCCTTAATCAAATCCCGCAAGTCTTTTGGTTCATTGAGCAGAAACCCCTGAGCAATTGGAACCCCGATGCTTTTGGCCATGGCAAGATCTTTCGCCGTTTCAATCCCTTCCAGAATTAGCTGCATCTGATCTTTGCAATAATCAAGAATGGATTCAATAAAAAATTGTTTCTGCTTTGACTGATGTAAACCCTCTGCAAAATATTTATCCAGCTTTATGTATTCAGGCTCAAGTTCGATTAAGGTTGAAATATTGGAACTTCCTTTACCAAAATCATCAAGGGCAAAGCGAATCCCCTCTTCCCTGAGCCGGACAATTGCTTTTCTCAATTCAGATATGTCTTCAATCGGTTCGGCTTCATTGATTTCAAATACAACCCTCTGTTTAAACAGGGGGAATTCTGAACCTAACTGTTTTACAAAATCAAAAAATGCAGGATTCATTAGAGTTGAAGGAAAGACATTTAAAAATAACGTTTTCTCCATTCCAGACTTAAAATAGGTTTTAACTGACTGAAAAACCGATTTTGTATCGAGAACATAAAGTTGATTCTTTTCCTTTGCCATTCGAAACAGCTGTTCCGGGTTCATATCTTGAAATCGAATAAAGCTTTCCATCCCATAAGTTCGCCAATCTGACAAAACATAGAGGGGCTGAAAATGATGAGAAATTTGTTTATTGTTTAATAACTGATCAATTGGATCCAATCCTTCCATCCCCTAACTTCTCTTTTTTCGCAAAAAAATGTTAATTTTTATGAAACATAATATACAATTTGTTAATTAGATTCGTACACATTTACATAGATGTTTATATTTGTTTATAAATGTTGTAATCATCCGTTATTTTCGCTTTTTACTGCAACATGACTCTGCGGAGGAACGTTTGTTTGCAGGATAAATGTCCCTCTATATAATGTATAAGATTCAGGTATAAAGATATAGTTTTTTGCATGGAAGGTAAAGTCTGTCCATCCTTTGTTTAGAACTCGCATTCCTTCTGTTATACTATGAATAAAAACAAGAGGGGATTATGGATGTCACAGGCGGTATTAACATTACCCTACGAAACCATACAGGAAATGAATCGGTATTACAAAGAATATTTGAAAAGAAATTCACCAGCAGGTACCGTTTTTGCTGCAAAGATTGACGGGTGTACCATTACAGCCTATCAGTCAGGAAAAGTACTTTTTCAGGGAAACAATTGTCAAAAAGAAGCCCTTAAATGGGGAGACTATGATGCATTCAAAGAAGAAACATCTCCTTCACTGCCATCCTGGATCGAAGGAAATCACATAGGGACGGATGAAGCAGGAACTGGTGACTATTTTGGTCCGGTTACCGTCGCAGGGGTTTACATCCAGAAAGATCAGATTCAACTGCTGAAAGATCTTGGCGTAAAGGACTCTAAAAACTTATCCGACCAAACTGTTCAGGAGCTTGCCAGAAAAATTGTTCAATTGGACATCCCCTATTCACTGATGACCCTGGAAAATGAGAAATATAATGAGCTCCAGAAAAGAGGCTGGTCACAGGGAAAAATGAAAGCCCTCCTTCATTACCATGTCATTGAAAAATTAACTTCAAAATTACATATGGATAACCCTTTGGAAGGGATCATCATAGACCAATTTGCTGAAAAAGATGTTTTTAAGCGCCACTTATATTCCGAAAATTTAGAAATGCCGGATCATTTATTTTTTCTTAAAAAAGCTGAACGTTATTCGCTTGCAGTAGCAGCAGCCTCCATCATTGCCAGGTATAAATTTTTATCAGCGCTTAAACATCTTTCGGCGAAATTAGGAATTGAACTTCCAAAAGGTGCAGGACATCAGGTAGATGAAACAGCGGCCCGATTAATCCGAATAAAAGGGAGGGAGACCCTGAACTCCTGTGCCAAGATCCATTTCGCAAACACAGACAAGGCCACCCGTCTTTTATGAAAAATCTTTTCAGCAAGGCGGAATACTTAAAAAAAACGAGGCGCACCTCTTAGCCCCGAAGACGGCTGGAGGACCACTAAGGAGATCCGATCTTTTTTATGTTATAAAAATAAAAAACCCGGTCATGTCTTTCATGACCGGGTTTCTAGCTGTGACAGGCATTTATCCTCTCAGTTCAGCGTGGAACTTTTCTTTCACAGATGTAATGATGTTTTCTCTGGCCTGATCCACTTCCTCATCAGTGAGCGTTGCCTCCGGATTCTGGAATAATAAACGGTAAGCGATGGATTTTTTGCCTTTTTCCATATGTTCACCTTGATAAACATCAAATACGTCAACTTTTTGCAGATAAGATCCTCCCGCATCCTTTATCACTTCAAGGATATCACTGGATGAAACCTGTTCACTAACGACAAAAGCAAGATCCTGGCTGACGGATGGATAACGTGGGATCGGTACAAACTGTTCTACTTTGTCCATATGTTCTAATATTTTTTCGAGATTGATATCAAATACATAAGTGTCCTTCAAGTCATACTCGTTTTGCAGTGATGGATGCAGTTGTCCAAGAAAGCCGAATGTTTCCCCATTGACTTTTAACACCGCACATCGTCCTGGATGCATCCCCTCAACTTCATCAGCTTCGAATTGAACTCCATTTAAGTGGATGTAATCGAATAGTCCCTCCAGAATTCCTTTGACCACGTAAAAATCGACAGCCTTTGTTTCTTTTTGCCATGGGTGGTTCATCCATAGACCAGTCAGAGCACCGGCAATCCGAAGTTGTTCTTCAGGCAGACTGATTAAGCCCTTCTTTCGATTGATATAAACAGAACCCAATTCATAAA
Organism: Melghiribacillus thermohalophilus; assembly: GCF_004342905.1. Taxonomy (GTDB): domain Bacteria; phylum Bacillota; class Bacilli; order Bacillales; family Alkalibacillaceae; genus Melghiribacillus; species Melghiribacillus thermohalophilus. The sequence continues at coordinate 110,350 of NZ_SMAN01000004.1, read as the reverse complement.
GGGCAAGATCGGCTTGTTTTCTCGCAATGTTATACTGAAGGCTTGCAAGCAGTTCTGGCAGCAGACTTAAACGCAAGTGACTGTGAGCTTCACTCATCGGCATAGCCAGTTTAACTGGCACAGGGTTTAATGCTTTCACTTCAGGACTGACCAGTAATCCGGAACGTTTACGAGTAGTCAGGGAGTACGTCCATGATTCATTCAGTCCAGATCCTTGTAAATACCGATGAATGTTTCGTTTAAGCTGTTGTTGTTCCGTTAACCGTCCCGCATGCCCCGTTCCTTCAGGAAGTGTATATGGCAGGCGGTCATAGCCATAAATTCGGGCAATTTCTTCCACCATATCTTCTACTATGGAAACATCCCCTCTCCTGGTCGGAACGATTACCTTAAAGCCCTCTCCTTTATGCTCATAGTCAAATCGAAGTCTGGCAATGATCTCCTCCATTTCCCCTTTGGAGATATTGGTTCCAAGCACCTGATTGATCTGATCAGAAGAAAATTCTACAACATTCTCTATAACCTCAAGTTCATTAAATTCCACAACACCGGACAGTACTTTTCCTCCCGCATACTGCTCCAGAAGCTGGCAAGCCCTCAGACCAGCTTCTTTTACCCGTTTCGGGTCCACTCCTTTTTCAAATCGGATGCTTGCTTCACTGCGAAGCTGATGGTCTTTTGATCCTTTACGTACCGTCTGGGGATCAAAATAAGCCGCTTCCAGTAAAACGGTCGTCGTTTCTTGACTTACTTCTGAATCGGCTCCCCCCATGACGCCAGCAATGGCAACGGGTTCTTTTCCATTCGTAATGACGAGATGATCCTCTTTAAGGGTACGTTCTTCGTCATCAAGGGTTTGAATCTTTTCATCCTTTTTAGCCGTTCGGATCACCACTTCCTTAGAGCCAAATCGGTCATAATCAAAGGCATGCAGTGGCTGGCCATATTCTAACAGGACATAGTTTGTAATATCTACCACATTATTAATGGGACGGATTCCCGCTGCAATTAACCGGTTCTGCATCCATAGCGGGGATGGGCCTACTTGAATATTTTTAATGATAAAGGCCCCATAATATGGATTTAACTCCGGATTCTCCACTTTTACCTGAACATAGTCGGCTGCATCTTCGTTCATGGAATCAATCAATACCTCCGGAAGCTTTAAGTCTTTTCCGAGAATAGCTGCCACCTCATAAGCTACCCCAATCATGCTTAAACAGTCGGACCGGTTAGGGGTCAGTTCCAGCTCGAGAATCGTATCATTCAGATTCAAAAGTTTAATAGCATCTTCTCCGACTTCCACATCATCCGGGAACACAAAAATGCCATCTACAAATTCTTTCTGAACAAATTTATCATCAATGCCAAGCTCCTGAAGGGAACAAATCATTCCCTGGGATTCCACTCCCCGAAGTTTGGTTTTCTTAATTTTCATCCCACCTGGAAGTCTGGCTCCGGGTTTTGCCACTGCCACTTTTTGTCCTGCCTGCACGTTTGGCGCCCCGCAGATAATCTGCAGTTCCTCATCCCCGACATCGACCTGACAGAGGTTCAGTTTGTCAGCATTTGGATGCTTTTCGCATGATTTAACATAACCGACGACAACCTTTTTGATTTGATCAACGATTGGTCTGGCACTGTCCACTTCGATTCCGCTTTTTGTGATTTTTTCCGCCAGTTCTTCAGGGGTAATATCATCTAAATCAATATATTGTTTTAACCAGTTTATGGATACTAGCATTGTTGGCGTCCTCCTTTACGCATGATGGAATTGTTTCAGGAATCGTACGTCATTGATATAAAAATGGCGAATATCATCCACTCCGTACTTCAGCATGGCGATCCGCTCCGGTCCCATTCCAAAAGCAAACCCATTGTATTCGTCCGGATCAAAGCCAGCCATTCTGAGGACATTTGGATGAACCATTCCGGCTCCTAATATTTCAATCCAGCCCGTTCCCTTACATACGGAACATCCTTCTCCATGGCACATTTTACAGGAAATATCCATCTCCACAGAAGGTTCCGTGAACGGGAAAAAGCTGGGCCGCAGCCGAATTTCTCGGTCTTCTCCGAACATCTTTTTCGCAAATGTATTTAAAACGCCTTTTAAATCACTCATCCGGACATTTTTATCAACATATAGCCCTTCAATCTGGGTAAATTGATGGGAGTGGGTCGCATCATCGGTATCCCGGCGGTACACTTTACCAGGGCATATAATTTTCACAGGACCCTTCCCTTCATGTTTTTCCATGGTTCTTGCCTGAACAGGAGATGTATGAGTACGCATTAAAATTTCCTCAGTAATGTAAAAGGAATCCTGCATATCCCTTGCCGGGTGCCCCTTTGGCAGATTTAACGCTTCAAAGTTATAGTAATCCGATTCCACTTCGGGACCTTCTGCCACTTCAAAGCCCATTCCAATGAATAGATCTTCAATTTCCTGAATCAGTTTGGTTAACAGATGAGGACCTCCAACCGTGTTCGGACGGCCAGGAAGTGTCACATCAATGGTTTCTTCCCGAAGCTGCTTTTCAAGAGCCTCCTTCTCCAGCTGAGTTTGTTTTTCTTCAATGGACTTTGCAATGGATTCACGCACTTCATTAGCCAGTTGGCCAATGATCGGGCGTTCCTCTGCCGGCAATTTTCCCATACCCCTTAACACTTCCGTTATGGGACCTTTTTTCCCTAAATAAGAAACACGTACATCTTGCAGTTCTTTCACGTTTTCTGCTTTCTTCACTTTTTCAAGCGCTTCATTGCGTAATTCTTCCAGGCGTTCTTTCATGGGTTGTTTCCTCCTTTTTTATCAAAATGAAAAAGCCCCGCCCCTCAAAACAAGGGACGAGACTGGATTTCCGCGTTACCACCCTTTTTGGCACAGATGTGCCCGCTTCATTCAAGATAACGGATGCTTCCGAAACACCTTTACTTGCACCTGGCAAGGTCCCGGTGTCAGCTCCAGAGCGAAAGTTCGATGACGGCTTCGATGGAAATGCTTTCAGTCTGCGGCATTTCCTCCCTGCGATCGAAGGTTCCCATCATCTACTGGACTCCTTCAACACTTTTAGCATATTTGATTATGAAATTTATTATAGAAGAAGGTATTTTCTTTTTCAAGCCTGTGCCTGCAAATAATACATTAAAATGCCGCCTGCGATGCTGACATTTAACGATTCCGCTTTTCCTTTCATCGGAATGTAGACCCGCTCATCAGCTATGGTAAGTATCTTTTCCTGAACGCCTTCTCCTTCGTTGCCGAAAACAATTCCTAGTGCATCAGGAACTTGAAGGCTTTGAAAAGGTTTTCCCTCCTCAATGGCCGTTGCCCAAATGGAAAAACCAAGTTTCTTCAGCTGTTCACTCCACTCAGGCAAGTCCCCTCTATATACAGGAAGATGAAAAAGGGAGCCCTGGGTCGCACGTATGGTTTTTTCATTGTATACGTCAACTGTTCCTTTTCCAAAAATCACTGCATCAAATCCCATCGCATCCGCTGTACGGACTATGGTTCCTGCATTTCCTGGATCCTGAACACGATCTAGCATCAGCACTCTTTTGAATGATGAACGAAACGGAATCTCTTTCATCTCACAAACAGCCAGTATTCCCTGTGATGTCTCAGTGTCTGACAAATAAGACATAATTTCATCGCTGACCCGAAAAACAGGGAGTTCTCCGGGGTCAAAACCTAATCGAAAATCCTCGGTTAAGATCAACTCTTTGATCGGCCAGCTGCTTTTATTCGCCTCTTCAATCAGATGAGGACCCTCAACTAAAAAAGTCTGTGTCTTTTCACGCCACTTCTTTTTCTTTAGTTTATTCCATTTTTTTACTTTTCCATTTTGAATGGACTGAATCATCTGTTTCACCTGTTTCTAAATCTGTTTCATGTACCTTATGATACATATTTTACATCCGTGAGGTCAAACTAATCCTGTGACTAATCTTGAGTGGGGTGAAAACATGGATTTAAATTTGCGTAAAGCCATCTTAAACAATATTTCTGAAAATAACGCGGAACAATTGGAAGCTACTATAGTGGATGCCGTTCAGAGCGGTGAAGAGAAGATGCTGCCTGGTCTTGGTGTACTGTTCGAACTCATCTGGCAGCAGGCTACAGATGAAGAAAAGGATCATATGATTGACATACTTGAAGAGGGAATAAAGAATGCCACATAAAATCTTTAGCGTGTCTGCCTGATCGGGCTCTTATTATGTATCCGATCCGCAACCGGGGATGAAACAGGTTTTCCATTGAACATGTTCTGACTCAAAAGCTTCGTTTATTGTCCGTCAAAAGGGTAATGAGGGACTTTTCATTTTAAATGAACTTGTGCTTGTCCAGGTATATTCATTGTGGTAATGATCTCTATGAGCAGTGCACTACCTTTGAAGGTTGTGTTGGTTCCCTGGGGTCAGCAGCAATCTTTGGGCTGTAGCACAGCTTCCTGGGGGGAAGCCTCTACCTTTGGGCCATTAAAGCACTTTCTTGGGTAATCAGCTCCTGTCTTTGGGTCATTGAATCCCTTGCATGGGCCGTTGCTCCACGGGGTTGGGCCATTACACCCGGGGCTTGGGCCGTTACACCCGGGGCTTGGGCCGTTACGTACGGGGATTGAGCCGTTGCCCCCCATGCTTGGGCCGTTACACCCAGGGTTTGAGCCGTTGCCCCCCATGCTTGGGCCGTTACACCCAGGGCTTGGGCCGTTACACCCGGGGCTTGGGCCGTTACGTACGGGGATTGAGCCGTTGCCCCCCATGCTTGGGCTGTTACGCCCAGAGGTTGGGCCGTTGCATCCCATGCTTGGGCTGTTACGCCCGTGGCTTGGGCCGTTACACCCAGGGATTGGGCCGTTACGTACGGGGATTGAGCCGTTGCCCCCCATGCTTGGGCTGTTACGCCCAGAGGTTGGGCCGTTGCTCCCCGGGGTTGGGCTGTTACGCCAGGGGATTGGGCCATTACGCACGCAGATTGGGCCGTCGTCCCCAGATTTTGGGCCATAGCGCTTCTCCACTGAACGGCCAGAAACCCCTTTTCCTTCGCAAGTCTCCAGACTTAAAATCGTGAAGTGCATTTTCCTTGCAACCGCTTATAAATTCTCAAATTAAAAAGGAGCGCACGTGGAAGCGCTCCTTTCATGTGATTCATCCAAACGTAATTTCATTGACTTTGTTCCGGTCAAGACGCTTGATGACTTCAACAATTAATTTTACTGCATTCTCGAAATCATCCCGATGAATCATGGCAGCATGGGTGTGGATATATCGGGTTGCAATCGTAATGGACAGGGCAGGCACCCCATTTGCTGTTAAATGAATAGCTCCGGAGTCTGTTCCTCCGCCTGCAATTGCATCAAACTGATAAGGAATCTTTTGCTCATCTGCTGTATCCACAACAAAATCACGGAGACCTTTATGGGAAACCATGGACGCATCATACAAAATAATTTGTGGGCCTTTGCCAATTTTGCTAGTAGCTTCTTTTTCCGTGATACCCGGTGTATCACCGGCAATACCTGTGTCAACAGCAAATCCGATATCCGGTTGAATGGCATGAGCAGATGTTCTGGCACCTCGAAGGCCCACTTCTTCCTGAACAGTTCCTACACCATATACAATATTAGGATGTTTTTCGTCTTTTAACCGTTTTAGCACTTCAATGGCAATGGCACAGCCGATTCGGTTATCCCAGGCTTTGGCAAGTAGCATTTTTTCATTTTTCATCACGGTGAAATCGAAATACGGAACAATGGAATCCCCGGGGCGAACCCCAAATTCTTCTGCCTCTTCTTTGCTACTAGCTCCGATGTCAATAAACATATCTTTGATTTCAACTGGTTTTTTACGGGCTTCAGCAGAAATAATATGAGGAGGCTTAGATCCAATGATACCGGTTATATCCCCTTTTCTCGTCATGATGGTTACACGCTGGGCAAGCATCACCTGGTTCCACCATCCGCCGACAGTCTGAAAATAAACAAACCCTTTGTCATCGATGCGGGTGACCATCAATCCAATTTCATCCAGATGTCCGGCAACCATAATTTTAGGGCCATTTTCATCTCCGGTTTTTCTGGCAATTAAACTTCCCAGATGATCAGTATAAACTTCATCGGCATATGGGGAAATGTGTGTTTTCATCACTTCTCTTGCTTCCCGTTCGTTCCCTGGAATCGCTTTCGCATCCGTTAACTCTTTCAGCATCGTTAACGTCTCATCCATTTTTACCATTATGTATCCTCCCTTTGACAAAGTTACTCAAACCATTCCCATTATAACGCTTTTACATGCATTTAACAAAAAAATCAGTACCCCTGATCCTGCCGTTCATGATTTAGTTCATTTTTTTTCAAATACGCCTGTTCGATCATGTCGGTCGTAAATCCGAGCTTGATTCCCAGCCTTACATACTGAATGCAGAGATTGTTATAATGATCCATGGTGCTCATTGTGTGAAACAGTCTAATCTGATCATATACGGCCAAAAACTGTTCTGTCAGGGTGTCAGGTGGTGGGGATGTCAACTCGATTTCCTCCCCCTTGAAAAAATAATTCATATCGATTCCGAGAGATAAAATAAAATGAAGTCCGTCTACATATTCCTCGAGGATGACGGATTGTTCGTTAGGTCCTTTTGTGCTCCAGTATTTAAAACAGCGGGTTTCGTTAGCCAGTTCGCCCACTTCAACTAACAGAGCCATTACTTTTTCATCGAACAGGTCTTTCCCGTTCAGGTTGTGCTGCTTTTTAATTCTACCATCTAGCTTGTCCTGCATCTGATAAAGCTTGTCCCAGTTCATTCGAGTACTCCTTTTTTCTTTATATTATAACATGTCGGTAGCCAGTCGATTTTAAAATCTAAAACTTAACCAAAAAAAGTGAAACATAAGACATCAGCAGGACGTAAATATAAAAAAATATCTAACAGGCAAATCCATAGTTTTTAAATAAAAAATAGAGTATAGGGGTCGTTCAAACATGATTGTGATTTTATTTCGGATGTTCATACTTTTCGCTGTGGTATTTCTGATTTATGCCGTTTATAAATATATGATCAATCCAAAGCGTAAACTGGAAGCAGCCCATGAAAAAAAACAATTTTATTTCCTGGATGATCCGGAAAATGTCAAAAAAAATTTTTTCATGACATACAAAGGAATGATGTTTGAAGGCGAAAAATATTTAGGAACTACTGACCAGGCCTTTCATGTGGTAACAGTGAATGTCTGGACCCATCATTCAGACAGGCTCACAGGCATTACAAAAGATGATATTTATTTTCTGGAAAAAGAAATTTTAATTCGTTACCCCCACGCCAAAGTAGAATGGAAATATCCGATTAAACAGTTGCTCGAGTAATCCAGAGAGTGAACATAATCGTTGTCTAAATCACAAATTTTCTTGACATCGACCAGGATTTTCGTAATAATACTAAAAAACATAAACCATATGACTGAAACGGTGAAGGGGCCAGTAGATAAGATTTCTGGCAACAGAGAGTGGAATCCACCGGCTGAAAGATTCCACAGTCATGAGCTTATCGAACCTACCCCGGAGTTGTCAGGCAAAAACCTGACCGTTTCCCGCGATAAGGGTGACAAGAGGGCATGTTCATCACGTGTCAATAAAGGTGGTACCGCGGAACCCTTTCCGTCCTTTTACAGGGAGGAAAAGGGTTTTTTTCATTGGGTAAAAAGAAAGGAGCTGCAGAGAATGACAAACCTTCAAAACACAAAGATTTCGTTCATCGGGGCAGGGGCTATGTCGGAAGCGATCCTATCCGGACTTTTAAAAAAGGAAATCATACAACCAGATTCTGTGTTCATAACGAATCGGAAAAACGATGACCGCCTTCAAGAAATCAATCACACCTACGATGTGAAATGTTCCAGAAATACAAAGGAAGTCGTGAAACATGGGGATATTCTTTTGCTGGCTGTCAAACCAAAAGATGTGGATGAAGCGGTTGAAACGATCAAACCCTTTGTTCGAAAAGAACAGCTGTTCATCTCAGTACTAGCGGGGGTATCAACAGCATATCTGACCTACCGTCTCGGCCTGGACCTTCCCATCATTCGGGCCATGCCAAATACTTCAGCATCGATCGGACTGTCGGCAACCGCACTTGTACCTGGTAAACATGCAAATGACTCACATCTGAAAATGGCTGAAACATTATTCCAGTCCATTGGCACGACGGTTATCCTGGAAGACGAAAAAGACATTCACGCTGTTACCGGACTATCCGGCAGCGGTCCTGCATACATCTATTATTTTGCTGAAGCAATGGAAGAAGCAGCCCGTCATCTGGGGATATCTGCAGACAAAGCAAGGTCTCTCGTCATTCAGACCATACTTGGAGCGGCGAGTATGATGTCATCCACTGATGAACCCCCTTCTATGTTACGCAAAAAGGTAACCAGTGAAGGAGGGACAACCGAGGCTGGCATTAAAAAACTGGAATACTTCCGTTCTAAAGATGCACTGGTGGAGTGCATTAAGGAAGCAGCTGCCCGTTCCGAGGAGCTCGGGAAGCTGTTTTCGCCTATGAAGAGTTAGGGTTCTCCCTCTGACCACATACGTGAGGGGCGGACAGATCCATGAGATTATGGGAAATCCGTGAACCTTCTGACGTCCGTTCTGTTTAAACAGAGATTCATCAAATAAAAGTTGCTTCTTAAAAAAGACACAAACACCGGGTGGTCTTGGCAGGGAGACAGAACCCGGTTCATTTTATGTCGACTCAGGATTAAGAATAGGCACATATTTACTTTTCTTTATGATCATCATGGATTGTTAAACAGTTTCGCATCTGCATATATCTTCCCCAGAAAGCCCTTTGCTGAAACGACAAACCTATTATTTCCATTATATGACTGATATTCTCGGTTCCACTCTCATTCGAAATACCTGGATCATACAGACTTTTCTTCAGCACAAATTCCATACTGCCGGATCCCCCATCTCCAGGCAGTACGAGAGAGAGTTTGCTGCAATCAGGTAAAAGACACGTAAATGTATGTTCATGATCTTCAGCAGATAGCCAGTTTACGAAGTCCTGCTCGTCAGGCTTGCTTACTATCATGACAGCAGTAAGCATGGCCATAAACAATACTACAAAACTAAGAAATATTCCCCTCTTCATCTGATTTACCCTCACATCTTATTTCGTTTTGAATTATATCAAACAACGTATTCCCGACAAATTCCCCCTATTCTATGTGCCCATAAATAAAACAGGAAGGGCATCATCCTTCCTGCTTCTGATCAGGAAACAGACGTATGGGCGTTTTTGTTAAAGAAATCCTCCCATTTCATGACGATTTCTTTCTGTCTAATGAGGTAGAGGAGGGGAAGCAAAGCAATGACAACCATTCCCATCACCAGCGGGGACATCGTTGAGATCCATTTTCCAAATGATGTATAGACAAATGCGAGGGGAACATTGGACATAACCGATAATCGGACGTATTCCCGAAAACTTTTAGACATTTCAATGATACAGAGCGATAACAGGTGAAAATGAATAAAAGGCATTAATCTGAGCAGAATCAGCTGCCCTTTTGACAGTTTTGTATGTTCTCCCAGCATTTTTCCTTTCAGCCGAATCAGCCGGTTGATCATTCCGGGTGCACTCGAGGCCATTTGATAAAAGGCAATGCTCGACAGGGTGACACCGATCACCGAGTACACCGTGCCGGTAACCATCCCAAACAAGATCCCTCCTGATACGCAAATAAATGCGACAGGCAGGAAAAAAAAGGGCCTCAGCAGATGCAAAATGATAAATAATACCGGCGCCATGGTGCCGCTGGACTCTACAATGGTGAGGATCCATGATCCAAGATGTTCCATGAAAGAGCCCCTTTCCTTTGATTTATTCTATCTATATGACAATAGACGAGCCTTTATGACATCATCCCGAAGTAAATCAAAAGAACTCCATGTACGATCGTGAGAACAGGAATAATCAGGATGAAGGACTGATGCTTCGTTTTGTGGCGATATAGATACATGGCGAATAATGTCCCAAACGCTCCCCCGGCCAGAGACCATAAAAAAATCGTTCTTTCCCTGATTCTCCACTTTCCTTTTCGCGCCCTATATTTATCAGTCCCCATAAGCCCAACTGTCACAGCATTTACAAAAACAAAATAATAAAGCCACCATCCGTTCATAGGCTCCTCCTAAAATAGATATAGATTTTTCAAAATCAATGAAAAAGCCCTTGCTCACCGTAAGCAAGGGCTTCGTGTATCATCTTTTATTTCAGTGCTTCTTTCGCTTTTGATACAAGCTCAGCGAAAGCTTTTTCATCGTTTACAGCAAGATCTGCAAGCATTTTACGGTTAATGTCAATTCCGGCTTGCTTCAGTCCATGCATGAAACGGCTGTATGACATATCGTTCATACGTGCTGCCGCATTAATTCGGGCGATCCATAGTTTACGGAAGTCACGTTTTCTCTGTCTGCGGTCACGGTAGGCATACTGACCGGATTTCATCACCTGCTGTTTGGCTGTTTTAAATAAAGAGTGCTTGGCACCATAGTATCCTTTAGCTAATTTTAAAATGCGTTTGCGACGTCTTCTTGTCTGTGGTCCACCTTTTACACGTGGCATATTCTTTCCCTCCTATTGTCAAAAACCATATTTCTTGTTCTCAACGATCTTTATTTTGGAAGCATGGTCTTAATTCGTTTGTAGTCGCTCTTCGAAAGCAATGTTGCTTTACGGAGCTTTCTTTTCTGTTTTTGCGTTTTATGAGCGAATAAATGACTGGTATAGGCATGAGAACGTTTAAATTTGCCTTTTCCTGTTTTTCTGAAACGTTTTTGAGAACCTTTATGGGTTTTCATCTTTGGCATAATCGCTTCCTCCTTTAATCAGTGCTCGAACTCGTTCCTATTTTTCATTGCGGGGAGCAATCATCATAAACATATTGCGCCCTTCCATTTTTGGTTTCGTTTCCACAACGCCAAGGTCTTCAAGTTGTTCTGCCATGCGTTCCAACACCTGCTGTCCAAGCTCCTTATGAGTGATCGCACGGCCCCGGAAACGAACCGTCGCCTTCACTTTATCCCCTTTGCCGAGGAATTTTCTGGCATTGCGAAGCTTGGTATTGAAGTCATGTTCTTCTATGGCCGGACTCAGGCGCACTTCTTTCACATTAATCACTTTTTGTTTTTTGCGCTTTTCCTTTTCTTTCTTTTGCTGTTCATAGCGGTATTTTCCGTAGTCCATAATCCGGCATACCGGAGGCTTCGCATTTGGAGCCACCATCACGAGATCAAGATTTGCCTTTTCGGCAAGCTCAAGAGCTTCCTGGCGTGATTTCACACCCAGCTGTTCCCCATTTACATCAATGAGCCGAACTTCGCGGGCGCGAATCCGCTCATTGACAAACATATCTTTGCTAATAGTTAGCCACCTCCACAAATTTTTGAAAACATTAAGGTCTTTTTTCCGACAAGCTCCGTTTTATCCATTAAAAAAAGTGTGGCATACATACTGCACCCACACTACACCAAATCTTCCGTATTCATAAAAGAAGACTCTTTTGAACCTGCCAACTGTCGTTCTGACGTCGATCAGGTGAGAAGCGGGTGCTTCTACTTGTCTGAAGACCTTATCCATTTTTATACCTTTTATATTATATGCAATACATCACCGGCATGTCAAGTTTTCTTTGTGCAGTCCAGAACACAAAGGATTGTATCACATTGGCTTGTATGAGACAAGTTAATACTGTGAAAAAACGACCTTTTTTATTTATTCGCTATGTTTAATGTTTATCTTTTATCTTCGTTGCATTTTTTCCGGCTACAGCCAGTAAAAGAGGAAATTTTCATTTTGTTTCTACATTTAATCTATGCATTACAAAAGCAGTATGATTGGGGAGGTATAAGCGAGAGCAGCTTTAAAATATCAATTTGTATCCTTAGGTGTTTTCTGTTCGTATTCTTTAAGCTTTACCTTTACATCATTTAACTCATCGGTGAGCAAGCTAACCTTTTGTTCCAGTGAATGAATCATTACTTCACTTTCTGACAGCTTCGCTTCTGAATGTTGAAGTTCCCATAAAAGCAGCTCAATCTGGCTTTTATCAAAATCATCCTTGTTTTCTAACCGGTCATCATTTTGGTTTTTCGGAAGCTCTTCATCATCCAATAGCTCATTCATCTGTCTTTCCAGTTCATATATTGAACTCATATAAAACCGCTGTTGTTCATTGTTTAAAACGATAAGTTCTTTCATTTTTTCTTGATAGCTATTTTCTAATTCTTTTCTTTCCTGAAGCGCTTTTTCCAATTCATGCTGTAAAGAAGCGTTTTCTTGTTTCAATCTGGTATGAGCATTTGCAATTTGTTTATATTTTCCCTCTAAACGGTGTATCTCAGTCTTTAAATCCTTTTCTCTATTGATCATTTCGGTGTTCTGTTTCATCAGAACCCCATTATCCTCTGATAATTGTTTTATGTTGTTTTGGTATGTGGTATTTAATTGTTCAATTTTTTGGATGTGGTCGTTTAATTGAGAAATAGCATGCTGCTGTCGGGATTTCTCGGAATCACGATCAGCCATCTGCTCCTTTAACTGTTCGATTAGCTGGTTCCGGTCGTTTAATTTCTGGTTAAGATGCTTTATTTTCCTTTCGTTTTCCTTTAGATCCCGTTGATACATTTCCCCTAATTCGGCTAACTCCTTTTGCAGCTCCTGGATTTCAAAATACTGATCTTCCAGTTTTTTTTCGTATTCGTTATTCGTCTTTTCAAGCTCCATGTTTTTCTTTTTATAATATTTTAACAATTGGACATCCATATTCCGTTCATATTGATGAATGATCCTTTTATATTTTTCCAGTTCCGATTTATAGTGAATCAGTTTTTGTTCAAGCTCCAGGCAATCACCGGACAATGTTTGATTCATGTCATCCACCCTCTCATAATGGATCCCCCTCCTTCAGCATATGCCCGATCGGACAGTCCAGTGAATAACATTCATCAAACATTCCTGATTAGGGAACGCAGCACTGATCCTGGGAGCTGCCTGAGGACTTTCAGTTAGATGCAGTGATTCCGGGGATAACTCAAATACCGCAACCCTGAGGATTGCGGCAGACCCGATCACCTTAAAAAGAAATGGTTATACTGTTTTGGGAAGGAAATTTTTGGTTTTGTTCAGAAGTAATCAGAAAACTTTTGATTCTAGCCATGTTTTGCTGTGAAGGTTTTTTTACAATAAATTGTACATCACTTATTTTTAGTTGCTCTCCAGATGTTATCGTAAAATCGGATATTGGAGATATCCAGTATTCTCCCCGTTCTTTCGCCCGTTCAAACCAGTCTTCATACATGAATTTCCAACCACTAATTCCTTTTGATGTGTGCACTCCCATGGTTTCAGCTATATCAGGAGGCAAAATTTGTCCCCCGATTGAAATCGTGTCAACCGGGTCTACTTTTAAACATACTAGAGGATTGTTTACATCTGTGTTTCCGCTGTTTTTGATAACTATATCTCCCTTTATAATGTACATCTCTTCTTCACTGGAGGGATAAATCGTATAATCCAGATACATATCAATGAGTTGTTCCCTGGTACCGGGAACCCTTTTTGGCAAACGGGATGATTCTTTGGGTGCAATGGATACTTGATTGTTTTGGTGGTTGCCGGTAAACATCTTTAACACTTCGACAGGGAATGCGTGGCTGCTATTTTTTTTGTCCAGGAAATAGTCCATAATCCCCGAAGCGAGTGAGATCGCGAGCCTCCTGTAGAAAGATTGGTCAGAATCCTCAAGGGCTTTAGGAATATTCAACTGGACAATCAGCAGACTTGTATTTTTATCTGCTGCCCGTTTAAAGTTGTTCTGAATCCGGAATGCATCCAGATGTTTTTTAAAATGAGGTTTTAGGTCAACTGTATATAAAATGGTCACTGTAGGAGTACTTGTGTATGGATTTACCCTTCCTTCCAGAACAAGTGTTAGGTCAGCAGTTTTTTTTTCATGATGTTGATTACTGACAAATAAAACATCTCCATTTAATAATCGTGTAAGCTCCTTCTTCATGTACATCTCTTCTTTTTTTTGACCATGATCCGACAGATTGATGTTAATCATCTTCTGGGGAAGAGCTGATTCTATTTTTATTCCCTGTAGGGAATCTTTCCACTTGAGCTGATACCCATTTAACTCGCAAAACCGTTTAAATTTTATTAAATCGCTAGAAGGAATTTCCAGTACTTTGTTTTCATTCAAAAAAACAGGGATATGCAAATGCCCAACCTCCTCTTGCTATTCCGTCTATATAAGTCATTCAAAAATAAAACAAAATCTAAAAAATTTCACAAAAATAGGCATTTAAAATTTACCGAACCCCCATTTAGCCATACGATATAGTGACTCCAATACAGAAAGGATGAATGTTTGTGAGTAAGCGTAAATCGATCAGGGGATCACAGATTACTCCTTCACCGACTCCAACAGGCATTCCATTAGATCCAAATGACCTGACTCCCGAATGCATTCGTGTAGATAAAGTTTACGACTGGGTTTTCTTTACAACTGAATATCAAAACAAAAACATGATTCCAGATGAGGCCTGCCGTACAGCTGTTACAAATGCCCTTCAACAGGGAGAAGAAGTAACCGTGCAATGCGACCCGGCAGACCCGGATGATGTACTGTGCAACGCGACCATACTTGAAAATGGAAATCCAGGAAGAGTTCAGATTATATGGACTGTACCAGTAGAAGTCTCTGTTCTAATTAATGGCAATGTAGCCTGCACGTTTACCGTACGTACCCAATTCAGGGATGAGATTGCCCTATGTGTTCCCTCTGGAATTACAAATGACAATATCAACTGCCGGGCCACACAGGTTATTTGCCCATCAAATAATGGGGTGTTAATGGGATCGGATCCATTTGGACCAATGGTTCCTGTGAGGGTAATCCTTTGTAAAGATGTTCAGGTTGAATACCCGGTCAAATTAGAAGTACTGGCTAAATTTTGCTTTCCTCGTCCGAATGATATTGAATTACCTGAGCAAACGTTCCCTTGTGATCTTGATCTGCTCGAATTTCCTGAGCAATGTCCCGCCATCTTCCCTAGACAAAATACTGAAAGCCAGGCTACTGCATTGGCCCGAAATGAAGATACCGTCGCAGAGTTTAACGGAACAGTCGTAACTGGTTTATCGACACTTGAAGCTGAAATTGCTCAAGAGTGTTCAGTGGCTAATAGCACGTTCTACTATGAATTTGATGCTACGGATCCAGATACTACACCAACGCCAACTCCTACTCCATCTCCGTTTGATTATAGTTTTACATTTGTTCCTACAACAATTGAACGGGTCACAAGCAATCTGGCTGAAGAGTCATTGACAGCGTTTGGCGAGGGAAGACGTTCATTTGATGGAACGGAAGAAACGCTGTTCTATGAACTTAACATTTTCAATGATCCAGATCAGTTCCGCTTAATCCTGAGAAACAGTTCAGGTCAGGTTGTGTTTGATAGCGGAGTAGTAGATGCACTTGTCAATTACAGCGAATGCCGTACCTTTAACGATATTCTTACAAATAATAATGATGATGATTAATAAGGGTGTGGGGAGGACTTAACTCCCCTTACTCTCTATTTTTTGCTACATACGCCTATTTTTCCCGGACTGATTCAATCCCATTCTGTTCAATGAATATACTAATGAAAGAAAGGAGGATCTTTCATGTCTAATCAAACGGTTCCTTCTGACAACCGGTCCCTTGCCTTTTTGGGATGGAAAACGGATCAATTAAAAAAACAGCTTGACGAATATGAATTGGAAACCCGAAAGATTTCACGTGATGTTATGAATTCCAGACATCGGCTAACCGTTATACGCACACACTTCCAGAATAGTGAATGTAATGCAGATGAAAGTCCAGACATGAAAAACAGGATTCAATCTTTGATCAGACGATTAAATGCAATTCAACAAAAACAAACGATATCCAAAAAAGACCGTCAATATCAAATGAAAAAAAACGAAGAGTTGAGCCGCCAATTAAAAAAGTTGAATGATCGGCTATCCGAAAGCCAGCAAACCATTCTTTTTTTATCCAGACATGTGCATAATTTAGAGAAAACAAAAACAGATACCAGATGTAAAGAGCTATTCAATTATTTAGTAAAAAAGAAAACCTATATGCTCGATCAAATGTTTCACACAATTAAGAGATATGAATCTAAACATCTAAATATTCAACAATTCATTGATGAAAAAAAGAATTATTTCGCCCAGATCATAAATGATCTTCATTTGACAGCTGAAAATGATCATAAAGAAGGAGGGATTAGAGAAATGTTTTTCAATTTCTGGAATAACGACGAAAAAAAAACGAAACAAATACCATACGAAGATAAAATGAACGAAATCATGATTACATTGCAAAAGCTTCAGGATCAACTCACAGAATACGAAACGTTTTTTGACCATATGGAAAAAATGAGTAAAGATTTAGAACAAAGCTACAAAAATGAAATGAATGAATTAAAGTTGCTATTAAGAAAAATGGAACGAAACAGACAATCAGATGCACCAAAGAAAAAGAAGACACATCAGGAAAATAGCGATTACAAATCAAGCCACATTTCAGAACAGTTCCAGCCTTCCTATTATCCTGAAACCGATCAGGCTGAGGAACGTTTAATTTTTAACCCTTTTAAATATACCCAATAAAGGTTCAATGTTGAAAGGAGTGATCAGATTGAAAAGAAGCGATCTTCAATTGCTGTACAGAAGAAAAAGGTCAGTTCCAGTAACCAGCAAACCTTCTCTCACGTTTAAAAAAACGATTAGAAAAAAAAGGGGATCGGACTGCTGCAAGTAAACACCATGCCATTCTGATTCATCGACATGCGTATGATGCCATGATTGACCATTGTATTTCCGAACTTCCTAACGAAGGCTGTGGAATTCTTTCAGGAAACTCGACTGTAATTTCCCGAATCTGGAAAATGAAAAACATAGATGCCAGTCCCGAATCTTTTATGATGGATCCGGAAGAAATCAATGATGTCCTGGAAAGAATACACTATCTGGGTGAACAATTTATGGGAGTTTTTCATTCCCATCCTTCCGCAAGTCCATATCCATCGAAAGAAGACATGGATCATTTTCATTACCAGAACCTTCCCTATTTTATTGTCTCTCTTGCATCTTCCTCTCCGGATGTTCAATGTTATTATATTCGCAAAGGGAAGGCGGAGCGTGCCGAGTTTAACATGATTTAATTCCCAGAAACGATTTCTGGGGATTTTTTCATGGACTAAAATGGAATGTTGAATTTTCGAAAAAACCATTCATCATCATACTTTCGCATTTTAAAATACATTTCCCGCCGGGATAACACGCCATCACGAATAATGTCCCTTTGAATGGAATGGGCATCATGATCAATTAATTTTTTGCATTTCTGAATCCGTTTAAAATTGAAATGAGAATAGGCCATCCTGAGAAGGTTATAATGGACATGTTTCATGGATACCTGATATGGATGAGATTTCCTGAATTTATGCAAAATAGTTACAACGGGACAAACAGAAAGACGATAACCGAATAGCCATAATTTAATAGACAATTCTACATCCTCATATCCCCATACTTTGAACCCCCTGTCAAACCCTCCCACATGTTCAAAAACATCTCGATGAATCATCAAGCAGCCCCCTGGCAAAATAGCTGTCTCCGAAAGATGATTGGGTCTCGGATTCCAGGTAACTTTCAATTTACTGTTTAATGTTTGTCCATACCCGATATGATGTGGGTTTTCAGAAGCAGCTATGCCAGGGGTAACGGCATCCGCCCTGTTGTGCTGAAGCGGCTCTAGTAGACGGTCTAACCACCTATGTTCAAATTGTAAATGAGCATCACAAAATACGAAATACTCTCCATTTGCATGTTTAGCTCCTTCATTTCTTGCGTTAGAGGCTCCAAGTCCCTTCGTTTCAATAAGCTTCACTCCCTGAAAAGAGCTGGGATGTTTTAAAAAATGACAGCATCCGTCATCAGAATGATCATCGACTACAATGGCTTCAAAAGTTACATGGGTTTTTACCGAAAATAAGGATTGGAGTGTCTCTTTTACATGATTCCCTTCATTTTTTGCCGGGAAGATAATGGAAACTATAGGTTTTTTAGTCATACCAGACCCACCTTTCTCTTTATCTTCTGTTTTATCTTATGAAAAGTGTTCGAATCAGTGATTAGTCCATTTTTTCTTTCTCTCCCTTATTATCAACTGTTTAATGTCCTTCCTGTGTCTGTCCATTACTTTCATCGTTTCTTTTCTCAACCCTGATGCATATTTAAAACTCCCCATTCCGGTATGGACCCGATATTGAATGAGAGGCCATTTTAAATACGTAAAGTCATATATTTTGGCTAGTCTTAACCACATATCATAATCCTGAGTGAACCTTAATGACTCATCGAAAAGTCCAACCTTCTGAAATACATCCATATGGGTCATCACCGTACTGCCATTCACCGGGCATTGTTTCAGCAATGTTTTATAAAATGATTGTTTATTGGCAAAATGAAACTGAATCGGACTTCCAATATTTTGACCCTTCCCGTCGATTAACTTATAAGCGGTGTGGGATACTTTTGTCCGGTTTATTTTCATATGTGCCAGTTGTTTCTGAATTTTATCGGGTAAGAATACATCATCTGAACTGAGCCAGGCAAAATACTCGCCGGTTGCATGGGTGATGCCAGCATTTAAAGCACTCGCAGTCCCTGCATGCCCCTTTTCGATATACTTGATTTTTGATAAAAAAGGTGATATTTGTCTCGTATGGGATGTAGAACCGTCATTCACCACAATAACCTCCACATTTTGGTAGGTCTGGTTCAATGCACTTTGAATGGCCTGATCGATAAAAGGACAATTATAAAAGGGAATGATAATGGATACTTTTTCCATTATGCTTCCTCCTTTTCAGCATGAATACGATAATAGCTCAATACATCTTTTAAAGATTCAGGGAAACTTCGGACTGGTTTCCATCCAAGTTGTCTAATATTTTCTATATTTACACTGAATGTGTTTTTCTCCTGGATGGAATATTGAGGTAAGGAAACACTGGTTAGTGATTGAAAAGCTTCTACCACTTCAGCCAGTGACCTGCTTTTACCAGAACCGACGTCGTACTCTTCCCCCGGAATCCCTTTTTGAAACAGCCGTTCATAAGCGGCTACAGCATCCCGGACATCAAGAAAATCTCTTTGAACTGAAGGGTCATCAATTGTTATAGGGTCAGATTCCATCTTTTTTTCCATTGATGCAATTTTTTCCGCAATCATCGAACAGACCCCCCTGGAAGGCCCCGGGCCAATTAAATTAGTGGGTCTGGCTATGACGATATTCATCTGATAAAATGCAGACCAATTTTTCGCCAGCATCGTTTGAAATGTTTTGCTTAATTCATAGGGGTGTTTGGATGGCATCATGTGTGGCTGATCATTCTGAAGTGCGGATCCGATAAGCAATATTTTTGCGGGCAGTTTTTCATTACGGACGGCTTCCAGGAGGTAAAGGGTTGCCAAAAAATTCATGTTCATTGTCTTTAAGGGGTGTGACCAGGATTCTTCTACATGATTTTGTCCTGCGAGATGAAGGATGTTTTCTGGCCTTACAGTTTTCACCAGATCCCTGACCTGCTTCCATTCAAGCAGATCACCCTTTACTTCCTTAACCTGATCATCTGTCGGATCTTTCAGATGCTGTTTATGGGTTAACGCGGTAACCCGATAACCCTGACTGGCAAAATACCTGCATGCATGCTGACCGGTAAAACCACCAGCACCTGTAATTAAAATATCGGACGTTACAGTCATGACTGATCCATCCAATTTTTCAGCTCGATCAGCATCTGTTCATAGTCCGGAACTGCATAATGAAAATCCGATCTTGTTTGAAGAAGTGTTCGATCAAGCTGATGGGATTCATCTTCCAGTATTCGGACATCATCTTTTTGAAAAACTTGTTTGATCCATTTTAATAAATCATGTTTCGATATTTTCGATTCAGAACAAAGGTGATATAAGCCAGTGATATTGTTATTGATCATTTGATTAATGGCTTTAGCCAGCTCCAGTGTCGTTACCCCATTCCAGAATACTTGTTTATATCCGAAAATTTCTCCCCTCTGTTTCATAAACCATTGAAACAGTCCAATCCCATTCTCTTTTAGTTCCGGACCAATCATCGAGGTGCGAATCGTAAGATGGACATCACTTTCCTTGATTTCCCCCAGAGCTTTTGTCTTCCCATATACTGAAACTGGATCGGGCTGGTCATTTTCGGTATAACTTCCCCTTTCTCCGCTAAATACACAATCCGTGCTTATGTGGATGAGCTTCCCGTTTTTCCTCTCCATCCACGAAGCCAGCTGATGCGGCAATATCCCATTGACGTAAAAGGCGTCCACTTTATTTTTGCTCGCATTTTCATTTAACAGCCCGATACAGTTGATTAAAATATCCGGACTTACCTGTTTGATCAATTGTTCTGTTTTATCTGGATCCCTTACATCCAGAAAAAAACCTTCTTTGTCATCCCGGTCACGGGAGGTATAAAAAATATCATGCTCTGTTCTTTTATGAAAATAATCTACAATCATATGCCCGGCCATTCCTCTTCCGCCCAGAACCAGGATCTTCACTATAAAAACCCCCCTTTTTCTAGCATTCTTTTTATTTCCAATTTGCTCATGAGGTTATAATTGGAATGATAAATTTCTCCGCTCATTGCCGGGAAATGTTTATAATGTTCCCTAACCCCTTCGATTTCAATGGGTGGAAGAATAATATAATAATGATCTTTATAGACAACCGTATGATTACTTTCAAATTCTGTCAGCAATAATTCATGAATTTTTTCTCCAGGACGTAAGCCCTTTTCTTCAATATTTATGTTTTCACTTCCAGAATGCTCGATTAAAACGTGAGCCAGATCTATGATTCTGATTGCTGGCATTTTCATCACAAATATTTCTCCCCCGATGCTTTCCTCCGTTGCCCTGAACAATAATTCAACAGCATCTTCAATGGTAAGGAAAAATCTGGTCATTCTCCTGTCTGTGATTTCGATTTTTCCTTTTCGCTCCATTTGATCTTTAAAGACATGAATAACACTGCCATTGGTTCCCAAAACATTTCCGGATCGAATACAGATAAACTTCGAGCGGGAACTTAATGTGTTGGCATGAATAAACAATTTTTCGCCTATTGCTTTTGTAAACCCATAAAAATTGGCCGGATTTGCTGCTTTATCCGTTGAGATATAAATCACATTTTCAACCTGATTCACAAGAGCTGCTTCAATCACGTTCCTGGTTCCAGTTACATTTGTTTTTAATGCTTCATAGGGCTGATATTCACAAACAGGAACGTGTTTCAGAGCAGCGAGATGGAAGATATAATCAACACCTTTGCATGCATCTGACAGAGCTTTCTGATCGCGGACATCTCCCAAAATAAAAAACAAAGCCGGGTGCTCATTAAACATTTGTTTCATTTCCACCTGACTGGATTCATTGCGGGAAAAAATTCTTACTTCAGACGGGTTCTTTTTTAAAATTTGCCGTGTCAGTTCCTGTCCCCATGATCCGGTTCCTCCAGTTATGAGTATCTTTCGGTTTTCAAACAATTGCTGCACCTCCAAGCAAAAATTTCACGACCCGATCTGATACATTCCGATCGAGATAACCCTCCGGGCAATTCCAGTTCCTTTGACACTTCAACATCACATCTGTTTTTTCCAGAATACTTCTGGCATCAAGACCTGATAGAACATTGCTGCCACATTCAATCGTCTCCGGACGTTCTGTTGTCTTTCTTAAAGTAACGGCAGGCACATGGGATATACAGCACTCTTCCTGTACGGTACCGCTGTCGGTTAAAACACATGCTGCATGCTGCAGGAGATGTATAAATTCGAAAAAACCAAAGGGTTCATAAAATTCAACAAGGGGGTGAAGTTCATCCAGAAGTTCTTTGCTTATTTTTGAGCGTGTTCTTGGATGAATACTGCAAATGATTCGGCGGCCATAATGTATTCCCACGAGATTCAACCCCTGAATAATCTCATTTAGATGTTCGGGGCAATCCACGTTTTCCGAACGGTGGAACGTAACTAAAAAATATTGATAGGGATCCACCTTTAGTCTCTCCAGAATATTGCTTTTCGAAATGTCTTCATCATAATGCTGAATCACTTCATAAATAGGATTTCCCGTCACATATATACGGTTGACTGGAATTCCTTCTTGAATAAGATGTTGTTTGCTTCTTTCAGTATAAGGAAGGTTAAAAGATGATACGGAATCCACCATTTTTCTGTTTATTTCTTCTGGCACTTCCCTGTCAAAACAGCGATTACCCGCTTCCATATGAATAACGGGAATATTCATTCTCTCCGCAAGAATGGCGCTTAAGGCACTATTCGTGTCTCCCAATATCAGGACACGGTCGGGTTCTTCCTGTGACAGGATGGTTTCCAGTTCTGTAAAAATGATTGACAGTTGTTCCCCAAATGATTTTTGTGAGTGGGAGAGCACATAATCAGGCGTACGAAGGCCAAGTTGAGCAAAAAAAACATCATTTAATGAACGAGTAAAATTTTGACCGGTATGAACAATCACATGCTGCTTCGCATATTGATCCAGTAATGGCATGATTAAACTCAACCGGATAATTTCCGGTCTGGTTCCTAAAATCGTCATAATCTTCATGAGGCAATCCTCCGGTTTTTTCATTTCTCACTGTCAGAGTATGTCTAAATAGCAAGATGGTAAATGATAGAAGTTTAAAAAAACAGGAAAGAGGCGATGTGCCGGGGAAGATCCGTGATCTGCTGTCACCGACTTTCAGGTTGTCTTTATGGGCGGTAAAAATCTAAAGTGTTTTTCAACCCTTTTTTGAAGGAGGTAAGGGGTTCCCAGTTTAAATGCGTTCTGGCACTGCTTGAATCTAATAAACTATGTTTAATATCTTCGTCTTTTGCTTTTTTGTATACCGGTTTTATCTGAAGATTTTCGAGTTCCGTCATGAGATTCCAGAGTTCATTTAGACTTGTTGATATACCGGTTGAAACGTTCACAACGCAATTATTTCCGTGATGTACTGCCATGACATTTGCCCTGGCTACATCCTCGACATATACAAAATCCCTTGTCTGTTCCCCGTCACCATAAATGACGGGTTTCATGCCTCTCGTAAGTTTATGGGCAAATATAGCAACTACCCCACCCTCTCCCTGAATATTCTGACCAGGTCCATAAACGTTTCCATATCTTAAAACCGTGTACGGTATACCTGTCAAACGCAGATTATTTTTTAGATATAATTCTGATGCGAGTTTGGAAATCCCATATGGCGATTTAGGAGCTGTGCGATGGTTTGGATCTACAGGCAAATATTCCGGTTCCCCGTATACGGCAGATGTCGAGCTGTAAACCATTTTTTCAACATCATATTGACTGGCAAACGATAGGACATTCAGGGTTCCTAAAATGTTAACTCTAGCATCGTAAAAAAAGTTCTTTTTTGACTTCGGAACACTGGCCTGGGCCGCAAGATGAATGACTGCATCCGGTTTACTCTGACGGAAAATTTCACCAAGAGGTTCACATATATCCTGATTAAAAAATTGTACATCCTGCAAATAAGGTTTAATGTTATTTTTTGACCCGGTACTCAAGTTGTCAATCACAGATACATTCATTCCATTTTCAACACATTGTTTTACGGTCTGGGACCCTACAAATCCACATCCGCCTGTGATTAAAACGTTCATGATCAAACTCCTTTTTTGAAATTTCTCTTCAATATATGAAAAAAACTATGTTGCTGTTTTTATAGCAACCCATGCATCTTTTGTTTTTGTACATAAACTATCAGGGAATACGAACAAATGAGGTGTGTGGGATATGAACCTATATATCGTTGGAGGAAAACAAAAAGGAGAAGTTTTAAAAGACTGGCAGCAGTATGAAAAAGGGCTTATTTTAAAAGTGGATACTGACAAAGGAACCCAGGAAACTGTACTGGAGTATCAATCGCCCAAAGAAGTTTGTGCTGATGGCGGTACATCTACTCATTTTACCGCTGCTACCATCAAGAATGACAAATTATACGTAGGTACGCAAACAGAGGTTATGATTTATTCCCTGCCCGATTTTCAACTATCGGGGTATATCACACTCCCCTGTTTTAACGATATTCATCATGTTCGTCCCCGCGAAAATGGAAACCTGCTAGTTGTGAACACAGGATTGGATATGGTCCTGGAAGTTACTCAGAAGGGATCCGTTATCAGAGAATGGGGAGTGATTGACAGTCCCTGGGAACGATTTTCAAAAGAAGTCGATTATCGAAAGGTGCCTTCAACCAAACCCCATAAGTCTCATCCCAATTATGTATTCACTGTAGAAAATGATATTTTTGCTACAAGATGTCATCAAAAGGATGCGATTTGCCTGACGAATCCCAGAAAAGTTATTGACGTAGGAAATGCCTACATTCATGATGGATTTATCCTTGATGATTCCATTTACTTTACACAGGTGAACGGCTATATCATCGAAATCGACCGGAATCATCTGCAGGTGAAACGACGGTATAATTTAAATGCCATGACCGATGTTGATAAACCCCTCGGATGGACCAGAGGAATTCATGTATTTTCTGACGGCAAGGCTATCGTAGGTTTTTCCAGAATCCGACCCTCCAAAAAAATCCGGGAAGATGGAAAAGAAATTCGTCTCGGAGGTTATGGAGTTATGCCTACTCGGTTAGCCTGTTATGATTTACATTCGCAAACATTTCTCTGGGATTTTGAAGTTGAAGAGTTCGGACTAAATGCCATCTTCTCGATTCATCCTGTAGATTAGTTAGAAATGAAAAGTCGACCCGTTTTTGTTGAAGGGCCTGGCTGGAGAATTTCTGATTCACAGCATGATGGAAGCAGCTCAAGGGGCTGTATGGGAACAGATATCTTTTAAAAAATCTGGGCTGTCTCAAAGCGATACCGTGCTTGTGAGACAGCCCATTACAGTGAGGATAACATGGTGGGACTCTTAATCATTTATTGATCTGTCTTTTTCGGATGGCTGGTAAATGCTCCTTTAAGAACATTTCTTTTTCCTTTTTGATTTCTTCCTGGTTTCTTCTCGTCCCCATACGGCCATGAATGCGATATAAAAGAAGAGGTTCTTTCAAAAAGACAATCGTTTCCAGTTCCATCACCTTTAGCCATAATTCAAAATCCTGAACATACTTTAGTTTTTCGTTAAATAATCCTGTCTGTTCAAATACGTTTCTTTGAATGATGACAGAAGAGCCATGAATAGGATTGATGCCTTTTAATACATATTGATCAAACTCATCCCGTGTGGCAAATGACTTTCCGGCATATTTCCTTACGATTTTTGACTGATGGTTCATAATATGATAGTTCGTGCATGTACAGCGGATCCTTTTTGAGGTCATAAATGCTATTTGTTTTTCTGTCTTTTCCCGGTAATGGATATCATCTGAACTTAACCAGGAAATATAGTCACCACTTGCTGCTTTTATTCCTGCATTTAATGCACTGGCGGTTCCACCATTATCTTTTTCAATATATATGATCTGGTCCATATAAGGTTCCAGCTTTTCCACATATTGATCTGAACCATCATTCACTAGAATGATTTCCTTATTGTTATAAGTCTGGTTCAGTCCACTCATAATTGCATGATCGACATAGGGGCAATTATAAAAGGGGATAATAATCGATACTTTTGGATTATACATGATTCTCACCCGCTATTAATTTATGCATCCATACGCTGGCCCGTATCCATCCTTTCACTAGTTTTTTATTTTTTGCGCAAGGGCAGTGCAACTATACAGAAGCTTCCGATATTCCATATAGTAAATTGTGGGAAATATCAGGTGATAGGAGGATCTGTATGAAAGACTATTCTGCAGAAGAACTCTGGAAAAAAGCAAAAAAAAATTTGCCGAAAGGATATCAAATTCCAGATCCCGAGATGGTTAAATGGATGAACGTAAAAAAAGATAAAACTTCAAAGCCTTTATCAAGGAAGGGATGAATGTGAAAATTTTAATTGCGACATCCTTCCGCATTCCCGGTGGTGGAATCTGGACGTTTGTCAGGCATTTAAAAAATCAGCTCGAACTTAAAGGGCATGAGGTGGACATTTTTGGACAGAGCCCAGAACTAAATGATTATCATCTATACAATAAGAACCAAACGTTTGATAAACTCCCTTTCAGAAATTTCCTTATCCGGATTCTTGGTAAGGATGATTTTGTCACAAACAATCGTATTTTAAATGCGGAAATCAACCGATATTGTTTTGAATTCGTTACGGCATCACTCAATCTCGCACAATACGATATCATTCATGCCCAGGATGTGATTGCAGCAAGATCATTTCGCCGTGTCAAACCGCGACATATCCCGATTGTTACGAGTGTACACGGCTATCTGTCAGGAGCCATTTACTACTCATTAAAAACCGGGAACCGTAACCTTTCAGACGAAGAAATCTACCAAACAGATACCTATCAGTATTACAAGTTTCTCGAGAGAATCGGCTATCAATCCAGTGATCTGATTCATACTTCCTCACGCTGGATGCGTAACAATATTACCAATCGGTTTTCTGTTAAACCTGACAAGATAGTCACATTTCCTTATGGAATGGATATAAAAGAATTACAGCAATATCCTCAGGGGATTTCCTCGCAAATACAAAAACCTAAAAACAAAAAAGTGATTCTAACCACTAGCAGACTCGTCTATTTAAAAGGCATTCATGATCTTCTCGATTCTCTTGAACGGCTCAAACAGGAAAGAGATGACTGGGTTTGCTGGATTCTTGGGGACGGTGAAATGAAAAAAGAGCTTGAAGAGAAGGCCTGTCAGCTTGGACTAAATGACCGTGTGTTTTTCCTTGGGACTACCCAATATGTCGGTTACTATCTTCAGCAAGCTGACATCTTTGTCCTTCCCAGTTTACAGGAAAATCAGCCCTTTGCATTAATTGAGGCCCAGTTATTTGGACTGCCCGCCATTGTCAGTGATTCGCACGGATTACCTGAACTGGTACAAGATGGAGAAACAGGCTTTATATTTCCTGCCGGCGACAGCAAAAAACTGTACAGCTGTTTAACGGAAATGCTGGAAAAAGACACGTTGAGAATTCAGATGGGAGAAAGAGCGAAAAAGTGGGGGGAACAACACTGGTCAACCAGAAGCCTGCTTCATGATGTAGAAAATTTATATCAACGTGCCATACAGCTCGCCTGAACAAATCCTTTGGAGGGATAAATGATGAAAGTTTTATTTGTCTTTTATGTGCCAGGAGGAGGGGTAGAAACGTTAAACCGACAGAGATGGAAAGCTTTAAAAAAAGCAGGCATCACTTCTCATTTTCTTTATATGAGAGAAGGAAGCGGAATGAAAAACGTAAAAAACATGACGGTCTTCATCACCAATCATAATCAACGAATTAAAGACATATTAACCAAACATCAATACGATGCCGTTGTCATCTGTTCTGATCATACCTTTATTCAGCGTTTAAAATCTATGGGGTATAAGGGAAAAATAATTTATGAAATACAAGGTCTAGGAGGTTATAAACAGGCGAGACGATGGCTTACCAACGCTCGATCTATTTTGTTACACCACGCAGATGCCATGATGTTTCCTGAAACGCCGCACATCGTTCAATTAACCAAAACAATCCTGCCAGAGAAAAAAACATTTATTTTTAACAATTGCCTTGACACAGAATCATTTACCTACCGCCCGCTTCCTCCTCCCAAATGTCCGGTCATCTCCTGGGTAGGACGTCTGGAAAAGAACAAAAACTGGCGATATTTCTTGAGAATATGTAAAGGACTGATTCAGAAACAACGAGATATGAAAATATGGATGTTCATTGATGACCAGCTTTCACCGGAAAAAGAAGACTTTTTAAAGATGATTAAAGGTTTAAAACTGCAGTCCAATTTGACGTTGTATACAAACATTCCGCATGAACAAATGCCAGACTACTATTCCATGACAGGGGATTCAGGGGGGTTTTTATGTTCCACCTCCCTGTCAGAAGGTTCCCCCTATTGTGTACAGGAAGCAATGAGTTGCAAATGTCCAGTTCTGGCCACCGATTCAGACGGAGTTCAAATCTTCATCACCCATAACGTTACTGGAAAATTAGTTCCAGATGATAAACCGCTCCATGCCATTCAGGAAGGACAAGAACTACTGACCAATCAGACCTTAAGAAAAAAAATCATTACTCGGGCACACCGATTGGTTCAGACGAAATTTTCGCTGGATCAGTATGGAAGGCAATTTAAAATGATGTTAAAACAACTTTAATGCACCTCATAAGATGTGACTGATAAAGTCCCAGGATCCACGATGAAGCTGTCTGAGCCTTCAGCAACAAAAACCGAAGCGAATCGGGGACTGCGCTGAAAAGGTAATCCACATTCACTGAGTTTTATTGTTTCCGAAGCAATGAAAATGCAGGTCCGGACACAGGACCTGCTCAATGTGTTTCATGGGATATTTTACATAGAACGAACGGTCAAATAACCTTTTTCTTTTAAATATTTCAAAATCTTTTCTGTGCATTGCTCAACTGTCATCTGATCCGTTTTCACAACGATTTCAGGATTTTCAGGCTCTTCATAGGGATCATCAATACCTGTAAAACCGCTAATTTCTCCATTTCTCGCCTTCTGGTAAAGCCCTTTAGGATCCCGTTTCTCACATTCTTTTACATCACATTTTACATACACTTCGATAAATTCCCCCTCATTCAGAAGACTCCGTATCCTATCACGATCCTTTTTATAAGGGGAAATAAAGGCTGCAAGGGTAATGATTCCTGCGTCTATAAACAATTTTGATACTTCTCCGACCCGTCTGATATTTTCTTCCCGATCTCTTTTTGAGAAACCTAAATCCTGATTTAATCTCTGTCTCATATTATCTCCATCTAATCGGTAAGTTCTTACATTCAGATGATGCAACGTTTGTTCAAGGGATACTGAAAGAGTAGATTTTCCTGACCCGGATAAACCTGTAAACCAGACGACACAACTTTTGTGTCCATTCAGCCGCTGCCGATCGGACTTTGTGATTAGACCTTCTTGTAAGAACACATGTTTTTGTTTCATCCGAATCCTCCCTACATCATCCATCTAAAATAAACAATCCATATGGTCAACACCATAACCATGCCATTTAATGGTGATCCAAACTTGATATAGTCTGAAAACTGATAGCCACCCGGACCATAAACAATTAAATTCGTCTGATAACCAATAGGCGTGGAAAAACTGGAAGAAGCGGCACAAGCGATGATGACAGCCATACCGGATGGGTCGATCTGAAGGGTATTGGCCACTTCCATCGCAATCGGAAACATGATAATCGCAGAGACATGGTTTGTCATCACTTCGGTAAAAAGATTGGTTAGCATATAAATCCCCAGCATGGCTGCAACGATTCCGAAAGGTTGTAATAAGAGTACGATTTTTTCTGCAAGCCAGAACGCAGCTCCTGACTGGACAAGCGCCTCACCAATTCCAATCGAACATGCTATGATAAAAAGGACGTTAAAGCGAACATACTGTTTAGCTTCATCAGGTGATACCTTTCCAAGAACAAAATACAGTATAGTTAACATCGCGACTCCAGATAATAAGGGGACAATCTTTACAGATATCAGGAGAATGGTCAAAAAAAACAATCCAACATCGATCCATCCCTGCATGATTGTTTTGGTTGATGAAAATGGATTTGTCTTAAAAATAGGGGTGACTATATAAAAGTCTTCTTCATGATTTCTAAAATCAAAATCGGAACCGATGAGGAGCAGTAGCGTATCACCGGGTTTTAAAACAATATCCCCAATTTTCTGTTTCAGCCGTTCATTTTTGCGGTGGACAGCAATCACAGCTGCATCATATTTTCCTCTGAATCCATTTTCCTTAATTTTTTTAAAAAGCAATGACGATTGATGTGAAACAACCGCTTCAACCAGCCTGGCATCATCCCATACATGTCTGTTAAATTGTTGGTCATCATCAGTTATGATCTCAAGCCCTTTTTGTCCCTGAAGCTCAACAATGGTCGATATGAGTCCTGTGAAAATGAGACGATCTCCTTCTTCAATGACCGTCGTGCTTTTTACAGGAGAAAGGTTTTCCCCGTTGCGGACAATCATGATTAAGTAAAGGCCCTGTAATTCTCTCAAGCCCGCTTCTTTAACAGTCCGGTCCAAATAGGGATAGTCACCGGTAACCAGAACTTCTCCCAAATATTCTCTGGAACGCTTCCTTATTTGTTGTTTTAGGCTCTGGTGTTTGGGCAGCAATCTGGAACTGAACACCACCAGATAGGCTAATCCAATAACTAATGCAGGTATCCCTATGATGGCTAATTCAAAAAAAGAAAACCCTTCTTGGAATTCCTGTATCATCATTCCATGAACGATAACATTGGTCGAGCTTCCCATTAACGTAATCATTCCTCCAAGAATGGTTGCATAAGATAGTGGAAGCAGAAAAATGGATGGATATTGATGATGTTCCTCTGACCAGTTTTTAACCGCCGGGGCAAATGCAGTCACAATCGGAGTATTATTTAGAAAAGCTGAAAATAATGACGAGGGCAATAATATTTTCAACAATGTTGCTTTATCCGAAGACGGTTTTTTTAGTACGGTGTAGATGATCCGGTCGATGATTCCCGTTTTTTTAATTGTACCAGCTATAATAAAGAGAAGCCCGACCGTTATCATGGCCTGGTTGGAAAAACCCTTAACCGCTTCCTCCGGTGAAATGATTCCTACCGAGAGAAACAAGACCAGTGTCAGGGCCATGATGATTTCAGTCCTCATCACCTCGAAGATCATAGCACATACCATAATCAGTATCGAACTGAGAACAAACATGATTTCCCAGCTCATTACGAGTTCTGTCTTCCCGTTCTATTCTGGTTTAGTCCTTCAATCAGTATTTCTGCTACTTCAGGTCTTGTCAGTTCAACTGGAGGCTTTTGACCATTTCTTAACATGTCTCTCACTCTGGTTCCGCTCAGCTCCAGGCGATCTTGTTTTTTATGTGGACACGTTTTTGGCGTTGCCATCTGAGCGCAAACATGGCAATAAAAGGCGTGTTCAAAGGTTAAAATTTCTATGTCAATCTCCTCTTTTTTAAATGTTTGAAAAATGTTTTGGGCATCATAAGTTCCATAATAATCTCCCACCCCTGCATGGTCACGGCCAACTATAAAATGAGTGCAGCCATAATTCTTTCTCACAAGCGCATGAAATACTGCTTCCCTGGGGCCAGCATATCTCATTGCAGCCGGAAAAATAGATAGTTTCACCCGGTTTTTAGGAAAATATCGTTCCAAAATCGTTTCATAACTTTTCATTCTGATGACAGGAGATATATCGTCTCTTTTCGTTTCCCCTACCAGAGGATGAACAAAGAGGCCATCGACAAGTTCAAGGGCAATTTTTTGAATATATTCATGAGCGCGATGAATCGGATTGCGGGTCTGAAAACCGACAATCGTTTTCCAGCCCTTTGCATCAAAATACTTTCTTGCATCTTCTGGTGTCATGGCATAATCCTCAAATGGTTCATGAGATGGTCTCCTCAGAAGCCATATCGGACCTCCAAGACAAATGTCCCCTTTACTTAACGTCTTTTTCACGCCTGGATGATCATTATTTATTGTTCCAAATACTGATTTTGCCTCAAACACTTTATCACACGCAAATTGATCCTGTACTTCCATCATTCCATAAATGATGCCGTCGGATCCCTTCAATGCAATGTGATCACCCGGCTGAATCGTTTGTGCTTCATCTTTTGTTATGGTTAACGTGATGGGAAGCGGCCAAATGTGACCATTAGATAGACGCATCGTTTCTAACACATGTACATAGTCGTTTTCGTTCATATACCCATCGAGGGGACTGAATGCACCAGTAGCTATCATTTCCAGATCCGATAACTCCCATGCGTTTAATGCTACAGACGGTAACTTATGTGCCTTTTTGATCCATTCGTCTTTGCATTCTTGATTCACTTCCCTCTGAATCAAAATTCCGCCATGCGGAGGAATCATTTTATCCCTCCTCAATATTTTCGAAAGCTTGATGTTTTTGATTTGGTCCTATGGATACTTTATGAAGAGTGGAATAAATCGGAGACGACTCGTCGCGAAAAAAAGCCATTGCCTAACTTGAATGTAGCAGAATAGACCTGCGCTTTTAGAAGAAAGAACGCACGGATTGCTGATCATCACCGATTAAGGGATGAGGACTACGGGAATCTGCTGTAGCTAAAAAATGTCCAAAGTAGCTCAACGATTTTCTCATTCTATGAAAAAAAGGAGTCAGATAGCTAGTATCTGACTCCTTCCTCTTTACTTTCTTAATCTTTTTTCGTGAATGTCTTGTTTGATCTCCTCCAGAAAACGCTCAAACGATTTGGTCTCCGATTTCTTTTCACCGTAGCGGCGAACATTGACCGCACTTTGTTCGATTTCCTGATCTCCGACAACAAGGGCAAACGGAATCTTCTGAACCTGTGCTTCCCGGATTTTGTAGCCGATTTTTTCATCTCGTTCATCCAGCTCTACCCGGATGCCTTCCATGCGGAGCTTTTCTTCCAGCTCTCTGGCATAATCCAGATGTGCTTCCAGAGAAACCGGAATAATTCTGGCCTGGACAGGTGCAAGCCAGGTCGGGAAAGCTCCTTTATATTCCTCAATGAGGAAAGCGACGAATCGTTCCATAGTGGAAACGACCCCGCGATGAATGACAACGGGACGATGTTCTTTGCCGTCTTCGCCAATATAGGTCAGATCAAACCGCTCTGGCAAATGGAAGTCCAGCTGTACAGTCGAAAGGGTTTCGTCTTTTCCTAAAGCGGTTTTCACCTGAACGTCCAGCTTCGGTCCATAAAAAGCGGCTTCACCTTCCGCTTCCACATAATCCAGGTTTAAGTCTTCCATGGTTTCCTTCAGGAGATATTGTGCCTTTTCCCACATTTCATCGTTATCCACGTATTTTTCTTTATCTTCCGGATCCCGGTAGGACAGACGGAAGTAATAATCATCAATTCCGAAGTCCTTATACACATTCTGGATTAATTTCACCACCCGAATGAACTCATCTTTCAGCTGATCTGGACGGCAGAAAATGTGGGCGTCATTCAAGGTCATCGCCCGAACCCGCTGCAGACCGGCCAGTGCCCCGGACATTTCATAACGGTGCATCATACCCAGTTCGGCAATACGGACCGGCAAATTTCGATAACTATGCAGCTGATTTTTATAGATCATCATGTGATGCGGGCAGTTCATCGGTCTTAACACCAGCTCTTCGTTGTCCATTTCCATTGGCGGGAACATGTCTTCCTGGTAATGATCCCAGTGTCCGCTTGTTTTATACAAATCAACGTTGGCTAAAACAGGTGTATATACGTGGTTATAACCGAGACGTTCTTCCAGATCCACAATATAGCGCTCAATGGTGCGCCGGATGGTTGCACCTTTCGGCAGCCACAGCGGCAGCCCCTGACCGACTTTCTGGGATACGGTAAAGATCTCAAGTTCTTTTCCAAGTTTGCGATGATCTCGTTCTTTCGCTTCTTCCAGCATTTTTAAGTGCTCGTCCAGCTGGCTTTTCTTTTCAAAAGCAGTACCGTAGATCCGCTGAAGCATCTGGTTGTCACTGTCGCCGCGCCAGTAGGCCCCGGAGATGCTCAGCAATTTAAAAATCTTGATTTTTCCTGTATGTGGAACATGCGGGCCGCGGCAAAGGTCAAAAAATTCACCCTGTTCATAGATGGTAATAGTTTCACCCTCAGGAATATCGTCAATCAGCTCCAGCTTCAAATCATCGCCGATTTCCCGGTAAATCTCTCTGGCTTCTTCGCGGGTAACTTCTTTCCGTTTGATTTCAAGGGCTTCATCCACAATTTTTTTCATTTCTTTTTCGATTTTTGGCAAATCTTCCGGTGTTATTTTCTCTTCCATATCAATATCGTAGTAAAACCCATTTTCAATGACAGGGCCTACCCCAAGCTTGACATGTTTATATAAACGTTTGATGGCCTGGGCCATTAAATGGGCAGTTGAGTGGCGAAGCACTTCCAGACCTTCGGGATCCCGGTATGTGACGATTTCAATCGTTCCATCCCCCGGAAGCTCCCTTCTGAGGTCAATCAATTCTCCATTAAACTTTGCGGCCAATGCCTGTTTTTTCAAGCCTGAGCTGATGGATGCTGCTACATCTTCAGCGGTTGTGCCCTGTGGAAACTCCTTCATGGATCCGTCTGGAAACGAAATTTGCAATTGTTCAGCCATTCTTGTCACTCCTTTATGAATGTTGGTTGATTGGGCTCCAATCCTCTTTCAGCATGCTGTAAACAACATGATCTACATAATGATCATACAGCCATTCGCATTGTCTTAAGGTTCCTTCATTTTGAAATCCAAGGCGTTCAGGAATCGCTCGGCTTTTATGGTTTTCGACAGCGGCCCGGATTTCCACTCGATTTAAATTCAGGTTATTGATCGCATAATCTACCATTGCTTTCGTAGCCTTTGTCATTAAACCGAGTCCCTGAAAATCTTTTCCCAGCCAGTAGCCAATGCTCGTTGAACGGTTTAACCAGTTGATGAAATGAAAACCGATCACGCCCGCTATCCTTCCCTTATGCCAGATGCCGGCATCCAGGCCATTGTTATCCGCAAACTTTTTTAATGAAGATCTGATAAAGACGTTTGTGTCTTCCTCGGATCTTGTATGGTCAACCCAGGGCAGCCATGTTCGCAAATGGTCCCTTGACTGATCGGTTAATTCATATAAGGCTTCACTATCCTGAATGTCCAGTAACTTCAGATATGAGTGTTCATCCAGCGGACAGGTAAACATATTTCTCTCCTCCCCATAACAATCATTGCGACTCACAATTAGCCTGCTTCGGAAAATCCCTTTCTGATTTTGAAAATCAAAAAACGCCCATCCCAAAAAAAGGGACGAGCGTTGCTTAAACCCGTGGTTCCACCCTTGTTCCGCATACAGCCATATGCGGCACTCTGGCTGGTCCTTAACGCGGATCAACGCTGACTGCTACTCTTTGTTCACAATCAGAGTTCAGAGGTGGTAAACAATATGCCGTCACTCAGGAAGCTTTCAGCCCATGGCTTCCCTCTCTGTTCGAGCAGGTTCCATATTGTTCATGTCCTCATCATTACTGCCTGGCTATGTTGGATTTTATTATGTAGGTATTATAGCGGCTCGTTAGGATAAAATCAAGCCTTTTTATGATGTATAAGGAAACTTTTCTGCTGGAAGAATTTCTACCCGTTCCTGAAAAACGCTGACCACCTTTTGTACCAGCGGATCTTCTGGCTTATGTGTATAAATTTGAATGCAGCGTGGGTTCAATGCCAGTAGGGGGGAGAGATTCGGATCTGTCGTTTGTTGTCCGTACAAATATAAGGGCTCTTTATTTTGCAGCTGTTTAATTTCCCGTCTCGTATAGGGTACGCCATCTGAGTTGTAATACTGAAAGGAATGGTCGGAGTATATGATCAGCGCGTCACATTTGATATTCTTTCTGTTTACTTCATTTCTCAGGTGGTGAATAAACTCCTGGTATTCCGACTCCCTTTTCCATTCGTCGATGGCATAGCCGATCAGTTCAATGAGCCATTCATAATAATCCTGTTTGGCTTTCTTTAAAAAGAGATTGAAATGAAAGGATCGGCCGGAATACAGACCGGACTGAACAAAGCTGTATAAATCGCATGACTGCCGGTGCTGAAATTTTTCGGGTACATACTGTTTCGGTTCTTTTACAACCGATCGAATAAAGGGGAGAATCTGTTCAATTTCCTGTTCATTCGTAAAGTAATAATTCTCTTTTAATATGGTTTTATACCAGTTATCAAAATAATAGCTTTCCATGACATGAACAATTCCCCTGACCAGCAGTTCTTTCAGGTTTTCTGCAGGCCGGGGGGAAAGGTCAATAAGCAAATGATACCCTGTATCATCGAACGCTTTTTCATAACGGACTTTTAATGATGAATCCCGTTCACAGACAAAATTAGAAAAAGCATGTGCCTCCTGCAAATTTTCAAACCAAAGTTCGATCCGCCTCAACCTGACATCCTCCTTATCCCATAACAAACTGTTACATTATATGGGCGGGAAGGAGATAAAATGAATCATCAGGGGAAAAAATTAGCGGCGATGATTCTGTCCCCACATCGCTACTGGTTCACTGACCTGGCGGATTCGTTCAACAATTCTTCCGGCTTTCATCAATTCTGTTTCTCCCCTGTGATTGGAGGATAAGTTTTTTTCCAGTTCTTTCAGACTATAATTGGAAGTGAAAAATACCGGAAGATGTTCCATCATTCGATACTGAAGGATGGCACCAAGCACCTCATCTCGAAACCAGGAAGACTGAAATTCAGCCCCAATATCATCCAGAATTAAAACCGGCACCCGCTTAAAGCGGTCGATTTTTTCATTTAATGTAGAGTCATTGATGGATGATTTAATCTCTCTGACAAATTCAGGCATATAAATAAAAAGGGATTGTATATTTCGTTCGGCCAGTTTATTGGCCAGCGCTCCCAGTAAATAGGTTTTTCCAACACCGAAAGGACCATGCAGGTAAAGACCTCTGGTAATTTGATCCTGCTCAAGATATTGTCTGATTTTTCGAATCGCCTCATATCGCTCCGGATCATCCAGCCAGATATCATCAAAATTAGCCTCCAGAATCTCTTTTGGCATGTAGAGGCTCTGGACCAAAGATTTTTTACGGTTTTGTTCATCGGCCTGTCTCTTTTTGGGACAGCGGTCATAAGTAATCCGAATATGACCGCCACTGGCATGAATGTGCGGCACATAGCCCCTGACTAAATTTCTACATTCTTTAAGAGAAGGGCAATGCTCGCACTTTTTGGACTGGGAATGGTATTCATACAGTTTGATCAGCTGGGTTTCTATGTCTCTCTCCGTCAAATCGGGATGCCGATCAAGAAAATCTTTGATTTCCGGAGAATCCAGAAGACTTTGTTTCATATGCTGATAGGTTTTTTGAAAACGTTCACTTTCCCGCATCCATTTTCTAAGTGTTGACTGAATGGGTTCCATATGAATCATCCTTATTTTCCTAATGGTTTAGAAGAAATGTTCTTCAATGCCCGTGCTAATTCCTGTTTTTCTTTTTCTATATCCCGCTGATTCCTTCGTGTGTTTGTCTGGCTGGATTCATCTTTTTCCTTTTGTTTTTGCTTCTTAAACCACTCCGGAAGCACTTCTCTGCTCTCTGATCTTGATTTTCTACCGGTTCCCCAGGACTGATACAGCCTGTTTTCCGATTTCGCAAGTTTCATGGCCTCTCTGGCTGTCTTTACTTTTTTCCTCGACCAGTGAGTAGCAATTTTTTCAACATAATTCCTGGTCAATTTCATATCTGTTTTCTGTAAAACATAATGAATGAGTACATTCATGACAGGCTGTGGAAGTCCGTGCTGGTGCATGATGTTGGTAATCATCTTCACTTCCTGTTCGGAAGCAAATCCAGTTGAAGAATAGTCCTCCAGGATTTCTCTGTGGGTAATGGTTTCAAAATGTTCGATTAGTTTATCTTCCTTCGTGCCTGTCCCCTGTTTTTTTCCCGATTGCCGGGATTCAGCTTTAACGTTAAGTGCTGGTCTTGTCTGTCCATATTTTTTTGCATAGAAGTCTAAACAGGCTTCATGTAAATCACTTGTTGACAGATGAAAGGATTCATCAATCGACCAGAGCAATGCCTTTTCCATTTCCAGCTGATTAAGCTGATAAATCCGGACAAGACTATTCATGTATTGTTTATTTTCGGGAGTTAAAATATGTTGATCTGGTATATTGTACTTTTGCAGTGCCTGTGCCAGATACTCGAAATCTATCAAATAATCTTTTGCCTGTTCTTCTGTGGAAGAAACCTGGTCCATGGCTTCATCAAAGTCAGGCATCTCCGGCAGTACGGTTGTGAATACCTCATTAAAGGAACGCGTCCGGGACTGTACGTTTTCTGGCAGTTTATTTTGATCCATCATACAATTTTTCAGACGATTATACTGGATCTCCCCAACGTGATGTTTCAACAGAATCGAAAGCATCGGATCCTGAAAAAATGCTCTACTGGAAAAAGGGGGAACAACCACATAATAGTATGTGCGTGCGTGCTCATCATCCAAAACGTATGTTTTTAATAGCCCAATTGCTTCAAGCTTTTTCCGTTCCTCAAAAAAATGATCAAGACTGATGTTCATGATATTAATTAATGCGTGATGGGTCGATGGCTCCCCGATTTTAGACTGAACCCCGTATTCATGCAAAAATGTCTGATAAATGGAAACAGCTGTCACTCCGATTAAAGGTTGATAAAGATGAGTCAAAGCCTGAACATAATCCTGCCTCAACGTGTCTTCAAGATGAACTCGATATCGGTCTTTGGGCAGCAATTCCTTTATTCTCTCATTCATATATGGCCCGACTCCTTTCTTCTTCTCTGTTTCGCCAGGTGACAACTTTACGGATCATCTGTTCTCGCCAAAAAATGAAAGCACCCCTGATCAAAGGGGCTGACTGTTAATGGTCCGTTTCGGATTTATTGATGAGTTCCTTAAGTTCTTTTAAAAACACATTAATATCCTTGAACTGGCGATATACGGATGCAAAGCGCACATATGCCACTTCATCGACCTCCGCCAGCCTGTCCATCACCATTTCACCAATTTCGTTACTCTGAATTTCTGAAACCCCGCGGTTTCTGAGCTCTTTCTCCACTTCCAGAGCGATGTGTTCAATCTGATCCATCGATACCGGTCTTTTTTCACAGGCTTTGATCAGCCCTCTCATGAGCTTTTCCCGGCTGAATTCTTCCCTTGTCCCTTCCTTTTTTACTACAATTAGGGGAACTTCTTCAATCCGTTCAAAGGTTGTAAAACGAAACTGACATTGTTCGCACTCACGCCTCCTTCTTATGGCGCGGCCTTCTTCAATCGGTCTTGAATCCAGCACTTTTGTACTTTTATATTGACAATTGGGGCACCTCAATAACATCAACTCCATGTCTAACCGTCACCATTGAACAAGGAGCAGCCAGGGTGACGATTAGTCTGTTATGTATGGCAAGGTTTGTTTCAACTCATCATAGATGTTTTGAATCTGCCGATAGCGGTAGCCAAAATCAAAGGGCAAACTGGACTCTACTGTCACAGTCAGATCAATCGCTGTGCGAAAGGGTTGTACCATAATAACCGACGCTACGATAAACATCTTCCGTTTCCCTCTAATATTGGCACTGATTTCACCATGATCCTTTGATTCAGCAACAATATCATAACCCTTTTTTTGAAACAATTTATAAAGGGCATCATAAGCCGTGTCTTTATTCACTTTAAAATATCGTGTTTTTAATGCCGGGTCTTGAGGTGTGTCAGATGTCTCCGCATGATTCCCAAATAGCTTGATTAATGTCGATTTTAGTCCCATCGATTCCACCTCTTTTACCATTATATCAAAATTTACAATTAAACATCTACCAGTTTATGAATAAAAGCTGTGGGTATGGATGGAAGGCATGAATAATCCGTCAGAGTGAGTGGCGATGGATTTGAAAAAGCCGTACCACTTTTGTGTGGCACGGCTTTATATTTTTCGTATTTACATAGCCTGAAATTCCTTTACTTTTACTGGCCCTGTTCCTCGAGGAACTTCGACCTTTTCGACTGTTTCAGCTTCCAGCGCTTCAACAATATATTGTGCTGCAACATTCGGGTCAATCCGGTCTCCGCATGTATATACATCGATGCTCGCATACCCGTGTTCAGGGAAGCTGTGAATGGTTAAATGGGATTCAGAAATAATCACCACTCCGCTTACTCCCTGAGGTGCAAATTTATGAAAAGCAACTTCACGAATTTCTGCACCTGCTTTTAATGCAGCATTGACAAAGATTTGTTCAATCAGAGCCATGTTGTTTAATTTATCCGCATTGCAATTCCATAATTCAGCGATTACGTGTCTTCCCATTGTGTCCATTGCAATGTCCCCCTCTACAATATATTTACTTCTTACTGATGGATATGAACTACCACGGGGGAAAGTTAGTCCAGAGAGGTCCTAACCCTTTAAGTAGCCATATTTTGTTTTCAGAAGTTCAAAAAAAGTATATATCGATTGTTTGAAATTTGCAAGACAAAATTTTTCCCAGACGTTATTTTTCATTTTACCCATTGCAATGGCTGGTTATTCTTCAGGAAGACAGCTGGGCTTCCCTGGTTATCATCCGTTCACCGACGTATTTTGTCAGATCGACTACACGGCAGGAGTATCCCCACTCATTGTCATACCAGGCCAATACTTTTACTTTACGGTCTCCCATAACCATTGAAGATAACCCATCTACAATGGATGAATACTCGGAAGTTGTATAATCGACAGATACTAATGGTTCATCGCTGAAGGATAGAATCCCTTTCAAACCGTTTTCTGCCTCGTGTTTAAAGGCCTCATTTATCCTTTCAGCTGTAACATCCGTTTTAAGGTCGACCACTAAATCCACCAGGGAGACGTTTGGTGTTGGTACCCTTAATGCCATCCCGTGCAATTTTCCGTTTAAATGGGGCAACACCAGACCCAGGGCTTTCGCAGCTCCCGTCGAAGTAGGTATGATGGACTGGGTACAGCTGCGTGCCCGGCGTAAATCCTTATGGGGATTATCGAGATTTTTCTGATCGTTGGTAAAAGCGTGAACTGTGGTCATCAGACCGTTTTCGATGCCAAACTGCTCATCCAGCACTTTAACAACTGGTGCCAGACAGTTTGTGGTACAGGATGCATTAGAAATGATGTCATGCTCTTCCGGATTGTACGCTTCTTCGTTAACTCCCATGACAATCGTAGCATCCACTTCTTTTCCTGGAGCGGTAATGATTACTTTTTTGGCACCAGCTTCAATATGTGCGGATGCAGCTTCCTTTGTACGGAATTTACCCGTCGCTTCAATCACGATATCAATATTCAAGTCATCCCAGGGCAATTCTTTTGGGTTACGGTTTGAGACCAGTTTAACAAAATGATCATCTATTTGTAAGCCATCTTCCAAAGCTTTCACTTCTCCCTGAAATGTTCCATGAACACTGTCATATTTCACAAGGTGAGCTAGCGTTTCAGCTGGATAACTGGCATTGATCGCCACAATATCCAGTTGATCTTCATGAATGGCTTTACGAAAAACCATACGTCCAATTCTTCCGAAACCATTGATGGCGATTCGTGTCTTATTCATGAGAAACTCCTCCTATATATTTGTGTCACACTTTTTTTATTAAATTCAAAATTAGTATAACACATATGATTGTTTTTTTGGATATAAAAATCAAGAATATAATAAATGAGTACGCATTTATTAGGATATGTTTTTTGTATATTTTCATCATTCATTGATGAGCAACTGCGCATGAAAACGTTGATGCCCCTGGATGGCACCTCTCGAACCATAAGGTACAGCTCTCTTTCTCCAGAAAAATTCACTGTCTGTGTTGTGTGTTGCGATTACGTTCTATTCGGTTCGCTCTGTTGAATCCTTTGGGCGATTGCACTCTCTCCTTGGGCCGTCAGCAAACTTTCTTGGGCCGTTAGTCATCTTTCTTGGCTCGTCAGCTCTTTCTTTTGGGTCGTCTGCCAGCATTCTTGGGTCATCAGCAAGGTCCCTTGGGTCGTCAACTCTTCCTTTTGGGTCATCTGCCAGCATTCTTGGGCCATCAGCAAGGTCCCTTGGGTCGTCAACTCTTCCTTTTGGGTCGTCTGCCAGCATTCATGGGCCATCAGCAAGGTCCCTTGGGCTGTCTGCCATCACTTTTGGGCGATCAACTACCAAGCAGGAAACTGTACCTCTCCTCTTTTGGGCAAAAAAATAACCCGGCTATGTTATCGGACCGGGTCTGGGTACTGCTTTCATATGATGTTCCATTTTTTTAATATGTTTTTGACCTGCTGATAAGTTTCCTCAATCGTTCCATTATTATCGATGATTTCGTCTGCCATTTCCGCTTTTTCCCCAATGGGAATCTGTGCATGGATTCGATGCAAAGCTTCCTCTTCCGTTATGTCATCTCTGCTCATAAGCCGCTTAAGCTGTACATCTGGATTAACATATACTACTACGGTTTTTTCTACAAAGTGGGTGAGCTTGCTCTCGAAAAGAAGAGGAATGTCCAGTACAACTGCTTTTTTATTATCATCCACTAACCGATCACGGCGTTCGAGCATTTTTTTCCTTACCTCGGGATGTACAATACGGTTTAACACTTTCCTTTTTTCTTCATTCTGAAATACAATAGCCCCCAGTTTTTTTCGGTTTATGGTGCCGTCATCGCGCAAGATTCTTTTTCCAAAAACATCTACAATCTTCTCATATGCCCTTTCTCCGGATTCCACCACTTCCCGGGAAATTTGATCGGCATCAATTACGGGAACACCCAGTTCCAGAAACATTTTAGCAACCGTGCTTTTTCCTGTGGCAATACTCCCGGTCAGACCAATTACCAGGGTCATTGTTCCATCTCCCTCTCTTGATAGTCTCCCTGACACCCGGGGCAAAAATGAGTTCCCCTGCCCCCTACCTTGATTTTTTCAATGGGAACACCGCATTGTTTACATGATTTCCCTTCCTGTCCGTAAACATAGAGATTCAGTTGAAACAGCCCAATATCTCCATGTGTATTTACGTAGGTTCGGATCGTTGTTCCTCCTGCATTGATTGCTTCACGCAAAGTTGTCTTCGTTTCTTCTGCTAATGTCTCACACTGTTCAAAAGATAGATTTCTCGCTTTTGTATTTGGATGGATGCTGCACCTATACAGTACTTCATCGACATAAATATTGCCCAGGCCAGCAACAATCCTCTGATCCAACAACACGTTTTTCACAACTCTCTCTGTCTTTTGAAACCTTTCATACAGATGATTGCCGTTAAAAGAAGAAGAAAATGGTTCCGGGCCTAAATGATGAAGAGGCGGAAGATGAAATTCCGTCCCTTTCCGATAAAGATGCATCGTACCGAATTTACGAACATCCTTGTAACGCAGCTCCGTATCATCAGTAAACCGAAAAATCACGTGGGTGTGAGAATCGATTGGATCACCCTTCTTATATAAGCCATATTTCCCTTCCATACGCAGATGGGAAATAAGAACATCATCCGTCAAATAAAACAGCAGATATTTTCCCCTTCTTTTCATATCTAAAATTTCTTGTGACTGAAGAAGGGCAGAAAACCGATCTGGCTCAGGATACTGAATGATTCGTTCCCAGTAAATGGTTACCTTTTTAATCGTCTTATGAAGCACAGAGGGCTTTAAAGTTTCTTTAATGGTTTCCACTTCTGGAAGTTCCGGCATGCTGGTTCTCTCCCTTACTTAGCGTCATACCATGTCGG
Source organism: Melghiribacillus thermohalophilus (assembly GCF_004342905.1). GTDB lineage: Bacteria > Bacillota > Bacilli > Bacillales > Alkalibacillaceae > Melghiribacillus > Melghiribacillus thermohalophilus. The sequence continues at coordinate 66,717 of NZ_SMAN01000004.1, read as the reverse complement.
TCCATAAGCTGTGTCAACTTTTAAAGGCACCTTTAGCTGTACGGCCTCTTCCATTTCTTCCCGGACGACTTGTTCAAGCTGTACCACTTCTTCTTCAGGAGCCTCCAAAATAAGTTCATCATGGACCTGTAAAAGCATTTTCGCTTTCATCTGTTCTTTCCTGAGTCTGTTATTTAAATGAATCATCGCAATTTTGATGATATCCGCAGCACTTCCCTGAATCGGGGTATTCATCGCTGTTCGCTCCGCAAAACTGCGGCGGTTGAAATTCCGACTTGTAATGTCCGGCAAATACCGGCGGCGCTTCATAATGGTGGTCACATATCCTTTTTGTTTCGCCTCCTGCACAATTTCATCCATGTAATTTTTTACGCCAGGATAGCTTTCAAAATAACGGTCAATAAACTTCTGGGCTTCTTTTCTCGTAATGCCAAGGTTCTGGCTCAACCCGTAGTCACTGATTCCATAGACAATTCCAAAATTAACAGCTTTAGCCTGTCGTCTCATGTTTGAATCCACTTCATCTTTATCCACATGAAAAATATCCATAGCGGTCTTTGTATGAATGTCCATGTCGTCCCGAAAAGCCTGTATTAACTTTTCATCCCCTGCCACATGGGCCAGCACCCTCAATTCAATCTGGGAATAGTCGGCAGCAAATATGACCCACCCTTTATGGGATGGAACGAAAGCCTGACGTATTTTTCTTCCCTCTTCCAGTCGGATTGGGATATTCTGCAAATTCGGATCGGTTGAGCTCAAACGGCCAGTCTGGGTAAGGGCCTGATTAAAACGGGTATGAATTTTATGATCCGCTTGATCTACAACTTTCAATAATCCTTCAATGTAGGTGGAGTAAAGCTTGCCCAGCTGCCGGTACATTAAGATTTTCGGGATGATTTCATGGTAAGGTTTCAGCTGTTCAAGCACCTCTGCTGATGTAGAATATCCAGTTTTCGTTTTTTTAATGACCGGCAGGTTCAATTTTTCAAATAATATATGGCTTAGTTGTTTGGGTGAATTTAAATTAAAAGTTGTTCCCGCCAGTTCATGGATTTCTTTTTCGATTTGATCAAGGCGGTTTTTTAAATCTTCACCCATTTTCTCCAGCCGATTCGTATCTACGGTAACCCCTTCGTGTTCCATATCACCGAGAATTCCGGCAAGGGGCAGCTCCAGTTCATGGAATAGTTCATATTGCTGATTTTCCTTTAATTGTTCAATCACCCGATCTTTCATTCGAAGCAGCATATCTGCTTTTCGTACGACGTGTTCAGACAGCGTCTTTAATTCCGGAACCTTTTGTTTGGCACCTTTACCGTATATTTCTTCATCATAGGATATATCCTTCTCATTCAGCCGATGGCTGATGGAAGGAATATCATGATGATTTTCTGCCGGATTGACTAAATACGATGCAAGTAAAAGGTCAAATGTGATTCCTCTCAGATCAATTCCTTTATTTTTAAGGGCGACGGTGATCTTTTTGGCGTCAAATAAGTATTTTTCATTGCTTTCATCCTCGGCCCACTTTTTAAATACATCGGACTGCAAAGCCGTTTCTGGTTTAAAAAAATATTTTCCGGTCTCATTCACGACCGCAAAGCCAAGGATTTTACCGTAATGATAATTTTCATCCAGCATTTCGAGAACAAAGGCATCTTTTCCTGTAAACATATCCTCTGTGATGTCTTCTGGGATGAGGTAATCCAGTTTTGATAATATTTCGGCCGGCTTTTCATTTTCATTGCTTTCGATCCGTTCCAGCAATGACTGAAATCCTAAATCTTTGAAAAGCTCCAGCACTTTCCTGTTCTCGTACCCTTTATATGTAAGATCATCCAGGTTGATTTTCACTGGACTGTGACGGTTTATGGTGACCAGCTCTTTACTCATGAACGCCTCTTCTTTATGATTCATTAAGTTTTCTTTGAGTTTTTTGCCGCTAACCTCATCCAGATGTTCGAACAATTCTTCAACGGTTCCGAATTGGTTCAGCAATTTAACTGCTGTTTTTTCTCCTACTCCCGGAACACCGGGGATATTATCTGAACTATCTCCCATCAGCGCTTTCATATCGATGACCTGATCATGGCGGATTCCGATTTTTTCTTTCAGATCGGAAGGCGTATACGTTTCTACATTTGAGATCCCTTTTTTTGTAACAGCCACTTCTACTGAGTCATCAACGAGTTGCAGCAAGTCCCGGTCACCGGAAATGATTTTCACCTTAAAATCGTTCTTTTTAGCCTGTTCCGCCATCGTACCAATAATATCATCCGCTTCATACTGATCCAGTTCGTAATGGGAAATTCCAAAGGCATTCAGAAGTTCCTTTACAATCGGAAACTGTTCGGACAATTCGGGCGGGGTCTTCTGTCTGCCCCCTTTATATTCTTTATATGTTTCATGGCGAAATGTGGTTTTCCCGGCATCAAAGGCAACCAGCATATGTGTCGGCTGCTCTTCTTCAAGCATTTTCAAAAGAATAGTGGAAAAGCCATACACGGCATTCGTATAAACCCCTTTATCGTTATTGAGCAGGGGGAGGGCAAAAAAGGCCCGGTAAAGTATACTATTTCCATCCATTAAAATTAATTTTTTGGTCATTGACCGCACTCCTTCATTCCATGTTCAAAATTCCGTTCTCAAACGGTTCCTGCTTTCCTGCTTATCGGCTACAAGCACACCAGATGGCTGACCAATCCGATGTTTTGAACGACCTGCCGGTTCAGGTTATATTCCACAAAAAAGCGTTTTTCCCTTCTATTTTATCATGTTCTTTCATAGAAGGAAAAAACGCATCTGATTTACTCAAAGTAACCTAATAGTACTCTTGTATAAGGCGAATCATGTGGCAGAATAATCGTTGTTTCTCCATTTACAACATCGGTATACGATTGCAGAGTGCGGTAGAGACGGTAAAACTCTTCATCTTTCTGGAAGGCTTCATTATAAATCTGGGCAGCTTCCTGCTCCCCTTCTGCCCGAATCTCTGCCGCTTCTCTTTCGGCTTTTGACAACATTTCTTTAACCTGACGGTCGGTTTCTGCAATAATTCTTTCTTTCTCTGCATTACCTCTGGATAAGTACTCCTGAGCGGTAGATTCCCGTTCAGAGATCATTCGCTGATATACAGATTCTTCATTGTCATTTGGAAGATCTGTCCGCTTAATTCGAACATCGGTGATTTGAATGCCGTATTTATTTTGTTCAAGGCTCTTATTTACAGCCTCTTTTACCCTGGTGTTCAAATCCCCTCGGGAAGACTTTTCATCATTAATAATTTCTTCATAGCTCATCTGTCCGAGCTCTGAACGAACCACAGAAAATATAAATTCACCCATCCTTGCTTCTGCGTTGGCAACTGTACGGGCATTGTTGATTAGATCCTGCGGGTTGGTAATGGTCCAGACGGCATAATTATCAATAATAATCCGCTTTTTATCCAGCGTATTGATTTCCTGTTCATCCATATCATAAATAAGCTGTTTATTAGGCATCACCGTAAGGGTCTGGATGAATGGTATCTTAAATTTCAGGCCGGGTTCACTTTCAATGCGAACAACTTCACCAAATTGGCGAATTACTTTGTATTCCCCTTCGCGAACAATAAATACGCTGTTTAACACAAGAACAACCAAAGCTATGATCAGAAACAAGAATATCCCGTTTTTAATAGAACTTTTATAATTAAAGGATTTTTTTTGTTCCATGTCAATGATGTTTTCTTCGGTCATGACTGATCCCCTTCTTTCTCTTCGCTTTCTTCTTTTACCGGAGGTACAGTACGTGTTTGTTCATTGCCAAGGGGCAAGTATTTGATTGTATTTCCATTTTCATCCATGACATAGATTTTTGCCTCTGGAAGAACCTTTTCAAGTGTTTCAATGACTAAACGGTCTCTTGTTACATTCGGCGAGTTGACATATTCTGCATATAGTGCATTGAAGGTTGCCACATCTCCCCGAGCCTGTTCAATGCGGGCGACCTTATCTCCTTCTGCTCTTGATATGATGGCATCACGTTCGCCATAGGCCTCTTCCATTTTCTGGTTTTCGTATTTGCGGGCTTCATTGATTTTGGTATTCATCGTTTCACGGGCATCTGTCACTTTAGTGAAGGCCTTCCTGACCTCTTCGTTCGGCAAATCAACTTCCTGCAATTTCACATCGATAATTGATATGCCTATATCATACTTCTGGATCAGACTGGTAAGTTGTGTTTGAACATCATTTTCGATCACCGATTTACCAGAAGTTAATGCTTCATCTATGGTGGAAGTACCAATAATTCCCCGAAGTGATGCAGATGTTGCATTGTAAAGCGTGTGTCTTGGATCTTCCGAGTGATATAAATATTTTATCGGTTCTGTAATTTTCCACTGAACTACCAGATCAGCCAGAACAATATTTTCATCTCCTGTTATCATTTGAATCGTATCATCTTTCTCATCATCGGGATTATAGCCAAAATCCAGACTAAAAGTTTCCTGTGATAATTTTTCGACTTCCTGAATCGGCCATGGCAGCTTGAAATGCAAACCAGGGTCGACGACAGTAGTTTCTGCTTCTCCAAATGTAAGTACGACAGCCTGTTCTGATTCATCAACGGTATACCAGCTGGTCATCAGAACAAAACCTAGGACAACAATAATTGCAATCGTACCGGACCAGATATAGATTTGTTTTTTACTCACATGTTTACCCCCTTATTTGTTTATTACAGTATGATTACGTAATAACCCATGGATCCGTTTCATGGAAAGGAATTTTTCGATTCATAACTTCTTTAACAAAAAAACGGAGGCAGCTAATGGCCTCCGTCACACAAAAACCTTGGATGAAAGGGTTTGATTCCATCTTATCACCATTCATTCAATGTTGAGTTAAGACTGTGTTAATATTTAGTAAATTTTTTCTTTAATGTAATATAAAAAGTGGTTCCTTTATTTATTTCAGACCTGACATCTATTTTACCATGATGGGCCTCCACAATATGCTTAACAATGGCCAGTCCGAGACCGGTTCCCCCTGAATTTCTGCTCCGCGCCTTATCAACTCGATAAAAACGTTCGAAAATTCTCGGCAAATCTTCCTCGGGAATACCTATGCCTGTATCTTTGATGATCAATGTAAATTCATCAATTTCATCCTTTGTGCCGATGATGACTTTACCCCCGCCAGGAGTATAGGAAATGGCATTGGTAACCAGATTCAGCAATACCTGTTTTATTCGAGAAGCATCACATTCAAATCTTATGTCTTCGTAAATATCGCTGGTAATGGTTATATTTTTGTCTGCTGCATGATAATCAACCAGTGTAAGCACATCGCTGACCATCTCTTTTAATGATACTGTTTCAATATGGAGTTCAACATCTTCTCTTTCCAGTTTTGAAAGTTCCAGTAAGTCCTTAATTAACAGCTGCATCCTCCTGCTTTCTTTATAGATGATCGTAAGAAATTCGTCCAGCAGCTCAGGGTCATCTTTTGCCCCCTCTAGCAGGGTTTCTGAAAACCCCTTGATGGAAGTAATAGGAGTTTTGAGTTCATGGGACACATTTGCCACAAAATCTTTTCTGATTTCTTCTAGTCGTTTTATTTCAGTAATATCATGGAAAACCAGTACCGTTCCCTTCCAGTCTTTCCGTTCATTGAAAATCGGTGCTCCGAACACTGCAAAGAAACGCCTCTCAATTCCACTTGAGACAACAATCGTCTGCTGCACATGATCTTCAGTCATAAAAACGTCCCTAACCAGATTATGAATCTCCTCACGGGGAAATGCGTCATAATATAAATAACCAATATAGTCAGAATACTTCCCGGAAAAGGATTCAAGAAAGGCTTTATTCACCAGATTGATATACCCTTTCTCATCTATAAGCATCAGGGCGCTCCCCATACTGTCCACAACCGCCTGCAGGCGATTACTTTGAATTTTTGAATGCAGAGTCATTTCTTGCAGATTTCGTGCAAGAAGGTTGATAGCATGGCTTAACTGACCTGCATCACCGAAGTGACCTTCATAAATTCTGGCATTGTAGTTTCCATTAGCCAGTTGGAGAGCAGTATCTGTCGCAGCTTTGACCGGCTTGACATATTTTTCATACATATTGTACCCGAAAATCAAAATAAACAGGGAAAGTGCAGCGATGAATGCAGCAAATATGATCCAGACCGTGTGAATCACCTGTGTTAGCTGTGCTGAGGAAAGGATGAGAATAACCGTGCCACTCCATTGACTGGTCTCAAATGACTGAGCTGATAAATAAAAATCATCCAAAAAAACAGTCTCTCGGCCTATTTCAAGATCCATCAGTTCCTTTATAGAACGGTCAACCTGTTCAGGTAAATAAAATAATTGATCGGTCGTATCAAGTATTTTTCCGTCATCATTTTCATGCAAGATAATCCCAATCTCTAACGCTTTACTTATTTGGACAATCGTATGTTTAAATCCAGGGGCGTCAGGATTCATGGATTCAATTGTCGATACAACATAGGAACCTTCCCGGTCCATACGCGCTTTGATGGTTTCAGTCATGAATTGCTCAATCAGCTGTCCCAGAATTAACCCGATGATAGTCATAATCAACACAATGACACTGCTAAAGATGAGAATGGGACGAATGGTTGATTTATTCATGTCACTTCGGTTCCTCCATTTTATACCCTAACCCCCGAATCGTTTTAATATAGATCGGTTTTTTTGTATCAGGTTCTATTTTTTCCCGAAGATGACTGATATGGACATCAACGATTCGAGTATCTCCGACAAAATCATAATTCCATACGGCACTTAACAATTGATCTCTTGAGAGAACTTTTCCTTTATGACGGGCGAGATACAAAAGAAGCTCAAATTCCTTCGGGGTAAATTCCAGTTCTTCTCCCTGAAAATAAGCCTCATATTGATCCGGGTATATTTCAAGGTTCCCGATTTTAATTAGGCCGGCATTTTCATTTTCATCATTTGCTTTTTTGGCCGTCCTTCGCAAAATCGCTTTTATCCTTGCTAAGACTTCTCTTGGACTGAATGGTTTCGTCAGATAATCATCTGCACCCAGCTCAAGTCCAAGCACTTTATCAAACTCTTCGTCTCTGGCAGTTAACATCAATATCGCCGTATCGATTTTCTTTTGTTTCATTTGATTGCATACTTCGATCCCGTCTACTTTAGGCAGCATCAAATCCAAAACGACGAGATCAAATGATTCCTCGTCAAGCAGTTGCAATGCGGTTTCGCCATCATATGCTGCAGCTGTATCATATCCAGCCTGTTCAATATGATAATTGAGAAGAGTAACAATGGATTCTTCATCATCCACAATGAGAATACGCGGCTTCAATATAAACACCTCTCTACTTTAGTACCTTCATCATACAATGAAAGAAACGGAATAAAAAGTAGATTGTTACAATCTTTACACCATATTTACAAAAACAGGGGCGTTATTTCTTTATAATACAGGTGATGGCAGGAAGATGAGCTTTTTAATATCTGCTGCCACTTCAACGGAAGAAAAAATAGCATTTTTAGATCATCGAGCCGTTTTCCCGGTTAACATGGGCAACCTGCATTCAAGGATGATAAGGAAGGAGGCTCGATGGCATTTCTGGAAAATAAAAAAAGGATCCGGGTAAAGTTCCCCGAATCCTGACACTTATCATTTTAAGACGTCCATTACTTTTTTTACTGAATTAGCGGATTGATCTAGTGCTGCTTTTTCCTCATCAGTGAGATCCAGTTCAATAATTTGTTCAATCCCATTCCCGCCTAAAATGGTCGGAACGCCAAGGTAAAGGTCGTGATAGCCATACTCATCTTCCAGATAAGCAATAGCTGGAAGAATACGTCGCTGGTCTTTCAAGATGGCTTCTGCCATTTCTGTTAACGATGCTGCTGGTGCATAATATGCACTTCCGTTTCCAAGAAGGTTTACGATTTCTCCGCCGCCTTTTCTGGTCCGTTCAACAATTGCATCCAGACGGTCTTTTGGAATTAATTTTTCTAACGGAACACCGCCAGCATATGAATACCGGATCAGCGGCACCATGTCATCACCATGCCCTCCTAGAACAAAACCGGTAATATCTTTAACGGATAGATTGAGTTCCCGGGCAACAAATGTACGGAATCGTGCTGTATCCAGGATGCCTGACTGACCGATGACACGGTTTTTCGGGAATCCAGATTCTTTAAATACGGTATATGTCATAGCATCAACCGGATTGGTTAGTACGATCATGTAGCATTCCGGGGAGTATTTTACAATTTCCCGAGTGACGCTCTTCATGATTTTGGCATTGGTATTGACTAGATCGTCACGGCTCATTCCCGGCTTGCGAGCAATTCCCGCAGTGATGATCACAAGATCAGAGTCCTTCGTGTCTTCATAATTGGACGTTCCAATAATATTGGCATCAAACCCCTGTACAGGACTGGCTTCCAGCATGTCAAGGGCTTTCCCTTTTGTTGGATTTTCCATATCGGGAATATCCACCAGAACAATGTCTCCAAGCTCTTTTTGAGCCATCATCAGCGCAGTAGTAGCACCGGTAAAACCAGCACCAATAACAGAAATCTTCTTTCTTTTAATGCCCATTTGAAAGACCCTCCTTAATTGACTGGCTTAGTCCATATTTTTAATTAAGGCATCGCCAAACTCAGAAGTCTTCACTTCGGTTGCATTATCCATCAGGCGGGCAAAGTCATAAGTAACCACTTTGCTGGCAATGGTTTTTTCCATCGCTTTGATAATCAGATCTGCTGCTTCTCTCCAGCCAAGGTGTTCGAGCATTAACACGCCGGAAAGAATAACAGATGATGGATTAACTTTGTCCAGACCAGCATATTTTGGAGCTGTTCCGTGTGTAGCTTCAAAGATTGCATGTCCTGTTTCAAAGTTAATATTGGCACCAGGAGCAATTCCGATTCCGCCAACCTGTGCAGCAAGGGCATCAGAAATATAGTCTCCATTCAGGTTCATAGTTGCTACCACATCAAATTCTTTTGGACGGGTCAAGATTTGCTGTAAGAAAATATCCGCAATGGCATCCTTGATAATGATTTTTCCCTCTTTTTCAGCAGCTTCCTGAGCTTTGTTTGCAGCGTCACGACCTTCTTTCTCAGCAATGCGGTCATATTCAGCCCAGGTGAACACCTGATCACCGAATTCTTCTTCTGCCACTTCATAACCCCAATTTTTGAAGGCACCTTCCGTAAACTTCATGATATTTCCTTTGTGTACAAGGGTTACACTCTTTCGGCCTTCGTTCAGAGCATACTGAATAGCCGCTCTTACCAACCGCTTGGTTCCTTCTTCAGAAACAGGCTTAATGCCGATTCCAGAAGTTTCAGGGAAGCGGATTTTATGTACTCCCATTTCATTTTGAAGGAAATCAATCACCTTTTTCACTTCGTCAGAGCCTTTTTGCCATTCAATACCTGCATAAATATCCTCCGTATTCTCACGGAAGATCACCATATCTGTATCTTCTGGTCGTTTTACAGGAGATGGCACTCCTTCAAAATAGCGTACAGGACGAAGACATGTAAACAGATCCAGTTCCTGACGAAGGGCTACGTTTAAAGAACGGATACCGCCGCCGACTGGTGTGGTCAGAGGTCCTTTAATGGCAATCTTGTATTCACGGATCGTCTCTAACGTTTCTTCCGGAAGCCATTCACCAGTTTTATTATATGCCTTTTCCCCGGCATATACTTCTTTCCAGACAATTTTTTTCTTACCCTCATATGCCTTTTCAACTGCTGCTTCAAGCACCCGGGATGCTGCCGCCCAGATATCCGGTCCGGTTCCATCCCCTTCAATAAAAGGAATAATCGGATGATCAGGTACATTCATTTTTCCATTTTCCACAACAATTTTTTCACCTTGTGACATACTAACCCCTCCTAATGTTAGCAATCATTCAGTTTTATGATAACTATTTTTAAAAATTTTTATCAAACACCCAAAGCAAGTGTAAGCCAAAGTCTTTCTCCTGTGCAAGGGGTGAGAGATAAAAACGCTGCTTCGAATCGAAAAGGTGTTCAAAAAATAGAACACATCATTTTACACATGATAGAAGCCGGATTTTCCGGCTTCATAGAATAGATTAACGCTCGTCGATTGGAACGTATGTTTGATTTTTTGGTCCTACATATTCAGCACGAGGACGAATCAATCGGTTATTTTCGTATTGCTCAAGAATATGTGCCAGCCATCCGGAAACACGGCTTACAGCGAAAATAGGCGTGAACAGATCATGGTCAATGCCCAGACTGTGATAGACAGAAGCGGAATAGAAGTCAACATTAGCCGGTAGACCCTTTTCTTCTTTCATGAACTCTTCGATTTTAACGGACATTTCGTACCATTTTGGTTCTCCGGCAAGTTTTGTCAACTGTTCGGACATTTTCTTCAAATGTTTGGCACGCGGGTCTCCTTTGCGGTAAACACGGTGACCCATTCCCATTATTTTTTCTTTCCTGGCTAATTTATCTTTAATGTAATCAATGGCACGATCTACTTCACCGATTTCAGTCAGCATTTTCATCACACGCTCATTGGCTCCCCCATGAAGCGGCCCTTTCAAGGCTCCAATGGCAGCGGTGATTCCGGAATAAACATCAGAAAGTGTGGCTACACATACACGAGATGTAAAGGTGGATGCATTCAGTTCATGATCCGCATGAAGAACGAGAGCTTTATTAAATGCTTCAATTTCAATATTTTCAGGTTCTTTCCCTTTTAACATGTATAGGAAGTTTTCAGCAAAGCCCAGGTCTTTTCTCGGAGCTACGGGCTCTTCACCATTGCGGATGCGGGCGAAAGCGGTAACGATTGCAGGCATTTTTGCCTGAAGACGAAGGGCTTTTCTCCTGTTTGCCTCCTCATTCATTTCATCCGCTTCGTCGTCATAGAGGGCAAGCATGGATACAGCTGTGCGGAGAGCTGCCATAGGGTGTACTTTTTTCACATCATATGACTTAAAATGATCAATCACTTCCTGTGGGATTTGCATATTTTCAGCCAGTTCTTTTTTCAGGGCATCTAATTCATCTTTTTTAGGCAGCCTTTTATTCCATAGAAGGAAAATCACTTCTTCAAAACTGGAATTTTCAGCTAAATCATCGATAGAATAACCAACGTATGTCAGCTGGTCATCAATTATTGAACTAATGGATGATTCAGTTGCAACTACTCCTTCGAGTCCTCTGGTAACTGCCATAACACTCTCTCCTTTTCCAAAAAATTTTTCCACTAGCACCATTTAATAAGAAAACGCTTTAAATAACTAAAAAAACTCTGCATGATATGTCCCACAGACAATTATAAACAAATTTTAATGGAATGTGAAATTTTTTATTTGTTTGGTCAGGTTCTTCAACAACATGTATACAGATCATCAAACATTCATGTTTTGCCCATGCAATCCTTTTGAGAAAATGTTTAAACATTGACAGGATTTCTTGATCAATAAATGAAACATTTTTACCTGATCGTCGTTTATATAAAAATAGCAACATTTCTCTTATTAATTGTAAAAGTATGTTAAAATATTCTCTGTAAACTAGAGAGGAGGTATTCATTTGCCTGCCATTTACCTTTATCGTTTTTTACGTCTCCTAATTGTGCTGGGAGGTGTACTCGGTCTCTCAGTGATTGTCTTTTTGCTGGCTAAATATACATACCCATTTATTTTTGCGCTATTCATAGCCTTTCTGATCAATCCGGTCGTAAATGTATTAGAAAAAAAGCTGAAAATGCCCAGAGGTTTTGCCGTCTTTCTCGTTATTCTGATCATTCTGGCCCTGCTAGGCGGGCTGATTACGATTTTAATAGTCGAGATTATAAACGGAATGACCTACCTGGCAGATGTAGTCCCCAGATATTTTGAAGACCTCGTGGAATATTTTCAAAATTTAATTGTAGCTCAGGTTATTCCTGTTTATGAGCGGCTGAGTGCTATGCTGGACACCCTTGATCCTGCTCAAAAAGAAGAAATACTGAACCAGATCAGAGATGTGGGATCAAGCATTGCAGATACAGGAAGACAGATCCTGACTGATATTCTGACCTGGATCCCAGCTCAGCTGCGTGCCCTACCAAACCTGGCCACCGTGCTGATCTTTTCTTTATTGGGTACATTTTTCATCAGCAAAGACTGGTACAAGCTCGGTGATCGCGTCCGCAAATTGCTTCCGGAACGTGTATTAACTTCAGGGGGCAATGTCTACCGGGGCCTTCAAAAGGCACTGATTGGATTTTTGAAAGCACAGCTCACGCTGATTTCCATTACAGCTGTAATTGTTTTGATCGGTCTGCTGATTCTGAGAGTAGACTACGCCATCACAATTGCTCTTATTACCGGGATTGTGGATCTTATGCCATACCTGGGTACGGGACTGATTTTTGTCCCCTGGATTCTGTATTTGTTCTTTACAAAAAACTATTTCTTAACCATCGCCATCTCTGTTCTGTATATCATAGTCATTGTCCAGAGACAGCTGATGGAACCAAAAGTTTTGTCTACCAATATAGGACTTGATCCACTGGCTACTCTCGTCGCATTATTTGTTGGGTTTCAGCTGTTCGGCTTTTTAGGATTAATCATCGGACCTGTCACACTTGTTGTGATTAATACGCTCCATCAGACAGGTGTCCTAAAAGAAATCTGGGATTTTATTCGAGGACCCGAACGGCAGGCTTAGGGAAAATCGTCAATCAAATTCCCGGCCATAGTCAAAATCGTTTCTTTACACAAAAAATCCTTCTTCATCGGCACTCCCTACCCGATGCAAGAAGGATTTTTCAGCGTCTGAATATGGTGATATTGCCCCGGTTAATCATGGACTTAATCCACTGCTTCAAAACGTTTTTAAATGGAATGCGAGAAACGGGGAATAGGAGCAAAAATCCAATGATATCTGTAACAAATCCAGGTGTCATTAACAGAACCGCCCCTATTAAAATACATATTCCATCAACAATCTCTCCAGCTGGAATCCGGCCGTATGAGAGTTGCTCCCTTGCCCTTTCCACCGTTTCCAGCCCCTGTTTCTTCGCAAGCCACGCTCCTGCTATTCCAGTAAGAATGATTCCAAATACAACAAAGCCAACTCCCCATAGCTGTCCCACCCAGAGAAATACACCGATTTCAATAGCAGACATGACTACGATTAATAAGAACAACATACGGAACATCAAAAAACACCTTCTTTTTTTTATCATACCATATGATTATACCATCGGAGGAGCAGATTCAACGATGGTTTAAACGCCAAAATACAATCACATTTCACGTTCGACATTTCTAGTGGGCTGACCTATCTCTTTAATGAAAAAAGAGGGAAAATCGTGTCTCCCTCTTTTATAGCACACTTGCATGTCCCTGGTAAATATCGCCTTTCGAAGGGTCGATGGTGATTTCATCCCCATCTTTGATGATTTTGGTTGCATTTTTCACACCGACAATTACCGGAATCCCAAGACTCAGTCCGACAACGGCAGCATGAGAAGTTAATCCGCCTTCTTCTGTGACAATCCCTCCGGCTTTATTCAAAGCTGGCATCATGTCTTTGTCTGTACCATACGCAATGACGATGTTTCCTTCTTTTACTTTGGTAACGGCTTCTTCGGCATTTTTGGCTACAACAGCTTTTCCGAATGCGCTATGCTGGCCAATTCCCTGTCCTCTTGCGAGAATGTCTCCGACTACATGAACCTTCATTAAGTTCGTTGTTCCGCTCTCACCTACAGGTACCCCTGCTGTGATAATCACCCGGTCGCCCCGTTTAAAGATGCCCGTTTTCAGCCCGGAATCAATCGCAATCTCAAGCATTTCATCGGTAGTATGTGCCCTTCTGCTGGGAACTGGGGTTACACCCCAGACAAGGGAGAGCTGGCGATTAACTGATTCATTCGATGTGATAGCTACTATAGGTGCTTTTGGGCGATACTTTGAAATCATCCGTGCGGTGTGCCCGCTTTCGGTTGGAGTAATGATGGCACTCACATCCAGCACCCGGGCAGTATACGATACACACTGGCTAATGGCATCGGTAAAGGTCATGCCAAGTTGATTCGTCATGTTCACGAAATGACCCGTCTGATAGTCCATCACCTTTTCAACATGTACCGCTATTTTAAACATCGTTTTAACCGATTCCACCGGATATAATCCAGCAGCTGTTTCTCCAGATAGCATAATGGCATCAGTACCGTCGAAAATGGCGTTGGCCACATCACTGGATTCAGCCCGGGTTGGCCTCGGATTACGCTGCATGGAATCAAGCATTTGAGTAGCCGTAATAACCGGTTTTCCTGCTTTGTTACATTTTTTGATCAGATTTTTTTGCACAATCGGAACCTCTTCAGCAGGAATTTCCACACCCAGATCTCCCCTGGCTACCATAATTCCATCACTGACTTTTAAAATATCCTCAATATTTTCTACCCCTTCACGGTTCTCAATCTTAGGTATGATTTTAATATGTTCAGCCTGGTGTTTCTCCAGAAGTTTACGTATTTCAAGCACATCTGAAGGGCGGCGGACAAATGAAGCAGCAATAAAATCGACGCCTTGCTCAATCCCAAACAGTATATCCTGTGCATCCTTGTCAGTAATTCCTGGTAAATCCACACTTACATTGGGAACATTGACACCTTTTTTATTTTTTAATACACCGGCATTGAGAACGCTGACCTTGATTTCATTTTGTTCTTTTAAAATGTCAATAACCTCAAGTTCAATTAAACCATCATCAAGCAAAATTTTTGAACCGATTTCCACATCATTGATTAAGCCACTGTAAGAAACCGAAAATCGTTCGGAAGTCCCGACGGTTTCTTCCATAGAAATGTACACTTCTGCCCCTTCTTTGAGTTCTACTTCTCCGTTCTCAAGGGTGCCTGTCCGAATTTCTGGCCCTTTGGTATCAAGCAGGATCGCAATATTTTCACCGGTACGCTTTGCTGCTTCGCGTATATTTTTGATCCGGTTCCCGTGCTCTTCATGATCCCCATGGGAAAAGTTTAGTCTGGCGACATTCATTCCTGCCTCTATTAACTGTACAAGTGTATCTACTGATTCGGAGGCAGGACCGATCGTACATACAATTTTTGTTTTTTTCATATCCATCCTCCTAACGATTCTAAATGGAAAGTTCCTGCGAAAGCTGGTACATAGACAGTTCAGGGATATGGCTCTGGTTTAATGCTTCTAAAATATCATGATCTTTCAATTGATTGTTCTGGATTCCTACCATTCGCCCTGCTTTTCCTTCCAATAATAAATCAACTGCTTTTGCACCTAAACGGCTGGCCAGAACTCGGTCATTGGCTGTTGGTGATCCCCCCCTCTGGGTATGTCCGAGAACCGTCACCCTCGTTTCAAAGCTGGTTAATTCTTTAATCTTTTCACCGAATTCCATGCCGCTTCCTACTCCTTCTGCCACAAGGATAATGCTGTGGCGCTTGCCCCGTTCATGTCCCCGTTTAATCCGGTCAACTACCGATTCAACAGGTTCATTTTTTTCCGGAATGATAATACTCTCTGCCCCTGCAGCCAGCCCGGCCCAGAGTGCCAGATCCCCCGCATTTCTTCCCATGACTTCAATGATATATGTACGTTCATGGGATGTAGCGGTATCTCGAATTTTATCGACTGCCTGAATAACTGTATTTAATGCCGTATCAAAGCCGATTGTAAAATCCGTTCCCGGGATGTCATTATCGATCGTACCTGGCACACCTATACATGGAAACCCTTTTTCTGTCAACTTGCTGGCCCCCCGGAACGATCCATCACCGCCAATCACAACAAGACCTTCAATTCCATATTTCTTTAATTGTTCTATAGCTTTTATCTGACCCTGTTCAGTCTTAAACTCTTCACTGCGGGAAGTATAGAGAATGGTTCCGCCTTTTTGAATGATGTCTCCTACGCTTCCCAATTCCATTTTTTCTATTTTCCCTTCGATTAATCCCTGATAACCGTAATAAATCCCGAATACATCCAAATCATGATAAATCCCTTTACGGACCACCGCACGGATGGCAGCGTTCATCCCTGGAGCATCTCCTCCGCTTGTAAGAACAGCAATTTTTTTCATCCCTCATCACCTCTATCGATTGAAAAAGTATCCCCATTCAAAGATAAATCTAATTCTGACAGAAGACAACAGGTTTAGAAAAAGGACAATCAGATTTTGTCAGTTAGAACAAAATGACTGACGGAAACAGCTGCTGAATTCGTAAAACTGCACAACTGATTTTCTGCCATTTGAAAAAAATCGTGCAATCACAAAGATTGCACGTAATCGTCAGTTATTTAAAGTAGTAAACGCACCGATCTGTTTATATTTTTCCCAGCGTAAATCCAGCAACTGTTTTGTTGACAGGGATCTCAGCTCATTGAGAGTGTCCATTAATACTTCATCCATATACTTCGCTTGAGCAACGATATCCCTATGGGCTCCTCCTTTAACCTCAGGAATCACTTCATCGATTACGCCCAGTTCCTTAAGGTCATAGGATGTAATTTTCATTGTTTCTGCCGCTTTTTGGGCCAAATTGGAATCCTTCCACAGCAGAGCTGCTGCCCCCTCCGGTGAGATGACTGAATATGTGGAGTTTTCCAGCATGTGAATCCGGTCTCCTACTCCAAGAGCAAGGGCACCGCCGCTTCCGCCTTCACCAATGACAATACAGACAATCGGAACTGTAAGGCCAGCCATTTCTTTTAAATTTCGGGCAATGGCTTCACTCTGACCTCGTTCCTCTGCTGCTTTGCCGGGATACGCTCCTTTCGTATCGATAAAGCAAATCACTGGTCGTCCAAATTTCTCTGCCTGTTTCATCAGACGAAGGGCTTTTCTGTATCCTTCTGGGTGAGGCATGCCGAAATTTCTGCGAATGTTTTCCCTGGTATCTTTGCCCCGCTGATGACCGATGACTGTAACAGGAATCCCTTTATATTTTGCCACTCCACCGACAATAGCCTCATCGTCTCCATAAAGACGGTCCCCGTGACATTCAATAAACGTATCAAATAATTCATGGATATAATCCAGTGTGGTGGGGCGTTCAGGATGTCTTGCCATTTGAACGCGATCCCACGGCTGCATATTTCCATATACTTCATCTTCCAGTTTTTCCAGACGGTTTTCAAGCCTGGTAATTTCCTCATTAAGATCTATTTCGCTGTCGCTGGTAAACTTTTTTAACTCGGCGATTTTTTCTTTTAATTCGACTACAGGTTTTTCAAATGGAAGGACATGTTTCATGATTGACCTCCTCCAGGCTGATGGATGTCTAATAAATCCGTTAACAGTTCCTTTAAATCATGGCGGTGGACAACTTTATCAAGTTGACCATGCTTTAACAGAAATTCAGCTGTCTGGAAATCATCAGGCAGCTTTTCCCGAATCGTTTGTTCAATGATCCGCCTGCCTGCAAATCCGATTAAAGCGCCTGGTTCGGCCAGGTTGTAATCACCTAAAGAGGCAAAGCTGGCAGATACTCCTCCAGTGGTTGGATGGGTCATGACTGTAATCAATAGCCCACCTGACCGATGGAATCGTTCAATGGCCACTGATGTTTTTGTCATCTGCATCAGGCTTAAGACCCCTTCCTGCATCCGTGCTCCACCGGAGGCAGTAAAAATAATGAATGGAAGTTTCTGTTCCCTTGCTCTTTCAATCGCACGGGCAATCTTTTCGCCAACAACCGAACCCATACTTCCCATTCTGAAATGGGCATCCATGACCCCGAACGCAGTAGTCAATCCATTTATGGTACCTTTTCCGGTGACAACCGCTTCATTAATGCCCGTTTTTTCCCGGTCCTTTTCTAATTTATCGAGATACTCTGGAAATTCAAGAGGATTTTCTGACACTAATCCGGAATCCCATTCCTCAAAGGTGCCAGCATCAATTAAGCTATCAATCCGTTCCTTTGCAGTCATACGGTAGTGATGGTCACAGTTCGGGCAAACTTTTAAATTTTTATCGAGCTCTTTTCTATAGTAAATCTTTTTACATTCAGGGCATTTAAGCATTAGACCTTCAGGTACTTCCTGTTTTGACTCTTCATTTGGAATGGTGGCGTACTTTTTTTTCTTGCTAAAAATATCTTTAAGCAAGTTGATTCCTCCTTTTGTCCGGAAACCCGCTTTCTAACTATACCGGAATATGGATGCAAAACCTGTCAAGACCTGTCTGGGGACATGCGACAATTTACGCTCGTCTGGTCTTTAAGGGTAAACAGATTTGTTCCTCGGCATCGCAGCAATCGGTCATGAAACTGTCTTCAATATTGTTCATATAATCTCAACATAATCTGCTGGATTTGCTGATGCTGCTTTTGATTTAGGGCATGTATTAATTCTTGATAGACCTTGCCGGTGTACGTAACTTTATGAACCGTTCGTGAGAACTCTTCAACAAGTTGCCAGATTTTTAACAACAAGCGATTTTCTGCCTTTGAAAAGATGCGCAAAAAAAATTGGAAATGAAGCTCTCGGCCATTTTTATACGTCTTATACATTTCTTTTAACTCATCTATATCATTCGGAGTCAGACGGTCAAGTGCCAGACGGATTCCTTCCTTTTCGAGGAGTTGCTTCACCTGAAAGAGTTCCTCTCTGGTTCTTGAATCACTTAGAATAAAGGTGGATAAAATTTCCACAGCATGATAAGGGCGATAAGACCGCAAAAACGTTCCTTCCCCCTGGCGTGTCTCAATTAAACCGAGCAACTCTATGGCTCTTAACGCTTCCCTCACCGAAGATCTTCCGGCATTTAGCTGCTCGGCAAGTTCCCGTTCTGAAGGAAGTTTATCTCCGGGAGTCAGATTGTATTCATCAATATATGTCCGAATTTTTTGTAAAACTTCCTGGTAGACCTTCACTTTTGGATGTTCACCCACAAAAGGTTCACCCTTCCTCCCTGTTGAAACAGGGGCTGAAATAACAAAAAATGAAACCGGTGAATGAGATAAACTGATTATTTGCCCTTAATGAACGACAGTTTTCTAGTTTTTTCAGCAATATATTCGGGATCAACAGAACGGCGTGCAACACCTGTCTCCATCGCCGTTTTTGCTACGCTTGCCGCTACTGCCGGCGCCACTCTTGGATCAAACGGAGCTGGAATGACATAATCAGGGTTTAATTCCTCGTCTGTTACTAACTCAGCAATGGCATTGGCAGCAGCAATTTTCATTTTTTCATTGATCCTTGTCGCTCTTACGTCGAGAGCTCCCCTGAAAATTCCAGGAAAAGCCAGGACATTATTTACCTGGTTCGGGAAGTCTGATCTTCCTGTACCAATTACTTTCGCACCTGCTGTCTTTGCATCTTCCGGCATGATTTCTGGATCTGGATTGGCCATGGCAAAAATAATCGGATCTTTATTCATACTTTTAACCATTTTTTGAGTTAATAATCCACCGACAGATACCCCAATAAACACATCTGCTCCCTGGATGACTTCTTCCAGTGATCCTTCAAGGCGGTCCTGGTTTGTGGTTTGAGCGATTTGATCTTTTACACGGTTCATGCCATAACTTCTTCCTTCAAAGATCGCACCCTTTGAATCACACATAATAATATCTCTGACACCCAGACTATACAGAAGTTTAATAATGGCAATGCCCGCTGCCCCTGCACCATTAGCAACGATTTTAATGTCTTTGAATGTTTTGCCCACGAGTTTTAAAGCATTAATTAATCCTGCTGCCGTTACAATGGCAGTGCCATGCTGATCGTCATGAAAGATGGGAATGTTGGTTTCTTTCTTCAATCGTTCTTCGATTATAAAGCAATTTGGAGCGGCTATATCTTCGAGGTTTACCCCGCCAAAAGTCGGCTCCATTAATTTTACGGTTTCTACAATCTGATCAACATGATTGGTATCGAGACAAATTGGGAATGCATCCACTCCTGCAAAACTTTTAAACAGTGCAGCTTTCCCTTCCATCACAGGTAATGCCGCTTCAGGGCCGATATTTCCCAGTCCAAGCACGGCAGAACCGTCTGTTACAACGGCAACCATATTTCCTTTCATCGTATATTCATAAACATCATCTTTGTTATCATAAATGGCCTTACAGGGCTCCGCTACCCCAGGCGAGTAGGCCAGGCTCAGGTCACGAGCATTTGTAATAGGCACTTTTGAATGGGTTTCTAATTTTCCGCGGTTGACGCGATGAATATGTAAGGCCTCTTCTTTTAGTTTTGACACGAAGAATCGCTCCTTTTCACATGTAAAAAAATCACATAAAAATTGGTCAGACCACTAACCTACTCCATTATAACAAATGGGTAAGGGGTGTAAAGTTAAAAGATTTTGTCCTGTATCTGGTCTACAAACCGATCGATCTGTGTATTATGTAAAGATAATAGAGGTCACAAAAGGTGTCAAGCACCGGAATGAGCATAAAAACATCCAGATGCCTGCCCCCCCTTTCATGACGGCTACTTTAACTTTTTTATGACCACTTGTTGATTACCAAAAAAATGCTTAAGTTTTTGCAGGCACTCTCTCTCCGGTCTCAAATAGAAATCACCACCAAGCCTGTATGTCCCTCCTCGTTTTTGGGAGTGGACAACTACAGGTGTATCCCCGGGGAAGGCTTCTGCCAATTCTTTTAAGAATGCCATTTGCTTTCGTTCATCATCATCATGAAGTTTGATATAAATGGCCTGTTCGGGGGATCGGGACAAATCTTCAAACCGAAAAGGTACTGCTTTCTGAATGATAATCTGAGTCCGGTCATTTCGTTCCTCAATTTTTCCTGTGACTGATACGATGATTTCTTCTTGAAACCATGGCTTAACCTGGCGAAATAAATCCGGGAAAATCACGGCTTCCATCTCATCGGTTTCGTCTGCCAGCGTGACAAATGCCATAGGGTCCCCCCTTCTTGTACGAATCACTTTGATCTCCTGAACAACAGCAGTTAAGGGCATGACTTTTCCTTTGAAGTCTCTGAGCTGCTGCAGCGTGAGGACCCCTTGCTTCCTTAAATCCTTACGCCTGCCTGATAACGGATGACTGGATACATACATGCCCAGAACTTCTTTTTCCAGTGACAGCTGTTTAAGATCGCTAAATGGAGCAGCTTTGGTGTATTGCACTTCCAGATTCCATTCATCCTCAAAAAGAGTTTGCTGATTCGTTAAGTCTCCAAAAAGTTCCCCTTGTTCCACTGCCTGATCAATCGAAGCAAGAAGTTCCGCCCGATTTGAATGGGTTTCATCAAATGCACCGGCAAGAATTAACGATTCAATGACCTGACGATTAACAATCCTGAGAGGAACGCGCCGGCAAAAATCAAATAAATTTTTAAAAGGATCATTCCCTCTGGCTTTGATGATGGCTTCAGCCGCCTGTTTCCCGACACCTTTGATGACGGTTAATGCCATGCGCAAATGATTGTTTTCCACCGTAAACTTACCAAAACTATGATTTACTGATGGCGGGAGGATTTCAAGTGAGAATTCCCGCGCCTCCTTCATGTATTGCCAGACTTTATCTTGATGATGTGATACAGATGTTAAAAGCTCCGCAAAAAAATAAGCAGGATAATGAGCTTTCAGATAAGCAAGTTGATAGGATATCATGCTATAAGCGACGGCATGGCTCCGGTTAAACCCATAATTGGCAAAACGGATAATCCAGTCAAAAATTTCCTCTGCCAGAGACTGTTCATATCCTCTGGACACACACCCCTTTATAAACTTTCCTTTCATTTCATCCATGATATGTTTTTGCTTTTTCCCCACTGCCCGCCTTAACAAATCGGCCTCACCCAGTGTTAAGCCAGCAATTTTATTCGCTATTTGCATGATTTGTTCCTGGTATATGAGCACGCCAAACGTTGGCTCAAGAATCGGTTTTAAATCTTCATGCAAATACGTCACTCTTTCCATTCCGTGTTTTCGTCTGATAAAATCGGGAATGAAATTCATTGGTCCAGGACGGTATAGAGCATTGACAGCGACGATATCCTCAAAATCGGATGGCTTCAGTCGTTTTAGCACGTTTTGCATTCCCGCAGATTCCAGCTGAAACACACCCATTGTCCGTCCGTCAGCCAAAAGTTCGTAAGTTTTCTTATCCGTCAGCGGAATCTCTTTGATGGAAAATCCCGGTCTTCCATGCTCCCGTATATGTTTAACAATCCGTTCAATCAGCGACAGATTTCGGAGACCAAGAAAATCCATTTTCAAAAGTCCGACAGTTTCCAGGTCATTCATCGGGTACTGGGTCAGTGCCAGATCCTCATGTCCCTGCATAATCGGAATATATTCCGTTAATGGCTGGTCACTGATTACAACCCCCGCAGCATGAGTTGAATGATGACGGGGCAGCCCTTCAAGTTTAATGGCAATTTTAAACAACGTCTTCAATGTCGGAGATTGCTGAACATATTGTTTTAATTCATCTGACTCTTTTAAGGCTGCTGACAACGAAGGCGTATTTAGCGGCACTTCTTTCAACAAAAACCTTGAATCTTCCTGATTGATTCCCATAGTTTTCATTAATTCCCTTAACAAAGATCTTGCAGCAAAGGTGCCAAAGGTGATGATCTGGGCAACCCTGTCCGCTCCATATTTTTTTTGCACATATTTAATGACTTCATCTCTCCGGTGGTCTGAAAAATCAATATCAATATCTGGCATGCTTGTCCGCTCAGGATTTAAAAAACGTTCAAACAGCAAATTGTATTCCAGCGGGTCCACTTCAGTTATGTCCAATAAATAGGCCACAAGAGATCCGGCAGCAGACCCCCGTCCAGGGCCGGTTAATATATGTTTCCTCCGGGCAAATTGCATAAAATCCCATACAATGAGAAAATAATCACTAAATTTCATACCTTTTAAAATATGAAGTTCATATTCAAGACGATCATATGCTTCTCTGGAAGGGTTTTTATATTTTTTGGTAAGCTGTTTCCGGCATATCTTTTCCAGGTACTGATCGGATGTCATTCCTTTCTCCGGAACGGGATATTCAGGCAAAAGATGCCTTCCAAAAGTCAATTCAAGGTGACAACGTTCAGCGATTAGTTCCGTGTTTTTCAAAGCATCATCAAAATCCCCCTGAAACTTGCGTACCATTTCCTGTTCAGTGGCAAGATGATGATGGAGAGTATCAGGCTGTTTATGGACACTCCATTTTTTCCCTTCTCGGATGGCCTGCAGACAGTCGAATGCATACGCATCCTCTTCCTCTAAATAGCGGACATCCTGCAGTGCCACCAGTTCTGCAGAAACATCTGCGGCCACTTCTCTAATGAGCCTGTTAAGCTTCCGTTCCTCTTCCCTGCCATGGTCTTCAATTCCAAGATAGAAGCGGCCAGCAACTGCCTGTTCTTTTATATTCCCCAAAAAGCGTCTGGCCTCTTCCTGTTCATCCTTCCACAGCAGGCTTTTTAGAGGGGATGTCTGAACGGGAAGGATAGCTGTCAGGTTGTCCCTGAATTGCGGGAACTCAGAAAGGGGGAGAGAACGGTTTTCCAGACTTTGAATTCTTGATGATAGAGCGATCAAATTCCGGTAACCCTTTGCATTTTCGGCAAGCACAATAAAAGGATATCGACTACTTGCATCAGCATCTTCTATGGTCAATTTTAACCCGATAATGGGTTTGATTTTGTATTGTTTGCAGGTTTGATAAAACTGAATTGCCCCGTGCATCACATATTCATCGGTGAGAGCAATGGCGTGAAATCCTTTAGCTTTCGCACCCTTCACAAGGTTTTCAATGGTTAGGGTGCTTCTCATAAAACTGTAACCGCTATGTACCTGCAAATGTACAAATCCCATGGTCATCACGCCTTCTTTAAGAATTACGTCTTCTTATATTATATCCCATTAAAAGATGAGGTGAAATAATATCATATGAATGGAAACAAGCCCATAGAATAAATTTGAGACAACTTTTTCAAGAGGAATGATTCAGAATGGATGAACGGTTTGTCGTTTCTCTCTTTCATTGCTACTTTATTGCTTTCGGGGTGTTAACGGGCGGAGCCATTATTGGCAGTATTGGTGCTTTTGCAGCAGGTGAACCTCCGATTACCTGGATGATGAGAACAGCTAAAAGCCTTCGAGTCTGGGCCATTGTGGCTGCAATTGGCGGGACATTTGATGCCATTGCGAATTTTGAACGGGGAATTTTTGAAGGTTCAACGGTCGATGTGTTCAAGCAGGTCGTACTGATCATTACCGCAATGGGCGGAGTGAAATCTGGAATGTTAGTCATTGAATGGTTTTCGCAGGAGGAAATCACATAATGCATATTCCAGCATATTATAAAAAGAAGGAAGTTCAATACTTCTTTTCTGGCGCAGTGATAGGAGCCATTATTGCATATATCATTTTTTTATATATGTATGGCAGCCAAACGGAAAGATGGATTGAAGAAAACATTCAGCTCCATTCTAAAATTAATGACCTCGAACGGGAAAACCAGACACTATCGAAAGACAAAGAAAATTTACAGAGTAAAACGAAAGAAAACCTCACCATACAAAAAATTGATGTGAAATTGCTGAATGCTGAACAGTTAAAGCTTGACCGCTTTGTCGTTTACCAGCTAACAGAATCCATAAAAGAAGAATTAGGGTCATTAATTGGCAAAACCATACCTTCTGTTTCCGAAAACGAATCCTTAGTCTTTGCTGCCATAGAAAATAAAACATTTTCAGTAGATGATTTTTCTTATGATGCGAAAATCACTACTTTAACCATCAGTCAGACATTGCGTGTCAAGGTAAAAATTCAAATAGCAAACTAATATTTGAACTTTTTTAAAAAATTCATAATTAATCAGAATTTTTCATAAAAAATAGGTTACAATAAAATTAGAAAGAAAAACAAACTACTTAAAGAAAGGGTGAGTTTTATGTGGGTCATTGACAGGCATAAGCAATTAGAAAACAAAATGAATCAATTGAGGAATGGTTATACAGCTTATGCTGAAACCGAAGAACTCATCCGATTGCTAAAAAGGCGCTTAAAAAAGCAGAACATGAATGTATTAATGGATCAAACAGAAAACGGTGTCTGGTTTATCCCAATTAAAGAAGAAGACATGCATCAGGAACAGAACCAGTACATGTAGATAGGTCAATTGAATGATAATAGTCTATTAAAATTACTATATCAGATCGGATGATGAGAAATTGAAAACATTTGAGTCATGTAAAAAGAATTTGGCCGCAAGGAAAAGGGGGTATCCTGAGGGATAGCCCCTTTGAACGTTTAAAGCCTGGCGAACATGCCAGGCTTTTCATCAATTATGTTGCATTTTAAATTTTTCGCATGCTAACTCTAAATCCCTGATGACCTCTACTGCTTGTTCCCACTTCGTAATGGATGCCCCCGCAGCCCTCGGATGACCGCCTCCATTGTATTTCGAGGCAATTTTGTTTACGACCGGCCCCTTCGAACGGAGACGAATGCGTATGACATCCGGTTCTTCCACAAAAAATACCCATGCCAGAATTCCTTCAAGATCACCGAGAATGCCGACCAACTGAGAGGTCTCTTCAGATGTCAGGCCATATTCATCTAACAATTCTTTTGTGATTTTGACGACACTTAAACCATTTTTGGAAATGGTGAAATTTTGCAAAATATACCCTTTAAAACGGGCTATGTGAGGTTTCGTATTATAAAGTTGATTATACAGGGTTTCCCGGTCAAAATCATATTTGACCAGTTCCGCAGCATACTGGAAGGTTTTCGGGGTTGTACTGGGGAACAGGAAACGCCCTGTATCACCTACAATTCCTGCATAAATCAGTCTTGCTGCTTTTTCATTCAGCACCAATCCCTGTTCTTTTCCGGCCAGATAGAGTTCGTATATCATTTCGCTCGTTGAGGCAGCATCTGTGTCTACCCACATCATATCTCCATAAGAATCGACATTTGGATGATGGTCGATTTTAATTAAAAATTTACCCATGTGATATCTTTCATCACAGATTCGTTCCCGGTTCGCGGTGTCACAAACGATGACAAGGGCATCCGAATAAGTTTGATCCTCGATGTCGTCCAATTTTGCCAGATAGCTCAGTGAAGGGTCTTCTTTTCCTGCCATGTACACATTTTTTTCTGGAAAAGAAGCTTTAATCATCTCTGCAAGTCCTCCCTGGGAACCGTATGCGTCCGGGTCTGGACGAACGTGACGGTGCAATATAATGGTATCGAATTCCTTAATCTTTGCTATAATTTCCATTTTCGACATAATCATGTAACGCCTCTCTTTATCTCATTATACTATGTATCTTAATACATTTAACATACGGTGGCAAAACCCCTGAAGAACCTGTACAATAGAAAAAGAAAAAAAGTGATAGGAGTCGTTGCAAAAATGATTGCTTTACCGGTTATTGTCGCGGTATCCCTTATTCTCTACCTTTATTTTAAAGTAAAAATATTAACACTAAAAGATACCCGTGAGATGTATTATACCAACGCTAAAGCACGGATGGCCCTTGGTGCGTTTGTATTCTTTTTTGGGATTTATCAATATTTTATTTTTCAGGGGAAATTCTCCCTGGTGATTGGCGTTGTTTTTATATTAATTGGCGGACTGCAGGGATACTATGGAGCAAAGCTGTTCAGGTACTTTAGGGAACAGATTAAAACTGAACAAGGATAAAAATTGGATGAAAACCCCTTCCAGGTCCAAACCGTTTCGACAGCCTTCATGGAATTTTAGGATTCATTAAATGACTCCACCTAAGAGAGTATTCATTTTTATGGTAAAATCTTTTCGTAAAACAGGCATGACGAAGCACAATATCCGAACTCATTCTATGTGGCAATGGAATAAAGTTCGGATATTTCATTCCCTGCATGAACCTACCTGTCAATAAACTGGACCATCAAAAAAGCTTTTCCCACCAGTGACTGATTCGTGTGAACTTCCACATCCACTTTGGCAACCTTTCTTCCCACCTCAAGTATTCGGGGCTGAATGGCAATTTCACTCCCCAGCTGAACCGGTTTCATAAAGTAAATGGATAAATTTTCGACTACCATATCCCCTTTTTTGTATTTCCTCAAAAGACGCTTTCCGGATTCCACAACCAATGAGGTAAATACACCGTAGGATAAGGTCCCCAACTGATTGGTCATCTGAGGAGTAATCTCTGAACGATATTCCGGTTCTGCATCATGGCTCATTTCGATCTGATTTGAAATGATGTCATCAATTGTTTCTCCTACCTGAGGCTGACGCTGAATATGCTGAAGAGCTTTGATGACATCCTGCCGGGAAATCACTCCCTGAAACTTGTGATGGGCATCTACAACAGGCAATAGTTCAATCCCTTCCCATACCATCGTGTGGGCCGCATTGGCAAGAGATGTTTTCGTCTGTACGGTAATCGGATGTTTTGTCATGACCTTCTCTATGGGCAGCAGGTTATCCTTTCCAATAACGTCTTTAGATGTAACCATTCCCACGACTCTCCGGTTTTCATCAATAACCGGATAACGGCTATGTCCGGTCTCCTCATTTAGCTCATGCCATTTTTTCACTGGGTCCCGGGTCGTTAAGTAGAATGTCTTTTCGAAGGGTATAAATATATCGTCCACTATAATAATTTCCTTTTTGATCAGCTGATCGTAAATCGCCCGGTTAATCATTGCAGCCACTGTGAAGGTATCGTAACTGGACGAAATAATTGGAAGCTGCTTCTCATCAGCCAGTTGCTTGACATAGTCTTCTGTATCAAAACCTCCGGTGATTAAAACAGCTGCTCCTGTTTTTAAAGCAAGTTCCTGTGCTCTCACCCGGTTACCGACTATGAGCAAGGAGCCTGCTTCCGTGTAGCGCATCATATCTTCTACCTGCATGGCCCCAATGACAAATTTGTTCAGCGTTTTGTACAGACCTTCTCTTCCGCCGAGTACCTGTCCATCCACTATGTTTACAATTTCCGCAAAAGTAAGCTTCTCAATATTTTCTTTTTTCTTCCGTTCAATCCGAATCGTTCCTACCCGTTCAATAGTACTGACCAATCCGATGTTTTCTGCCTCTTTTATGGCACGGTAAGCAGTCCCTTCACTGACATGAAGGTCTTTAGCAATCTGTCTTACCGAAATCTTGCGTCCGATATCCAGTGATTCAATATGCTGTAGTATTTGCTCGTGTTTTGTCGCCACCATGCTCACCATACTTTCAAATGTTGACTATTTATACCTGTATTATACAATTGTCAGGCAAAAGCTTCAATTTTGTCTCTGAATATCCGGTTTTGAATCAGATTGTGGCATCAAGGTTCCAAAAGAAATCTGGAGCAGTCTTGCCAGATTAGCCCCAACAACGAAAAAAAAGAATAATAACCAGCTGCCCCAGAACATCCCCTCCAGCGAAGAATCATATATTTCCGCATCAGGCAAGGCAAAATACAATAAATAAAAAGCAAATAAAAGACGAAAAAAGGCATACCTTTTCATTGGAACTTCCCCCTAACGGATTTCTTACTGTTAGAGTGTATGAGTTTCTTTTCAAGTCCATACATGGAAATCAATTGAGGTGCAGACATTTTTACATTATGACCAATAAAAAACCTTGTCTGTAGGACAAACAGACAAGGGCTTATTGTTTTGTTATAGACGTATAATATCTCCTGGTTTCATTACTTTTCCGATTCCTGGTTTTAACTGATCCACAAAAGTCCGGGGGTCCTGCTCAATAACCGGGAATGTGTTATAGTGAATAGGCACAACCCGTTTGGCCTTAAGCCATTCAGCGGCTAGAGCCGCATCTTCCGGCCCCATCGTAAAGTTATCGCCGATTGGCAGGAATGCCAGATCAATCTCATTCAGTTCGCCAATCATTTTCAAATCGGAGAACAGGCCCGTATCCCCTGCATGATAAACCGTTTTACCTTCAGCAGTAAACAAAATCCCGGCTGGCATACCTGTGTAAACAATGTTTTGGCTCTCTTCTTCTACAAAACTTGATCCGTGAAATGCCGGAGTATATTTTACCCTGCCAAAATCAAATTGATAACTTCCGCCAATATGCATTGGATGGGTGTTTAATCCTTTAAATGCTAAATAAACTGCCAGCTCATTGGGAGCGACAACGAGTGCATGATTTCGTTTGGCAATGGTTTCTGTATCCCCGACGTGATCATTATGACCGTGGGTAAGTAAAATCACATCTGCTTTTACGTCATCGGCATTCAGGTCACAATTTTCATTCCCGTTCATAAATGGGTCGATCAAGATTGTTTTTCCGGCCGTTTCAATTTTCACTACCGAATGACCATGATAGGAAACTTCCATCGCTGCTTTTCCTCCCATTCCTATTGTTTTCTTTTTTTACATTCGATAAAAAACTGCCTAAACCCTTTAATAATTTAACCAGGCTTTCTCATATTTTTCAATTAAATGAGGGTCAATCAACGTATTTGGAGTGATTTCAACCCGACGGTCACCTTTATAGATCCGATCGTCTTCATCTTTTCCAAAATCCGTTAGACTGTTTAAGAGATCTGTGGTTAAATAGCGGGTAGGAACATCGATCGACAGTTCATTTACTGTAATGGGATTCCTGCTAGCCATGACAAATCCCCAGTTCCCAAAGCTTGGTATATCTACATGGAAATTTTCAACATACAATCCGGTAGATTCCACTGTTTTTGAAATCGTCCAGTACACCTCTGTGGCAAACACCGGGCTTGTCGCCTGAATCATCAACGCTCCCCCGGGTAAAAGGTGATTGCGGAGAAGAGAGTAAAATTCTTTTGTATATAATTTGTTCAGACTTTCGTTATTCGGATCAGGAAGGTCAACAAGAATTACATCGTACCATTCATCCGTATGCTCCATATACTCAAATGCATCCTGATTGATTACCGTAACCCTTGGGTCCAGCAATGACCCTTCATTCAGGCTCAGCAAATGGTGGCTGCTGTTTGCCAGTTTCACGACTGCCGGATCTAGATCGACCAGAGTAATCTGTTTCACATCATCGTATTTTAAAAGTTCCCGCGCCACTAACCCATCTCCGCCGCCAAGAATAAGTATCTGATCATGTTTGTCTGCATATGCCATAGCTGGATGAACCAGCACTTCGTGATACCGATATTCATCCGTTGAGCTGAATTGCAGGGAACCGTTTAGGTACATTCTTGTATCTCCCTGCTCCTTTGTCAGGATAATTTTCTGGTATTTCGATTCTTCCATATAAATAATGGGGTCCCGGTAGAGTTTCTGTTCAAAAGTAAAGGCCAGCTGTTCTCCGAAAAACAGGCCGCCAACCAGCAAAACCCCGATTCCCAGTCCGACCGCACTGTGGGTTTTCCAGGCTTTGATCTCTTTCTTAAAAACGATGAGAATCCAGAGGGCTACTGCCAGATTAATGCACCCAACGAAAAAGGCACTTTTGACCATTCCCAGCTCTGGACGAAGCAAAAAGACAAAAAGCAGACCACCAATTAACCCGCCGGCGTAATCCGAAAACAAGACCCGGGCAGTACTTTTGTTCAGAGCTACCCCAAGCTCATTGGCTTTACGGATCAGAACAGGTAATTCCACACCTGTCAGGGCACCTATGATAAATGTAACCAGATACAAAAACAGGGCATCTGATCCTGAAGGCAAATAAGCTGTCACCCCGAACATGATGAAACTGGAAAAGCCACCAATCAGTGCAATGGAATATTCAATCCAAACAAAGGCCAAAATCAGTTGTTTTAAGATCCGCTCACTCAGGCTCGCTCCAATCCCCATGCCCGTTAAAAACAAGGAAATGGTTAACGTATATTGTTTTACACCATCCCCTAATATATATGATCCTAAAGCACCGAATAACACTTCGAAAATAATTCCACAGATGGAAACGATACCTGAAGACCAGTAGATGATTCTGCTTTTTCTTTCTGGATTTAATTCCAAAGATCATCACTCCGTATGAAAGCATTCCCTTCAAAAAACATTCATTTCCTGGATCAGGGCTATCTCCCGATCAACATTGATCATGAGCATCTTCTTCATGAGAAAATCCATTCTAACCTGGAGCGCTGCACGGTGGTAAGAAAATAGAATCCTTGCCCAATGAACAACAGGCAAGGATTTTTTATGGTCAGGTGATGGAAGCTCCGACAACAAAAGCAAGTGCAATGGATACAGCAAGGGCTACCATTCCTACCGCCACATTTCCTTCTCTTAGTTTCTCCTCAACGGAAAATTTCCTCGTTAATAATTCAAACACAAAATAGGCAATAATCTGTAAAACAACGCCATAACCGCCCCAGATGATGACCTCAAGGAGATTCGCACTATGATAGATGGCAAAAGATAGGATAATTCCGATACCAATCACTTTGCCTGCAATGGATAGTGCAACGGCCTGGTTTCCGTCTCCAATCTCTTCCCAGTCCTTATATTTCGTTGTCACCATTTCAAAAATCAACAGACCTGCTCCAATGACAATGATTGAAAGAATAAAATATAAGAACGTACTCACAAAAGGTTCCATTCTTACAACCTCCTTCATTATTTTCCAGATCCCGGACCGCCTCCCCGTGTATTCGAGGATGCTCCGCGCAGAGATCCCACATTACCGGACCGATATTTATCGGTTTTTGGATAACCTTCATAACAATTCCCGGCTGTACATTTACTCATTCTCTTTTTTCCCCAGTCGTCGACATCGAGCACCTCATCGAGCACCCACAGGGCAAAAAATCCATTAAAATAGTTCGGTGAATAATGATCCCGAACAAAATCAAGTGTAGCAAACTCTAGCAAAAGAATTTGGTTTTCATTCGGGTCTTCTTTAATCGTTAATATGCCTTCCGGGTAAATGAATATTTGCTCATTATTCTGGATCTCACTAGCTTTTTGAGGCGGAATGCTTTCTGCAATCCTATCGGAAAGTTGCTCGACTGTCAGATCCCTGGCCTGAAATATGGTTACCTGCTGGTCGGAGCCTTCGGAAATCACATCTCTTACTGGAAATAGGTCTTTCAGCATGGTTTCAATGTTGCTGTATTGGTTGTTGCTGATCTTTTCTTCCAGTTCCTCCAGAGACGGTCCGCTAATTTCGTTCGTCCCCGATGCTGAAATGCCCCGTTCAGCTTCTCCACTGATGTACTGGTTAACCTTGGAGTCTGAACCGCATGCTGAAAGCACCAGACCAGACATAATGATCATGGATATCAGCTTAAACCTCAACTTGCTCCCTCCCCTCGGATCAGGATGAGTGCACTAAAGAAACAATCGTTTTGTGATCAAAATCCTGCATAGGACGGAATGATTTACTAAAGGCTGTTCATTTCTCTGTATATATGTCAGAAAGAATTGGCCTGTCTCAGGAACCTAAAGACGGCCAATTCTCATTAAGGGTATCTGTCATTTTCTTTCGGATTGTGTGTCGCTTGCGGACGAGCACCTGTATTCTCACCATGAGCAGCCTCTTCAGCTTCCCCGCTTCTGCCTCCAGGACATTAAGGCTAAAGCGTACGGCTCGAGTTCCGCTTGCTTGTTTACTCCTTATTCATTTTCTTTTTTAATGCAGCGAGTTCATCATCTACTGCGCTTCCCTTTTCCAGTTCTTCAAACTCATCATCGAGGGAGCGGCTTTCGGATGACAAATCTTCACTCGTTTCAGCTTCTGCTTCATAACGCATCACTTTTTCTTCCATTCGCTCAAATCCCCGTTTTGCCTCATCATTGCTGATGGATGACATAGCCCGGTTCATTTTTGTTCTTGTCTTCGCGGATTCAGCGCGGGCTTTCAGAGAATCCTTCTTCAGTTTCATCTCCTGATATTCTCTTTTCATTTCATCAAGCTTATGGCGAAGTGCCTGAGTATCAGCTTTAGCCTTCTCCCATGACTCCTTTAACAGGTTAGCCTGTTCTTCATGGTTGCGCTTGTCTTCCAGTGCCCTTCTCGCCAGGTCATCATCTCCGGCTTCCACCGCTTTTTCGGCCTGCTTTTGTCTTTTTTCAACCAGTGCCATCGCGTCATCATATTTCTTCTTCAGCATTTTTTCATTGGCGATCTGTTTGGCCACGCTGCTTTCCGCTTCACGGATATCCTCTTCCATATCCCTCATGAATTGATCAAGCATTTTCACTGGATCTTCCGCTTTATCCAGCATAGCGTTTAATTCAGAGCTGACAACGGTTTTCACACGTTTGAAAAATTTAAACATCAAAACGACCTCCTTTTATTTTGAACCTGCAATAATTTTCATTTCATATTCTTCAATAGGGTATCCGTAACTGACCTCTAAATCGGAACCCCATTTTTCCACACTTAAGAAATGTTCCTCTTCTTCATCGCAGTAATCGGCATAATGGATGCTCTGTCCATTGACCTGTTTGCTTCTTCCTTCTCCGGTAACATTCGCATGACCTTCT
Organism: Melghiribacillus thermohalophilus; assembly: GCF_004342905.1. GTDB lineage: Bacteria > Bacillota > Bacilli > Bacillales > Alkalibacillaceae > Melghiribacillus > Melghiribacillus thermohalophilus. Next base: position 33,298 of record NZ_SMAN01000004.1, on the reverse strand, counting down.
TCATCAAGATAAAACATTTTGCCGTCGTATTCGATCTTTTGCGGAAACGGTTCATGAACGGGCAGGGTAATTTTGCGGTATATCCCCGCTTCCAATTCATCATCCATTTCAGCAGCAAGCCAGATCGTACCCCCATTCCCGAGGAGCTGATAGGCATACCATTCATAGCCGTGATCACGGTATGTGATTTTGCCCACCACTTCATAGTCTATTAAATCATAGGTTACGATATCACCTACCTCTATGGATAGCAAATTTCTTTCCTTTACAGTGTGATCAGTTTTTTGATTTTTTTTGCCAAAAAGATTAGAAAACAGGCCCACAATCATTCACCTCAATTTTAGGATCGATCCATCTGATAAGTAGTACGACAAAAGGGGATATCACGTTTCATTTTTTTAAAAAAAAGAGAAATATTCGCATTCCCTTTCTTTTTTCGGTTCATACTGGTAAAGTCTATTTAAAGACATTCAAAATGATGAGAGGTGACACCACCATGGAATCGAGACTGAACCGCTTGTTGCAGATAATAAGGAACAGGGGATTGGATAGTATTTTCATCACATCGAAAGCAAACATTTATTACTTCACGAACTTTCTGACGAACCCCCACGAACGGTTGATTGCCCTTTACGCCGATCAGACCGGTCCTGTCCTCATTGTTCCTGAACTGGAAAAGGAGGATGCCCTACAGGCCGGATGGAAAGGCGATTTACTTACATATGATGATCAGACCGACCCGTGGAACAAGTTTAAAGCCTATCTGCATTCTTCCGGCAAATCTCCCTATTCGATGGGCATTGAGAAAAACCAGCTGACCGTGGACCGAAAAGAAATGATTGAATCAATAATGCCCGATTGCGTCCTTGAAGATGCCCAGACGATTTTGAATGAACTGCGCTTATTGAAGGACAAAAAAGAATTTAACCTGTTAAAACAGGCAGCGGTACTGGCTGATTATGGGGTTAAAACAGGCATTGAAGGAATACAGGAAGGAAAAACAGAACTGGAACTTCTTGCTGAAATCGAATATGCCCTGAAGCGTGAAGGAGTAAGGGAGATGTCTTTTTCCACGCTTGTCCTGACAGGGGCAAACACCGCCTCCCCCCATGGAACTCCCGGCGGCCGAAAGATTGAGCCAGGAGATTTTGTGCTGTTTGACCTCGGCGTAGTGTACGAAGGATATTGTTCCGATATCACCCGAACCGTAGCCTACAAAAAGATATCTGATGTTCAAAAGGAGATCTATCATACGGTATTGACTGCACAGAAAGAGGCGATCAACACCGTCTCATTGGGAGTACCTGTCGGAAAAATTGATCAGGCCGCACGGAAAATGATTGATGACGCAGGATATGGATCATATTTTACCCATCGTATAGGCCATGGCTTAGGGATTGACGTCCATGAGTTCCCTTCCATGCATGGAAAAAACCCTTTGCCGATTCAGGAAGGCATGTGTTTCACCATTGAACCGGGTATTTATGTACCGGATGCAGGCGGTGTTCGGATTGAAGACGAGATATTCGTAACCAAAAAAGGTGCTGAAATATTGACCTCTTATCCGAAAGAACTGCAAATCATTGAATAGTATTTCCCCAAAAATAGTCAAAAGGGCTGCTTTGATCCTGAATAGCAGCCCTTTTTGATTCATTATTTTAACAGCAAGTCCACATTTTCATACTCTAGACCATGAGCTTCCGCTACCGCCTGATAGGTCACATACCCATTTAAGGTATTAATGCCTTTTTTCAGAGCAGCATGATCCAGACATGCTTGCTTATATCCCTTGTTGGCAAGCTGAACAGCATATGGCACGGTCACATTTGTTAACCCAATGGTTGAAGTGCGTGGTACGGCACCCGGCATGTTCGCAACGGCGTAATGAACGACACCATGCTTCTCGTAAGTTGGGTTATCATGGGTAGTAATACGGTCAGACGTTTCTACAATGCCACCCTGATCGATTGCTACATCCACAATGACGGAACCTTTTTTCATTTCTTTGACCATGTCCTCAGTAACAAGTTTTGGCGCTTTTGCTCCTGGAATCAATACTGCACCGATAACGAGGTCAGATTCTTTTACTGCCTCAGCAATATTTAATGAATTGGACATGAGTGTATTAATGGAAGATCCAAAAATATCATCCAGCTCCCGGAGACGATCCGGATTTAAGTCAACGATAGTTACATCTGCTCCAAGTCCAACGGCAATTTTCGCAGCATTGGTTCCCACAACCCCACCGCCAATAATCGTCACTTTTCCACGGCGCACTCCAGGAATTCCGCCTAACAGAATCCCTTTTCCTCCGTGAGGTTTTTCTAAAAATTGCGCACCGATCTGAGTAGCCATCCGGCCAGCAACCTCACTCATCGGTGTCAGAAGCGGAAGGGATCCGTTATCCAGCTGAACCGTTTCATAAGCTATCCCAACCACTTTTTTCTCAATCAGGGCTTTGGTCAGCTCCGGCTCGGCAGCCAGGTGCAAATAGGTAAATAAAATTAATCCTTCATAGAAATAGTCATATTCCTCAGGAAGAGGCTCTTTTACTTTCATAACCATTTCCTGACTCCAGGCTTCCTTTGCTGTAGTTACGATTTGAGCACCTGCTTCTGTATACTGCTCGTCCGTAAATCCAGAACCTAAACCAGCTCCTGTTTCAATAAATACCTCATGTCCGGCTTTCTTTAGTGTCATGACTCCTGCCGGGGTTAACGCTACCCGATTTTCATTATTTTTTATTTCCTTTGGTACCCCAATTTTCATGCTGGAAACCTCCTTCAATACATCATTTTTGATGGTTTATGTAAACGATAATACTATAACACTGAACCAGACAAAAAGGAAGTCTGAAAATGACATGGATTTTCCTGGATGTAAGCCTTTTCATTAGAGATGATGATTTTCCCTTTTTTACCGATAACGATGAATAACATCAAGTCCCCCGGTCACTTCAATGACCGACCCGGTTATCATATCCGAATTTTCATCACATAAGTACAAAATCATTCTCGCAATATCCTCACCGGTCCCAGAACGTCCAATAGGCGTGTGTTCATCTTTGAGCTTTCTGCTTTCCTCAATAGATGCTTCTTTCATGTTTCCCACAATGTTTCCCGGACAGACCATATTCGAGGTAATGCCGTATTCCGCTTCCTCATAGGCGACTGTCTTCGTTAAGGAAACGAGTCCCACCTTAGCTGCCGCAAAAGCAGATCGATAAATCCAGCCGGATGCATCATTGGCCCCCTGAAAACCGTAATTGATCACCCGGCCAAATTTTTGCCTGCGCATAATGGGAAGAATCCATTTTAACAAATAAAATACACTATCTAAGTTGCCGCGAACCATCTGGTTCCATTCTTCCTCCGAATAATCAATGAGTTTTTTCCGTTCAAAAATATAAGGTCCGGCGTTATTGATTAAACAGTCAATCCTCCCAAACACTTCATAAGCCTGATCGACCAGGCGCTTCAAATCCTCTTTATTTGTCACGTCTGCCCTGACAATTTGCAATTGTTCCTGGTATTGCGGAAAAGATTTTTTCAGTTCCCGGGCTTTTTCCCCATCGGAAAAAAAAGTGGCTGTAACGGTATAACCGTTTTGCAGCAGAAGCTCGGTTACTTTTCTGCCCAGTCCCTTCGTTCCTGCAGTTACCAGTGCATGTCTTGCCATAAGACAGCCTCTCCCATCTAAACCATTTCAATTGACCGATTCATTGATTTTATCATATCATAATCCGGTGCAGGGGTTAAACAAAAGCACAAACCATCAGTCTTCTGTATCATTTTCTTCAATGCCACTCTTGTAACTGTCCTGAATCTGTTTCGTTACCGTCAGTCTGTCTTCAGATTCTTGATCACGTGGCTTAACCTGTTTCCGTTCAGATTTGTCCATCGATTTCACCTCCTACTCCTTAATGTAACGAAGTATGTCACAAATTCCTCACGAAAGTTTTTCCATATCCTATCTGCGAATGATATAATAAAAAATAAAGAAAAGCCTGAGTGACCCGTTTTGGTTCAAAACTTCCGGGATATTGATGAAGGGGACATCTCTGTTGTTTGCACAGATGCGGGTGCCGAAAGGGCAAAAAGGAGGAAAATGTCGTGGCATTTGAATACAAACATATTGTAGTTGCTGTTGACGGTTCTGAGGAAGCCGAGCGTGCACTGAATAAAGCCATTGATATCGCAAAAAGAAATCACGCTGAACTGGTCATTTCCCATGTCATCGACACACGTGCGTATGCTCCTTTGCAGGCCTATGACCGAACGATTGCGGAACAAAGCGAAAAGTTCGCCAGAGATTTGCTCAATGAATACAGGGAAAAGGCAGAGGATGCAGGACTGAGAGATGTAAAAATTGATCTGGAGTATGGTTCTCCAAGGGTGAAAATTCCGAAAGATGTGGCACCGCGATTTAAAGCTGACTTGATTGTATGTGGAGCGACTGGACTGAATGCGGTGGAGCGCTTTTTAATCGGAAGTGTTTCTGAACATATTACCCGTTATGCTGAGGTAGATGTGCTTGTGGTACGTTCTTAAGGTGTGATGGCATGCAGAAATGGTTTGTGAAGCATCCGAGATTGAATATTCCCGTTCCTGATCTGGAAAAAGACTGGAATGAATACACAAAAGAGGAACAGGAGTACATACTTGGGGAATGGGAAAAGATTCGGGGAATGATTCCGGACAGGATTAAACAGCTGGAAAGGCAAATTGAGCAGAAACAGGACCAGTTGAATCATGAAATGAATTTTGGCATCTCCTGCCGATTGAATGATGAGATCAGCGAGCTCGCATCCATGATCAATGAACTGTGGATCCTATACCGGTCTTCTGAACGACTTACCGTAAAACAACGGGACTGCTGAACCCATTCTTGAAACTCCCGGCCATCTCAGGCCGGGAGCTTTTTCGGTGGTAAATCAGAAATACGAATACAAACCATTATCCTTCCAGTTCTCCATGTTCCAGCAAATAACGATACTGATAAATTTTCATGGCAAAATCCGTGACCTGTCTGGACAGAGAATAGTTGGCAAAAGCTCCAATTCCTATACTGATGAGGGGAAGACCCTGAAATAGCTTTTTACGGAACATCAGGATGAGCACAGATTTAAAGATTTGACGCAATGGTTGCTCTAACCAGCTTTCATCGGTAAGCTGATCTTCTCCGTCATAAATATAAGGCGTATGCGTGGTAATTTCTTTTTTCAGATGGGACCACGCGTTCATTCGCAATCGTTTAGGCAGCGTAGCACCGTGAAAAACTTTTAACGCCAGAACCATTTCGTATGGATGATTCATTTCATAACCGAATGTATAGCCAACTAACTGAATTGTGCGAAGGTTAAGCCCAATCATCAAAGGAAAATCTATGCCTAATAAAAGATATCCGCCTGCTCCAGTCAATCCGCCCTGGGCAAAAGAGTAAAGTTTTCCTTTCGAACACTGCTGTTCCGCTAAATAGGTCAATTCATCTATGGTCAATGATTTCATATCCTCAACCTTTTCGATTTCCGCATTAAAAATACGTCCTGCCTGCAAGATCCTTTCTTTTGCCTCATTCTGGGCAGCTGTTCCCTGCAAAAATGTGTATGTATATAGCATCCAATCATCTATTTTTTCAAAGAATCGTTCCTGAATCCCGGAATTGAGTTTTCCGAATGCCTGACGAACCCACATGTCATACAGCATTTCAAAATCGCTGGTTTCATAGCTTCGGTTCTGCTTTTCCCATTCTCGCAGAGCATTTTTTGCCTGATCCATACTCATATCCGTCCACCCTCCTCAATCAGTGCCAGAGCAATCAGATTATATTCCATTTTACCACATTTAAGAAATATGATACTGGTGCAAAACAAAAGAATTATTTCCAAAGATTTGGCCGTCCACGTATGAAAAGTATACAGCTTTTTTAAAAGGCCGCCTCCCGTGAAAATAAGGAAGACAGGCCTCTGCCATCAATGATAATCCTTTTGAAACCATTCCTGAATTTTATTCAGCATATTGTTCATCGCATGAACATCTTTAAAGGAAGGCAAATCAGCAAGCAGTGCCTTTTTTGGCGGCTGGGTGTCCTGACCTTTTTTCTGAAGAATAAAAATACTTTTTGCCTGATTTTCTGACGTAAACATGGATTTCGGCAGCTGAAGAAGACCAACAATATGAGCATGTTTGTGAATAAAGGTATTCAATTGGTCCGCCTGATCACTCTCAAATAAAAAATTAGGAATCAAAAAAAATAAATATCCTCCTTCTTTTGTATACTGCAAACTCTGTTCAATAAATAAATGGTGTGCATAAGAATGTCCCTCCTCCGCTCTTAACTCAAAGTTTTTAGCGTTTTGATCATCCGGATAATAGCCGACCGGAAGATCCGAAACGACTGCATCTGCCGGATTGAGCAAAAGAGGGCGAAGACTGTCCTGATGGAATAATTCAATGGTGTTTTTTTGTAAATTGGCATTTATGTAAGCCAGCTGAATCAGAGTGGAATCGATTTCACTGCCATAGCCTACAACCTTCTGGGAAAGCTGATTCAGCACAGCACTCAAGAGGTTTCCAGTTCCACAGGCCGGATCAAATATGGTCATTTGTTTCGCCTGGGTATAAAATTTCTGAACTAAATAGCCGATAAATATGGCCACCGAATCCGGGGTGATATAGTGGTGCTGCTGCGTAGCTCCTTTCATTCCCTTTAATATGGCCAGCTGCAATCCTTTGCGGATTTCTTCTTTTTTATAATCATTCAGATCAGGCTCTTCCATATGAGCAACTATTTCTGAATATTCGTCTTTTGGATCAAACAGCCAATTTCCGGCTGTGACTAAGCCTTCCAAATAGGTCATGTTCATGTTTTTCTCCATTTGTGAAGCGGCTTGATCAAGCCACTTAAAAAGGTGCTCTACATTTTCCTGTTTCATATGTATACCCTCCTCACCCTCTGGTAAATCTCTAGCTTATTTATTGTAGCAATGATTCAGACCAATCACAAACAAGAAAAGGGAAGGCTCCCTTCATAGGCCCAATTGCTATTGAGGACCTGCGGAGGGAAACTACCGCCATAAGAGCAGGACAGAAGCAGCTCGAGTGGCTGGATGCCGGAGCTAACATAAAATAAAGATGTTTGAAATTTACGAGAGACGGCCAGCGTCACCAGAAAACAGTACAGGAGACTAATTCATCTTTAAAAAACCGCCATCCCATTGTATGGATGACGGTTTTTTCCTCAGGGGTTCTTTTAAGGATTTTGATTCTGACTCTGCTTCTGATTGGAACGGTTTTTCAGCATTTCCTGTATTTTTTCTACGGCCTGGGGAGCAAGGTCCAACATTCGCTCATAGATGTGTGTGCTTTCATCAAGGTGAATGGTTTGTACTCCTGCTGGATTGACAATTAAAAAAGCAATCGGTGTAATGGATACCCCTCCGCCGCTTCCTCCTCCGAATGGCATACTTCCATTTCCATCGCCTTTTTGAGAGGAATCCTGCATCTGAAATTCACTTCCGCCTGCTGCAAATCCAAAACCAACCTTTGATACGGTCAAAATGACGGTTTTGCCATCGGGTGTTTCAATGGGATCGCCAATAATGGTATTGACATCAATCATTTCTTTTAAACTTTCCAGGGCGGTTGTCATTAACCCCTGTATTGGATGTTCATTCATCATTCATACTCCTTTCTTTCGTTATCCTGTTTGTCTTTTTGCAGCCTGATTTCGGTTAAAACGCCGAACGAGTCGTAACATGGCGTACATAGCTTGCCCGATTCGAAAAGAAATCATACACTGGAAGTCTGTTTCAATGACTGTTTTTTGAAATTCAGGTTCAACATGGATTTCAGGCCGTTTCATCAGTTTCATAAAATGGGAGATGATGCCCGCCATCGATCCTTTTATGGACCAGAGTACACCGGCTAGTCTTCCAGTAGTACTGGCATCATGTAATCCAATTCGGGTATTCCACCTCAGGGAATGCACCCGGATTTTGCTTAAAAATTTTTTGATTACTACATTGGCGTGATAGATTTGTTTGACCATTTGCTGCCCCTTTTTTACACGTTTCACAAAATCATGGGGTTTATAATCTTTCTCTTTCTCATTTAGATCCTTTTGATTCATTTTCGTCTTTTCCATCGTTACCATCCGCCAACGTTCAGAATCAAATTCTATGGGGATCTCCCTCTTTAAGCGTATAAAACGCCAGAACTGAACCTTAATAGACAGCTCACTCTCCCCTTCTTTAAAAATATAGTCAATTTGAATATACAGGCGTGTTAACCCAAGGATAAGAACAAATAAAGGCAATAAGATCAACAGAATACTCAGGAACAAGACCTTCACCTCTTTTCACTACCATTATTTTCTGTTTTCGAAAAATTAAACATGAGGCTTGCTCATATTGGCAGAAATTCTTTGCACTTTTTGATACCTTAATGAACATGCGCATGGGGATCATGAAAGAAAAACGCAAAACCCCGCTAAAGACCGAAGACGAGGATAACTTGCAGGGAAACGGCTGTGATCAAAGCAGAACCGATGCAACTCAGGGAACTCGGGGCTCTCACTACTGGACACACAGCAATCCGCATCAGCCGATGGTTTTCCTTGCCAAACAAAAAAAAACTGCCTGTAGAACCAGATGGTTCTGAGGCAGCTGATGTATTATTTCTGGTAAACAATGGTCTCATCGATTACGGTCATCTGAACTTGAGCCTTTGAAATTTCTTCAGGATTGATTTGAAAAAGATCCCGATCTAATATCGTGAAATCAGCCAGAAAGCCCTTCCTGATCTTTCCCTGTTTATGCTCATTTCCAATTGCATAGGCGGCTCCTTTTGTGTAGAGGGAAACGGCTTCATAAGGAGTTAGCCGTTCGGATTCCCCGTAAATTTTGCCATCATGATCGGATTTTCGTACAACCGCTGCTTCAATCCCTTTTAACGGATTGATCTCTTCGATCGGTGCATCGGAGCCACCGGCACAAACGATTCCGTGTTTGATGAATGTTTTCCAGGGATAAGCGTGTGTTGCCCTTGTTTTGCCGATGCGGTCAAGCACCCAGGGGAAGTCAGAAGTGACAAAGGTCGGCTGAATATCTACTACTAGATTCAAAGATTTCATTTTTTTAAATAAATCATCTCGCATTATTTGGGCATGAATAATCCGGTCCCTTTTCCCCTGATCAACGGGGTATGCTTGTAATAATTCTACGATGGTTTCGACTGCTTTATCTCCAATGGCATGAACAGCAACCGGTAATGTTTTTTGCCTTGCTTGTTGTATCAGTTTTTCCAGGTCTTCAGTTGAATGAATAGCTACTCCCGTTGTGTCCGGTTCATCTTCGTACGGCTCAGACAGCCAGGCTGTTCGCCCACCGAGTGCACCATCTGCGAAAATTTTCATAGCCCCCATCTCAATCCATTCTGTACCTTTCTTGTAATCCAGACCTGCTTTCTCCATATCATCGATGACTTCGTGGTGAACAAGCAAATGGGCTCTGAATTTTCGTTCTCTACCGTTTATGGAGGATAAAAATGCGTGATAGGTCCGATTAAATCCACCATAATAATTTAAATCTTCACTATGGCCACCAACAATGCCATGTTGAACTAAATCATCCACAGCTAAGCTGATGGCTGTTTCTAAATATTGATCGTTTACCACCGGCATCGCCTGTCTGATGAGATCCTGTGCCCGATCCAGAAAAAAACCGGTAGGTTCTCCTTGTTCATCCCGATCGATTAATCCGCCCTGGGGATTACAGGTGTTCCGGGTAATTCCTGCAAGTTCCATCGCCTTTGTATTGGCGATTAATGCGTGCCGGCACACCCGTGTTAATACAACGGGGCGATCGGGGCAGATCCTGTCAATTTCCCTTCGGTGGATGATTCGGGGCTCATCCCACTGGTTTTCATTAAAACCTTCCCCGATTAACCATTCATCCGCAGGCAAAGTTTGATCTTTTTCCCATATCTTTTGCATTAATTCCTGTGGTGATTGGACATATGCTAAATCGAGACGCAGCAGCCTTTCCCCATGACCAATAATATGTAAATGACTGTCAATCCATCCAGGGTACATCACGTTATTTTGAAGATCGATTTGATGTTCAATTTTATGTTTATATTGATTTTCAAGAACCGACTTCCTGCCTGTATCAACAATTTTCCCCCTGTCTGTAAAAACGGCTTCTACCGTTTCACCTTCCCTTCCCATGGTGTAAATCGTCCCGCCATACCATAGCTTTCCCATGTTCATTCCCCTCTCCATGCAGGTATTATGAAAGGGCAGGGAATCCTGCCCTTTTAAAAGCCATGTTTATTATATTGTAGTTATCGCTGCTGCTGTTGATTTTGTGGTTGCCCGCTCATTTGCTGCTGGGCCATGGATACTAATCGTTTAGTAATTTCACCACCAACAGAACCGTTGGCGCGAGAAGTTGTTTCAGCACCAAGCTGAACGCCGAACTCCTGGGCAATTTCGGTTTTCATCTGGTCCAGTGCCTGTTCGGCTCCAGGTACAAGAAGCTGGTTTGTATTACGGCTATTTTGGCCTGCCATGTATTATCACCTCCTTGTTGTTTATATGTTTTGTAACAAGGAGGATATCATGCAGATCATATTAAGGAAATTTCATGTAGTTCGGTTCTGGCAGATTTTCTTATCTGATTCGTTTACAATAAATCATCAAATTTGTTCTCTGTTGCTGTTTGTTCCTCTTTAAACGTAAGCGTTTCGATACCGTCTACTGCCTCCTGTAATTCTTTAGAAAAATCAACCTGGTCTTCAAACTGATGGATTTTTTCTCTTCGCGGTCTCGTTTTTGGCTGTTTAGGAACAAAAACCGTGCAGCAGTCCTCATATGGTCGAATGGAAATATCATAAGTGCCAATTTTTTTGGAAATATCAATAATTTCCAGTTTATCCATAGCAACCAGCGGGCGTATAATCGGATAATTTGTCACTTCATTAATCACATTCATGCTTTCCATCGTCTGGCTGGCAACCTGCCCCAGGCTTTCACCGGTTGTCAGAGATAAAATGCTGCGTTTTTTAGCTAGTTCCTCCCCGATCCGAAGCATCATTCTTCTCATAACAGTCATGGCGTAACCTTCTGGAATATACTGGTAAATTTTTTGCTGGAGTCTGGTAAATGGAACAATATGCAGTTTTATGTCATGTCCATACCTCGTTAAAACCTGAGCCAGATCAAGAACTTTCTGTTTAGCCCGCTCGCTTGTATACGGCGGTGAAAAAAAATGAATCGCCTCAAGGGATACGCCCCGCTTCATGGCAAGATACCCTGCAACGGGGCTGTCAATCCCGCCGGATAACAGGAGAAGGGTTTTCCCGGTTGTTCCAACAGGCAATCCTCCTGCACCTGGAACTTTCCTCGATGTAATATAAGCAGCATCATGGCGAATTTCAACGCGGATTTCAACATCTGGTTCATGTACATCCACTTGATAACCTTCTGAATTTGACAGCAGATATCCCCCAAGAATCTGATTCATTTCCTGAGAACCATGGGGAAATTGCTTATTGGGACGTTTGGTGGTGATTTTAAACGTCCTGGCTTCCTTGTTTTCGGTAAGGGCGTATAAAGACCCTTTTTTAATTTCATCAAGGTCGTTTGGGACCTTGATGGCCAGGCTCAAAGATTGAATGCCAAAAACCTCCTGGCATCTCTCCATCACCTTTTCATGGTTCTCTCCATTTAATTGAATGTACATTCGGTCTCTCGTTTTGTACAGTTGTGCATCTGGAAATTCAAACAGCTTTTTCTGCAAATTTTCCTTTAGCTGTGCGATGAAATGCTTTCTGTTTTTTCCTTTTAGCGACATTTCTCCATATCGGATCACGATATGATCGTACTGCATATTATCTACCCCATTACCTCTTTTAATTCGTGTAACACGTCTCGAAAAGTTGTACAAAATGTCTGGACTTCCTGATCTGTGTTTAAATAAGAAAAACTGATTCGCAGGGCCGATTTTGTGTATTTAGGATCAAGCCCACAGGCTGAAAGGACAGCACTTTCATCAGCATGCTTTGATGAGCAGGCAGACTTCGTTGAAATATAAATATCTCTTTTGCCTAAGGCATGAATGATGACTTCCGGTTTGAAGCCCGGTACAGATAGATTCACAATATGAGGGGCTCCATCTTGAGGGGAATTAATCCTGATCCTCTCATCCTGTTTTAAACACTCTCTTAATTGCCGGGATAAGCTTTTCAGATGATGGAACTGCTGATTTTGTTCTTCAAAAATCAGACGCATGGCTTTTACCATCGATACAGCTCCAGCTACATTTTCCGTGCCGGAACGCTGATTTCGTTCCTGCCCCCCTCCGTGTAATAAAGGGTGAAGCTTTATTCCTTTTCTCACATAAAGTATTCCTGTTCCTTTCAGACCATGAATTTTATGGCCTGACATCGTGCATAAATCTACTCTAGCCTTTTTTAAATGTAAGGGAACTTTTCCAAGTCCCTGTACATGATCCACATGAAAAAATAATTTTGGATATTGATCGGCAATCATGCCGATTTGGTCAATAGGCTGGATCGTGCCAAGTTCACTGTTGACATGCATGATGGAAATTAAAATCGTATCAGGACGGATTGCTTTTTGGATATCATCAGGATTCACTTTTCCATAATGATCCACTGGTATATATGTCACCTCAAAGCCCATTGACTCCAGCGCTTTACATGCTTCCAGTACCGAAGGATGTTCAATCTGTGATGTGATAATATGTCTTCCCCGATTCTGATGTTCAAGGGCAATTCCCTTAATGGCTAAGTTGTTACCTTCTGTACCGCCGGATGTAAAAATGATTTCTTCTTCTTCCACGTCCAGAAGAGCTGCTGCCTGGTTACGAGCCCGGCTGAGTAACTGCTCGGCCTCTCCACCAAAATGATGGATGGAAGATGGATTAGCATAATATTGAGAAGCAGCTTTTTGATAACTTTTCAGAACTTCTGGATACGGACGGGTGGTTGCGCTGTTATCCAAATAAATCATGGGCCTGGACTCCTTTTTATCATTTTGCAATGAAATATAATATCATACTTCATGTGGAAATAAAAATATTTATCGTTTCTCTGAAGTGTGTTAGGTTTTCAAAAAAGCATGGATATAGCCCAAAATGGACTTCGACTAGAAATCCATTTTCTTTTACATCCGGGTTGACTCCATTATGGAAAATTAACCGTTTTCTGGTCCAACCTTCATCTAAAGGAAAAAGAGACAGAAAAACTGTCCCTGAATGACAGGGACAGTTTCTACTGCTAGTCCACTTCAATATTTAAAGACTCAAGGAGAAAATCAATGGATACTTCCTTTTGTTCGGTAACCGATCCGAGCCACTGATGGGTAATGCCGGAGCTGTCCCGGGAAGGTATTCCTTCCGGGATAACCTTTTCCTGAAGCCTTCTGACTTCAGCAATCCGATCAAGATCTTCTTGTGTAATATCTAACCTTAAGTGGCGAACGGATTCACTGTGAAAATGAACCATTTTAGGTGACACATCTATCGTTAAAAAAAGCCAGACAGCCGCTAACCAGATTGATACAGTAAATACAGTAAGTAGTACGAATATCCACTTTTGCAAATTCATCCCGCCTTATTTAGTTTGTCTGAACGGTCTGCAAAATCTCTTCCAATTTCTTGATCGCACCTGGCTCGACATCTTCCAGTCCTTCTGCTGCCTGCTCGAGGGCAACTTCATATTCATAACTTCGGAATGCATTTTCCGCTTCCGCCAATTTGGCAGCAAGGTACGGATACTGACTCCGATACCGGTTAGCATATTGAATCACATATTCGGCCAGTTCCGCCTGCTCAAGGAGATCCTCGATTTGTTCCTTTGTGGTATGTACATGCTTTTCTGCTTTGCTCAATGCGTGTTGCACCTTTGATATATCCAAGGGGTGTTCCTGAAGAGTCTGATCGGTTTTACCGATGGCATCACTGGCATGTTCAAGCGTCGTCATAATATATTCAGGTACGCCCGGGATGTTTGATTTTTGCAGTCTTCTTTTCACATCCAACAATTGTTTCTTCATTTCTGAAAGTTTTTCCCTGGCTGAAAGCTCATCCCTGCGAAGAGACTTCAAACGATCCTGAAATTGCTGGTGTTCTTCTTGAAGCGCTTCCCATTGCTTTAGCCAGCTTTCCATCTTTTCCTGGATACTGACATACGTTTCATCCTTATTTTCAAGATCCTTTTTGATCTTTACTGCCTGTTTACTTAACTCATCGATCCATTTTTCCAGATTGACATGTTTTTCATAATCAGGGTCGTCGATATGATACGTCTCTTCCAGAATGGTGACATCTTTTTTCGTTTGCTGCCACTTCTCCTTTTCAGACGATAATTGAGCAGAAATTTTATGAAAATGATGATCTACATATTTTTTCGCGTAGACTTCCTTTTCCAGCTGTTCAAACATTTCTTGCGTTTGTTCTTCCATTTCTTGAATGTGGTGTTCAACTTCATTGATTTCGGCTTTTTCCAGTTGTTCAACTAGTTTAATCAGTTTCTCCTGAAATTTGTGGATCTCTTTCTCAAAACCATATTTATGGATGCGGAACCCCTGTTCCTTCATTTCTTTTAAACCGAAAGATAAGCGGTCAAGTGTAGAAGGAAGTTCCTGCTTGCATAATTTATATAACTCAGGAAAACGGGAAATGTCTTTGTTCAGCTTGTGAATACGGTCATGAAGGAGCTGGATCCGTTCACTCGCTTCTATGTAATCACCATTTTCGGTGAGATCTTCGCACCGTGTTAATTCTTCTTCGATTTCATCCACTTCCACTTCAAAAGCAACCTCTGCTTTTCCAAACAAGTGCCTGTTCTGTAAAAGCTTTTTTCTGATATCTTTTATGCTCGGGCGGAGATTTTCCACTTCTTTGCGGCTGTTCTCCTCGGAGTCGAGCAAATATTCCACTTCTTTAAACATCTGATCAATGGAGGCTTCAATTTCCGCTAATGTGCTTTCAACATCTTTTAAAATCCGTTTGGCTGTACGGAAGCGATAGCGGTCAGCAGCTTCTTCCGCATCAAAAAGCTCCTCCTCAATATCTGGCAGTTTGAGATCAATAATCTTGTCCCATTCTGTTCTCCATTTTTCAAAACGTGCCTGAGTTTCACCGGATAACGTAAGGTCTTTTATTTTAGATAATTCATCGGTAACATTCCGATTCATAAGTTCCATTTTATGTTCTTCCAATTGATCCACCCGGTCATAAATTCGTTTACGTACTAAAAGACCATACAAAATCAATAAAACGATAACAAGCAAACTTCCGATGATGTACTCCATAAAAAGCCTCCTAACTCTTCTCCCTTCAGAGCTGTGCCCCTGAAATCCAATCGTCTACTATTGTAAATATGATACCATGTATTGGCCAATTTTTGCTAAATATTTTCAAAAATCTTCTCATAATGACAATATTATATACTATATTTATTATACATGGTTTTTAAAGGAAAAATCTAGTTCAATTGGAGGCTTTTTTATGCCACATACAGAGATTCCAGCCATCGCCGGATCACCTTTGTATAATGATTGACAAAACTTTGATGGCTGCCATCCCATCGAACATAATCCAGCCATTCATGGGGCATAAAATACGGACTGTTTAACATTCCTTTAAATTGAACGAGTAAACATTTTTTCTCCATCTGGTTATAAGGCTGGCTCTCCAGAAGATCAAGAAAAGCATTTTCGATTACATACCTTTCCCTGGCGAGATAGGTTACGAGCATTTCTCTGACCAGCATGTTGTCCAGCGTCAGTTCCCTCTGGATAAAACAGGTGAATTGATGATTTTTTTGTTTATAGTGTATAATGGCCTCAACTAGTCGGACGATGGCCTCTACCGGATTTTTTCCTTTATATTGTTGCTGGACCTCTTCGATTTCTCTTAAATAATGTTCATAATACTGAATCATCAGGGCTTCCAGAAGCCCCTGTTTATGATCAAAATAATAGCTGATCAGTGAAACATTGACGTTTGCTTTTTTGGCGATATCCCTCAGGGAGGTACCATGAAACCCTTTCAGGTAAAATAATTCCCTGGCTGCATGTTGTACTTTCTGTTTCGTGCTGTGCTCTTTCAAAGGAATCACTCCTTTCTCTGTAATCATATTTCGCTTTCGCACAGGTTTTTCCTTTACAAATTGTTCAAGATATAATGACACGTCGTGCGTCATTACAACAATGTTTTACAGGCTAAATGATGAATAGGAGGTTAATACCATGTTTCATGTCGTAAACTATACCGGTTCAAGAGAAGAAAATTATCAGCTGGTTTTAAAACAGCTCAAGGCTTTGATTGAGGATGAGAAAGATACGATTGCCAACCTGTCAAATGCTTCAGCACTCTTAAATCAATTTCTGGACGATGTTAACTGGGTGGGGTTTTACCTGTGGAAAGAAGGCGAGCTGGTACTGGGCCCATTTCAGGGGTTACCTGCCTGCGTCCGGATACCTTATGGAAAAGGAGTTTGTGGAGCAGCAATTAAAGAAGAAAAAACCATGCGGGTAGCCGATGTTCATCAGTTCCCCGGACACATTGCCTGTGATGCGGCCACCCAGTCAGAAATCGTGATCCCTATTTACAGGGAAAACCAGCTGTACGGGGTGCTCGACATCGATAGCCCTGTAAAAAGCCGTTTTGACGAATTGGATCAAACCTATCTGGAACAATTTGTTTCAATTCTGGAACACTATATTTGACGGATGGATGTAAAGCACCTGGAAGGTCATAAACGATTGCTCCTTAAACAATTAAATTGCCCGGCCATTTCATACATGACCGGGCAATCACGATAAGTGTTTTTCATACGTTATAACTCCAAATCATACTGCGTTCGGACACAATTTTTCCCGCTTTCTTTTGCAGCATAAAGGGCACGGTCAGCGCGAATAAATACGTCTTTTACTTGATCCTGCTCACCGTTATTCCAGTAGGATACACCGCAAGAAACCGTTACTGCCGGACGGGTTTGTCCGGCAACAGCATGGACAATCCGCTCGCTTAAGTCTTGCGCTTCTTCAAGTGTAGCATCTGGAATGTAAACAGCCAGTTCTTCCCCGCCCCAGCGCGCTGCTACATCTTTATAAGCAATATGGTTTTTAATCACTTCCGCAACCTGAATGATAATCTGATCCCCCACATGATGACCATATTGGTCATTTACCTGCTTAAAATCATCAATATCCATCATTAAAAACGCGCCTTTTTGACCTGTCTTCATATGCTGATGCAAAGATTCATCTAGATATTTTCGAGAAAATAATTTGGTTAAATAATCTGTTTTTACGAGCTGTTCCAGTTCTTCTTTGAGCATGGAATTGATCACGGTCAGAGCCGAATGCTGCACAATCGATTGAAACAGTTTGAACGTTTCGAATGAAAAGTGATAGGAATTCCTGTGGAGCACGACCACTAATCCAATCATCTTTTTATCCTGAATCATCGGTATCGCCATAACCGACTGAAACCCAAAAGGATAGTCAGGGAATTTGGCTGCAAAATCCCCGATAAATAAAGGATCCTTCTCCTTCTCAAAACGACCGTTTAAAAATTGAACAAACCGCTTTCCTTCTGCAGAGAAAAAATATGCGGTGCTACCTGTCTGCA
Organism: Melghiribacillus thermohalophilus; assembly: GCF_004342905.1. Classification (GTDB taxonomy): domain Bacteria; phylum Bacillota; class Bacilli; order Bacillales; family Alkalibacillaceae; genus Melghiribacillus; species Melghiribacillus thermohalophilus. Next base: position 15,633 of record NZ_SMAN01000004.1, on the reverse strand, counting down.
ATTCATAATCGTTCCATTCATGGTTGACATATAATAAAACCCCGACTTCTTCAGCTTTAAAACTTTCCAGCGTCTGTTTCGAGATAAATGAGATCGTATCAGACAGGCTTAAATTCATATTTAATCGCTGAGAAGTCCGGTTAATCAATTGAAGATCTTCAACTAGCTTTTTGGATTGCTGGTATAATCTCGCATTTTCCAGTGCATTCCCGGCTGTATTGGCCAGCAGAGAAATGAATTCAATGTCCTTTTCGGGGAAAAACACGGACTCTGGAGCTAGAATCTCCAGTACTCCATAAACTCCCTGCTTCCCCTTTAACGGTGCATACAGGCAGGATTGTCTTTCCCCTCTCCTGTCCTCCAGCTGGATCTCACCGGTAAGGTATGCCCGGGAACTGGCATGATCTTTCTGCTCTAAATCAAAAGATATGATTCGAATCGGCAATTGTTCATGAATGGCATCATCCTGGGACAAGTATAAATGATATTCGAAATCAGGATAAATCTGTTCCAGTGTAAAAATCATTTCATTCAAAACATCTTCCATCCTGATCGAAGCATGAAACTTTGACGTAACCCGGTACAACTGCTCGTATTTTTTCTCTTCATTCAAAACGGCAAAAAAACCCTTTATTCGTACAAGGACACGAACCGTTTCCCTGGAAATGTCCTGTAAGAGATTCCGAAACCCCTCAATCGATTTGTCCCTGTCAAAAACGAGCAAAAGAAATCCATAATCTTTATTCTCTATTCGAAGCGGAAGGCGGTATTCTTGATGCTGGTCATGAACTCCCTCATCCGGCATCCCACTTCCAGGTACATCATGGCTTTCCAGTTCTTCATCTGATATATCCTTCCCATACCGCTCATAAGTATCTGTATACTCATTTTTCAGGTAGATGGCACAGGTTTTTGCTTCTGTAAGGTCCCGAATAATCCCGGCTAGATCCCGAGCAAAGTACTGAAAGTTTATATGGGATTTTACCGTCATCAGTTCATAAAATTGGTTCCGTAACTGTTCCATTATATATAAGTTTGGCTCTGCCTTATTTTTCATCTATACATCACCCTGGATTAATCAAAATTAAAATAGGAATTCTTGCCTGGTACTTTTTTCATTTTATCACATTTGTACAGGAAATAAATGAAGAATAATTTATCACACATGCCCGTTTTCCCTCGAACACTTGACTTATCATACTAAAATCACTATAATAGCTTTTGTGTAAAATAAAAGGCGGCTTATGTGGACCAGCGATGGATCCATTTTGTTCCTCATGCAAGAGGTGTATCCCGTAACTCTCTGCTGCCGGAGCGAAGATACATGAAAACAAAATGGGCATCGTGAAAGGGACACGCTGTTTTTATTTTATGCAAATCTGACAATAAAGGAGGAAATGCCAATGGCCCGTTATAGGGGTCCAGTTTGGAAAAAATCCCGTCGTTATGGCATTTCTTTGAGCGGTACAGGGAAAGAATTGGAAAGACGTCCTTATCCACCGGGACAACATGGTCCAAACCAGAGAAGAAAACTTTCTGAATATGGTCTTCAGCTTCAAGAAAAACAAAAGCTGCGTTTTATGTACGGAATTAACGAACGTCAATTCCGCCGCATCTTTGAAGATGCAGGCAAAATGAAAGGGGTTCATGGTGAAAACTTCTTAATTCTCCTTGAATCTCGCCTGGATAACTTAGTATATCGCCTTGGTTTAGCACGTACACGCCGTCAGGCACGTCAGCTTGTTAACCATGGTCACATCACAGTAGATGGAAGCCGTGTAGACATTCCATCTTACCGCGTAAAACCCGGGCAGACAATCGGCGTTCGTGAAAAATCCCGTAATCTTGATGTGATTAAGGAAGCTGTAGAAGTAAACAACTTTGTTCCAGAGTACCTTTCTTTTGATGAGGAAAAACTGGAAGGGACCTTCAACCGTTATCCTGAACGCTCAGAGTTGCCATCTGAAATCAACGAAGCGCTCGTTGTTGAATTCTACTCTCGTTAATAACATTGGTTATTTAAAAACCCTGAAATTCCTGTCACAAGGTTTCAGGGTTTTTTGCTGTTTTTCAGCGGTGTTCATAAATAGTCAGACTCCAACTGACTGACAAGCCTGGAAAATGTCTTAATACGAACCTCTTCAACACGTATACTATCCATTCTGATCTTTTCTTGATTTCCAATATAAAAATGGCTTCCAATCGGGTTCATTCTATTTTATGGCTCATTTGGAGCCGGCACCCGGCTTGATTTTCCTGGTTCTCTGTTTCTCCTTTTATCAAAAATGTTTCCCGGTCTTTGTAAAGCAGAAAAACTGCGAATACGAACGAGAATGCATCAGTTATTGGAAAGGCCATCCATGCCCATTACTCCATAAAAAATGGGGGAGAGTGAGCCAGCGGAATCAGCATTAGTATTTGCCTGGACAGAGAAAGCATAAGGGCCTGCTTTGGCTTTCCAAGTGCCTGGTAAATACCCCCGGACTCATTTCATGATAAAAGCTCACCAATTACTGTCTTGTCATTCGTGAGCTTTTACCTTATAAAAATGGTTATTCCTCACGATAAATCTGGTACTGGTTCTTCCCTTTTTCTTTCGATACATATAAAGCATGATCGGCTTTTTTGTATAATTCTTTAGCTTCCTGGCCATGTTCAGGTGCAAATGAAATGCCGATGCTTGCAGAGACATCTAACTTTCTCACATCTTGAAATTGATTCATTTCTTCACGAATCATTTGGATCATTCGGCCGGCCACATGCTCTGCCTCTTGCTTCGTGGTTCCTTCCATAACAATTAAAAATTCATCACCGCCATATCTGAATAACGTATCTCGTTTACGGAGCACTTTCATGATCACGTTTGAAATTCCTTGTAACAACTCATCTCCCCGGTCGTGCCCAAGTACATCATTGACTGATTTAAAATGGTCAATATCCAGCATCAAAAAGGCTGTCACACCCTGTTCAAACACAGTCGACTGGCAAAACTCATCAAAAGCTGCACGGTTTTTTGCACCGGTCAAACTGTCATGGAAAGCTAAATGCATAGGGCGTGCTACCCATCTGGAAATAATAAAGGAAATGATCATGGCAATACTGACCGACAATAAAAATTGTATGAGATACGTACGTTTCAATTCGTTGAGCATAACCTGCAATTCCGTATCATTGTAGACCATCTCAATGACTTTTTCTTTAGAGGTGCCCGGGTCATATTCCGAATAATAGTAGATGTATCGATATGTAACGGGTTCCCCATTCCACATCCCCTTCACTTCCTGTGTTTCCTTTGTCTCTAGAACCTGTTCGAATGCTTCACGGTTTCTCCGGTCAAGTTTTAAGGTTTCATCCGATGTGCCTAAATAAAGACCGCCAAAGTTTAACACATTAATTTTATTAATCATTGAATACTTCTTTTCAATTTCAGAAGCAACGTCTAAATAATTAAATTGCTTAAAAATTTCCCCGCCTTGAAGATTGTAGCCGAGCTGAATAATATATTTACGGTCAGGTGTAGCCATATAACTATATTTTTTAATCTGTCCCGTAGCCTGCTCAATGTCTATTCCATCATGGTAAAATTCACCTGATTTCCTTCTTTCATCTAAAACTTTCGCCAGTTTTGAACAGCATTTTTGAAAATCAAGGCCAATGTCCTGTTTAAAACTGCTGTGAGTGATCACATTATGTTCATTGATGATATAAATATCCATGTCATCCATGAATTTCTTTAATTCTTCAAAATTCCACTTATCAAAATCAGGATTGCTTTCGTATATTTCGATCAACTGATGAGTATTTGCTTTCATTTCGGAAGCTGCTTCTTCATCAAAATAATAATAAGCTTTCTCCGTAATGCTTAAAGCATATTTGATCGTATCCAGAATCTGCTCCAGCTGATTCTCGTTGTTTTTTACCGTCTGTTGAATCACTCTAGTGTAATCAATGAGTGCGATGATGGCAACAGTCAAGACAGAAAAGACAATCATCGTTAACAACAACTTAAGTCTAAATCTTTTATGATTCACATCTTCACCTCTTGCTAGAAACATATCATAAGATGATTAGGTATTACGTCCTATAATATCTATATTATTATAATAACGAAAAACAAAGCAATGGGAATGGCATTTCTTTTTTTGCTGTAGGAATCTCTTGGTGATGGTGAATACTTCTGCACGTGCTTCGTTTATCTGAAGACATGCACACCTGTCAGGCCTATTCGATCTGATGAGATGACGAGAATTGTAGCTGAGCAAATGCAGAATCTAGAAAAAAACTGTTCCAGAAATCATGTCGATTTCTGGAACAGTAATGGTTGCTTAATGTCCCGCTACATCCCGTTTATTGAACACCAGCCAGGAAAGCACGACAAAGACGACAAAATAGATCATCAGCATCGTAATCGAAAATCCTAGAGTCATTCCTTCAATCCATACGTTTCCTGTTTCATATTGTTTTAAATCTATATTGGCAAACAGAATGTACTTTGCCCACTCATATTGGGAGAAAATACCGACAACCATATTCCCACCAAGAAGCAGGAAGATTCCAATGCCGATAGCCAGGGAGCTATTTTTGAAAATAGTCGAAATCATAAACGCCAGAGTCGTCATCATCACTAAATTTACCACTTTATATCCGTACTCAGAAAAGATTTCATTTACGATTCGCACATGTTCAAACCCTTCAGCTGTTTGAACCACGTAATAAGGATTCATTCCTTCAAAACCAAAGAAAATGGCCCCCGTTAAGAGTGATATCAAAAATAAAAAGATCATGGTGCAAAGGGCAAACAGAAAGACACTGGTCAGTTTACTCAACAAAATTTTCGTGCGGGAAATCGGTCGAATGAGCAGCAGCTTAATTGTTCCCCACCTGTATTCGTTTGAAATAATGCCTGCCCCAATAATAATGGTCAATAAACTGACAACAGAAACAAGACCCGCGTTTTCAAGGGTAAAGGTCCAGGCACCATAGTTCAGCGGCTTAATGTCATTTTCTAGATAGTAGTTATTTTTCGCAATCGTTTGTGAATTGTATTCCTCCACGAAGTCTCCAGGAGATTCTTCCATTTCAGCCATATCTTTCTGATACTCTTCATTTTCCTTCTGCAATTCTTCACGCCAGTTATCTGTATACTCCTTTTGCATATCGTCAAATGAAAGAATCAGCACTGCCGGAGCAATAATGAGAAGCGTCAAAACGGCATACATAGCCCAGGTTGACTTACGGACGTAGATTTTAAATAGTTCGTTATATAGTAGTTTAAAATATTCACTCAATGACATTCCCTCCCGTCAATTCAAGGAACTGTTCCTCAAGAGTTGCTTTGATGCCTGTTACGCCATAAATGGATATATGGTGTTCTACCAGCGTTTTGACAACGGGTGGAATTTCTTCACGCTGCAGCTGGACAATAAGCTGTTTGCCTTCCTGTACTACATCCACTTCCATACTTTTTAATACATTCATCGCATCCTCTGGTTCGTTTACATCGATCACGACTTTGATTTTCTTTTCCACGGCATCCGAATCGTCCTCATTCACATAGCGCTCAGTAATGATTTCACCGTGTTTAATGATTCCAATCCGGTCACAGATTAATTCAATTTCCGAAAGCAAGTGACTGGAAATGACGACAGCCACCTGCTCTTCATCTGCAAGTCTCCGTATGTATTCCCGAACTTCTCTCATTCCAGCAGGATCAAGTCCATTTGTCGGTTCATCCAGGATCAATACTTTTGGCTTATGGAGAATGGCCTGCGCAATGCCCAGTCTTTGACGCATTCCAAGGGAATACTTTCGGACTTTCGTGTGAATGGCTTTTTCCAGGCCAACCAGGGACACGACCTCTTCGATACGCTCTCTGGTAATGCCCTGATACATTCTTGCAAAATGCTTTAAATTTTGCATGCCTGTCATAAAGGGATACAGTTCAGGGTTTTCAACAATGGCTCCGACGTTTTGAGCAGCTTCTTTGTAATCATGCTGTATGCTTTTCCCTAATATTTTGATATCTCCACCTGTCGGTTTCATAAGTCCAACAATCATGCGAATCGTCGTTGTTTTCCCGGCACCATTTGGTCCTATAAAACCATACACTTCTCCCTGTCTGACAGTCAAACTAACTCCTTTAATAATTTCTTTCTTATTAATGGTTTTCTGTACATCTTTTAATTCTAGTGCGATTTGACTCAATAATCTCCCTCCCTATTAAGCAGTCATTCTTTCATACGCAACGAACCAAAAATGGTTTCAAAAAATTTCTAATGAATGGATTAAACAGTTCTAAGCATTCCCGCCAATAACATCTAAAAAAGCCTTCCGTCTGTCACCCCTCTTTCCTTTCCTTCTTAAAGATGATGAAGAAAAATATAATTAACCCGCTGAACACAAGGATGTTTTGAGTGATTAATCTTGTCTCTAATCTTAAATCTGTAAGTCCAAGTAAACCTTCAGGTAAGTATAAGATGGCTGGAATGATGATCGGTACCCATGTTTTGCTCCAGAGGGCCATACCGATGAACAGTCCGATACACAACACAACCGTCAAGATATTTCCAGTTTGATTAAAGATAATCTCCGGTGAATCAATGGCATGATCCAGGAAAATGACTCCTACAAATAAACTGATCGGCATGATGCCTAATAAAGCGAACAACATACCTTCTTTGAACTTAGACAGTCTGTGACTGGCGATATATTTTGCAACACCGGAAAACAGCAGCAAAGAAATGATGATAATGAAGAAATCACCTGCGATTTTCAGCAGAGAATACTGTACCCCTCCACGAATCGCTTCCCCGAGCAAAATATACGCGTAAACCCCGAGTATCAGCACCGGTATATATTTCAGCCATCCTTTTTTATCAAAAGACATCTCACCTGCTATTTGTTCCATATATTCTTTAGGGCTTTTTCCAATCAAATGATCTACATCTTTTCCATCCTTTTCTGCTTCGTACAGATGATCCTCCAGTTCAGATACGATGTCTTCAATTTCCCGTTCATCTTTTCCGCTGGCTACCAGGTACAGACGAAGATCTTCCAAAAACGTTTGGCTCTTTTTAGACAGTTTCATTTGTGTCATCCTCCTCTATTAGTTGATTTACTCCGCTGGAGATGACAGACCAGCGTCTTTTAAACTCCTCCAGTTCTTCATATCCCTTCTCCGTCAGACGGTAATATTTTCGTTTAGGTCCGCCAGAAGGTACTTGTTTTCTGACTGTAGAAACAAATCCTTCTTTTTTTAGACGCAGGAGCACGGGATAAATACTCCCTTCTCGAACCATCGTTAAACCGTATTCATTCAACTTTTCCATCATTTCATAGCCGTATGTCTCGCCTTTTGAAATGATTGATAACAGACAGCCCTCTAAAATACCTTTTAACATCTGACTGGTCGACAAACTACCCTCTCCTTTTCTCACTGACTTGTTATACAATATAGTTGGCCAAAAAATAAAGCATCTATTTTGTATTACAAGTTAGTTTGAAGATAACATAATGAAAAATAAATGTCAATGATGAATGTCATTCTCTGAAGTCCGAAGACAGATGAAAGCAGATACTTTCCTTTACAGGATCTGAATAGACCGCCCATCGTTTGACCGACAATGCCTGCAGCATAATTCACCGCTCTGACTTTGCCCAGGGCATAGTTGTTTTCAACTACTCCACCGTCATCGTAAATGGCACCGACAATTCCACCAGCTACAGTTGAGTCTGAACTGTCCCCTGTATCGACTACGCCTTCCGAATAAGAATTTCGTATGGTACCCCCGCCATTCTGGATGGAACCTACCAGACCACCTGCATAGATCGTTCCACGGATACATCTCCTGTGGCAAACGTTGTATCCACTAGAGTGCCATCCATCACTGAACCAATTAAGCCGCCTGCATTAGCGCCCCATACATTCCCTTCTGCATGGGAGTTCATTACTTCTCCCCCATAGGTTCTGCCGATCAAGCCACCTACATAAATGTCATCACCCGTTACCTTTCCAGTTGCGTATGAATGGACAACTTCACCATAGTTTAATGACCCCATTAACCCGCCTACATAGGGACTGTTACCTGTTACATTCCCGGTTGCATGAGAATGTTTAATCAACGCTTTTGTACCATTACCAGAAGAATTTCTACCAATCAAACCGCCTACATGTTTGCCTTTTCCTTGAACAATGGCATCCGATGAAGAGTCTTCTACTACACTACTGTTAGAAATCCAACCGATCAAACCGCCAGCGGCGCCATCTTCTGTTTCAACCTGTCCAGATAAAACATGGACATTTTTAATGGAACTTGTTTCAATAAATCCCGCAAGAGCACCAGCACCATAATTCCCCAATATATTCACGTTTTCAAAATTTAGGTTTTTTACAGCCACCTCTTCGTCGAAATTTCTTATGATACTGAATAACCCTACATAAACGGTATCCGGTCGGTTAATGGTCAGATTCGATATCGTATGTCCCTGACCATCCAGTGTTCCTTTAAACTGAGAAATAGGTTCCCAGTTGATGTATGTACTCAGGTCAATATCCTCTGTCAAACAATAATCTCCTGTAAGATCATGACGGATTTGATTGAAATCATCAGCTGTCTGAATAGGGATACAAGTTGATTCCTCCGCATTGACAAAAATCATTGGAACCTGTCCGGCTATCAGACTATATAAGAGCACCAACACTATAAACATATGTAAACCTTTTCCTTTTTTCATTCATGCCTCTCCCTTATTTCAATATTTCTTACATGACACAATATCATTTTTCAAGAACTGGTCATTCACTCATCAGCAACTGGTAAAATCAAACTTCAATTGTATAAAACCGGTTGATCGGTAACTAGGTCATATACAGTCACTTTATGGGGAGAAACCGTCATGAAATCCGTCACATGGGCAGTCATTTCATCACCATTCCTTTTACAATCATTCAAATCATGTAAGGACTGGCCTTCTTGATATCTATTTGCTTTAAAAGAACATTTAGACTATTATGGGGATGAAACGATTGATAAACGGGGCGTTTGATATGCTTAAAAAAATTGGAATCTTGTTCATCATAATGGGCCTGACTTTTTTGATATACGCTGGTTATTCCATGTTTGACTATTACTCAGGAAGCCAAAAACAGCTCAAACAGGCAGAACGTTATATCACTCAGTTTCGTAACGAGGACCATATGAATGCCTCTGCAGAAGAGAAAGCAGACATGTTCAGAACAGACAGCAATCCAGAGGTCGGGGAAATTTTTGCTACGATTGAAATACCTGATATCGGTTTAAAACTCCCGATTGTTGAAGGAACAGGAGAGGAACAGCTAAAATATGGAGTAGGACATGAACCGGACACCTGGCTTCCAGGGGAAGGAAACCAGATTTTTTTAGCCGGGCATAACGACACAGCTTTTCTTAAAGTCGGAGATATCCAGGAAGGCGATCGGATCATTTTACATTTGCCCTATGGTTCTTTCGAATACGAGATGGAGTACAGCGATATTGGTCATGAAACAGAAATAGATCGAATAGGTCCCATGGATCAGGAAACGTTAGTGTTAATGACCTGCTATCCTTTTTATTCATTTAGTGATACAGAAGAAAGATATTTTATCTATGCCAATCCGGTTGATTAATCCAGATTGTTACTGTTTCATGTTTATTGAACAAAACTTCATAAGTTCATAACATATCCGAACCGATAGTCAATCCTCACATGAATGAGATCGGATTTTTCTTTTGTTCCGAAAAAAGAGCATCGACAATGGGGACTGATCCCGTCCTTCAAACGAGGGGAAAGGATGTTCAGCTGCTCCCCGGAAGCTCTGGGCAATACAGGGGATTCCGGCTTTTCTGTTTCCATGTCTATCTTGCTCTTTAAGAAACCGCAAAAAGCTGTTTGAACAACAGTTGCTCAAACAGCTTTGCGGATGGTGATCTATTGATTTTTATAGGAAGGTCGCCTCAGGATAAAAAATGTTCCAGCAATGATGAACAGAAGACCTCCAATGAGCCATTGATACATCTGGGTTCCTGTTTCAGGCAAGATTCCACTACTCTGTCGATCCTTGTTTTCAGCGGTTTCTGTCTCTCCCTGATCATCATCTTGATCATTGGAAGCCATTAATTCCGTTGAATCAAAGACCGTAAACGTACTGAAGTGATCGGTCAATGCCTGAATGAAGCCTTCGTTGTAACGGCCGCCTATCAGTTCCCATTCTTTTGTTCTATCATTCCAGTAATAGATGTTCAGATGTTCGACATCTTTTTCAGAAGCACTGACTGCAAATTGGAGTTCAACAGGCTCAGAAAACTCCCTTACAAATTCCTCACCCTGTTTTAATTGAAACGTATATACAGCACTCCTGGAAAGATTCAGCGATGACATATCTTCCACATTTTCGTTCAAGCGTCTCAGGGAAATGATTAAATCCTGGTTTGCATCAACATTCACCGAAGGAATATTCAAGATTACATCTTCCCGTTGCACCTGTATAACCGCTCCCTGTTCAATCAGGTAAGCCAGCTGTTCTTTGCTCAAATAAATCGCAGCAACATCATCGGTTACATGGGTTAGATCGATCAAGAACGTTCCAGCCTGACCGAGAAGAAAGACGTCTTCATTTTTCACTGTGTACATCTGTTCATCTAAAGTTGGCTTTACGAGAATATCCGATGAAAGTCGAGTTACATTCAATGTATAGTTTTGTTCGGTTCCATCCTGAGCCACGACCTGTATTTCTATGGTGTGGTCTTTTCCTTCGTCCAAAAAGACTTTGATTGAATCTCCCTTGTCTATCTCATCTCCTTGAACAATCACCGTAGCTCCTTCATCTTCCATACTGGGAGTGATGGTTACATATTCTACATCATGGGCAACACGGATCTGATACTCATCCTGCTCAGGATCAAAATCAAGGTCCGGCACGCCGCTGATCGTTAAGTCTTTTAATCTTGTATTGGATGATTTTTCCGTTTCAGCCGTAATCGTACTTCCTTCCCCAGTTCCACTCATATTGACGGCATGAACGGTGTACGTGTATGATGTACCCGGACTCAGATGACGGTCTTCATAGGATAAGCCTGTCCCTCTATAAATTTCTTCTCCATCACGTTTCAGAATGTATTCATCCGCATAAGGAACAAAACCCCATTGTAGCGAAATGTCAGTTTCTGTGCGGCTTTCGACTGTCAGCTCTGGGCTTGCTGGTAGTGGAGGAGGCTGGACATCTATGATCACTTCTTTACTCGTTTGTCCACCGTATTCTGTTTCAACTGTGAGACGAATGGTTGTCTCCCCCACCGTTGTCGTATACGGTTCAAGCGACAGAGAATCTCCTGGAATCGTTTCATCATTTACAGTCCAGATGACATCTGTGATAGACGCTATTTCGTGATGATAGACAGCTTTTAACTCTTCCGCTGATTGATAATCAACAGAAACTGTTTGTCCTCCGACATCTGTTTCATTGAATAAAATGCTAACATCAGGGGACGAATCCAGGGGAACAAATGGATGGAAATACCCATCCGCATAATCCGCTGCATCTGAACCTTCAAAACCATAAATGATGATATCTTCCGAATTGATAGGAACTTCTCCATCTTCGATTTGATCTTCAAATACGCCTTCTCCTAAAGTGATATTCGGATTTGGAATGATGATACGGGTCAATGAGTTGGCACTAAATGCATGCCCTCCAACCGTTGTTTCATTATTCGGCAGCGTAACCTCAGTCAAATTGTTCATACCAAAAGCAATTACACCAATATTCGTAATGCTATCTGGTAAATGTACATCTGTTAATGAGTTATCATGAAATGCACCAAGCCCGATATCGGTTAAATTTGGCGGAATCGTGATTTCGGTTAACGAATTATAGGCAAATGCCTGTTCGCCAATTTTCGTTACCGTTTCTGGTATAACCACACTGGTTATACCCATATACCTAAAAGCGTCGTTGCCGATTTCCGTTACCGGTTTTCCATCCAGTTCATCCGGGATCACAATATCGGTGTCTGTACCTGAATAATCTGTAATCGTGACCGTTCCATCTCCGTTGTCAGTCCATGTGTAAGTTCCATCAGCATCTGCCTGCTCCATTTGAGGATATTGCAACATGAGGATGATGGCCAGTGCGATGAGTGCGATGATAGCTATTCTTAAGCTTGCAGGTTTTTCCATTCTTTTTCCTCCTTCTATTCTTTTCATCACTACAGGGTACCAGTAAGCCCCATAAAAAACGATTAACTTTGGTTAACTTTTTTTATCCGTCCCCATAAAAAATTGGATATAAGAAAAGAGTGGTTCCGAGGAGCGCGCCACCCGTACAGCGTGGGCGAAGCAACTCAAGTGGGTGGCAAAGAAGTGATCAAATACGGAACAAAAAAATATCAGCCATGAAGATGACTGATAGGTTCCTATCGATATTCTTTTCGACTTATTAATCCAATTGATGTAAGAGACTTGCCTTCAATATTGCTTCATACCGATTGTTTACATTCAGTTTTGAATAAATTCGATTGTTGTACACTTTAACTGTCCCCAGGGAATAGTTTAAACGTTCGGCAATTTGCTTGTTGCTCAGCCCCTGTGCGATGAGACGAAGCATCTGTTTTTCATAAGGGGTCAAATCTTCCAGCAGTTGCTGATCAGATTCACTGGTTTCCTTTGTGGATGGAAAGTCTATATTTATTTGCGCATATTGTTCACGGCGGCGCAACTGGGCATTTACCTTTGCCATTAAAATCCGGGGATCAAACGGTTTGGTAACAAATCATCTGCACCAAGATCATGACCATGAATAATGTCGTCACTTTCGTCTTTGCAGCTTAAAAAGATCACAGGCATTTCCGGAGTTGTCCTGCGGATTTCCCGGCAGATCTCCCATCCCTCTGTATCCGGAAGCACAATATCGAGTATAGCGAGATGAATATGTGTTTCAACCAGAATCTTGCGTGCCTCGTCACCATCCCCGGCCTGACAGGGATCATACCCGCTGTTTTCCAAATATAAACTGACCAGTTCCCGAATGCTTTGATCATCTTCAACAATCAGAACTTTTGGTTGCATGATTTTTCCCCCCAAATTTTGCATTTCACGAAATCCTATTCGTCGCATAAAGGTAAAGTGAAATAAAACGTAGACCCTTCCCCTTCCTGACTGCTCACACCAATTGTGCCATTGTGGCGTTCGATGATCTCCCTGGAAATGGCAAGGCCCAGACCGCTTCCTGACTGTTGTCTGCTTGTGGACCGCCTTCCTTTATAAAAACGTTCGAATATATAGGGCAAATTTTCGGAAGGAATTCCTTCACCGTTGTCCCTAACACGAATAACGACATGCTCCCTATCCGGTTGCTGGAACAGCTTTTCGTCCTGATGATTGTCGGTTATTGTATTGGACTTTACGTTTGCAAGGTCAAGCTCAATCATAATTTCCCCGTTTTCTTTCAAGTGTTTGACCGCATTGTGAATCAAGTTCATATATACCTGCTCAATCCGTATCGAATCTACCTTCACGACTAAATCCTTTTCTCCCGGAGTATAATCGAGAAAACGGAATCGGACCGTTGATATATCCGAACTCACCTGATGTCTTTCATAAAGCACGTTGATTAGCCTGCGAATATGTTGTTTTTGGAAATCAAATTTGATTTGCCTGCTCTCCATTTTGGTTAAGTCCCTTAAGTCCTGCATCATACGGGATAAATGTAATGTTTTATCATAGACAAGCCGAAAATATTTTGGCTCATTCTTATCCACAACTCCATCTATCATTCCTTTCAATTACCCCTGAATAGAACTTAAAGGGGTTCCGAGCTCGTGGGCAATATTCGTCAATAACCGCCGCCGGGAATGGTCCATTTCCTGTAATTTAAGATTGGCTTGCTGCAATTGCCGGTTTGAGTTTTCTAATTCCCTGGTTCGATCCTTCACCTGCTGTTCCAGTGACAGATTTAACTTTTGCAAATGACCGGATAAAACCTCAATTTTGGAAAATGCCCGGGAAAATTTAGCTGACAGATTCAGAGAATGTACGAGTAAAAAGAACAGGATTCCAAATGATACCGTTTCACCTGTATGGGTCAAATGATTGTAATACAGTACATCGTTTAAAGTCATCACAAAGAAAAAAATCATGGCAACTCCATTCAGCAAGGCCCCATTTCGTTTATTCTTCAGAGCCTTCATATATACAACGACTAAATAAACAAAAATCAATAATGCTGTGACCTGTATGGGAACAATAAATGTTGTGTATATTCTTGCAGGGGTTAATAAAACAAAAATAGCGATTAAACCTTCGATCCAGACAAATAGATGTTTCACCGGCCGGCTCATGTCTTCGGGGTACTGTGTGTACACGAACAATACAAAGAAGAGAATGCCGAGGATTGCCCCCAGATACTCCATCTTGGCAGATAGCTCCCAGGGGATATCCGGGAAGAAACGGATAAGCAGCATTTCTCCAAGCAACAGTTTTCGAAATGCAACGGAAACACAGACTGCCCCGAAAAAGAGTGATGCCCGTTCTTTTCTTCTAAACAAAAACAAACTGATATGATAAAGCCCCATGACAACTAAACTTCCAGCAACGATTAATTCAACCGCTACTCTTCTCTCTCTGAACAAAGCAATTCCTTCAGGTTCTCCCAAACGGATGGAATCCCATAACCCGGATTTTCGCTGATAAAAGTCGGAAACTTGAATGACCAGTTCAACCTGCTCTGAGTCAGGCTGAAAATAGACAACCTGTGGAACATTTTTAGGAATCATTTCATCTCTGTTCGTTCCAATCTGGCCACTGGATAATTTCCGTTCACCATTGATCCATAACGAGTACGCGGTAGCCACCTCTGGCATATAAATAGCCTTCATTTCCCCCACTTCTTCTTTCGCGAGCTGGATCACTAGTCGATAGGTTGCATACCCTTCTCTGGGAAGGGTTTGTCCATCCTGTTTATGAAACTGCCAGTCGACAGGAACATGAATATAATCAGTATTTCCGGAATCCCTCTGTTTCCCTGACGGAGTAAGAAAATCCTCAGGGAACAAAAATTCTTCCCAGTAAAACTCCCACTCCCCATTTAACAGAATGATTTCATTTTGATCAAAATCATGGGATTCGAGATTCAAGAACCCTTTTTCAGCTTTAATCATACTGTCCCGGGCTGGTTGGGCCAGAACAGTCATGTCCAGCAGAAATAGCCAGCACACAATCAGTGCAATCATTTTGAAATATTTCATAGTTTTATGGATCCTCCAGGGATATGTTCTAGCATGCCAGGGCATAGGTAATAGTCAACCGTTATATAGTTCAAATCTATTTCAAGCATATCACCTACTATATTACATGATTTGACATGGATTGAGGAAATTCCTTGTGATAGAGCAAAATACCTATATGTTTTTTGACAGCCTTTCCAGAACTTAAAAAAATCGTGTATATTCTTTTAGAATCTTTTTATTAGGATAGAGGGGCACCGTTTAAAAATAAATAATACAAAAAAATAGACACCCTGATTTGAAGTGACCCCTGTCAAGTAGACAGGAATAAAAAAGCACACTTATGCAGCCTGAGTCCTATATTCATAAGGACTCAGGTTATTTAATTTCTTTT